>CAZLKC010000005.1:0-126945 GCA_964560025.1 uncultured Dehalococcoidia bacterium
CGGTCGAGGGCGCCGGTCTCGGTGTCGATGATGCTGTACTTCTTGGTGGCGACCACGTTGTCCTCCTTGCCGGCGCGCGGGGCGCGCGCTCAAGATGGCTTGCTCCCTAGCATACAACGCAAGCGCAAGCCCCTGCTAGTGTGAATCGCGCAAGCCCCGCCGTCAATCGGCGTGGCGCAATGATTTCTGAGCGGCTGCGAGACTCGCGCCCGCAGGGAGTTCGAATCCCTGCGCCAGCAGCGCGTCCTCCAAGCCGGAGAGGAGGCGGAAAACGTTGGCGGGCGTGGCGTTGTAGCCCATGAGGCCAACGCGCCAGATAGAGTCGGCGAGGTTTGCAAGGCCGCTGCTGACCTCAATGGCGTGCTCGTCGAGCAGGCGCTTGCGCACGGCGCCCGCGTCGACGCCGCCGGGGACGCGCACGGCGGCGAGGCTGGGCAGGCGGCGCTCCTCGGGAGCGAACATATCGAGGCCAATCGCCTCGACGCCGGCCCAGAGAGCGCGCGCCGAGCGGCTGTGGCGCGCCCAGCGCTGCTCCACGCCCTCCTCGAGCAAAATGCGCAGACCCTCGCGCAGGCCATAGATCATCGTGATGGGCGCGGTGTGGTGGTAGGCGCGCATAGCGAAGTAGCTGCGCAACTGCGTCATATCGAGGTAGAAGCTCTGCACAGGCGTAGCGCGGCTCTCCAAGACGCTCACTGCCCGCTCTGAAAAGGTGATAGGGGAGAGGCCCGGCGGACAGGCGAGGCACTTCTGCGTACCGCTATAGCACACGTCGACGCCCCAGTCGTCGACGCGCAGCTCCACGCCGCCGAGCGAGGTCACGGCGTCGACGATGAGCAGCGCGCCCGCATCGTGCGCCGCCTCCGCGAGGGCGGGAATGGGTGTGAGCACGCCCGTCGAGGTCTCGGCGTGCACGACCGCGACGGCCTTGACCTTGGCGTGACGCTGCAGTTCGGCGCGGATGCGGTCGGGATCAACCGCATCGCCGGGTTCGTGAGGCACGTGGATGACGTTGGCGCCGGTGCGGGAGGCAATCTCGCTGATGCGCCCGGCGAAGTAGCCGTTGTGGCCGATGATGATGGTGTCACCCGGTTCGAGCACGTTGACGAGCGCCGCCTCCATGCCCGCCGTGCCCGTGCCGGAGATGGGCCAGGTTACAGCGTTCTCCGTCTTGAACACCAACCGCAGCATGGAGCTGACGTCGTCCAGCACCTGGACGAAGTCGGGGTCCATATGTCCAAGCAACGACGCGCTCATCGCCTGAATGACGCGCGGATGCACATTGCATGGCCCTGCGCCCATCAGCAGGCGCTGGGGTGGTCGAAACTCTTCTCGGTAACGTTCCATAGTGCGTCGGCGGTTGCCTGATTAAACCTCGCTTTGGGGTACGGGAAAGCCCGCGACGGGAGGCCGCGGGCCTGCTAGCGGCGAAGTATAGCAGACGCGCGTTTGCTGCGCGGGCGCTAACCAGAAGCGGACAGCTGCCGCGCCAGTTCCGCCGGATCGGAGGTTGGCAGGTCGCATACGTAGTTGCGGCACAGATAGGCGGCCGCCGCGCCGCCCGCCAACCCCCGCCCCTCGAGAATCGGCGAGGCGAAGGGCGCCGGCTCGCCAGGGTCTAGCAGTATGCGGAGGAGGTGCGGCCGGAACGCGCCGTTGGCCGCGCGCGTCAACTCGCGGGCGGCGGCGGGCGCGCCGACTATTGCGAGTTCAAGCGGCGGCGCGAGGCGCAACTCCAACGCCTTCAGCCAGTTGCCGAAGCCCAGCGGGTAGCGTCCAAGCAGCGGAGCGACCGACTGGAAGAGGAGGTCGGCTTTCTCCACGAGGTCGGCGCGCCCGGCGAGGCGGCCCAGGCGCAGCAGCGCCTCCGCAGCCATAGAACTGCCGCACGGCACGGCATTGTCAAACGTGTCGCGCGGGCGAACGACTAGGCGTTCGTGGTCGCTGCCCACGTCGTAGAGCAACCGCTCTCCCTGCTCCCAGAAGAGGCGGAGCATCTCGTCGGTCAGGCGCAGCGCGTGGCGGAGCCAGCGGTGTTCGAACGTCGCCTCGTGCACCGCAAGCAGCGCAAGCACAAGGGCGGCATAGTCTTCCAGGTAGGCATTGAGGCGTGCGTGGCCCGCCTTCCAACTGCGCAACAAGCGTTCGTCCTCGTAGAGGTTGTCCAGCAGGAATTCGGCGAGATGCACGGCGCGCTCGCGGTAGTCGTTGCGCTCGAGGATGGTCGCCGCCTCGGCGAGCGCGCGCAAGGCGAGGGCGTTCCACGCGGTCAGCACCTTGTCGTCGATGCCGGGGGCGACGCGCTTGGCGCGCTCGGCGAACAGGCGCGCCCGCGCGTCGGCAAAGGCGGGCGTATCGGGCGCCGCGCCGTCCGTGAGGCGCAGTATTGTGCGGCCTTCCCAGTTTCCGCCTGGCGAAACGTCGTAACGCTGGCCAAATTCGTCCGCCGCCGCGCCGAGCGCAGCGTCCACCTCCGCCTTGTCCCAAACGTAGAACTTACCCTCGACGCCCTCGCTGTCGGCGTCCTGGGACGAATAGAGGCCGCCGCCGGGATCGCCGAGTTCGCGCAGCAGGTAGTCGAGCGTCTGCTCCGCGACGGCGCGGTAGCGGACATTGCCGGTCGCCTGATGCGCCTGGAGGCAGAGGCTGGCGAGCAGCGCGTTGTCGTAGAGCATCTTCTCGAAGTGTGGAACGAGCCACTGCGCGTCGGTGGAGTAGCGGTGGAAGCCGCCCCCCAGATGGTCGTAGATTCCGCCGTCGGCCATCGTCGTGAGCGAGCGTTCGACCATCGCCAGCGCCTCCGGCGCGCCCGTCCGCGCGTGGTAGCGCAACAGGAACTCCATCGGCATCGACTGCGGGAACTTGGGTGCGGCGCCGAATCCGCCGAACTCCGCGTCGTGCGCCGCTACTAGTGCGTGGACCGCCTCGTCAAGCATCCCCGCGTGCAGCGCCCCGGACTCCGCGCGCAACGCCGCCGCGTCCTCTATCGCCTTGGTGAGCAGCTGAGCGTTGCGGAGAATGTCGTCTCTGCGGTTACGGTAGGCGTCCTGCACTGCGGCGAGCACGCGCGGAAAGCCCGGCATCCCGTGCCTGTCCTCCGGCGGGAAGTACGTCCCTCCGTAGAAGGGGCGTCCGTCCGGCAACAGGAAGGCGGTGAGCGGCCAGCCGCCGTGCCCGGTCAGCGACTGCACGGCTTGCATGTAGATGGCGTCGATGTCGGGGCGCTCCTCCCTGTCCACCTTGACCGGGACAAAGTCGCGGTTGATGAGCGCGGCGATAGCGTTGTCCTCGAACGATTCGTGCGCCATCACGTGGCACCAGTGGCAAGCAGCGTAGCCGATGCTCAAGAGGATCGGCTTGTCCTCAAGCGCTGCCCGCGTCAGCGCCTCCGCTCCCCACGGGCGCCAATCGACCGGGTTGTCCGCATGCTGTAGCAGATAGGGCGAGGTCTCCCCCGCCAAGCGGTTCGCCACCCCGCTACCCCGCTGTCGACGCGGCGGAGGGCGTCAGTATCCACGTCTCCCGCTCCCCGCTCGCGTCCAGCTCGATCTCCTTCGAGTGCGCCCCCGCCAACACCGTGTACTTCATGGACAACTTCGTCGGCAGGTTGGCGAAGACCAACCGCTCAGGGCCGGGCGCATCCGCCTCGTCCAGCATCGTCAGTATCTCGTCCACAAAGGCAGGGGAGACCCCGTCGATCCCGTCGAAATCGATGACCAGCGGCGAATCGACCGCCGCCTCCCGCGCCAACTCCTCCCCCAACTCCCGCGCCAGGACTCGGACGATGACCGCTCGATGGGGCAGCCGCTCTTTGACCTTCACCATCTCGTCCCTCCTTGTAGGCGCGCGCCTCTATCCTAAGCGTGAATCGCCACAGAGGCTAGCGTGCCCGGGAACAGACATGCGGCGTGCGCCTCGCTCTCTGCGTTCTCCTTGAGTCGCAAGACGCCTTGGCACGAATGGATAAGGAGGCTCCCGCCGCCCAACCGCATATCCTCCGAGACTCCAAAAAGCCCGATGCCTCGATGCGACGAGCCGGTTCCCGTTACTAGTTCGCCGAGAGCCAATTCTATGGCCTCCCAGTCGTTGGAAACCTTGCCCCTGTGCTCGGGGTTTCTCTCCAGCGACCGACGGATGCCGATTCCTCCGTCAGCCACTACGCAGACGAATCGCCTGCCAATCTCCGATGAATCGTGGAACCGGATGAGGCCATATGCGCCAACCTCGGATTCCGAATGTTGCACGCCGTTGGCAGTTAGCTCGCCGTAGGTCTCGCTGATCATGGGGTAGAGGTTCGCCGCTCCGATGCCCGTCTCGCTCAGGACTTCAAGTGCGTCGTCGGCAAGCGCGTTGGCTTCCATCTCGGTGCTGAACCGGACAATGGACATTATGGTCTGCGCGTCCGAGTTGTCTGCTGCCCCGCCGTCGTCAGCTTCTACGCCTGCGGCGCGGAGCGCCTCGAACAACCCCGCCGACTTCAAGTAGGCGCGAACGCCCGCGCCCTCCGGCGCAAGCATCCGCACGCGAGCACCTCTCTTTGCGGCAAGGCTTGCGTACACGACGCACCACAGCGCCGCCTCCGGCCCCACGACATCGCACCCGCGAAGGTCTATCTCGACCTGCGCCTGCGAGAAATCGGTAGACCGAGGGTCTACTCGTCGAGGCCGGGGCGGAAGATAGAGATGGCCGGGATGGTGAAAGAACGGGCGGGCGCTGATGCGAATAAGGCCATGCTCCTACCGCGCCGCCGCCGACAGCGCCCGCAGCTTCTCCACGAGCGAGCCGACGCACTCCGCCGCGTAGTCCACCTCTTCCGCCGTATTGCCGGGGCCGAGGGTGAGGCGCAGGCTGGCGCGAGCGAGGTCGGCGCGCATGCCTAGCGCCAGCAGCACGTGCGACGGCTCCAGCGACGCGGCGGTGCACGCGCTGCCGCTGGAGGCGGCCACGCCAGCGAGGTCGAGGCCCAGCAGCAGAGGCTCTCCCTCCACGCCGGGGAAAGAGAAGTTGACGTTGTTGGGCAGGCGCTCTACGGGGTGGCCGTTCAACCTGGCGTCGGGGACGCGCTCGCGGACGGCGCCAATGAGGCGGTCGCGCAGCGCCCCGACGGCGGCGGCGTTGGCCGCGCGCTCGCGCTCCGCCGCCTCGAGCGCGACGCTCATGCCTACGATGGCCGGGACGTTCTCCGTTCCGGCGCGGCGGTCGCGCTCCTGCGCCCCGCCCACCTGCGTGGGCATGAACGGCGTGTTGCGGTGTATGTAGAGCAGGCCGACGCCCTTCGGCCCGTGGAATTTGTGCGCCGAGAGGCTGAGCATATCGACGCCGAGGCGGTTGACGTTCAGGTCGAGGTAGCCCGCGCCTTGCACGGCGTCGGTATGAACGACCACCTCCGTGCCCAATTCCTTAGCGCGCGCCTTCACCCGCGCCGTTATCTCGGCCACCGGCTGGATAGTCCCGATTTCGTTGTTGGCGAGCATGACGCTGACGACGGCGGTGCGCTCCGTAACGGCGGCCACCGCGTCCTCCACGCTCACAAGCCCGTCTCGGCTCACGGGCAGGCGCGTAACCTCGAAGCCGAGCGTCTCCAAGAGGTCGCACGCGTGCAGCACGGCATGGTGCTCGATGGCCGTGGTTACGACGTGCCCGCCCTTGGCGCGCAGGGCGAGCGCCGCGCCGACGATGGCGGCGTTGTCCGATTCGGTGCCGCCGCTCGTGAAGACGACCTCGCCCGTACGTGCGCCGAGCACGCGGGCGCAGCGCTCCCGCGCCTCGTCCAGCGCGTGGCGGCTCTGCTGCGCTAGTTCGTACAGCGACGACGGATTGCCGTAGGCGTCGCTGAAGTAGGGGCGCATCGCAGCCAGCGCCTCGGGCGAAACGGGCGTGGTGGCGGCGTGGTCGAGGTACGCCGTGCGCTCGGGTCTTGCGGCCATACCTAGATTGTACTCCGAACATCGCGCCTCCCTTGCGCTGCGGCGCGCCCTCGCGCCGATAATGCGCGAACCTAGGCGAGGAGCGGCTATGCGGGCACGGACGGCAAAGGCGGCGGCTTGGAGACATTGGCATTGAGGCGCGCCGCCATCGGGGCGCTGCTGGCGGCGGGGCTGCTGGCCGCTGGGTGCGGCTCGGGGTCGGGCGTGCGCGTTGCGCCAACACCAACGCCGACGACGCCGAGCATCAACGTAGTGGTCGGCGCGTTCGCGTTCGACACGCACGGCTGCGCCGCCTGCCACGGCGACCGCGCCCAGGGCAGCGTCGCGCCCCGGCTCGGCAAGATAAGCCGCAAAGCGCTGGAGCGCGTCGTGCGCACCGGCCCTGGCCTTATGCCTACCTACTCGGAGGAGACGCTGCCCGACGACCAATTGGAGCAGATATACCTGTTCTTGCAGGTGGTGGGCGAAGACAGGTAGGGCAGGGCGCCTCGGGCTGCCTTACCTTCCCCGTTCGCCCTTCGAGTTCCCTCAGGGCGCACGGGGAAGGCTAGGGCGAGCGCAGCGGCAGGCAAGCGTAGGCCGCTAGTTTGTAGACCAACTTGGCCGCCGCATACGCGCCCGCCTCCGGCCCCTCAGGCGGCGCCAATTCCATCACGTCGAAGGCGACGATGCGCCTGCGCTCTCCCACTGCGCGCAGCAGACGCAGCACCTCCCACCATCCCATGCCGCCCGGCTCGGGCGTGCCCACGGCGGCGATTACCGACGGGTCGAACACGTCGAGGTCGATGCTGACATAGACGTTCGCGCTCAGTGTGCCGATGATCGCGTCGGCGTCATCGATGGCGTCCGCGCCGCGCCGGAAGCAGGGTATGCCCGTCTCGCAGATGAACGCCGCCTCCTCCGTCGCCATGCTCCGCACGCCTACGAGGGTGACGGGCGCGTGGTCGAGGATGCGGCGCACGGCACAGGCGTGGGAGTAGCGCCAACCCTGATACTCGTCGCGCAGGTCAGCGTGAGCGTCGAACACGAGCACGCTGAGTTCGGCGATATGGCGCGCGGCGCCCGCGACCGCTCCGGCGCTCAGCGAGTGCTCACCGCCGAGCGTGCACGCCGCCTTGCCTTGCGCCGCTAGCCCGCCCACCACATCGGCCACGCGGGCGGCAACGGCCTCCGGCCCACCCGATAGGTCGGCTAGCGGGGGCAGCGTATGGATCCCGGCGGCGCAAGGCTCTGACTCGAACTCGGGGTCATAATCCTCCATCTCAGCGGAGGCGCGGAGGATGGCCGCCGGGCCTAGGTGCGCGCCGCTCCGGTACGACACGGTCTCCGCGTAAGGAACGGGCAGGACGACGACGCGGGAACGTTCGAAGGTGTGCTCGGCCGGGTCGAGGTCGAGGAAAGGCGGCGGTTCCGCGGCCATAGCGTCGCGCAGTGCGCCGCTAGCGGGGAACGGAGGGTTGGCGCAGCGCCTCGCGCTCGGCGGCGACGGCCTGCGGTGCGGTTGTGGGGTCAAGATGCTCCAAGCCGCGGTCGAGCACCCAGTGCCGCACCTCGTGCATCGTGAATAGCGAGCGTATCTCTCGCAAGGCGCGCTCGGGGTCGAACTTCTTGCACGAGAACACGTCGATGTTGGCGTAGCCCCGGTCGGGGAAGGTGTGCATGCTGATGTGGCTCTCCGCGATGATGACGAACCCCGACACGCCCCAGTCCTCCGGCGTCGGCCCGCGGTAGGTGTGCACCGACGGCGGCATAATCTTGGTCATGCCAATGGCGTCGGGGAAGGCGTCCAAGAAGTCATGGACGCGGGCGGGGTCGGCCAGCTGCTCGTAGTCGCAGCCGTGGCCGTCGATCACCAGGTGCAAGGCTCCTCCGTCAGTCCGCCCCATACTCGCGCGCCGGGCGGGACAGCGTTTAACGATAGCAGGCGGGCGCAGGTCGCGCCAACTATGTGGGTACGCTGATGCTATCCTCTGGCCTTATGAGAGCCGAGATCATCGCCGTTGGCTCCGAGTTGCTGATGGGGGAGACGGCGGACACCAACTCGAGTTGGCTCGCGGTGCATATGCCGGAGGTCGGCATGGAGCTCCACGCCGTAACCGTCGTCGGCGACGACTTGGCGGAGTTGACCGAGGTGGTGCGGCGCGCGTGGGGGCGCTCCGACTTCGTCTTCACCATCGGCGGCCTCGGGCCGACGCTGGACGACCTGACGCGGGACGCCATCGCCGCCACGCTCAACGAGCCGATGAGCGAAGACCCGGATCTGGTGCGCTGGCTGGAGGAGAACTTCGCGCGGCGCGGCGTCGGTCAAATGCCGCGTCAGAACCTGCGCCAGACGCTGGTTATCCCGTCCGCAACGCCGATACGCAATGCGATGGGCACTGCGCCCTCATGGTGGGTGCGGCGCGACGGCAAGACGGTCGTAACGCTGCCAGGCCCGCCCAGCGAGCTGATGCATATGTGGACGACGGAGATTGCACCGCGCCTGAAGAAGGCCGTTACGGGCAGCGTCATCCTCACGCGCACCTTCAAGACCATCGGCCTGTCCGAGGCCGCCGTGGACGAGATGTGCGCCCACCTGTACGACGTGGATGGCATGGACTTCGGCTGCTACGCCAAGCCCGACGGCATCTATATGCGGGCGGTGGCGCGCGCTCCCAACGAAGAGGCGGCGCTCAAGACATTAGCCGCCGCCGAACGAGATGCGCGCCGGATCCTAGGCGTGCACCTCTGGGGCGTGGACGAAGAGACGCCGCAAGGGCGCGTCGGGGAGTTGCTGCGCGAGCGCGGCCAGCGCCTCGCTATCCTCGAATCGCTCACCGGCGGCCTCGTCGCGGGCGCGATAACCGAGACGCCCGGCGCGTCCGAGTACTTCGCCGGGGGCGTGGTCACCTACTCCAATGAGGCGAAGATTGCGGCAGGCGTGCCAGCCGACACGATACGACGCTTCGGCGCGGTGTCGGCGGAGACCGCCGAGGCGATGGCCAACGCCGCCCGCGCGTCGTTCAACGCCGAGTGCGGCATCGGCGTAACCGGCGTCGCCGGCCCCGACCCGCAGCCCGGCGAGGACGCGGCGCCCGGCACGGTGTTCATCGCCACGGCCCACTCCGGCGGCATAGACATCCAAAAGCACGTCTTCCCCCCACGCCGCCCCCTAGTCCGAGGCCGCGCCGTAGCCATGGCGCTGCTGCAACTGGCGCACGAGTTGCAGAAGGCGGGAGTAGAGACGAGGTAGGGGAAGGAACGAACGCGCGGCGCGCCTAACCGCTATCGCCCCAGCGCCGCGCGCAGCGCCTGTATCTGCCCCGCCATCGGCACGCGCGGCCAGCGCGGGCCTGTGTCGTCGCGATCGATGGCTAGCTCTATGAGTGCAGGGCCTGGCGCGGCGAAGATGCTTGGGAGCGCGTCGTCGAGGGCGGCTAGGTCGTTGAAGCGGTGGACGGTGGGATAACCGGAGCTCGTCGCTATGCCACAGAAGTCCACCACGCCCTGACCGGGGATGGGCTGGTTGCCGGTGCTCTCGTACAAGCCGTTGACGAAGACGAAGTGGTAGAGGTTGCGCGGCGCGATGCCCGCGATGGTGACCAGCGTCCCCAGCTGCATCAGCAGACTGCCGTCGCCGTCGAGCACCAGCACCTTGCGGTCGGGGCGGCCCATTGCGAGGCCGAGGCCGATGGACGACGCGCTGCCCATGCATCCGGTGGCGTCGAGGTTGAGTTCGTCCGCCTGCCCCGCCTCGTGCCAGTGATGGACGGACTGCATTGTCGCGACGGAGACGGCGTCCCCCCGGTGGCGGGCGATGACATCGAGGGCGGCGCGGCGTTGCATGGCTACGTCGTCGCCGCGCCGATGATGACGACCACGGGGCCACGCGTCTCGTACGCCTGCGCGAACGCACCGTCGAGCACCCCTACGTCGCCGGGGCCGTCGAGGCGGTAGTAGGGGATGCCCCACGCCTCCATCGTCGGTGCGGTGAAGCGGACACGGGCGGGGCTTTCGCTGATGGGCTTGGTCGGGTCGCGCCCGAAGTCGCCAACAAAGATGAACGTCGGTATCTGCGCGTCGAGGGCGATGCCGCGCATCGTGTTCAGCGAGGCGTAGAAGCCCGTGTTCTGGATGAGCAACATCGGCCGGTGGCCCGTTGCGTACAGGCCCGCGTTGACGCCCATCGCCTCGTCCTCCGTGCAGACGGGGACGAGCGCCGGGTCGCCCTGCGCCTCCAGCGCCGCCGTCAGCGTCCGCTGCATCGTGTCGGGCACCGTGACCACGTGCGTAACGCCGATGCGCCGCAGCTCGGCGGCCAGCACCGCGCCCGCGACGGAGTGGACAAGGGGTTGCGCGTCGCTCATTGCCTACCCGTGCCTTTGCAGGAATTCGTCCCAGTGCTTGTAGGCACAGACCTGCTGCTTTCGAGTCTCAAACTCCATACGACGCTGGGCAAGGGTGAGGTGTGTGGTCCCTCCGGCTAGGAAACTCTTGCCGGGTTGCCTGTCTTCCTTGCTCATGACCAGCACGTTGATTTCGGGTATCCCTGCCGGCCTGCACCACTCGTCTCTGATGTGGCCCAGGACACGGCCCAAGAAAAAGGCAGGGTAGCCAACCTTCTTGCCAAGCTCGCCGTAGGTAATCGTCTCACAGGCTTTCGCCTGCGCGACGAGGTGAGGCACCACCACCTTTGCCCACTGCGGGATTGTCATTCAATCCTCCAGGCTGCCCCCACCTTACACCGTCAGGCGGCGGTAGAGGGCGGGCAGGCGGCGGGGGAGGTCCATCACGTCGGGCAATACCTCGTACCCCATGTCCCCCGCCATCGTCCGCATGTAGTCGTGGCCTTGGCGGTCGACGGTGAGGCAGAAGGGCGTGATGTCCTTCTGCCGCGCCTCGAGGAGCGCCATCCGCGTGTCCTGGACGGCGTACTCTTTCTCGACTCCCTCGCGGCTGTAGCCCCTGTCCTGCGGGCGCCCGTCACTGAGAACAAAAAGGAACTTGGTCTTGGCGTCGATCTGCTCCAGCTTGGTGGTGGCGTGGCGGATGGCCGGGCCCATACGCGTCGCGTGGAGCGGCGACACTTTGTCCAAGCGCCGCCTCACCTTGTCCGACATCTGCTCCTCCGGTTCCTTGATGACGTAGAACTCGACGTTCTCGCGCCCGAAGCCGGAGAAGCCGTAGACGCCGTAGCGGTCGCCGATGGCGTCCAGCGCCGTCATCAGCAGCACCATCGACTCCTTCTCCACGTCGATGATGCGCTTGTACTGGCGCTTGACGCTCTCGCCGCGCCGCGTGCGCAACCAGAGCGTGTAGGCCACCGGGTCGGAGGGCACGTCCCAGTCGGCGCCCTCGCGGCGCGTCTCCTCGACTGCTTCGGCGGTGGAGGCGCTCATATCGAGGAGGAAGACGACGGCGACGTCGCGCTCCGCCTTGTTGCGGCGCCAGTAGATGCGCTCGTCGGGGGTGCGGCGCGAGCGAATCTCCACCACAGCCTCGAGCGCGGCATCGAAGTCCACGTCCTCGCCTTCGGGCAGGTGCTTGATGCGCCGGTACATCTCGGGGCGCACCGACTCGAACTGGCGACGGATCTGCTCCATCAGGCCGGAGTTGGCGCGCAGCGTGTCTTGGAAGAAGCGCGCGTCTCCGGCGGAGACCTGCTTCTCCTGGACGACGCACCAGCGGGGACGGTAGTCGTCGGCGCGGAAGTCCCACTCGTCGTAGACGTAGGAGCGCGGCTCGATGGGATCGAGCGCGCCGCCGTCCTCGTCCTGGTGGGGTATGTCGGTGTGGCCGGAGCCGTCGCCCTTGGGCGGCGTGCTCGCGGCGGTCTCCTTCATCAGGTTGTTGGCGATGGCGCTGATGTCCGCCTCGTTCTCCGCGTCGATGTCCACGCTGTTGCGCAGGAGTTCCTCCAGCGCCTCTTGCGTGAGCGCGTCGAGGTCGTTCTCGCCTTCCTCGTCTTGCGAAAGGCCGCGCATCATCGAGAGCAGTTGCACCATCTCGGGCTTGAAGTTGCCCCGATAGTCCACGTCCTCCGGCGATTCGTACTCCTCGCCGTCGCTCTCCTCTCCCGGGCTGCCCTCCTGCTTGAACAGCGACACCACCTGATCGGCATCCTGCTCCTGGTACTGCGCGTCTTGCAGGTCCTCCTCGTTCCACTCCTCGGGAGGGATGACCTCGTTGGGCAGGCGGCTAATCACCGTGTATATGCGTATCGCCGCCTCCGCTGCGTCCTCAACCGTCGCCGATGCGTCTTGTACAAGGCGCAGCAGCCCCGCCAGTTGCCGCGCCTCCTTGCCGTAGTCCTGGGGGATCGGCAGGTCGCGCAGTTGCTGAAGGCTGAGGCGGATCAGCAGTTCGACCATCGCTTGCTGCAAAGGCAGTTCGTGAATCATCGGGCGGGCGGACAGCGCCTCGCGCTGCACGCCGTGATAGTGGGGCGCGAGGCCGCGGTATTGAGAAACCACGCCGAAGTCCATGCGCGCGTCCTCGGCAACGCCGAAGATGTCGGAGGCAAGCGTCCTGTTGGGAAAGAGGTTGAAGAAGCGGGCGATGGAGGTGGCCGCCTGTGCGGGCGATTCCTCTTCCAAGCGCCCGCGCAGATTCTCGAACAGCACGGCGGGGCGCTCGAAGTCGAACTCGAAGGAGCCGAATTCGATGTGGCCGACCTGATGCGTGGCGACCACCTTGAGCCACGAGAAGTTCTCCTCTTTCGTGGGGCGGCGCTCGACGACGGAGGGCAGGTAGACGTGCGAGCCGTCCGTCGCGGCCTGCTCGATCTCCACCCAGCCCACGTTCTTGTGCGCAGCCTCGGCGGCAGCCTCCAACTGAACCTCCGACCCGGCGAGCGCGTTGGCGTAGGCGGTGAGCACCCCCTTGACCTTCTCCAACTCGATGGTGGACGAGAGTTGGTCGAGCACGCGCTCCGAGCGCGAACTCTCGACGCGAAAGTAGGCTACGCCGCCGTCTTGATTCTCGGCGAGCAGTTCGCGGCCCTGGTCGTACCACTGTTGGAACTGCGCGCCGCTGATGCGTTGGAGCACCGACGGCGCCATAGTGAGGAACGAGGTCACCGCCTCGTGGGAGAAGCTAACGAGCTCCTCCGCCTTGGCGATGACGCCGTCCTGCGCGTCCTGGGGGATGCGCGCCATCGACTGCGTGGACTCAGAGAGGAAGAGGGAGATGTTGGACAGGCCGCGCCGCGTCAGCTGCTCGGTCAGTCTGTAGAAGCGGGCGCGGAGGGGACGCTTGACGGTTGCGTTCACTTTGGACGCGCCCTCGAAGCAGCCGCGCACCTCGCGCCAACTGCCGTCCACCGCGGCGGAGGCGAGCGAGATGATCTCCTCGCGCTCGGCGACCGTGGGCAGGATGCGCTGGCCGAGGTGCAGGCAGTCGGCGGCGAGGTCATAGGAGCGATAGGAGAGCGCGTCCACCAACGCCACGAAGCCTTGCATCTCGCGGAATGAGAGGTGCGCCGCGAGGTCTACGCTGGCGTCGAAGAAGCGCGCCGCGAGGCTGGCCGACTTCCAGGTTCCGCGCGACAGGCCGCGTCCGAGCGCCGCCCAGCCCGCTACGTTGCGCGGCAGCAGGTGGGGCAGCACGCCCGGGCTGGCGCGGAAATAGGCGGCGGCCATCGTGGGCGAGTCGGCGCAGAGTTCGATGCCGCTGTCCACCCAGCGCTGGAACTGCGGGTAGCTAAGCGCCTGGAGCACGCGGGGGCTTGCGCGGAAGTACTCGGCGGCGGGCTCCCACGACCGCGCGGTCTGGCGGGCGATGCGCACGCCCTCCTGCGCCCAGCGCACCTGCTCGACGGCGCCCGCCACGTGCTCTATCTGCGGCAGCGACGCCTCGAACGCGCCGTTGAGCGCGGCGGGGTAGCGCTTCAGATCCGTGAGCACGTGCTGCATGTCGGCAGCGGGCATACGCTCTCCTTACGCCACGTCCGCTTGCTCGGCGCCGCGCACGGCGTCGAGCAACTGGGTGAGGATGACGGCGGTAGCGCCGTAGACGAGCCGTCCGCCGCAGGCGTAGGCGACGCGGTCGGCGTGGACGCCGCCGCGTTCCGCGCGCCGCTCGCGACGCAGCGAGGCGGGGTCGAGGAAGGCTGCCAAAGGTGCATGGAGCGCCTCCGCCACCTCGCGGGGATCGAGATTGAAGTCGTAAGGGTAGGGGATAGCGCCGACAGTCGGCCAGACCATGAAGCCGGTGCGCGTCAGCACCGTATCGAGCGGGCCGAGCACGTCCACGTCCTCAGGGCGCACGCCCATCTCCTCCCATGTCTCGCGCAGCGCGCAGGCTTGGGCGTCCGCGTCGCTCTCCTCCATAGAGCCGCCGGGGAAGGCTATCTCGCCCTTGTGCTCGGCCAGGCGCATGGAGCGCACGTTCAACACCATTTGCCACTGTGCGCCGTCGTGGTAGAGGGGAACGAGCACCGCAGCGAGGCGCGCTCCGTCGGCGGCCTCCGCGATAGGCGTCCGCCCCGCGAGGCGTCGGCGCAGCGCGTCGGCGAGCGAACGCTCGGTGCTAAGGGAAGATGGAGGTGACAACTTCGCTGACACTGCGTTGCACTTCCGCGTCGTCGGTGAGGCCCCACACGACCGCAACCTCGCAGGCACGGCGCGGGGCGATCCCTTTGCTCATCAGTTTCCCCGCATAGATGAGCAGCCGCGTGCTGACGCCTTCTTGCAGGCTGTGGCCGCGCAGGTTGCGCACCTTCTCGCCGAGCAACGCCAGCTGCTTGGCCGTGTCCAGGTCGACGCCGCTCTCGTGCTCGATGATGGGGCCTTCCAACTCGCGAGGAGGGAAGTCGAACTCGATGGCGATGAAGCGCTGGCGCGTGGAGTGCTTGAGGTCCTTCAGCGCCGTCTGGTAGCCGGGGTTGTACGAGATGACCATCAGGAAGTTGGGGTGCGCCTCGACGACCTCGCCCAACTTCTCGATGTGCAGCAGCCGCCGGTGGTCGGCGAGGGGGTGGATGAGGACGGTGGTGTCCTTGCGCGCCTCGACGATCTCGTCGAGGTAGCAGATGCCGCCGAACTTGACGGCGCGGGTCAGCGGGCCATCGATCCAGCGCGTGCCTTCGACCTCGAGCAGGTAGCGCCCAACGAGGTCGCTCGCGGTCAGGTCTTCGTGGCAGGCGACGGTTACCAGGGGCACTCCGCCGTTGCGCCGCCCCTGAAGTTGACTCATCTCTTTGGACATCCGCCACGCCATATACTCGACGAAGCGCGTCTTGCCGGAGCCGGTCGGCCCCTTCAGCAGCACGGGGACGCGCTCGCGATAGGCCGCCTCGAACAGCGCTACCTCGTCCGATACGGGCAGGTAGAACGGCTCGTGCTCTACGTAATACTCCTCGATGTTGGTCGTCTTGTACGCCTGGTCAGCTTGGGTCATGTGTTGCACCTTCGGGTTCAATGCGCTCCGCCCACAGGCTGCGCGCCTTTTGGCGGAGGTCGTCGCTGGTTCCGTCGTTTTCGATGATGATGTCCGCCCGCTCGACGAACACGCTCTGCGGCCCCTGCGCCTCGATGCGCACCCGCGCCTCCTCCGGCGTAAGCCCGCGCCACGCCGCGAGGCGTTCCGCCGCCGCGCCCGGCGGCGCCGTAACCGTCCACACTTCGTCCACAAGGTCATCCCAGCCAGCCTGGAGCAGCAGCGCGGCGTGCAGGACGGCGACGCGCGCGCCCTGCTCCCGCAAGGCGGCCAAACGCTCCTCCACCCGCTCGCGGATGAGCGGATGCACCACCTCGTTCAACCGCTGCATAGCCTCGGGGTCGTTGAACACGACATCGCCGAGCGCCTTGCGGTTGATGGCGCCGGCGTCGCCGATGACGCGCAAGCCGAACAGATCGGCTACGCGCCGCCAGCCCGGCGCGCCGGGGCGGTAGGCGGCGTGGCCCTCGGCGTCGGCGTCGATGATGCTCGCTCCCAATTCGGCAAGCGCCGCCGCAAGCGTGCTCTTCCCCGTCCCAATGCCGCCTGTCAAGCCGATGACCCGCACGTCCGCTCCAACCCGGCGAGGCGTCAGAGAGCCTCCTCGCGGGCGATTGGGCATTGTAGCACCGCAAGCCCGGCAGCGGGCGGGCGGATACAATCGGCTTTATGATCAAATCGGCGGAGGCTCCTAGCGGCGGAGACGAGCAGGCGCGGCTCAGGGCGCGCTCGCTTGCGCTGCTCGAGTTCGACGCGGTGCGCGCCCAACTCGCGCAGCACGCCGCCAACCCTGTCTCCCGCGAACTCGCTCTGGCGCTCGAACCCGCCTACGACGCCGACCTCGTGGCCGCGCGCCAGATGGAGACCGCCGAGGCGCGCCTGCTGCTCGAAGAAGACGCCGCGCCCAGTCTGTCGATGACGCGCGATGTGCGCCCGATCCTCGAACGCGCCGCGCTGTGGGCGGTGCTGACGGGCGACGAACTCCACGCCGTCGCCGACGGCGTCGGACTCGTGCGGCGCGCCAAGGCGCTCGGCGCGCGCGTCCGCAGTCGCGTCCCGCATCTTCACGCGCTAGCCCGCGCCATGCCCGACCTGCGCGCGCTCGAGCGCGACCTTCGCGCCAAAGTTTCGCCCTCCGGCGAACTGCTGGACGATGCCACGCCCTACCTGCGCGAGGCCCGCGCGGAGACGCGCGCCGCCTACCGCCGCGCCCTCGGCCGCGTTGAGCGGGCGTTGGGGGGCGGCGACCGCGCCGAGGCGCTCCAAGAGCAGTTGGTCACCATGCGCAACGAGCGGCTGGTGGCGCCCGTCAAAGCGGAGTTCCGGGGCCGCCTGCCGGGCATCGTCCACGCGGTGTCCGATTCGGGCGCGACGCTGTTCGTCGAGCCGATCGAGGCGGTGGAGGCGACAAACGCCTGGCGCGAGCGTGCGGCGGAGGAGCGCGAGGAGAGCGAGCGCATCCTGCGCCGCCTGTCCGCAAGCGTCGGGCGGCGCGCCGCCGACCTGGGCTACGCGCTGGAGCTGACGGGCAGGCTGGACGCGGCGCTGGCCAAGGCACGCTATGCGCTCGCCTCCGGCGCGTCACCTATCATGAGCGGCAGCCCGCCGCGCCTGCACGATGGCCGCCACCCGCTGCTTGAGGGGCGCGCGGAGCCGGTGTCGATGGATTTCGAGACGGCGCCGTCGGGCCTAGTCATCACCGGGCCGAACACCGGAGGAAAGACGGTGGCGCTGAAGACGCTCGGCCTGCTTGCGCTGATGCGCCAGGCGGGGCTGCAAACGCCGTGCGCGCCGACGACGCGCCTGCCCGTCTTCGACGCCGTCTACGCCGACGTTGGCGACCAGCAGAGTATCCAGGCGTCCGTCTCCACCTTCTCGTCGCACGTCGCCAACATCGCGGCCATCCTACGCTCCGCAACCGACCGCTCCCTTGCGCTGCTGGACGAGGTCGGCACGTCCACCGACCCGGAGGAGGGTTCGGCGCTGGCGCAGGCGGTCCTCGCGCATCTCGCGGAGCGCGGCGCGCTCACCGTCGCCACCACGCACCATCGGGCAGTGGCGGCGTTCGCGGAGGCGCGCGGCGGCTACGCCAACGCGAGCGTGGAATTGGATCCGGACACCCTCGCGCCCACCTATCGCCTCACGCAGGGGGCGCCGGGGCGCAGTTACGCCTTCGCCATCGCACGGCGCATCGGCCTTGACGCAGAAGTAGTGCGCGCAGCCGAGGCGCTCCAAGACCCACAGCGGCGCACGACGGAGGAGCTCCTAGAAGCGATGCAGCGCGAGCGCGAGACGCTGCGCCGGAGCCTGGACGAAGCTGACGCCTCGCGCAGGCACGCCGCCGCTGCGCAAGCAGAGACGGAGCGCGAACTCGCCGAGGCCGCCGCCGCGCGCGAGGCGGTCGTGGAGGAGACGCGCCGCTCGATCCAAGCCCACGCCCGCGAGGTGATGGCAAAGCTCAAGCGCGCAGAGGCTGCGGCGGCATGGCAGACTTCCGCCGCCGCGCCCGGCCCTTCCTCAAGCGAAATGGCGGCGGCGCGGGAAGACGTAGCCGCCGTGCAGCGCAGCCTCCGCCCCCGCAGCTGGAGCGCCGCGAACCCGCGCTCGCCGTCCCGCGAACTTTCGCCCGGCGACGCGGTCGAGGTCGCGTCGCTAGGAATCGTCGGGACGGTCGCCCAAGCGCCGGACGAATCAGGCCGCGTCGAGGTGCGCGTGGGCAGCGCACGCGTGCTGCTGGCTGCGTCCCAAGTCCGGAAGGCGGATGCGCCTCCCTCCACGCCGCCTCCGCGCACCGCGCTGCGCCTTGCTGACGACGGCTTGACGCCATTGGACACGGAACTGGACATACGCGGCCGGCGCGTCCACGAGTGCTTGGAGCAGGTGGACGCATTCCTAGACCGCGCGCTGCGCGACGGCCAAGACGCGGTGCGCATCATCCACGGCAAGGGGACGGGCGCGCTGCGGCACGGCGTATGGCGCCACTTGGCGACGCACGCCGCCGTCGCCGCATTCGACTACGCCCCGCCCGAGCGCGGCGGCGACGGCGCAACCGAGGTGCGGCTAGGGTAGGGGAGGGCGCCGCCCTTTCCTCGCTCGCCCCGAGGAGACCTCTTCCGCTCGCCCTGAGGGAAATCGAAGGGCGGATAGGCGGCTCCCGCCGTGTACACTGCGCGCCCTATGCCCCCGCCTGCGGCGACCGCGACCATCTCCCGGCGACTGCCCTTCTATTACGGCTGGGTGATCGTTGCAGGTTTCTTCCTCGCCGGATTCGCGGCGGGCGGGCCGATGGTCTTCGGCTTCAGCATCTTCATCGTGCCGATGGAGCAGGAGCTGGGGTGGAGCCGCGCGACGCTGCTTTTCCCGTTGACCTTAGGTCTCGTGCTGCTCACCGCGCTCTCGCCGCTGCTGCAACCGCTGATGGACCGGCGCGGCTGGCCGCCCATCGTCCTCACCGTCAGCAGCATCCTTGTCGGCGTAGGGATGATCCTCAACTCGCGCGTCCAAGAACCGTGGCAATTCATCGTCACGTTCGGCGTCATCGCGGGTGCGGGGTTCGCGGCGGGAGGCGGGTTCGCGCACCTTGCGCTCGTGCCCAAGTGGTTCGTGCGGATGCGGGCGCGCGCCATCGCTATCGGCAGCATGGGCACCGCCGTCTCCGCAATGGTCTACCCCATCTTCGCCGAGGCGGCCATCAACGCCTTCGGCTGGCGTACGGCGTGGGTAGCCATCGGCGTCAGTTCGCTCGCGCTGCTGATTCCCATCGCGTTGCTAATGCGCCGCGCGCCGGAAGACATCGGCCTTCTCCCCGACGGCGACACAGCCGAGGAGGCGGCGGAACGGGCGCGCGCCGCGTCGACGAGCGGCGCAACCACGCGAGAAGAGCGCAGTTACACCCCGCGCGAGGCCGCGCGCCACCGCACGACGTGGCTCATCGTCGGCGTGATGGTGCTGACGGCGCCGACCCTCATCGGCCTCACCTCTAACTGGGCGGCGCACTTCCGCGACATCGGCCTATCTTCCGCAACCGCGGCGGGCGCCGTAACCACCTACGGCGCCTTCTCCCTCCTCTCCCGCTTCGTCTGGGGATTCCTCGTCGAGCGTTACCACGTGCGCCCTGTCGCCATCGCCCAAGCCCTCGCCACCGCCCTCGCCCTCCTAGCCCTGCTCTTTGTCCAAACCGGCCCTACGGCGCTCCTCTATGGCGCCCTCCAGGGCATCACCCTCGGCGGCGCGCTCGCCCTCCAACCGCTCATCTGGGCCAACTACTACGGCCGCCGCCACTTGGGCGCCATCCTCGGCGCCTTCCAGCCCTTCGTGTCGGCGGCCATGGCCGTCAGCCCTGCCGGCATCGGCCTACTCCGCGACGGCCTAGGCTCCTACGAACTCGTCTTCGCCGTTCTCCTAGCGATGTGGCTGCTAGCGGCGCTGCTGCTCTATCTGGCGCGGCCGCTGCCGAGGCTGGATGAGGGCATGGACGGCTAGAGGCCCTGCACTCGTTATTTATGCTTACGCGAGGACGACATACACCCAATAGGGAGGACCACCGCCGCGATCAGCACCGACACTGATGGAGTTGTCGCAGTCGTCCCAGAATACTTCGATTAGGTCGGATTCCATATCTGTGACGTAACCGTGCGAGGTTATCCTGTACAGTAGGACTATTCGATCGTATTCGCCGCTGTGCCTCCGCCACCAGGTGGCGGGGTTGCCTGTAATCCCAATCTTCAGCGAATAGCCTTAATTCAGGTAGCGTCGTATCTTGCGGCGAAGAATAGGAAACTTCTCACCAGGATGTCCTGTCACGCTTGCATTCCTAACGCTCATCTTCCTTCCACTCCTTCCATAGCTAGCCTTACATGGCGCTAGGCGAAATCTGCCTTGTATATCAAAAATAGACAGCGGCGCCTGATACGGACGGAAGTAGCGCCCACGCCATTCTGCCGGATTGCGAAGGCGGCAACCCACAACCTGAGATCTACGGCGTCTGAGCCCCCTCCTCGCCCAGCGCGTCTTGCAGCGTCGCCCAGGGCAGCAAAGCACACTTGATGCGGACGGGGAAGCGCTTCACTCCCTCCAGGGCCGTCAACTCGCCTAGGTCATCGGGCGTTTGGCCATCCGGCAGTTCCGCGTCGGCCATCAGGGCGCGGAACGCGGTGTTGAGGCCGTGCACCTCGCTTACGCTCTTGCCTTTGAGCAACTCCGTCATAATGGACGCGGACGCCTGGCTGATGGAGCAGCCCTCGCCCTCGAATCCGACACGCTCGATGCAGCCGTCCTCGCCGAGCGCCAGCGTGAGCACGACGCGGTCGCCACAGAAAGGGTTGAACCCCTCCGCCTGCAAGTCCGGCTCCGGCAGCAGTCCCTCGTTGCGGGGGCTGCGGTAGTGGTCGAGGATGATCTCCGCATAGAGGTCGTCCAGGTCGGGCGTGCCCATCATCCGCGGCTCCTTGGGGCGCGCCCGAAGTAGCGCAGCGCCTTGCCCAGCGCCTCGATCAGCGCGTCCACCTCTGCCTCTGTGTTGTACAGGTAGAAGGACGCGCGAGCGGTTGCGGGGACGTTCAGGCGGCTGCGGACGAGGGGCATAGCGCAGTGGTGCCCCGTCCTGATGGCCACGCCCTCCGCGTCCAGCACTTGCCCCAGGTCGTGCGGATGCAGCCCCTCGACGTGGAATGAGACCACGCCGCCGCGATAGTCGAGGTCGGACGGGCCGTACGTAACCACCTCCTCCAACTCAGCGAAGCGCCGGAGCGCGTAGCGCGTCAACTCCACCTCGTGGCGGCGCACGTTCTCCATGCCGAGCTTGGCCAGGTAGTCCACGGCGGCGCCCATGCCAATGGCGTCGGCGATGTTGGGCGTGCCCGCCTCGAAGCGCATCGGCAGGTGATTCCACGACGCGTCTTCATAGGTAACCTCCAATACCATCTCGCCGCCGTGCAGGAAGGGCTGCATCTGCTCCAACACCTCGCCGCGCGCGTAGAGGCAGCCTATGCCGCTGGGCGCGAGCATCTTGTGGCCGGAGAAGGCAACGAAGTCGGCGTCGAGGTCTTGCACGTCGATGGACAGATGCGGCACGGACTGCGCCGCGTCGATGAGCGTAGCCGCGCCGACGCGGCGCGCCATCTCGACGAGGCGCTTGGCGGGCGTGATGGTTCCGAGCACGTTGGACATATGGGTGAAGGCGGCGAGGCGCGTGTTCGGCGTAAGCAGGCGCTCGAAATCCGCCTCGTCCAGCTTGTGGTCGGCGTCGATGGCCGCGATAGCGAGCTCGGCGCCTCGCTCCTTGGCCAGTTGCTGCCACGGCACCAGGTTGGAGTGATGCTCCATCTCCGTAACCACGATGCGGTCGCCGGGGCCGACGCGCTCCGCCGCCCACGTCTTGGCCACGAGGTTGATCGCCTCGGTGGTGTTCCGCACCCAAACCAGGTGCTCCGCGCTGGGCGCGTTGATGAAGCGCGCCACCTTCTCGCGCGCCGCTTCGTAGCGGTCGGTCGCCTCGACGCTCAGCGTGTGCACGCCCCTGTGGACGTTGGAGTTGTAGCGCTCGTAGTACTCGACCAGCGCGTCGATGACCTGGCGCGGCTTTTGCGAGGTCGCGGCGTTGTCCAGGTAGACCAGCGGCTTGCCGTTCACCTGGCGCGAGAGGACGGGGAAGTCGGCGCGGACGGCGCTCACGTCGTACATCGCTACGCCTCCGCGCCCTCGGGTAGGGCGCCGCGCACGGCGGCCTCGGCGTAGGCGGCGAGGGGTGCCGGTTCGAGTTGGGCGAGCGCCTCCGCAAGGAAGCCGTTCACCAGCATGGCCTTCGCGGCGTCGGGGCCGACGCCGCGGCTGTTCAGGTAGAACAGCGCCTCTTCATCCAGTTGGCCGACGGCGCTGCCGTGCGTCGCCGCGATGTCGTCCGCGTAGATCTCCAGCAACGGCTGGCTGTCCACCTCCGCCTCAGGCGAGAGAAGCAGGCTCTTGTTGGTGAGGTTCGTGCTGATGCGCTGAGAATCCTGCGGCACGAGCACCTTCCCCACGAACACGCTGCGTGAAGCGCCGAGCGCCACGCCCTTATAGAGGGCGCTGCTGTGCGTCTCGCCGCTCTCGTGGTGGAGGAATAGATGGTTGTCGAGGTGCGCGCGTCCGCCCGCGACAGCTACGCCCGCAGCGTCGGCGCTCGCGCCCTGTTCCGCCAACGCGACGTTCAGGTTGTGGCGCACCAAGCCCTCGCCTACGTCGAGAGCGAAGGAGCGCAGGCCGGCGCCGCGTTCGAGGTGCGCGGCGGTCGTCTCGACGTGATGCGCGTTCGACGGGTGGCTGCGCACGTGGAAGAGGCGCAGATGCGCGTCCGCCGCGAGGCAAACCTCCGTCACCGCGTTGGCGAAGTAGGGCGCGCCCTCCTGTCCCGCGTGGCTGACGAGCACCGTCGCCTCCGCGCCTCGCTCACAGACGATAAGCGCGCGCGGCTGCGACGCCGCGCCGGGCGCCGTCGTAACCGCCAGATGAATCGGCGCGGGCAGCCGTGCGCCCGCAGGCGCGTAGAACACGAACACGTCTTGCATAAGCGCCGCGTTCAGGGCGGCGAACGCCTCGTCCTCGAAGTCGGCCGCTGCGCCGAGGGCGCGTTCCGCCGTCTCGAGCGCCGCTGAGGGCGCGTCGCGGAGGCTGCCTGCGTACGCGCCGCCGCCGATGGCGCCCGGCGCGCCGACGACGAATCCGTCCGCCAGCGTTGCGACGGCGGCGTCTTCCACGATGCGCGGTGGCAAGAGGGCAGGGGAGGGACGCTCCGGCGGCGCGAAGTCGCCGCGCGCGATGGGCGCGACGTCGGTGTACTTCCAATACTCGTTGCCGCGCCGCGCCGTGGGGAATCCGAGAGCGGCGAATCGCTCCGCGCCGCGCTCGCGCAGACGGGCGGCGAAAGGAGGGAGGGGTTCGGCGGCGGCGAGGCGGCGGCTAGCGTCTAGGCAGACGGCCTCTAGGGTAGGAGCGGCGGCGGTCATAGGGCTAGCCTGCGCGCTGGGCGAGCCAATCGTATCCCTTCTCCTCGATCTCCAAGGCGAACTCCTTGCCGCCCTCGGCGGCGAAGCACCCGTTCATCAGCACGTGCACCTTGTCGGGGACGATGTAGGCGAGCACGCGGTGGTAGTGCGTTACTAGCAGCAGAGCGCGCTCTGGCGTGCGCAGCGCGTTGACCGCCTCCGCCACGTCGCGCATAGCGTCAACGTCCAGGCCCGAGTCGACCTCGTCCAGGATGGCGAGGCTGGGCTCGAGCACGGCCATCTGAAGCACCTCGTTGCGCTTGCGCTCGCCGCCGGAGAAGCCGACGTTCACGAACCGCTTGGTCTGCGCGTCGCTAACCTCCAGCGCCTTGGCCTTGGCTTTGAGGAGGCGGTCGAAGTCCAGCACGCCCGCCTCCGCCTCGCCGCGCGCCTTGCGCATCTCGTTGTAGCCCGCGCGCAGGAAGTGGTCGGTGCGAACGCCGGGGATGTCGCCGGGGGCTTGGAAGGAGAGGAACAACCCTGCGCGGGCGCGCTCCTCGACCGGCATCGCCAGCAGGTCTTCGCCCATGAATGAGACGCTGCCTGCGGTTACCTCGTAGCCCGGCTTGCCGCAGAGAACGTAGGCGAGGGTGCTCTTGCCGGAGCCGTTCGGCCCCATAATCGCGTGCGTCTCGCCGGGGAGCACGGTCAGATCGATGCCCCGCAGGACTTCGACGCCGTTGACGGCGGCGTGGAGCCCCCGAACCTCCAGCATCTAGCCGATGGCTCCTTCGAGGTTGACTTGCAGCAAGCGGTCGGCCTCCACGGCGAACTCCATCGGCAGGCGCTTGAACACCTCCTTGCAGAAGCCGTTGATGATGAGCGACTGCGCGTCCTCCTCCGACAGCCCGCGCTGGCGGCAATAGAAGACCTGCTCGTCGCTCACCTTGGAGGTGGACGCCTCGTGCTGCACGGAGGCGGAGTCGTTGCGCACTTCGACGTAGGGCACGGTGTGCGCCGCGCTCGCGTCGCCGATGAGGAGCGAATCGCACTGCGTGTAGTTCTTCGCCCCCGCCGCGTTGGGCATTATCTGCACCAGCCCGCGGTAGGTGTTGCTGCCGTGCCCGGCGGAGATGCCCTTGGAGATGATGGTGCTGGTGGTGTTCTTGCCCAGGTGGATCATCTTGGTGCCGGTGTCGGCCTGCTGCCGCGCCTTGGCGAGCGCGACGGAGTAGAACTCGCCGACCGATTCGTCGCCCTGGAGCAGCACGCTGGGGTACTTCCACGTAATCGCCGAGCCGGTCTCCACCTGCGTCCACGATATCTTGGCGCGCGCGCCCCGGCAGGCGCCGCGCTTGGTCACGAAGTTGTAGACGCCGCCCTTGCCGTCGTCGTCGCCCGGGTACCAGTTCTGCACTGTCGAGTATTTGATCTCCGCCCGCTCTTGCGCGATCAATTCCACCACCGCCGCGTGCAGCTGGTTCTCGTCGCGCATCGGCGCGCTGCACCCCTCCAGGTAGGAGACGTAGGACTCCTCCTCCGCGATGATGAGCGTGCGCTCGAACTGCCCCGACCCCGCCGCGTTGATGCGGAAGTAGGTGGACAGTTCCAACGGGCACCGCACGCCCTTGGGGATGTAGACGAACGAGCCGTCGGAAAAGACGGCGGAATTCAGCGCGGCGTAGAAGTTGTCGGTGTAGGGGACGACGGAGCCGAGATATTTGCGCACCAGCTCCGGGTGCTCCTGCACTGCCTCGCTGAAAGAGCAGAAGATGACGCCGTACTTGGCGAGCGTCTCCTTGGCCGTCGTTGCGATGGACACACTGTCGAACACCGCGTCCACGGCCACGCCTGCCAGGCGCTTCTGCTCCTCAATGGGAATGCCCAGTTTCTCGAAGGTCTCCAGTATCTCCTTGTCGACCTGGTCGAGGCTCTCCAGTTCCGCCTTGGCCTTGGGCGCCGTCCAGTAGACGATGCTCTGGTAGTCGATGGGCGGGTAGTGGACCTTCGCCCACGTGGGCGAGCGCTCCTCTTCGAGCAGTTTGACGAAGTGGCGGTAGGCGCGCAGGCGCCACTCCAGCATCCAGTCCGGCTCGTTCTTGCGCGCCGCGATCCATCGCACCACCTCTTCGCTCAGGCCGGGGGGCGCGGTCTCCTGCTCGACGGGCGTCGTCCACCCGTACTTGTACTCCTGGGCGGCGAATTCCTGCGCGGTCTTGCCAGTGGTGGTCATCGAGGATTGTTGACCTTTCTAGTCAACAATAGCGTAGCCCCGCGCACGGCGGCCTGTCAAGGAATCGGCGGCGCGTGCGCGCGCCTATCGCCGCGCCGCAAGCCACGCCTCGAGCGCCTGCCGCGAGTCGTAGCGGAATGCGTAGCCTACCTCGCGCTCCAACTTGGCCGTGGAGACCGCCCACGGCCAACGCACGTAGTCCAATCCCGCCGAGGGCGCGTCGCTCTGGAGGCGCAGCAGCCACGCCAAGTCGGTGAGGCCGTAGGCCGCCCACGACGGCAGCCACACGATGCGTCGCCGCGCCATCCGCCCCACCTCCGACCAGCGCGCCGCGCCCGGCGCCGCGACATTGAAGACGCCCCGATGCGCCTCAGTGATGAATCGCCACAGCACCTCCATCAGGTCGTCCTCATGGACGAACTGGATGGGCGGGTCGGCGTTCCGCACGCCCACCAGCAACGGCTTGGAGAGTGCCTGCGTGATGGAGTTTCGCGCCGACGGCCCCATCACGATGCACGACCGCAGGATGGACACCGCTGCGTCGGGATGCTCGCGCGCGTAGTCCTCGAACGCCCGCTCCGCCTCCCGCTTGTCCCAAGCGTAGTGGAAGGATGCGGACGGACGCGCGGGCGCGTCCTCGTCCAGCTCGGCGGGGTTGCCCGGCTGCGCGCCGTACACCGTCGAAGAGGAGAGGTGGACGACGCGCTCCACTCCGGCCTGCGCCGCCGCCGCCAAGACGTGGTCTGCGCCGTCCACGTTCACGCGGTGGCTGGCGCCCCTGCTGCGCTGCTGGCGGATGACGAACGCCAGGTGCACCAGCGCCTCCACCCTGTGCTCGACGAACGCAGCGGCCAGCGGATCGAGCAGGTCTTGCTCGTAGTAGGCGACCTTGTCCAGCTCGTAGGGCGGGGGCTGCGCGTCGGTGGCGAACACGCGCTCCACCTGCGGCTCCGCCACAAGCCGCCGCACCAGACGGCTGCCCAGATAGCCCGCCGCGCCTGTGACCGCCACCACTTTAGGAACTGCGCCGCTCTCCGCCATATCACCCCGAACGCTACACGACCGCACCATTTCTCTCCAACCCACCCCTCGCTCCGTCGTTGCCGCGCTCCCATTCCGTCGTTCCTGCGTTCTTTCTCCGTCATTCCTGTGGAGGCAGGAATCTCGGCGCGAGGCGCCCCGCAACTGCAAGGCCAACCCCGACGCACACGGGGCAGAGTGGGGCGAACGCCCCCGCCCTTTGCGCTCGCGTGCGGCGCGGTGTACCCTCCGCCCCGCAGAGGACCAAGCGAGGAGGCTTCCCCTATGACGCTGACCGAAGAGGGTCTGGTTCCCGTCCCCGGCCTATTGAGCCGCTGGGTGCGACTGGGCAACGGCGCGCTCGCGCACTACATGACCGCCGGAGAGACCGGCCCGCCCGTCATCCTCCTGCACGGCGGCATCCAGGGATCGTCCGGCAGCGCGGGCTGGCGCTTCATGGCGCCCTTCCTCGGCCAGAACGGCTTCCGCGTCTACGCCCCCGACCAGCCCGGCTTCGGCCACGCCGACACCGATCCCCAATACCACCCCGTCTACGGCGGCGTCAGCCACTCCGACTTCGTCGACGCTTTCGCCACCGCCGTCGGCCTCGACCGCTTCCATCTCGCCGGCAACTCGATGGGCGCCGACAACACCATCCAGTACGTCCTCGACCACCCCGAGCGCGTCATCAGTTTCATCCTCATCGCCACCATGAAGGTCGGCGACAACGTGGCCGACGAGAAGCAGGTCGGCCCCAAACTCACCGATATGGCGCAGTTCGACGGCACCGCCCGCTCGATGGGCGAGATGATCACGCCGATTATGTACCGCCCCAGCGCCGTCCCCCAGGAACTGCTTGAGATGCGAGCCATGGCCGCCAACCGCCAGAAGGACTCCTACGAAGCCGGGCGCAAGGGGCGCGAACTGCTCCGCACCGACCCCGTGCTGAACGCCCGTTTCACGACCAAAGACCGCTTCAGCAAGACCGCCGTCCCTGGCATCTACCTCTACGGCGTGGACGATGTCATCGCCCCCGTCGAGAACGCCTACAACCAGGAAGAAACGCTCCCCAACATCCAATTCTTCTACCCCGAGGAGTGCGGACATCAGGGCCAGACCGACCAGCCCGATATGTTCAACCAGGTCTTCCTCGAGTTCTTCCGCGACGGCAAGGTCAGCCGCAAGACCGCCGACTGGGCAGGCGTCTCCAAGCGCCGCCCCGAACTCCCCCAGTACGTCGAGCAGGGGTAGAGGGCGCGCCGACTCTGCCATTTGCCCCTTGCGGCCTAGCCTGCGGCTGGCGTAGCGTTGCCTGTCCAACCCACCGGCACGACGCCAGGAGGGTCCAGCGATGGTCGAGCCCAACTTCAAGAACCACACCCTATGGACGGGCGACAACCTCCATGTCATGCGGGGGCTCAACTCCGAGACCATCGACCTCATCTACCTCGACCCGCCGTTCAACTCCAACAAAACCTACTCGGCGCCGATAGGCTCCGAGGCCGCAGGCGCCGCATTCAAGGACACGTGGACGCTCTCCGACGTAGACCTGGCTTGGCACGGAGAGGTTGCCTAGGCCAATCCCGGTCTCTACGCCCTCATCGACGCAGCCCGGGTAGGGCACGGCAAGGGGATGCAGTCCTACCTGATTATGATGGCCGTCCGCTTGCTGGAGATGAAGCGCCTACTGAAACCCGCTGGCAGCGTCTACCTTCACTGTGACCCGACTGCCAGCCATTACCTAAAGCTAATGATGGATGTTGTATTCGGACACGAGCACTTCAGAAATGAAATCATATGGGCATACACGGGGCCGGGTTCGGCAAAGGCGCGTCAGTTCAATCGCAAGCACGATGTGATTCTGTGGTACTCTAAAAGTGGCTCATGGACGTTCAACGGAGATGCCGTTAGGGTTGCCCATAAACAATTGAACACTAACCGCAAAGGCGCAGCCATCGACGCTCCGTTGACTGATGAGACGCGTGCCAAGCTATTGGCTCGCGGCAAAGTTCCTGAAACATGGTGGCCTGAGTTTTCACCGGTAGGCAGGAGGGCCAGTGAGCGCACCGGCTACCCAACGCAGAAACCGTTGGCCTTATTGGAGCGCATCATCAGAGCCAGCTCCAATGAGGGCGATGTGGTGCTTGACCCGTTCTGCGGGTGTGCGACAGCCCTTGTCGCAGCCGAGCGCCTGGAGCGCCAGTGGGTTGGAATCGACCTGTCGGCGAAAGCGAAAGACTTGATATTGACCCGGATGAGGAAAGAGTTAGGGCTGTTCAGCTTCAAAGCTATCTTTCGCGATGACGTGCCGATACGGACGGACATGGGCAAGCTGCCCGCCTACCAGACGCACAAGAATACACTCTATGGTCAGCAAGAGGGGCTATGTGCTGGCTGCCAGACGCTGTTCCCGATTCGCAATTTCACCATTGACCACATCGTTGCGCGGAGCAGGGGCGGGAGCGACCATCTGGAGAATCTGCAATTGCTTTGCGGCGCGTGCAACAGCACGAAAGGCTCGAAAACCCAGGAGGAATTCCTTGCCACACTCAAGCGCGAGGGAATTCGGTAGGAGGGCCGTGAAATGGAAACATTGGAACAAGTGGCTCAGGATTTGTTAGGCCCCACGATAATATGGGGCGGGATTGTCCTTGCGGTGTGGGCTTCGGTGAAAGGAATTAACATGAGAAGAAGAGATGTTGCGAAAATAGAAAAGGGGTTTCGTGTGTATTCTTAGTAGGATTTGCTGTAATCCTTTTCGCAAGGCTTTGCTCATCTTAAGCTACGAATGAGATTACGGCGCCCATGGCTATGCCCGTGCGCCTACCCCCTTACTCCGCCACGTCGGAGAACTCGAAGCCCAGTTCGCCCAGCCCCGCCACCTCGAACCGCATGCCGACGGCGTGCGGCCCCGGCGCCACCGCGCCGCCCGCGTACTCGATGGTCGTCGTCTTGTTCATCCCCAGCGTGAATGGCGTCTCGCCGTCCACCGCGTCGAACGCCACCGTCTCGCCGTCCACGCGGAACGTGGTCTTGGCCGGGTCAAGTTCGGCGCCGTCGAAGGTGAGCGGGAAGAGGCGCTTGGCGTAGCCGGAGCCGAGGCGGTTGCGCAGTTCGAAGCGGAAGCCGTCCGGCGTGAGCGCGAGGCTGCCCTTGACGTAGAGGCGGCGCAGCAGGAAGGAGGGAACCTTCACGTCGCCTGCCGCATCCGGAAGAGCTCGACCTCGGCGTTCACCGCGTCCGGCGGCAACTCGCCCACGCTGCCCACCATCCGCGCCAGCACGAATACCTTGGCGAGGTGCTCCGCCAAGCGGCATGCCTTGAGCGCGTCCTCGACCGACTTGCCCACGCCGATCAGCCCGTGGTTGCGGAGCAGCACCGCGTTGCGCTCGCCCAGCGCCGCCGCCGCCGATTCGCCCAACTCCTCCGTCGAGGGGAAGGCGTAGTCGGCCACCTGCACGCTGTCGCCGAGCATCACGACCATCTCGTCGATGAGCGGCGGTATAGCGACGCCCGCCACGGCGAGCGCGCTCGCGTAGGTCGAGTGCGTGTGCATCACGGCGCCCACGTCGGGGCGGGCGCGGTAGACAGCGGCGTGGCATAGCAGCTCCGTCGAGGGCAACGCGTCGCCCAGCACCGGCTCGCCGTCGTGTTCCACCACGACGATGTCGTCAAGGCTCATAGTGGGGTAGGGGACGCCGCTGGCCGTGATGGCGATGAGGCCGCGCGCGCCGTCCGACACGCGGGCGCTGACATTGCCGCTCGTCTCCACCACCAGACTGTCGCGGTGCATCGCCTGCGCGGCGCGCAGCACCGCCTCGCGCTCGCCGCGCCACTCGTTCACCGCGCCCATCTGCTCGGCGCTTGCCCCGTTTCCGCCCATAGCGCCGCGAGGATAGCAGCACCCGCGCGAGAGGCGCACGCGCGCGCTTCCCCCGGCTTCATACTTTCTTGAAACGGGCGCGCTAGCGTCGCGGCATCAACGCGCACGGAGGAAGGCCTATGCGAAAGTGGCTGTTGATCGGCGTGGCGCTCGCTGCGGTGCTGGCGATCGCCGGAATCCTCGGCGGCGCGCTGCTGGCGCAACGCTACAGCTCGATGGCGGGGGACGACGTGTACGCGCGGGCAGCGGTCAAGCTGGGCGTCGACGCGCAGGCGCTAGAAGACGCGCTAACCGAGGCGTGGGAAGAGGTGCGCGCCGAGCGCAAGGCGGAGGCTGAACAGCGCCTGCGCGACCACCTCAACGAACTGGTCGAGGACGGTAAGCTCACCCGCGAGGAGGCAGACGAATGGCTTGACTGGCTACTCGGGCGCTCCGGCGCAGGCGGCGACTTCGGCAAGAAGCGTTGGGGCGGCTGGCGATTCGACAAGATCGACGAATGCAAGGTCGAGATCGAGACGAACGACCGCGCCTTCCGCTTCTTCTGCGGCAAGGGCGGCTGGACGCATCCCCCGTTCGGCGCAAAGCCTGACCTCGACTGGCCGCCGGGGCACGGCGAGCGCTCCGGCAAAGGCGCGTGGGAGAAGCGCTCCTTCTTCTACTACGGTGACAAGTCATAGAGCGCCTCCGGCGCCCCCTACAACTCCTCCCCCATCTCCTGCAAGCGAGCGCGGAGGCGCTGCCAGCGCGCGAACGATTCGCCGTAGGCGAGCACGCCCCGCACGTCCGGCTCCACGACCTCGCCGCGCCGGGCAATCTCACGCGCGGCAGACGCCCATTCGCTCGCCGGGCGCGACGCCGCGATGGCTGCGCCCGCAGCCGTGGCGAGCGGGCTATGCCGCCTCACGGGCGCGTTCAGCACGTCGGCCAGCATCTGCGGGAAGAGCGCGCTGGCGGCCATGCCGCCGCCTAAGGCGATGGAGCGCGCCTCCATGCCCGTAACCTCCTGCGCCAACTCGACACACTCGCGCATAGCGTAGGCGACGTTCTCGAATGTGGCGCGGGCGACGTAGGCCGCGCGCACGGGGTTGTAGGTGATGGGCACGGGCGCGAGCAGGCCGCCCATCGTTACGCCGGGGTCGGACAGGTTCATCGCGTGCGGCCCCCAGAAGGTGGCGATCATATTGGCGCCCGCGCGCGATTGGCTCACCAGCCGGTCGAGGCGGTCGCCGCCCGCCCGCGCGCCCAGCATTCGCCTCACCATCTCCAGCGTCCCGCCCGTATCCCCCGCGCTCGCCTCCACGTAGGCACGCCCAGGCGTCAGCGACGGCCCCGTCCACGTCCGCCGCTCCGCGTCGAAGACGGGCGCGGCAGCAATCATCCGCACCGGAGCGCTCCATCCGGCGGCGATGCCCACGTCGTTGAATTGCGCCGCGCCCATACCCAGCATCGCCGCGCCCGTGTCCGGCCCAACGAGGTAAACGGGCGCGCCGCGCGGCAGTCCCGTCTTGGCCGCGGCGCCGGCGGAAATCACCCCGATGGGCGCGCCCTCCCCCACGATTGGCGGCATCAGGGCGAGGTCTACTCCCAGGTCGGCCAACAGCTCGCCCGCAACCTCATCGCTTCGCACGTCCATCAGCCCTGCCTCCGCCAGTTCCGCACGCCCTGCGCCCATCTCGCCCGTAAGCAGGAAGGCCGCCCAGCCGCCGAGCGTCGTCGTGCGCACGATGCGCTTGGAGATGCGCGGATGGTGGTTGCGCCACCACGCGAGTTTGGCCGGGACGAACAGGAACGCGGGCGCGCGCCCCGTGACGGCGTACAGGCGCTCGCCATGCGCCTCCTCCATAGCCGCGCCCTCGAACAGCGCGCGCAGGTCGGTGTTGGGCGCGAGGTACAGCGCGCGCCTGTCCGCCTCGAGGAACGCCGTCCCGCCCCGCTGCGCGGCAATTCCCACGGCGGCGACCTGCGCCCCCCGCGCACCCGGCTGCGCCAACGCCTCTGCGATGACGGCGTGCATGCGCTCCGTCAGGTCGACTTCCGCGAATCGGGCCGCCAGCGCGTCCGCGCCCTGCGGCCGGTGGACGCGGTAGACGCGCCGCGCGATCGCCGCCGCCTCCCATGGGCGCTCGATGGGGTGGAGCGAGGCGCGCAGGCCGCTGCTGCCAAGGTCGAGCGAAAGGACGTGCGAACCTTCCATAACTAGACCACCAGCGCCACCGAGCCGCTTACGGAGACGGCGATGCCGACGAGCACGCGCCTGTCAAACGTCTCGTAGTCGCGGTTGATGAGCCACGCAGCGACGACGTGCAGGAACGCGCCTCCGCGCAGCAAGGGGATGACGACGCTCACCGGCGCGGCGCTCAACGCTAGGAAGCGGAACATATGCGCCGCGAACACGGTGAGCGTGCCGACGGCGAACCATCCGCGCGCGCTGGGGTTCATTCCCGACAGCGAGGCGCGCACCCCAGGCAGCGCGAATCCCAGCCCAAGCACGGCGCCCGCGCCAAGGTAGGCGGTCAGCCCCGCAACGATTCCTAGCCCCGAATCGCCGAGCGCGTAGCGCACGAGCACAGGACTCACGCCGAACGCGAGCGCGTTCAGCGTGCCGAAGGCATAGCCCTCTGCCAACCGTACAGCGGGCGCGAGCCTCGCAACGGCGGATGGGGAGGGCGCAGTTCGCGTGGCGCTGATGGCCGGCCCGGCCATCACCAACGCTATCCCCGCCGCCATCAGCAGCGTGACGGTCTCGCGAAGGAAGATGACCGCAATCACCACGGAGACGAGCGTGGAGGCCTGAAGCAGCGGTTGGGCGCGCGTCTGGCCAAGAGCGGCATAGGCGCGGAAGTTGCTGTAGCGCCCCAACAGAAAATGGAGCACGCCCGACGCCGCCAATATCACGTACGCCCGCAGCTCCAGCGCCTCCAAGCGGAACGCCTGCTGCGTAACCAGTGCCGCTAGCAGGAAGAGCGGCACGCCGCCGAGCACGGTTACGTACACGCCCTGGAGCGCGGAGCCGCCCAGCACGCCCCGGCGGAAGGTTGCGCCGTTGAGGCCGAAGAAGACGGCGGCGACGGCGGTGTAGGCGACGCCCAGCATCGTGGGCGATTCTACCCGCTCGCCGACGCGGGCTAGCGCTTGCGGCGCGGCCAAACGTCGGGATTCGCTAGGCGCTTGGGGCGGCGCCCCGCTGCGAATCGCCGCAGATCGTCCACCACCATCGCCGAATGGCGCTCGATGGTCTCCGCCGTCGCGCCGCCTACGTGCGGCGTCAGCACCACGCGGTCGGGCATACGCCGCGCCACGTCGAACATCGGCGCGTTGGGCGGGATGGGGTGCGCCTCATGCACGTCGAGCGCCGCCCCCGCCAGCGCGCCCCCCTCGATGGCCGCCGCAAGCGCTGCCGTATCAACGACCGAGGGCGAGGAGACGTTAATCAGGTAGGCGCCTGGGCGCAGGAGGCGCAAGGCCGCCGCGCCGATCAACCCTGCCGTGCTCGCCGAATCGGGCGCGTGGACGCTCACGAAGTCGACCTCGCGCAGCAGCGTCTCAAGGTCGACGAGCGCGACACGGCGCAGCCCTGATGCGTCGGGGGCGAGATACGGGTCGCAAGCGAGGACGCGCATCCCCACGCCGAGGGCGAGCGCGGCGACACGGCGGCCGATCGCGCCGTAGCCGACTAGCCCAAGCGTGGCTCCGGCAAGTTCACGGCCATGGAAGCGCGTGTACGGCTCCGTCGGCTCTTCCCATTGACCGGACGCGGCATAGGCGCTCGCGGCGGGAACGCGGCGCGCCAAGGCTAGCATCAGCGCGAGCACCAACTCCGCGACAGCCTGGGCGTTGCGCCCCGGCGTGTGGACTACGACCACGCCGTGCTCCGTCGCCGCATCCAAGTCCACCTGGTTCAGCGACGCGCGACAGACTGCGGCGAACCGCAGCAGCGCCGCCTCCTCGAACAGTTCCTCGAGCAGGAAGTCCGCCTCGACGATGAGCGCCCCCACGCCCTCCGCCGTGAGCCGTTCCCCCAGCTCTTCCGGGTCGTAGAGGCGCTGGGTTTGCGTCCACGGCTCGTAGGCGGCGACGCCCATCTCGCGCAGCGCGGCTAGGCCGCCGTCGGAGAAGGGGGCTAGAACAAGGCTGTTCATCGGGCGGCCACTACCATGGCGGCGGCGTTGCCGCTGCGCACCGCGCCCTCCATCGTCGCAGGCCATCCCGTGTCCGTCCAATCCCCGGCTAGCACCAGATTGGGCAAGGAAGTGCGAGCGGGCAGGCGGTTGTCGGGGCCGCCGGGGAGGGAACGGAAGGTGGCGCGCTGCTCCTTGACTACGATGAAGCGCTGGATGGCCGCGCCGCGTGCGCGGGGCAGGGCGCGCGCCAACTCGGCGGTGAAGCGCTCGCGCAGCTCCTCCTTCGACAGCGGCCACCACTCCCACGCAGCGCTCAATGACACCGTTAGGTAGTCGCCCGGGCCGGGCAGCGCGGCAATCCGCGTCTTGTTGAAGACGAACTGCAGGGGGCTATCGACGAACGCCGTCCACTCGAAGTCGGCAACGGGGCGGTCGTACCAGACGTGGAGGTTAACGATAGGGGAGTACGAGTGCTCGGCGGCGGCGGCGAACGACGGCGCGGCGCGCAATTCGTCAGGCAAGAGGGCGCTGAACGCGTGGGGCGGCAGAGCGGAGACGCACCAATCGGCGCTCAGCGCGCCGCCGTCGGCAAGCGCCACGCCCGTAACGGCGCCGCCTTCCACGAGGATGCGCTGCGCCGTGCGCCCCAGCAGCACCTCGGCGCCGCGCTCGCGCAGCCGCCGCTCGATGGGTTCGCCCATCAACTCGGAGAGGCCGGAGCGGGCGTAGCCGACGTCGGCGCCGTGCGCGTCGCGCAGCAGCGCCGTCTGAAAGAGCATGAAGGCCATAGCGGCGGATACGTCGCGGGACGCGTCGTTGAGGGAGGGAATCACGATCAAGTCCCAAAAGTTGGCGATGGCGCGCTCGGATTGGCCGTTGCGCCGCAGCCATTCCTCGAAGGAGAGGGCGCGCAGCTCGGGGCGCTCTCTGTCGCGCTCGCGGCTGATGCGCAGCAGCGCGGGGACGGCGCGCAGCTTTTCGCGCCAACTCAGGTGCGGATAGCGCAGGAAGGAGGGTAGCAAGTGCAGCGGGGCGGGCAGGGGAGCGGCGGCCAGCACGCCGTTGCGCCCCTCGGGGCTGCGCACCTCGACGCGCAGGCGCTTCTGCCGCGCCGCACCGTCCAACGCGCCCGCCTCGCGCAGCAGCTCGACGTAGGCGGTGCAGCAGCCCATGAAGACATGCTGGCCGTTGTCGACCTGTACGCCCGTCTCGCGGTCTACGTAGGAATAGGCGCGCCCGCCGAGGTAGGGGCGGCGTTCGACCAGCGTTACGCGGTAGCCTGCGTCGACGAGGCGCAGGGCCGCCGTCATCCCCGCCAGCCCCCCGCCGACGACGAGGACGCTGCCTAGTCCCGGTTGCGCCGCACTAGGAAGCTGGCTGCCCAAGTCTTGGCCATGATGCTGAGTTTCTCGGCGGAAGAGAGGCGCACGCGCTCGCTGAAGATGTCGAAGCCGCGCTGCTCGATGCGGTCGAGCAGACGATAGTAAAGCGCGTGGAGAACGGCGGGACAGGCGCGAGAGCGCGGGGCTAGGTAGGAGATCAGCGGTTTGCTGGACTCGAAGTAGGCGCGGGCGCGCTCGGTTTGGAAGCGCATTAGGCTCGCGAATGCGTCGTTGACCACGCCGGAGGCCATATCGTCTTCGGTATAGCCAAAGCGCCGAAGGTCTTCCTGCGGCAGGTAGACGCGGCCTGCGTCGCGGTCTTCGCGCACGTCGCGGATGATGTTGGTGAGCTGCATAGCGAGGCCCAAGTCTACGGCAGTCTTACGGGCGCGGGGGTCGGCGTAGCCGAATATCTCCACGCAGATGAGGCCGACGACGGACGCCACCAGGTAGCAGTAGTCGCGCAACTCCTCGAATGTCTCGTAGCGGCGCGGCGACAGGTCCATCTCGACGCCGTCGATGATCTGCTCGAAGAGGGCGGGGTCGATGGAGTAGGCGTCCGCCGCATCGGTGAGCGCCATCAACACGGGCCCGTCGGGAGCGCCCTCGAACGCGCGGCGCAGGCTCGCGCGCAGTTCGCCCAACTGCTCCGCCTTGGCCGCCGTGGGAGCGGAGCCGTCGGCGATGTCGTCGGCGAGGCGGGCGAAGGCGTAGGCGGCGTAGATGGCGCGGCGGCGCGGCTTGGGAAGCGTGACGAAGGCGAAGTAGAAGTTGCGCGCCTCTCGCCTGGTCACGGCCTGGCAGTGGTCGTAGGCCGCCGCGATGGAGGGCGCCGAGACGCTCACGGCGCCCTCCGCAGCGCTAGGCGCGCTGCGGCGGACGCCATCAACCACGCCTTGCGTCGTGCGCTTACGACAGGCCGCTCGGTCAGCACGTCGTAGTCTTGGCGACGTATGGCGTCGAGCACGCTGAGGCCGCCTTTGCTGAACAGAGCGATGTCCAACTTGAGGCGCCCCGGTAGGCGGTCGACGAGCGCGTAGCCCTCCTCGAACAGCGCTTGCGCACGGTCAACCTCGAACGCCATCAACTCCCGGAAGTTGTCGTTCACTACCCCGGCGGCCAAGTCTGCCTCCGAGTAGCCGAATCTCTCCATATCCTCTAGCGGTAGGTAGATGCGGCCCATAACGTAGTCGCGGCGCACGTCCTGCCAGAAGTTCGCCAATTGCAGCGCCGTGCAGGTGGCGTCGGAGAGGCGGTGGCTCTCTTCGCGGCGGTCGCCAAGCACGTAGAGCACCATCCTGCCGACGGGGTTTGCGGAGTGGTCGCAGTAGTGAAGCAGGTCGGCGTAGGTCGGGAAGCGCCCGCTGCCTTGGTCGATGCGGTTCGCCTCGATGAGTTTGCGGAAGGGCGTTTCGGGGATGCCGAAGCGGCGGACGGTGTCTTGGAGCGCGACGGCGATGGGGTGGGTCGGGCGCCCGTTGTACGCCTCGCCGAGCTCCGCCTCCCAGTCGTCCAACAGCGCGAGGCGGTCGCCGGACGCCTCATCACCCAGGTCATCCGTCCAACGGCAGAAGGCGTAGACGGCGAAGAAGTAGGGACGCAGGCGGCGCGGGAGCAGGAGCGAGCCGACCGTGAAGTTCTCGTAGTGGCTCTCGGCGAGGCGGCGACAGTAGGAATACGCCTCATCGAGGGCCGGCTGCGGAGTGGCGGCGCCGTGGGTCGCCACGGATGCTCCGCTAGGCGCTGATGCAGGTGATGAGGATCTCGCGCGGGCGGGGGCGGTAGGTGTCGAGCTCGATGAGGAAGATGCGCTGCCACGAGCCGAGCGGCACCTCGCCGTCGATGATGGGCAGCGTCTCGCTGGTGCTCATCAGCAAGTGCTGACAGTGCGAGTGGCCGTTGGGGCACTCGTCCTCCGTCATGTTGACCGTGCGGATGTCGAAGTCATTGTGGCGATAGTAGGCGCCCGGCGGAGCCAGCCGCCGCAGGAAGTCGGACATATCCTGGAGCAGCAGCGGCTCGTGCTCGTTGATCTTGATCGCCGCCGTCGTGTGCCGCGAGTAGACGCTCACCAGGCCGTCCTTCACGCCGGATGAGCGGACATGGTCCAACACGCGCTCCGTGATGTCGATGAACTCAGGCGCGCAGGTCGTCTCCACAACGATGCGTGCAGTCAACGCGCTGGTAGTCATCTCGCTACTCCTCCCTCTACGCCAGTGGGGCTACCGTGCATATGATACCCTAGCATGCCTATGTAGGTATGCGCAACCCCCTGCAGCCCCCAATTCGCAAGCGACTTTTCACTGGTTTTTCTACGCGCTGCTTCGCCCGTGCGCCCGTCCATTGGAGGAGACGCGCGTCGGCTTGTGGCCATTGCGGCGCGTCTCAGGCTGGAAGCCGCCGTTCCGCGCGTCCTCTTTGAGCGCCCGAGCGTATCGCCCGAGCGCCCACAAGGGGAAGTAGTTGCGATAGAGGTGATAGTTGATCATGAAGGCGGCGCCCAGCTCTTGTCCTTGCCAGTTCGGGTGGCCGACAGGGCGCAGTTCGTCCGGGCGGTTACCCACGCCGTAGCCCGGGAAGCCGCAGGCGGTGAAGTGCGGCTCATCCCACGTCCCGTCGTCGCGCTGCGTGCTAATCAGGTATTCCACTCCGCGCCGAGCGACGCCCGTGTGCGCGCGCCCGGCGGCGATGAGGCCGACGAGCGCCCACGCCGTTTGCGACGCAGTGCTCTCACCTCGCCCCTTCAGGGACGGGTCGACGTAGCTGGCGCACGATTCTCCCCAGCCGCCATCGGGGTTCTGGTGATCTAGCAGCCAGTCGACGGCGCGGCGGACGTAGGGTTGGGACATATCCTCGCCAAGCGCCTCCAAGGCGGGCAGCACGGCGCCCGCGCCGTAGACGTAGTTGACGCCCCAGCGTCCGAACCACGAGCCATCCGGCTCCTGCTCGCGCTTGACGTAGGCGAGTCCTCTGCGCACGGGCTTCGTGTTCGTGATGCCAAGGCGTCCGTACATCTCGAGGATGTGCGCGGTAACGTCCACAGTCGGCGGGTCGAGCACCTCGCCGAAGTCACTGAAGGGCAGGCGGGCGAGCAACGGGGAATCATTGTCCTTATCGAACGCCGCCCAACCACCGTTGGCCGACTGCATCGCCTCGATCCAGCGCAGCGCGCGCCCCACCACTGCGCGGCGCGCCTGCTCCTCGCGGTCGCTGCCGAAGCGGACGGCGTGCAGATCCATCACCACGATGCTGGAATCGTCGATGTCGGGGTAGGTCTCGTTGGCGAATTCGAACGCCCACCCACTGGGCTCGACGTCCTTCACCAAAACCGCCCAATCCCCCTTGCGGCGGATCTCGCGCTCCATCATCCACCTGCACGCGCGCTGAATCGCTGGATGGTCGGGCGGCATGCCGGAGTCCAGCAGCCCCAAGACAGCCAGGCAGGTATCCCAAACGGGTGACAGACACGCCTGAACGCGCATCGATTCGCCGTCCTCCGAGCGCAGGCTCCACTCCCTGCGAAACCCCTCCAAGCCCTTCTTGACGGTGGGGTCGTTCAGCCCAGCGCCGAGCACGTGCAGCGCGATAAGCGAATAGACCCACGGCGGCTGGATGCCGCCCCACGAGCCGTCGGCCTCTTGGCGCTCGATGAGCCAGCGTTTGATGCGGCGCAGGGAGAGGCCGCGCAGGGGCTTCCACGGCAAGCGCTCGTATACGTGCAGCGCCTTGTCGCCGAGCCATAGCAGCGTCTCAATGCTCAGCGCGTTCTCGGCGCGGCACGGCAGCCAGTAGCGAATCTTCTCGCCCTTGGGCAGCAATTCGCCGACGCCCTTGGCGATAGGAAGGCGCTTCACCGGACGCTTGGCCAAAACGACGGTCAGCGGCACGATGGTTCCGCGCGCCCACGACGACCAGCGGTAGATGTTAAAGGGCGCCCAAGGAGGCAGGAGAATCATCTCGGGCGGCATCATCGGCGTGCCTTCCCACGGCCATTGGCCGAACAACGCCAGCCATATCTTGGTGAAGACGCGAGCCTTCGGCACGCCTCCTTTGGACAGGATGAACTCGCGGGCGCGCCGCATCGCGTCCTCGTTCGGCGAGCGGCCGGCCAGCTTGAGGGCGAAGTAGCACTCGACGGAGGTGCTGAGGTCACCCGGCGCCCCGTAGTACATGCCCCACGAGCCGTCCTCGCGCTGGCGGCGCAGAATGTCGTTGGCGACCAGGCGCACGCGTTCGGGGTCGTGGGAGCCAAGGAAGGCGAGCAGCATGATGTGCTCGGCCTCCATCGTGGCGTTGGACTCGAGCTCGCCCCACCAGTAGCCGTCGGGGTGCTGAGTGCGCAGGAAGTAGTCCTGGGTCTTGCCCAGTGCCTCTTCAACGCGGAGGCTGACGCGCTCCTGCTCTCTTACTGCTCCATCCATAACGAATGAGCCGCCGCTCTCGCGCGAGCAGGGAGCATACTACCCGACCGCGCAAGCGGCAAGCAGCCTTCGCGCCCCTAGACGCGCGGTTCTCCCCGTTTCGCCCGCCCCAGGTAGCCATTTTCGACGAACCACTCCGTCGCGCGGCGCAGCGCGTCTTCCACCGGAGACTGTGGCAAGCCCAACTCCCGCACCGCTTTCGACGGGTCGGCCCACATCGGCTTGCGCGCCATGCGCGCGGCCTCGAGCGGGATGCGCGGCTCGCGGCGCAGCAATGCGCCTTCGATGGCGCGGTCTGCGTAGGCCGCCGCCAGCGCCAGACGATAGGGGATGCGCCTGGGCGCGGGGCGGCGGCCCGACACCTCCGCCAACGTCCGCAGCATCTGCGCCAGCGTGAGATTGCCCTGGGCGTTGCCCAGCAGGTAGCGCTCGCCGGCCTTGCCCCTCTCCAGCGCCAGAAGGTGCCCTTCGGCTACGTCCGCAACGTCGATCAGATTCAAGCCCGTGTCGACCACCGCAGGCATAGCGCCGCGCAGGAAATCGACGATGATGCGTCCCGTCGGCGTGGGTTTCACGTCGCCGGGGCCGACGGGCGCGGACGGGTTGACGACGACGATAGGAGCGCCCGCAGCCGCCATGCTGAGGGCAACGCGCTCGGCCTCGAACTTGGTGCGCTTGTATGCGCCTATCAGTTCGTGCGGAGCGGCTGTCCGCGCCTCCGTCGCAGGCGCGCCGTCCGCCGCAAAGTGGAGCGTGGAGACGGTGCCGGTATGGACGACGCGCTCGACTCCGGCGGCCTGGGCTGCCTCCAATACGTTACGCGTTCCATCCACATTGACGCGCCACATCGTGTCTCGGTCGGGCGACCAGAAGGTGTAGAGCGCGGCGACGTGGAACGCCGCGTCGCAGCCGGCGACCGCGCGGTCGAGCGAGGCGCGGTCAGTCACGTCGCCCTCCGCCGGCGTCAGACGCGGGTGCTCGAAGCGGAGCGCGCCGCCTGGGCGCACGAGAGCGATGACCTCGTGGCCGCGCTCCAGGAGCGCCCGCGCCACGTGCCCACCGACGAATCCGCTTGCGCCCGTTACGAAGGCGCGCATCAACGAACCCTCGCGTGCGCGGCCAAAGCCGGAATCAGCGCGCGGGCGCCTCGCCGCAGCGCCCGGGCGGCTACCCGCGAGCGCCAAGCCAGCACCGGCAGCCGGGAGGCGAGCAGAGGATCGGCGCGCAGGTTGCGCATCGTGTGCCGCAACTCCCCGCGCCCGCCGTCGGCCACGATGTCCGCGACGAACGGCGGCAGCGCGTGCTCTGCCGCGTCCAGCACGGCGCGCAGCGCGACGACGGGTACTCCGCGCTCTCCGACGAGGCGCGCGAGAGCGTAGCCTTCCATATCGACGACCGCCGCGCCGGAGGCGCCGTGGGCGGCGCGCTTCGCCTCGGGCGTCAACAGCGGCGCGTCAACGGTGAGCAACGCGCCGAACGCGGCGGCTACCCCCGCGCGGCGCAGTGCTTCGGCGGTTGAGGCGAAGTCGAGATCGATGGACGGAGCGTCCTGGGCGGCTGCGGCAGTGCAGAGCGTCAACGCGCCGGTGGGAAGCGCCGGGAGCAGCCCTCCGGCAAACCCTAGGGAGAGCACGGCGGAGGGGCGCTCGGCATCCAACGCGGCGGCGAATGCGGGCGCCGCCTCGTGGCCGACGCCGACGACGGCGGCGCGGCAAGCGTAATCGCCGCCGGGGCGCAAGCCGCCGAGTTCGCGCTTGGTCGGCGCGACGACCAGGAGGCGCGCTGCCGCCACCATGCCGCTAGCCTCGGCCCGCCTCGGCGGCCTTGCGGCGCTGGTAGGCTTCGTAGGAATTGCCCTTGGCCGTGTCTTTGCCGGTGAAGCGGATGTTGGCAATCTCCGCGTAGGGCAGGCGGAAGGGGCCGCGTCCCTCTAGATCGAAGTAGTCTAGGAAGGGGCGCGCCGCGCGGGCGTCGCGGTTGGACACGTAAGCAACGACGCTAGCGCCGTCCGCGCGCTCGATGGTGACGTTGCCACGGTAGTCGAAGGCCAAGTCAACGACGGCGGGAACGTCCACAGAGCCGTCTTGCGACGGATCCCAGCCTTCGAGGGAAGATTCATCCGCGTCAGGCGGGGCGTGCTCCGTAGACACGGCGGCGGGACTAGAGCTTGCCGGTGAGAGTGGACGCCGCCGCCTGCTTGAATCCGCGCCACGTGGCGAAGGTGGCGTGGACGGCGGAGGGCTCGTGGCCGGAGTGCACCATGCAGTCGCGGCAGGCGGGGTTGCCGCTCTCGAATCCGTACTCCTCCCAGGGGGTCTGCTCCATCAGCTCTTGGAAGGTGGACGCGTAGCCCTCTTGCAGCAGGTAGCACGGCTTCTGCCAGCCGAAGATGGTGTAGAGAGGATTGCCCCAGGGCGTGCACTCGAAGTGCTCCTTGCCCATCAGGAAGCGCAGGAACAGGGGCGATTGGTTGAAACGCCAGCCCTTCTTCTTGTCGGAGAGGATGTCGGTGAACAGCTGGTTCGTCTTGGCGCGGTGCAGGAAGTTCTCCTGGTCGGGCGCCTTGGCGTAGCTGTAGCCGGGCGAGACCATCATGCCCTCGACGCCGACGCGCATCATCTCGTCGAAGAAGTCGCGGACGCGCAAGGGGTCGGTGTTGTCGAACAGCGTCGTGTTCGTGGTTACGCGGAAACCGCGCCGCAGCGCCTCTTCGATCGCCTCCACGGCCACGTCGTACACGCCGTCGCGGCAGACCGCCTCGTCGTGCTCCTCGCGCAAGCCGTCCATATGCACGCTGAAGGATAGGTATTTGCTAGGCGTGAACAACCCCGCCTCCAGCTTCTGCTTGAGGAGGATAGCGTTGGTGCAGACGTAGACGTACTTCTTGCGCTCGACTAGCGCGTCCACCAGCTCTGCGATGTGCGGGTAGAGCAACGGCTCGCCGCCGGGGATGCTAACCACCGGCGCGCCGCACTCGTCCACGGCGGCCATGGCCTGCTCAACGCTCATGTTCTTGCGCAGGATCTGCGCCGGGTACTGAATCTTGCCGCACCCGGCGCACGCCAGATTGCAACGCAGCAGCGGCTCGAGCATTAGCACCAGGGGATAGCGCTTGCGCCCGCGCAAGCGCTGCTTGACGACGTAAGAGGCGACAGTCCACGCCTGTGACGCCGGGACGCCCATCTAGCCGAGCCTCGTCCCACTAGCCATGACGACGCGCACTATACCCTACTTGTCCCGCTCGATGAAGTAGTCGGCCATCGCGCTAATGTCTGCCTTTGCCTCTGCTTCAAGCGGCAGCCCGTCGATCGCCTTCAGCGCCGCCGCCGCGTGCTCCGCCGCCGTCGACTGAACGAACTCGCGCACGCCGAGGTCCGCCAGCATCTCCAAGACACGCTCCACGTCGGCGCCCGCCACCTCATCGGCGCTGTAGGCGTTGCGCAGCCACTCGCGCCCCCGCGCGTCGGCTTGCTGGAACAGATGGACGATAGGCATGCTCTTCTTCTTGCGCCGGATGTCTGCGCCGACGGGCTTGCCCGTCGCAGCGGGATTGCCCCAAACGCCCAGCAGATCGTCGCGCACCTGGAAGGCAAGCCCTAATTCGCGCCCGCACCTGCCGAACGCCGCCGCCGTCCTCAAGTCGTTCGTGGCGACTAGCGAGCCCATGTGCATCGCGCAGTCGATGAGCGCCCCCGTCTTGCGCGACACCATGTCCAGGTACTCGCCCGTCGTAACCTCGTCCGACTCTTCGAACGACAGGTCGAGGTACTGCCCCTCGATCATCTCGAGGTAGCGGGAGGTGAGGGCCAACGCCGCCGCCGCCGCCGTCTCCGGCGAAACGCCGGCCTCCGAAAGCCCCAGCAGCGTGCGGTCGGCGACGACGCGCATGGCGTTGCCAGCGGCCAGCGCGGTGTGCACACCGAACAGCGTCCACGCCGTTGGGCGGCCGCGGCGGGTGGCGTCCTGGTCTTGGATATCGTCGTGCAGTAGGGAGAAGTTGTGGATGAGCTCCAGCGCCGCGGCGGCGGGCAGCGCCTCGCGCCACTGGCCGCCCGCCATCTCGCACGACGCAAGCACGAGCACCGACCGCAGGCCCTTGCCCGAGTCCTCGTTTGCCGGGCGGCCATCGCTGTCCTGCCAGCCCAGGTGATAGCGCATGACATCGAAGACGCCCCCCTTCGCATCGGGGACGGACACCCGCATCTGCTCCCTGACCACCGGGACGTAGCGCTCGACGAGGGCGGAGACGCGGTGCTCGGAGGCGGCGGTCACAGCTCGCCGTGGAGCCTCTTGAGCTCCGTCTCCATAGAGGTCATACGTTCCTCGATGGGCCACTTGCTCAACGCCACGACGATCAGCATGGCCAGGCTGACGAAGGGCACGGCCATGAAGAGGCAGTACCACACCGGCCAACCGATGCGATAGAAGATGCGCCACCAGGCGAATATCCCGACCACGGAGGAGACGAAGGCCAGCAACAGGAAGAGGGGCATGCATTGCTCCTTGAGGCGGGTCAGGCGCCCCGGCCCAGCGCTTCGATGAGTTCGGCGGTGTGGAGGACGCCCAAGCGGAAGTAGTCGCGGCGGATATTCTCGTTGGGCGCGTGGATGCGGTTGCCGGGGTAGTCCACGCCGCACGAGGCCACCGGCACGCGCAAGATCTCCTGCACCGGGTACTGCGGCCCGGTGCCCGTCATGCTCGGCTGGAGGTACGGTTCGCTGCCGTAGACCGTTCGCGCCGTATCCGCCACCACCTTCACGAACGGGTCGCCGATGGGCGTCCGCGAGGGATGCTCGCTAGTCAACACGCTGATGGATACGTCGCTGTAGCCGTGCTCGTCCAGGTGGCTGCGCAGGCTGGCGAGCACCTCTTGCGGGTCTTGGTTAGGCACCAGGCGGAAGTCCATCTTGACTCGCGCCACGGCGGGAAGGATGGTCTTGGCGCCTTGCCCGGTATAGCCCGCCACCACGCCGGCGACGTTGGCCGTCGGCTCCATAATCATCCGCCGCCGGAACTCGAACCCCGTCGCCTCGCCCAGGCTCATCTCAACGCCTAGGTCGCGACGAAACTCGTCGTCCGTGTCGGGGAGGCGGCGCAGCGCGGCCAACTCCTCGTCGAGAGCGGGACGGATGCGGTCGTAGAAGCCGCGCAGCTTGATGCGCTCGCCCGCATCCTTGAGCGACGCCAGCGCCCAGATGAGGCGCCACGCGGGGTTGGGCACCGTCGGCGCGTAGGAAGAGTGGGAATCGCGCGACGCGGCGCGACACTCCAACTCGACGTAGAGCAGCCCCTTGACGCCCAGCGTGATGAGGGGGCGTCCGTCCCAGTTCACGCCGCCGCCCTCCCAGATGCACATGTCGGACTTGAGCGTATCGGCGTGCTGGGCGACAAAGTCGTGGAAGCCGGGACTGCCGATCTCTTCGGCTCCCTCCAAGCAGAACTTAACGCGCAAAGGGATATCGCCTTTGATGGCGCGCAACGCCTTGATGGCCGCGAGGCGGGCGATGAAGGGACCTTTGTCATCCGATATGCCGCGCCCGTAGAGATGCCCGTCCTTCTCGTACGGCTCGAAGGGGGGCGAATCCCATTCGTCCAGAGGATCGGGAGGCTGCACGTCGTAGTGATTGTAGAAGAGCAGCGTCTTGGCCGAATCGTGCCCCGAGTCGGCGAAGACGACGGGGTAGCCGGGGTCGGCCGTGGGCATGATGACGGGGTCGAATCCCGCGCCGCGCAACTCCTCGGCCACCATCTCGGCGCACTCGAGAATGCCGACGCGCTGGGCGCTGATGCTGGGCTGCGCCGTGAGTCGCTTCAGGTCGTCCAGCGTCTCATCGAGGTGCGCGTCGACGTACTCCTGCGTAGCCTTGTCCATAACGGGGCCTCCTGTCCGAATCCGGCCCGCCGCCGGGCCGCCCGAAATGGTAGGCAACCCTTCTCTTATGCGCAACGCCGCCCTCGCGCCGTTCGCCTTCGCGTCCGCCGCCTAGTTCTTCCCGAAATCCGGCTTCCACGACTTGCTCGACGGCCTGCGCCTCATATAGTCGAGGATGTCGCGCAACAGCGAGCGCTCCTGCTCCAGCCGCTGCGCCGTCGCCGCCTCCAAGAGACGCTGCTGCTCCTCCTTGTCGCCGGAGAGGAAGTCTGCCAAGAAGAAGGACAGCGCAGTGGGGTCGCCGGGAAGGCGGGTGGTTCGCATCCAGCCGCCACGCCGGGCGGCGAGGCCCTGGATGAGGCGGCCTCCCATATCCCGCACCTCGTCGACAAGGCCGGGGTCGACGGCCGGCTCGTCCGGCAAATCGTCGAGGAACTGCGCCTCGGCGGAGAGGTACGGGTGGCTGTAGTCGTAGGACTCTACGCGGAAGCGTCGTTCGCCCGTAACAACCAGGCGCAGTCGATCGTCCGGCGTCTGGCGAAAGCTGGTAATGCGAGCGGTCGTGCCCACGTCGAAGGGGACGGCGCCGGGGTCGCCCGCCTCCTGTCCTTCGCGCAACAGCAGCACGCCGAAGGGTTCTCCCGCGTCCATGCACTCGCGCGTCAACTGCCGGTAGCGCTCCTCGAACACGACCAGCGGCAACTCCACGCCAGGAAAGAGCACAACCGCCTGGAGTGGAAAGAGGCGCAGCCACATAGGGGGATAGTACACGAGCGCGCAGGGCAGGGGAGTGCAGAGGGGGCTACGCTACCGTCCACACGTGCGGATAGCGAACAATCTTGCGGTCGGAAGTCACCAGCGAGGATTGGTGCACTCTCGCGGTGGCGACGATTATCTGATCGGCCGGGTCTCGATGGAATCTGCCTGGCAGGCCGGCCGACTCCAGGGCGATATCGGGCGTCAGCTCCAAGATGGCGACGCCTGGGTATCTGAGCGCCAGGCGGAACCACTCGGGCAGATCGACCGGCAATTCCAATCGTTCGTACTCGCACAGCTTGGCGATCTCCCAGCAGGAGATGGCGCTGACGCCGATGCGATCGCCCTCGTTGGCGGCGATCGCCCGGCGCTGCGTTTCGCTCAGCCGCGCCGGGTCGATCGTCCACCAGATCCAGGCGTGAGTGTCCAGAACGATCACGGGCGCGTCTCCCATTCGTCCATGGCCACCGCGTCGTACGGGCGGTCGTAGCGGTACGGCTCGCCTCGCAGCGGGTAACGGGCATCCTCCGGGGGCGCCTGCTTCACCGCCCAGGTCGGCTGAGGCTCCAGCGTGAAGTGTTGCCCGTGCTTCAGCATGTAGATGCGGGGGCTCGCTCCATTGACGTCTACGACGCGATACATAACGGCTTCCTCCTCTAGCAGCATGTCATGCGACCTGCTGCCCGACACCTGCAACTGCCCCCACGCGATGGTGGAGGCGTCCGTGCCTTGCACTTCTATCTGCTCGGTCTGTCCGTCCACCTCGACTTTGAGGTCATAACCCCCAGGCCCTTCCTCAACTTTCGCCCGGCCGGCGTGCGCGTCCGCGAGGTAGGAGCGGACGATGTGCACGGCCTTTAGCTCCGTGCTGAGGCCGTCCATAGCCTGGCGCTCCGCGTCGGTGAGGGCGACGGAAACCGACGGGTAGCGGCTCGGCCCCGCAACCGCCTGCTCCGCGCGGCTGGGCAGGTTGTAGGCCGCCATACTCTCCGAAGCAGCTTGGCCCGGCCGGTTATGGGCTAGCCGCAACTCATCGGCGCGACGCGCGGCTCGAGCCGCCTCCACCTCCTGGATCTCCGCGTCATCCTCCGGATCGGCGACGAGCCGAAACAGGCCTCGGCCCACGCGCCACGCCTTCGGCGCCGCACCCTTCTTGACGAAGTCGCCCATCCCGTCTCCGTCCCTTGAGATACTGGAGTTGAAGGGATTGACGGTGATGGTGCTCGGCTTGAATGCTCCTGCGAGACGCCCGCGGAGGTCGCCGACCCTCCAATCGCGGGGAATCAAGCCTTGCTCCCGCAACGCGTAGACGGCCTCCCAGAACGTAGACCCTGCTCCGGTCATAGCAAAGCCTCCTTTGCCCAGTAAAGTTTACCTGTACAGTACTATACTATACTGAATGCTCTTGTCAAGTAGCGCTCCGTCGCTACACGAGCGGCCTGCGGGTGGCTAGCGGGGGCACGGCGCGTTGGGATGAGGACAGGGGGGATTGGGGCAGCGAAGGCGAAGGGGCGTGCTGGCTAAATCTTCTCGAACCAGCCCTCGTCAATCTCGATCGACTCGACCATTTCCACTTTCACCCCCAATTCCAACTCCTTCAACTTACCCACCAGGGCCTCACCATCAATTAAGTCGATAGGAGGAGCGCCGTCCCGAGTTGCCTCCTCCTGCGCCGCTCTTGTGAAATTGCCCGTCGTTACGATGAGGCCCTTGTCCGCACGCCCCTGCATGGCTCCCCGAAAGTCGCGCACGACGCCGGCCGGCACGCTGCCGGCATAGCGCTTGCACTGGAAGAGCACGGGGAAGCTCACGAGCCCGTTCAGGCGGAGGATGGCCGTGCCGTCGATGCCGCCGTCCCCAGACCGGCCTGTGACATTCACTTGGTAGAATTCAGATTCGCGCAGCATAACCTGGCACAGCCGCTCAAAGGCGCCATGCTCCATCTGCTTTACAATGTGTACTAGCCGCTCCCTCCACGCTTCGATCCCTTCAACATCGCCGGTGTCCGGCTCAAGGGAGTCGTCCGTTGGTGTTTCGGCCTTGCGCTGTTCTCTGCGAGCGGAGTTCCGCTCTCGGAAGAAAGCATCAACCTTCTTCGGGTCGACCTTAGCGGTGCGCCGCCCCTTTTCTGTCAATGACCACGTTCCGCGAGTGAGGTTGTCGATGACCCCGTATGTCTTTAGGCAGGTTCTCGCCCAAGCGAGTTCGTAGTCCAGTTCTGTCTGGGGACCTCCGCCGTGGAGTTGCTCGACGATTTCGTCGGAAAAGCCCTCAGCGCGGATTACCTCTCGCAAGATTTCTTCCCTGGACGCGATGCCTCCCAAGGCATTGAGGGCATCCAGAGTCGGGTTCATCAATTGTACGCGAGTAGGGAAACCTCCTACTACCATTACGCTCTCACCTCCATGCCTGTGCCCTCCGTGTGGCGACCACTAGGGCGTTCATAGTTTGCCCTCTCACCCCCCTCGCTACAAGCGCCAGTCGTGCACAGTGGCCCGCCCGGCGGGATTCGAACCCACGACACCTGGTTCCGAAGACCAGTGCTCTGTTCCACTGAGCTACGGGCGGGGATTGAGCGCTGCGCCCGTCGGCGGCGCGCTGCGAGCCTAGGAAGGGTAGGGGGATGGGGTGAGCGGAGGGAATTGAACCCTCGATCTCCAGGGCCACAACCTGGCGTCTTAACCCCTCGACCACGCCCACCACGCGCTGGTCATTATACCCTCACGCGCCCGCGCAGGGCAACGGCGCGGCCCTACCGCGCCGCGCGCTCCGACAAGTCCTCCACCAGCTGCACCAACGTCAACACCGGCACGCCCGTCGCGCCCTTGACGACATGGCCGCGGTCCTTGTCGCTCATATTGGTGCCCGCTATGTCCAGATGCGCCCACTCGGCGCCGTCCGCGAACTCCGCGATGAACAGCGCCGCCGTGATGCTCCCCGCAGGTCTGCCTCCCGTGTTCTTCACGTCGGCCCAATCGGAGTGGATGCGCTCCTTGTACTCCTCATTGATGGGCAGCTGCCACATCTTCTCGCCCGCCTTGCGCGACGCCGCCAGCACTGCGTCGACCAACTCCTGCGAGGAGCCCATCACGCCCGTGTTGACGTTGCCCAAGGCGACCACCATCGCGCCGGTAAGCGTGGCCACGTCCACGACGCGGCGCGCGCCCTTCTCCTTGATGGCGTAGGCGATGGCGTCCGCCAGAATCAGACGCCCTTCCGCGTCGGTGTTGTCCACCTCGATGGTCTTGCCGTTCATCGCGCGCACGATGTCGCCGGGCCGCTGCGCCGTGCCGCTGGGCATATTCTCGACGGCGGGCACGACGCCCAGCACGTTGACGGGGGGATTGAGCATGGCGACGGCGCGCATCGCGCCGATAATGGATGCCCCGCCGGACATGTCCCCCTTCATCGCGCCCATATTCTCGGCGCCCTTCAAGGAGATGCCGCCGGTGTCGAACGTCACCCCCTTGCCGACGATGGCCACGTTGTTGGCGGGGTTAGACGGGTCTCCCCGGTGCTCCAGCAGGATTAAGCGCGGCTCATTGGCGCTGCCCTGCGCAACGCCGAGCAGCGCGCCCATCCCGTAGGACAGCATCTCCTCCCGCCCCAGCGCCGTGTAGGAGAGGCCAGTCTCCTCTGCGACGGCCTGCGCAATCTCGGCCATGCGGACGGGGTTGACCACGTTGGCCGGCTCGTTGGCCATGTCGCGCGTCAGCATCTCGCTGTCCGCCAGCAGGCGCGCGCGGTCGACGCCCGCTTGCAGGTCGGCGAGCTTGGCCGCGTCCTGTTCAACGATGGCGATTGACTCCACTTCCTTGCCTCTGTCGCCGTTCACCGACTTGTAGGCCGTGAAGCGGTAGAGGCCAAGGATGGAGCCGAGCGCCGTCGCCTCCGCCGATTCGCGCGGCGACAGCCCGCCGACGCCCGCGCCGTGTGCCAGCGTGGCGGCGCTGGCCGCGCCCACGCGCCGCAGGCAACGGGCGGCGTTGGCGGCGGCGGCGCGGGCGGCGTGCGCGTCGAACCGCTCCTGCTTGCCCAGCCCCGCCACGACTACGCGCTTGACCGCGAGCCGCCCGAAGGTGTGAATGACCGTCGTCTCTCCGGCCTTGCCCGTCGCCTCGCCGTCCGCGATCAGCGCGGAAATCGCGCCGTCCAGCGCCGCATCCACCGCGCCCGTGCCGCCTCCCGGCGCGGTTACTCCCTCGAACAGGTTGACGACAATGGCGTCGGCGTTGGTCTGAACGATGTCGCCTGCGGCGGCGCTGACGGTGGCCATAAGGGCAACTCCTTCGGTGTGGATAGCGCCGCGCAGTGTCGCACACCCACGCCGGAGCGCCTAGCCCTCCACCGGATGCGCGGCGCAGGCGACCAGCCCTGGCCCCGTGTGCGCGCCGATGACGGGCGTGAACTCGCCCCTGATGAGTTCCACCGGGCGCAGCTCCCGCGCAAGGTGCTCGGCCAGCGCCGCGCCCGGCTCCGGGGCGCCTCCGTGGACGACGGCGAGGCGGCAGGGCGCGCCGTTCAGCCGCTGCCGCAGGAGCGCGGTCATCCGCGAGACGGCGCGGGCGCGGCTGCGGGGCCGCTCGACCATGCCGATGCGCCCCGCGCTCAGCTCCAGCAACGGCTTGACGCCCAGCAGGTTGCCCATCCACAGCGCCGCGCGCGGGATGCGCCCACCCTTCCACAGGTAGTGCAACGTCTCCAAGTAGCCGAAGAACCACACGCTCTCGACGCGCCGCTCCGCAGCCGCAAGCACGCGGGCGGCGGACGCGCCCCCCGCGGCCAAGCGCGCCGCCTCCAAGGCCGCCAGCCCCACCGCCGCGCCCGCCGTCCGCGTGTCGATGAGGTTCACCGTGAGGCAGGGCAGCTCCTCGCGCGCCTGATCGACCGCAGCGCGAGCCGCGTCGTGCGCGGCGCTGAGGCTCGCGGAGACGGTCAGGCACACGACGTGGTCGGTCGTTCGGTGCGCGGCGCGGAACGCGTCGAGAAAGGCGCCGGGCTGCGGCGCCGACGTCGTCGGCAGGGGAGGGGGCCCCGCTTGCAGCGCGTAGAACCCGGCAGGGGACAGGTCTACGCCGTCGACGTACGTCCGGCCCGCGTGATGGATGGCGAAGGGAACGATGCTCAACGGCAGTCCCGCTGTTATCTCGGCGGGAAGCGACGCCGTGCTGTCCGCGACGACGACGGGAACGTTGCGGTCGTTGGGACTAGGGCGCAGAGGCGCGCCGCCCCCAGGGCAAGTTCGCCCGGTCGGTCGGGTCGAGCAGAATGGGGCTAAGCACCAGCGCCAGGCTCAGCACGGTTACGGAGATGATGGTCGGCAAGCCGAGCGTCGTGTGGTACTGCGTAACCGCGAGCACGATCAGCGGAGGCATCGCGCCCAGCAGGATGAACAGCCGCCGCGAACGCTTCCCCACGCTCATGAAGAGCGCCGTGAACGCGGCGAGCGCCACGAACACCGCCGCGGTCGCAGCGTCGGTCTCCAGCGCGCGCACCTGATCGGGAATCAACGCGCCGCCCCGCCAGTGCAGCAAGAACAACCACGCCGCCATAAAGGGCACCGGCAGCGCCGCCAGCGAACCTAGCAGCCAATCGTAGGAGATCGTGCGCCGCGCCACCGCGAACACTATCAACGCACACAGCGGCGTCCACGCCGCGACCGCTACGTAGACCGTCGGCGACAACGGCGCCTCCGCGCTCGTGAAGAACGCCCACGCGCCGTAGCCGAGCGCCGCCACCGACAGCAGCAGCGTCAACACGGGCAGAATCAGCGCGTAGCCCAGCCATGGCGCGGCCCACTTCGGCAGTCCTCGGAGCCACGCAATCGCCACCGCGCCCAGCGTAACGAGCAGGGCGACGGACACCCAGAACAACTCCACCCACAGGTGGAAGCGGAAGAGGCCTGCAATGGCCAAGTGGGGAACCACGGCCAAGGCCATGTCCCGCCCGCGTGCGATGGCGTGGACAGAGTAGAAGCTCTCGGCTATTTGCTTGGGGTTGCCGAAGTCGCGGATCGCCCGCTCTTCCGCCGCCTCCGGCGCCATCCCCTCGCTCTCCAGCTCTTCGCGGCGCTCGGCGACGTGGCTGCTCACCTCGCTCATCACGGCCAAGCGAGTCTGCGGGTCTACGTGGAGCGACCCTTCGAGCGTCTGCAAGTAGGTGTGTGCGTCGTCGGCCATTGCGCGGCTCGACCTCTAGCGGACAGGCTGCATGACCAAGTTAACCGCGGCGGAGAAGGTCTGCCACTCGCGGAACTTGGCGGCGAGGAACTTGCTCCCCGCCTCGGTGAGGGCGTAGTAGCGGCGCGGCTGCCCGTGCTCGGAGGGCGTCCACGAGCCGCGAATCATGCCCGACTTCTCCAACCGGTGCAGGGCGGGGTAGAGCGTCCCCTCGCGGAACTGGAAGTACCCGGACGACCTCCGGTCCATCTCCTTCACAATCTGATAGCCGTACATCGGCTCGTCGTTCAGGAGGGCCATCAGCAGGGTCTCCGTGTTCCCCTTCAGGAGTTCCTTGTCGTACATAGCAGCTCCTCGCTAGGTCAAACTAGCCTATGCGCACCGTAGCGCTCCCGCTGGGGCGCGTCAAGCCTTTGGCTCCCGCGAAACGCGCCCCTGCCGACCCGCACCCTACGTCGGGCGAGGCGCCCCGCGCCTGTCTACGGCGTCCGGGCGGTGAGAGCCGCCCTTCTCCTCGAATGCGCCGGAGCGGGCTTTGCGTGAACTTCCGAACTTCCGTTCCAGAACGTCCCAGATCGTCCCATTTGCGCTGGAGGGCGCCGAGTGAAACGGGACGAAATGGGACGAAACCGGAAAGGGTTGGGACATTTTGGGACAGGAATCGGACGATTTGGGACAGGGCCGACGGGTCAGGCGGGGTCTGCCTGCGCCGAAGGAGGGCAGACAGCGGCAGAGAGGCTGAGGGCGCGCGCGGGGGTCATTGAGAGCATCATAGCACGAGTGTTCTGTTTGAGCAATGGCCAATGTCATTCGCAACGGCGCAGGAGGCCGCCCCGGGCTCGTACGCCAGCGCCATTAGAGCGCTTCGGCGATGGCGAGGCGCAGCAGCAGGATGAGGAAGAATGCGGCGAGGACGGACAGGTCGATGCCGCTTGTTTGGGGCAGCATGCGGCGGATGGGCGCGACGATAATCTCGGTCAGTCCCACGATTGCCTCGTAGACGCGCATAAAGACTTCGTTGCGCACCCCCGCGACGACAACCCACGAGAGGATGGCGCGGATGATGAGCATTACCCAGATGATGTCCAGCAGGCGCAGGATCAACACCAGCAGCGAATCCACTACGCCTTGCCTCCCAACTCCAGCGCGCGGCGGTAGGCCGCCTGCACCGCGTCGTCCACCAGTGCGCCGAACCCTCGCGCCTCCAGCACGTTTAACGCCGCCTCCGTCGTGCCTCCCTTGGAGGTGACCATTTCGCGCAGTCTAGCGGGCGGTTCGGGCGTCTGCGCGGCCAACTGCGCCGCGCCCAGCACCGTCCGCACCGCCATGCGCTGCGCGTCAGCCGCGCCGAACCCCAACTCTCGCGCCGAGTCGGTCAGCGCCTCCACGAAGCGAAACAGGTAGGCGGGGCCGCTGCCCGACACTGCCGTCGCCTTGTCCACCATCGACTCGTCGTCGGCGTAGAGGTGCTCGCCCAGGGCGCCGAGCAGTTCGGCGGCGCGGGCGCGGGCATCCTCACCGGCGGCGGGCGCGGCGCTCCAAACGCTGAACCCGGCGCCGATGCGAGCGGGAGTGTTCGGCATAGCGCGAATCACCGCCGCGTGGCTCAGGCCGGCGGCGATGGCGGCGATGGGCACGCCCGCCATAATTGAGAGCACGGTTTGCGCGGGGGCGAGTCGCCCGCGCAGCCCGGCGGCGACTTCGCCGAACGATTGGGGCTTGACGGCGAGCACTATGAGCTCGGCGCCCTCGACCGCCGCCGTGTTATCGGAGGTGGCGGTGACTCGGTAGGTCTCGCGCAAGTGGGCGCGCCGCTCCTCCAACGGCTCAGCGACGCGGACGCTCCGCGCGTCGAGGCTGCCGCGGGCGAGGGCGCGGCTCACCATCGCCTCCGCCATCACGCCGCCGCCGATGAAGGCGGCGCGGCCCGGGCCGCCCACGCTCACCTAGACGACCTCGACGCCCTGACCGGCGGCGGCGCGCGCGGCCACCCGTATGGCGCTGAGCATGCTCCGAGGGTCCGCCACGCCCTTGCCGGCGATGTCGAACGCCGTGCCGTGATCAACCGACGTGCGCAGGAAGGGCAGGCCGAGGTTCACCGTTACGCTGTCCTCCCAACCGTGCACCTTGACGGCCACGTGCCCCTGGTCGTGGTACATCGCCAGCACCGCGTCGTAGCGCCCGTCGATGGCCTGAGTGAACACGCTGTCCGCAGGCACCGGGCCGATGGCGTCGACTCCCTCCCGCCGCGCGACCTCGACGGCGGGAGCGATGTGCTCGATCTCTTCCCGTCCCAACAGACCGCCCTCGCCGCCGTGGGGGTTCAGCGCGGCGACGCCGATGCGGGGAGAGGGTTGGCCGTGCGCGCCGAAGAAGTCGTGGGTGAGCCGCAACTTGGCCAGCACGTTCTCGCGCGTAACGTAATCGCAGGCGATGCGCAATGAACGGTGGGTGGTGAGGTGGACGGCGCGCAGGCCGCGCGTGAGCAGCATCGTCGCCACCTGCGGCGCGCCCGTTAGCGACTGGAATATCTCCATATGGCCGATGTCCTCATATCCCGCCAGGTGCGCCGCCTCCTTGTTGATGGGCGCGGTGACGATGGCGTCCACGCTTCCCTCCAACGCCATTCGCGCCGCCGCCAACACCCACTCGACGGACGCGCCGCCGGCCTCCGCCGACAACTCGCCCATCGGCAGCGAGGCAAGCCCGGGCGCCGCCGCCGGCTCCACCACCGGGATGGCGCCGTGGTCGACGGCGTCGGCGGGGTCGGCCACAGGCTGGGCGCGCATAGGGGAGCCGGTGAGCGATAGGGCGCGGTCGAGCGCGGGGGCGCTGCCGACGACAACGAGGCGGGCGAGGGCTCGCGTCTCGTCGGCGGCGAACGCCTTAGCGACCACCTCGGGGCCGATGCCCGTCGGGTCGCCAAGCGTGACGGCGATGGTGGGTGCAGCGTTCACGGCGCGGGCAGTATAGCCGCCGAGGGCGTTCCGCGCGCTTGGCGCGGGGCGGCGCTGCGCCATCGGGGAGAGCGTTCGTGCGACAGACGCCGCTTGGACGCGGCGCGCGGCTTGCGTATGCTTGCCTCGCCGCCGCGTGCGGACGCTAGGAGGTTCGCGCCGTGACCGATTGGAAGAACCGGCTCTACTTCGGGGACAACCTGCCCATCCTGCGCGAGCACGTGCCGGACGAGAGCGTCGACCTCATCTACCTCGACCCGCCTTTCAACTCCAGCGCCACCTACAACGTCCTCTTCCGCGAGGCGAGCGGGGAGGCGTCGGCGGCGCAGATCCAAGCGTTCGACGACACGTGGCACTGGGACATCGGCTCGGAGTCCGCCTACCGCTAGGTGGTCACCAAAGGGCCGAGGGCGTTGGCCGACCTGCTCCAGGCGATGCGGGGGTTCCTGGGCCGCAACGACATGATGGCCTACCTCACGATGATGGCGCAGCGGATGATCGAGCTGCATCGCGTGCTGAAGCCGACGGGCAGCATCTACCTCCACTGCGACCCGACGGCCAGCCACTACCTGAAACTGCTGATGGACGCGGTGTTCGGAGCGGACAACTTCCGCAACGAAATCACGTGGAAGAGAACCACGAATCACAATGACGCCAGGAGAAACTACGCCGATGTCAGCGACTACATCCTCTTCTACGCCAAGAGCGATAGATTCTTGTTCAAGGCTGCCTATACGCCGTACTCGCAAGAGCACATAGACAGCACGTACAGGTACGTCGATGAGAACAATCGGCGGTACAGCGTGCGGGACTTGCGCAGCCCGCATCCCCGGCCGAACCTGACCTATGAGTACAAGGGCTACCCGCCTCACGCTAATGGCTGGTCTATCTCCATCAAGAAGATGGAGGAGTACGACCGGCAAGGACTCCTTCACTTTCCCAAGAAAGGCGAGGGCCGCATTCGCCTCAAGCAATACCTAGACGAAATGCCCGGGGTTCCCGCAACGAACATCTGGGACGATATCAAGCCGATCAGCTCCCAGGCCCGCGAACGCCTGGGCTACCCTACGCAGAAGCCGGAGGCGCTGCTGGAACGCATCATCAAGGCGTCCAGCAACGAGGGCGACGTGGTGCTCGACCCCTTCTGCGGCTGCGGCACGGCCATCGCCGTCGCCGAGCGCCTCGGGCGGCGGTGGATAGGGATAGACGTCACCCACCTCGCCATCTCGCTGATGAAGGGGCGGCTGCGCGACACGTTCGGCAAAGACCTGCGCCCCTACGACGTTATCGGCGCGCCGCAAGACCTGGCGAGCGCCCACGCGCTCGCCACGGAGAGCGAACACGACGGGCGCTACCAGTTCGAGTACTGGGCGCTGGGCCTGGTGGAAGCACGCCCCGCGAACAGGGGGCGTAAGGGCGCGGACGCGGGCGTGGACGGCTACATCAACTTCTTCGACGACAACTCCGGCAAAGCCAAGCGCGTGCTGGTGCAAGTGAAGAGCGGCAAGGTGCAGCGGGGCGTCATCGCAACTCTCCGGGGCGATATGGAGCGCGAGGGCGCGGAGCTAGGGCTGCTGATCACATTGGAGCCGCCGACCGAGCCGATGCTGCAAGAGGCAGTGGCGGCGGGCATCTACGTGCCGAAGCACTTCGCCTACCACGAATTCCCGCGCGTGCAGATAGCGACCATCGAGGAGTTGTTGATAGGGCAGCAGCCCTATTTGCCGCACCTGGGCTTGTCGCAGGCGCCTACCTTCCGTCAGGCGCCCCGCGACCAGACGCTGCACGAGCCGGCGCCGACGATGCTCTAGCAGGCGAGAGCACCCGTCGAGTTTCATCAGCGTAAGCGGGGCAGGGGAGCGCAAACGCTCGCCGCCCCTTACTCACGTGCAAAAAGATGGGCCCCGAGGCCGAAGCCTTCGGGGCCCGGTGGCCCACTCCCGTGGCGCGGCGAGAGGGGCCTGCGGAGGAGGGAACGAGGGACATCTCTGGGGAAAAGAGAATGCCCCGGGAGCCCGGCGCGTAGGCCGGGACATGGTTGTCGTGGAGTGCGGTTGCGCGGTGTTCGCGCGGTCAGCCGGTTCGAGCGCTCGTGCTCGAGCGGGCCGCCTAGGCGCAGCGGTTCCAGCCGCAGGCGGGACAGGCGACGCAACCCTCTTGGCGGACAACCGGCCCGTTGCAGTCAGGGCAGCGCGGAGATGCGAGCGTCTCGGTTCCCATAGGGAGCGCCGTCTGCGCCGCGTAGGCCTGGCGGAGGCGCTGCTCCTCCTCCGTCCCGCCCTCCAGCGCGTGGAGGGCGAGGACTTGGGCTACGGCGTCGGGCGCGGAGGTGATGAGCCTGCCGCCGTCCCACACCGGCTCGCTAGTGATGCCGCGCAACTGCTCGACTATCTCGACCGCCGGGATGCCCGACCTGAGCGCTAGCGACGCCAGGCGGGAGATCGCCTCCAAGTGCGCTTGGTCGGCGCCGCCGGCCTTTCCGACAGTGGTGAACACCTCGAAAGGCAGGCCGTCGTCGTCGAAGTTGACGGTTACATAGGCGTTGCCGTGGGCGGTGCGCATGCGTTCGGTTATGCCGCGAATCGTCTTGGGGCGCTCGCGCGTTTTGCGCTGCGCTTTGGTTCGCGGCGCGGGGTTGGCCCCCGCCTCCAACACCTGTGCAGCCTTGGAGCCGTCGCGGTAGACGGTGATGCCCGTGCAGCCGAGCCGGTAGGCGAGGCGGTACGCCTCCTCTACGTCCTCCCGCGCCGCGTCGTTGGGCATATTCACCGTCTTGGACACCGCCAAGTCGGTGTGGCGCTGGAACGCCGCCTGCATCTGCACGTGCACGTCGTAGGGAATCTCCATCGCCGTTGCGAAGAGCGCCTTCACGTCGTCCGGCACGCCGGGCGCGCCCTGCGCCGAGCCTGTGCGCGCCACCTCGTCCGCCAGTTCCGCGCTCCAGAAGCCCCGCTCCTTGGCGACCTCCTCGAAGCGCGGATTCACCTCGGTGAGGCGCTGGCCGTCGAGCACGTTCTTGACGAACGCGAGGGCGAACAGCGGCTCGATGCCGGAGGAGCACCCCGCGATGGCGCTGATGCTGCCCGTCGGGGCGATGCAGGTGCGTGTTGCGTTGCGGTAGCCGTCGCCGCGGGAGGCGGGGTAAGCGCCGCGCTCCGAGGCTAGATCGGCGGAGGCTTGCGCCGCCGCGCGGTCGATGCGCCGCATCACCCACTCCGCCAGTTCGAGCGCTCGGGGGGCGGCGTAAGGAACGCCGAGCGCGATGAGCGCGTCGTGCCATCCCATCACGCCGAGGCCGATCTTGCGGGTCTGCTCCACCGCCTCGGCAACCTCCGGCGTGGGGAAGCGGTTGGCCGTAACCACGTCGTCGAGGAAGCGCACGGCCAGCCGCGCCGCCGCGTCTAGGGCGCGCTCGTCGAAGCGAGGCTCGGCGCCGCCGGTGACGAACGCCGCAAGGTTCAGCGAGCCGAGGTTGCAGGCCTCGTAGGGCAGCAGGGGCACCTCGCCACAGGGGTTGGTGCTTTCGAGGCGGCCCAAGTGCGGCGTGGGGTTGCGGCGGTTGGCCTGGTCGATGAAGTAGAGGCCCGGGTCGCCCGTGCTCCACGCCGCGTCCACTATCTCGCGCCACAACTCCGCAGCGGGGAGCGTCTGCGTTACGACGCCGCTGTGCGGGTCGATGAGCTCCCACGCCTCGCCGCGTTCCACCGCGTCCATGAAGGCGTCGGTAACGGCGACCGAGACGTTGAAGTTCTCCGCCGCGCCCGCCTGCCCCTTCATCCGGATGAAGTCCAAGACCTCGGGGTGGGATACGGGCAGGATGCCCATATTGGCGCCGTGGCGCTTGCCTCCCTGCGTGATCATCGCGGAGAGGTTGGAGAGCATCCTCAGCACCGCCACCGCACCGCAGGCACTGCCGTGCGTCGTGGAGATGCGGCTGCCCTTGGCGCGCAACTGCCCGAAAGAGTAGCCGACGCCCCCGCCGAACTTCTGAATCATCGCGGAGGAGGCCGCCGCCGCCATAATCGAGTCCATGCTGTCCTGTATCGGAAGCACGAAGCAGGCGGAGAGGGTGCCCTGGCCCGTTCCCGCATTGAACAGGGTGGGGGAGTTGGGCAGGAAGCGCCCCGACGCCATCAGGTCGTAGAACAGGTCGGCCCAGGCACCCGGCTCCGGCTCCGCAGCCGCTACTGCGTCGGCGACGCGCCGGTAGAGGCGCTCGGGCGTCTCGCCCGCTTGCAGGTAGCGCGCATGGAGCACGGCCATGGCATTGGAGGAGAGTTGCGGCGTGGTCATTGCTTGGCGTCGCCTGCGCCGTTAGCGCCGGAGAGGGCGGGTTCGCCCCGGTTCGGCAGCGCGATGCCGGGCCTCCTGCCGCGCCTGGCTCGGGGCCTCGGTGGCGCGGCCGATTCGTTCGGTATCAGCGTCAACTGCTCGTCCGCGTCGGTCGCGGCAGCGGCCTGCTCGGGCGACTCAATCGCCTGTATCTCACGCATAAAGGCGCCGAGGTCGGCGAAGTCGCGGTAGACGCTGGCGTACCGAATGTAGGCCACTGGGTCGAGGGCGCGCAAGCGCTCGATGGCAATCTCGCCCACCCGCGCCGCCTTCACCTCAGCGCGCCCGATGCGCCGAACGTCCTCCTCGATCTCTTCGACGAGGCGGTCGAGCGCGCCGGTGGGGAGAGGGCGCTTCACGCAGGCGAGGCGGATGCTACGCAGGAGTTTGTCGCGGTTGAACTCCTCGCGCCGCCCGTCGCGCTTCTCGATGGTGAGCGTCGTCTGCTGGACGCGCTCGTAGGTGGTGAAGCGCGCGCCGCAGTCGGCGCACTCGCGGCGGCGGCGCGTCTCGGGCCCGGTGTCGCGCGAGTCGGTTACGCGGGATTCGGCGTGGCCGCAGTTGGGGCAAAGCATGACAACCTCGAGGGCGGCCCCCGCGGGGCATCCGCGGGGGCCGCCGCGTATTCGTGGCGGCAACTGCGTCAATATATTGTATTGGTAAGGTGCGCGGCCACTAGATACGCTATCCGGTGGCCGCCTCTTTCGAGGCAGAAGCAGTTATCACAGGCGCCGCATTGGTTTGTCAAGAGGCGATTCACTGGATTTGCCCGATATCTTGGGGCAATCCATCTTTTGCTACCATATCTTGCGCATAATGGGCAGGAGCAAGCGATGACCGACAACAGCGAATCCGCCGTCCGCGAGGCGCTCTCCCGCCTCGGCGCGGCGCATGACCTCATCCACATCGACCCCGCCTACGCGGACACGGACGCCTTCTGCGAGCGCTACGGCTATCCGCGAGAAAAGTCGGGCAACACCATCATCGTGGCGTCGCGGCGGGAGCCGCGCGTGTTCGCCGCGTGCCTCACCACCGCCGACCGCAAGCTCGACGTGAACCACAAGGTGCGCGAACTGATGGGCGTGCGCCGCCTCTCGTTCGCCTCCGCCGAGGACACGCGCGAGCTGACCGGGATGATGATCGGCGGCGTAACGGCGTTCGGCCTGCCCGACGGCCTGCCGCTCTACGTGGACGCGGCCATCATGACGTTGGACTACCTCATCGTCGGCGGGGGCGGGCGCTCGGTGAAGGTGAAGTTAGCGCCGGAGGAGTTGCGCAAGATACCGGGGGCGGTGGTCGTGGAGGGACTCGGGACAGCGGGGTAGGGGGTATTCTCCTACCGTCATTCCCGCTTTCGCGGGAATGACGCGATGGTTCCTGCGCTACAATCCCGCCGCGTTGCTGCGCAGCCGCGCCAGGCGCGCCACGAGGAGGAGCTATGAGCGAGCGACAGGCGGACACCATCATCAAGGGCGGCTTGGTGGCTACGGGGGAGGGCGTGCGCCGCGCCGATCTCGTCATCGAGGGAGGCGTCATCGCCGCCGTCGTGCCCGACGCATCGGGCGCGCACGCCGCGCGCGTCACCGACGCGGCGGGGCGCTACGTGCTGCCCGGCACCGTGGACGCGCACTGCCACCCCGTCAACTCCGACCGCATCGACAGTATGAGCATGACGGCGGCGTTCGGGGGCATCACCACCGTCATCCCCTTTATGGGCAACGTGCGCGCGTGGGGCTGGACCGGCAACACCGTGGACATCATGCACCGCTTCATCGACGAGGCGGAGCGCACCAGCTACCTCGATTTCGCCATCCACGGCGTGTTCACGCCGTCGGACAAGGAGAGTTACCGCGCCGCCGTCGGCGAGCTCGTCCGTATGGGCGTAACCTCGTTCAAGATGTTCATGGCCTACTCGCGGCGGGGGATGATGACGCCTGACGACATGCTGCTGGACATCATGTCCTTGGCAGCGCACGACGGCGGGTTGGCGCAGGTGCACGCCGAGACGGGCTGCTGCATCGACTTCCTCATCGACCGCTTCACGGAGGCGGGGCAGACCTCGCCCGACTTCTTCGGCCCGTCCCAGCCGAATATGCTGGAGGTGGAGGCGCTGACGCGGGCGGCGACCTTCTCCGCCGTTGCGGGAGCGCCGCTGTACCCTGTACACCTGAGCGCGCGGGAGACGCCCGCCGCGCTGCGTCGCTTCCGCGAGATGGACAAGGCGCCGCTCTACGCGGAGACCTGCCCGCACTATCTGACGCTGACCAACGACGAGATACTGACCAAAGGCGCGCTCGCCAAGTGCGGCCCGCCGCTGCGCGAGGCGGAGGACAACGAGGCGATGTGGCAGGCCGTGGCGGACGGGACGATCAACGTCATCGCGTCCGATTCCTGCGGCCTCGCCTCGGGGCAGAAGTTGACGGGCGGGATGAGCGAGCAGGCGGCCGGAGAGGCGGCGCCGGAGGGGCCGGTCAGCATCTTCGAGGGCTCGTTCGGCCTGAACACCATCGAGTTCATGGTGCCCGTCGTGTGGACGCATGGGGTGAACGCGGGGCGCATCACGCTGCCGCGCCTCGTGCAGACGCTGTGCGAGAACCCGGCCAAGATATTCGGCCTGTGGCCGCGCAAGGGCGCGCTGCTGCCCGGGTCGGACGCGGACGTGGCCATCTGGGACCCTGCCAAGACGCACGTGGTGGACAAGCAGCACGGCAACACCGACTTCTCCTCGTTCGAGGGGTTCGAGTTGCTGGGGATGCCGGAGGTGGTGATGCAGCGCGGCGAAGTCGTCGTGCAGCACGGAACGCTGGTCGGCGGGCAGGGCAGGGCGCGCTTCCTGAAGGGCGACGCCAACGCTGCCTCCTACGCGCCTCGCGGCCCGGTAGTGGTCTAGGGAGGCGAGGCGATATGGCCGCAATGCGCGAGAACCGGCCTACGCGGGCGCGCCTCGTCAAGGACGAAGCGACGGCGCCCCGCGCGATGGTGGCGACGAAGCACCGCATCGCCACGGAGGCGGGGTTGGCGATGCTGGAGGCGGGCGGCAACGCCGTCGACGCAGCCGTCGCCGCATGCCTCGCCGTCGGCGTGGTCGAGCCGGAGTCTTCCGGAATCGGCGGCGGCGGCTACCTCGTCTACCAGGTGGAAGGCAAGGGCGGCGTGATCGGCTTCCCGATGCGCGCTCCTGCCGCCGCCTCGCCCGATATGTACCGCCTCACCGGCGCGGCGACGGCGGGCGTGTTCGGCTGGCCCGGCGTGGAGGGCGACGCCAACATCGAGGGCGGCGCGGCGGTGGCCGTGCCGGGGACGGTCGCGGGGCTGTGCGAGGCGCACCGCCGGTTCGGGCGCTTGCCGCTCGCGGAGGTCGCCGCGCCTGCGGTTGCGGTTGCCCGCGACGGATTCACGCTCGACTGGCACGAGCGCTACGTGCTCGGCCTCCAGGCGGGCAAACTGCACCGCTACGACGAACTGCGCCGAACCTTCACCGTCAACGGTGAACTGCCCGGCGGCCCCGCCTCCGAACCCGTGCGCCTGCGCCAACCCGACCTGGCCGCCGTGCTGGAGCGCATCGGACGCGAGGGCGCGGACGGATTCCACAAAGGCGAGGTGGCCGCCGCCATAGCCGAGGGAGTGCGGGCGCAGGGCGGCGTGCTGTCGGAGGCCGACCTGGCGGCCTACCAGCCGCGCGTCTGGGAGCAAGGATTGGAGGTCGGCTACCGGGGCTTGACGGTGCGCGTGCCGCCCTACGCCTGCGCCGGAATCACCAGCGCGATGACGCTGCGCCTGCTGGAGGGATTCGACGTGGGCGCGTTGGGGCATGGCTCGCTCGAAGCCGTCCACGCCTACGTCTGCGCCGCGCGCCTCGCCTACGCCGACCGCTTCGCCTACCTGTCCGACCCCGACTTCGTGGACGCGCCCTGGAACGGCCTGGTCAGCGACGGCTACATCGCCAAGCGGCGCGCCCTCATCAACGACCGCGCGCAAGAGTTCGCGCCGGGCGACCCGTGGGAGTTCGAGGGCCGCCGCCCGACGGAGCAGCTGCCGGAGAGCCGCCCCGCGTGGGAGACGGGGACGACGCACCTGTGCGTCATCGACGCCGACGGCAACGCGGTCTCGCTCACGAACACCATCATGTCGGGGTTCGGCTCCGGCGTCGTCCCGCCGGGCACGGGCGTGGTGATGAACAACGGGATGATGTGGTTCGACCCCGTCCCCGGCCGCGTGAACTCCATCGCCCCCGGCAAAGGAGCGCTGAACAATATGACGCCGGCGCTCGTGCTGAACGGCGGCAAAGTCGTGCTGGCGCTGGGGGCGTCGGGGGGCAGGCTCATCACGAACTGCGTAACGCAGGCGCTTTCCAACGTCGTAGACCACGGCATGGGGCCGCAAGAGGCGGTGGACGCGCCGCGCGTGGACGCGAGCACGCCGTGGACGAGCGTCGACCACCGCCTGGGCGCCGAGGTGATCGCGGGGTTGGAGGCCAAGGGGCACCGTCTCAAGGTCATCCCGCACGGCGTCCTCGATTCGGGCTACGCCACGTTCGCCAGTCCGCTGGTGATTCAGCGCGACGCGCAAGGGCTGCGCGCGGGAGCGGACGCGTTCCACACCGCCTACGCGGCGGGGCTGTAGCGGGGCGAGCGGCGCCCGCAACTTGACGGAGAGCGGGCGGGGCCATATCGTCCCGCGATACTTTCGGTCCGCTTGGGCCATGTCTGCGAGTTGGCGCGGGACGACGCCAGGTTGGGCGCCGTCCAAACTCGCACGGAGGGGAGGCCATGAAGGGCGTAATCATCGCCGCCGGCGACGGCGGTCGGCTACAGCCGTTGACGTTCACTTCGCCCAAGGTGCTGCTGCCTATGTGGGACAGCCCCTTGATCTCGTACCCGCTGCAATCCATGTCCGCCGCGGGCATCAGGGAGGTGGTCATCGTCGTGGGCTACCGGGCGCGGCAAGTGATCGAGGGCGTGCGCAAACTGCTGCCGCCCTGGATGAGCGCCGAGTTCGCCCATAACCCGCACTTCAACGGCGGCAACGCCATATCGCTCGCCGCAGCGGAGGCCTACGTCGGCGATTCGCCCTTCATCTTGAGTATGGGAGACCACATCATCGAGCCCGGGGTTGCCCCCGCTTTGGCGGAGAACCCCTTCGATGGCCCGGTGCTGGCGGTGGACAGTCAGCCGACGCTGGACAGCCAGGTGAACGACGCGACGCGGGTGCTGCGAGACGGGCAGGGGCGGATCCGCCGTATCGGCAAACATCTGACGCAGTGGAACGCGGTGGACATCGGCGTGTTCCGCTTTCCGCCCTCCGTCTTCGAGACGATCCGGCGCTTGCAGCGCACGCGCGGCGTCGCCCTCGAGATGAACGAGGTGATGCAGAGCATGGCGGACGATCTGATGGTCGGCACGCACGACGTGGCGGGGTTGTTCTGGAGCGACATCGACACGCTGGAGGACTACCGTAGCGTCGCCGCCCAGTAGCGGCGGCGCGGCGGCCGCCTACGACGGGCTAGTCTCCCGCCATATCAACCGCCGCTTCTCGCGCCCCATAGCGCGCGTCCTCGCCAAAACGCCCGCCACGCCCAACCAGGTCTCGGCGGCGAGTTTCCTGATGGCCGGCGGCGTGCTCTACCTCTTCGCGGCAGGGGCGCCGATATGGGCGGGGCTGCTGGCGCAGGCGTGCTCCATCGTGGACGGCGTCGACGGCGACCTAGCGCGCGCCAAGGGCATGGCGTCGCGCTTCGGCGGCTTCCTCGACGCGGTGCTCGACCGCTACACCGACGCGATCATCCTATTGGGGCTGACCATCTGGGCCGCGAGCGGCACGGAGGGCGTGCTGCCCTGGGCGGCGGGGTTTGCGGCGCTGTCGGGCAGCTTCGCCGTTACGTACACCCGCGCGCGCATCGAAGAGTCGCGGCGGACGATGTTCGACCGCGGCCTCTCGTCCCTCGCCTCGCGCGACGTGCGGCTGCTGGTGGTGATGATCGGCGCGCTGGCGGGGCAGGGGACGGCGACGCTGCTGGCGCTGGCGGCGCTGACGAACGCCATCGTAGTGGTGCGGCTATTCGCGGCGCGCTCGGCGCTGCGGGACGGCTAGCGCGCCTGCGCCGCCTCCCACTCGCGGACGCCCTCCAATCCGTAGGCGAGGCCCGCCTCCTCGTAGGCGCGGCGGGCGGCGGGGTGGTAGGCGTCTTGGCGCAGCCAAGCGTGGCCTACCCGGTCCAGCCGCGCCCACTGAGAGAAGGGCAGCGCCGCGGTCAGGACGCCTAGATCGTCCAGCAGGCCGCGCATAAGGGCGTACACGAATTCGTCGTCCGCGTTGGGGCTTGCGGCGTAGACGACGGAGGCGCCGCCGAGGCAACCCGCCCCTTCGCGGAAGAGGTCGTAGCCGGCGCGGGCGTACTCGCGGACGGCGTCTGCGGGCAGCGCGACGGCCTCCACCATGCCCGCCTCCGCCCACGCAGGCCGCAGCGCCGCCGCCTCGCGCACGACGGACTCCGGGATGCTCACGCCGTAGAGGTTCGCCTCGTCGGGAAGGCTCTGGAGGGTTACGGCCAGCAGCGCGGCCTCGGTAGTGGTGATGCGCTGGAACAGCACGCCGCCCACCGAGGCGTCCACCTCGCCGTCGAACAGCCATTGCAGCCCCTCGTCGGCGCCGCGCGCCTCCTCCACCTGCTCCCACACTCCGGCGGCCTGGAGCGCCAGTTCGCCCTTGGCGCGCCACGCCGTGCCCTCAGCGCCGAGGAACACGCGCTTGCCCGCCAGGTCGTACACCGTCTCGATGGACGGGTCGCGCGTCCAGAAGGTTACGCAGGCGGCGGGAAAGGGCGCGAACAGCGCGGCGGGGCGCGGCGACATCAGCGGCTCGCCCGACAGCGTCTCGCCGTCGAACTCCAACGCCGCCTCCTCTTCCGTCAAGTGGAAGAGGGCGTAGTCGTAGCGCTCCGGCGCCGTGCGATAGAAGGCGCTGGCGGGCGTGGAGGCGACGGCCTGCACGCGCGGCTCACCAGGCGCCGACCGCGCATGTTCCGTGACCACGAGCGCGACCCATTGGAGCGCCGGTTCGTAGTAGACGGCGTAGACCGGGCCCGGAGGCGCGGCGGGAGCGGGCGGGGAGGGGAGCGGGGTCGCGGGGTCGCTCGGGGCGCACGCAGCCGCGAGCAAAAGGAGAAGAGAGACGACCGGGACGACGGCGGGTTTCACGAGGGCGCGGCGGACGCGGCTCACTCGATCGGGGGGCGGCGCGTGTGCCAGTCGGTTACTTGCTGATAGGCGTGGGCCAGGGCGAGGAGCGCGGCGTCGCTGCCCGGCGGGGCGGCGAGCTGGACGCCGATGGGCTCGCCGTGGTCGGAGAAGCCGCCAGGGATGGAGACGGCGGCCCAACCGATGACATTCCACGCCATATTGAAGAGGCCGCGCGCCGCGGCAGCGTCCACGCGCTTGCCGCCGATCACTACTTCCTCCTGGCCGAAGGCGGGCGCGGTCATAGGCTGCGTGGGCAGCAGCAGCGCGTCGAACCCCTGCGCCGCAGCGTCAGCCTCGCGCCGCAGATCGGCGGCGGTATCGAGGGCTGCAGCGTACTCGGCGGGAGTGGTGGCGGCGCCGTCGTCGAGGCGCTTGCGGGGATTGGGGCCGTAAGGCTTATCGGGATACCACCCCTGCGCGCGGTGGGTGAGCATCCCTTCGTGAAAGGCGATCGCGCCGTAGGGACGCGCGACGTGCCCGAAGTGCAAGTTCACTTCGGCCACCTCTGCGCCTGCCGCGGCGAAGTCTTCCGCCGCCTTCTCGATGGCCGCCGCCACCTCGGGCGTGGTCTGCTCCGCCGTCCAGCGCCAAGGCACGCCGACGCGCTTGCCCGCGAGCGTAGCGCCGCGCAGCGCCGCCGCAAACGCGCCGCCGCCCGTGATTGCGTCCAGCATCAGCGCGTTGTCCTCCACCGTGCGCGTCATAGGCCCGACGGTGTCGAGGGTGGGGGAGAGGGGAAATACGCCCTCCAGGGGCAGTAGGCCCGGCGTAGGCTTGATGCCGACGAGGTTGCAGTAGGAGGCGGGCTGACGGACGGAGCCGCCGGTGTCGGTGCCGAGCGCCCCGGCGCACAGCCCGGCGGCCACCGCCGCGCCCGATCCGGTGCTGCTGCCGCCGGAGAAGTGGCCTGGCGCCCACGGATTGGCGCAGTAGCCGAACGTCTGGTTCCTGTCCGTGCCGCCCATAGCGAACTCGAGCATGTGCGTCTTGCCCAGCAGCACCGCGCCCGCCTCGCGTAGATTCGCCCATACCGTCGCGTCCTGCTCCGCCACGTTGTCCCGCAGGAAGGAGGCGCCGCAGGTCGTCGCCACGCCCTCCGCGTCGATGATGTCCTTCAGCGCAAGGGGGACGCCGTGCAGCGGGCCGCGGAGCGTGCCGTAGGACATCTCCGCCTCCGCCTCGCGCGCCTGCGCCAAGGCAACCTCGGCGGTTACGGCGATGAAGGCGTTGAGGCGGGGATTCAGCCGCTCGATGCGCTCGAGGTAAGCGCGCGTCAACTCCACGGGCGAGACGGAGTGGTCGAGGATGGCGCGGGCCAACTCGGCGATGGTGCGGTAGTGAAGGGGCGCGTCGGACATAGCGAGGGGAGTTTGGACGGAGGAGAGGTTAGCACGCGGGGCGGCGGTAGGCCAAAGCCCCGGCGCGTGTATACTGCGCGCGCTATGGAGCCGCTGCGCGTCAACGCCCAACGCCTGTGGGACGCCCTGATGGAATTGGGGTCGATCGGCGAGACGCCGTTGGGCGGCAACAACCGCCTCGCCCTGACCGACCTCGACCGCCAGGCGCGCGACCTGGTGATCCGCTGGTGCCGCGAGGCGGGCTGCGAGGTCGCCGTCGACCGCATCGGCAACATCTTCGCGCGGCGGCCGGGGAAGGACAACTCGCTCGCCCCCATCGCCACGGGCAGCCACGTGGACACACAGCCGACGGGCGGCAAGTTCGACGGCGGCCTCGGCGTGGTGTGCGGCGTGGAGGTGCTGCGGACGCTGGCCGACCGCGACGTGGAGACACTGCGCCCCATCGAAGTGACGGTGTGGACGAACGAGGAGGGCGCGCGCTTCGCCCCGGCGACCATCGGCTCCGGCGTGTACGCGGGCGTCTACGACCTCGACTACGCGATGAGCCGCGAGGACCCGGACGGCGTAACCATCGGCGAGGCGCTGCTCGCCATCGGCTACGATGGCGAGCAAGAGGTGGGCGACCACGATTTCGGCGCCTTCCTCGAAGTCCACATCGAGCAGGGGCCGATCCTCGAGGCCAACGGCAAGACCATCGGTGTCGTATCAGGCGCGCAGTCGAGACGCTGGTTCGAGGTAACGGTCACCGGCCAGGACGCGCACGCGGGAACGACGCCGATGGAGCGGCGGCGCGACGCGCTGTTGGGGGCATCGCGCATCGTCGCCGAGGTGAACCGCATCGGCGCGTCCATCCCGGACGGCAGATCTACGGTGGGGATGATGCAGGTGCACCCGAACTCGCGGAACACCATCCCCGGGCGCGTCTTCTTCACCATCGACCTGCGCCACCCGGACGAGGCGCTGCTGGCGGATATGGTTGCGGAGATGCGCGAGTACGCCGCCGGCATCGCCCGCGAGACGGGGCTGGAGATGGTGGTGGACGAGGTATGGACGGCGCCCGCGCTGCGGTTCGACGAGCGCGCCAAGGCGGCTATCGCCGCCCAAGCCGAGGCGCTAGGCTACGGCACGATGCCCATCGTCTCCGGCGCGGGGCACGACGCTTGCAACATCGCCGTCATCGCGCCCGCCGCGATGATCTTCATCCCCTGCGCGGACGGCATCTCCCACAACGAAACGGAGAGCGCGACGCCCGAAGACTCCGCCGCCGGATGCGACGTGCTGCTGAACGCAATGCTCCAGTTGGCGAACGAGCGCTAGCACCCGCAGAGCACCTACTTACTCGCTCGGCGGGAAGGGGTCTTCCACGCTAATCGACGCCTGGTGTTCGCTGATGGACATCTCGCGCCTGGTCTTGTCCGCCCAGAGACTCTTGATGTACGTGAGCACCGCGACTATCTCGTCACGGGTGAGGCGCTCGCCGAACGCGGGCATAGCGCTCTTGAACGACGGGTAGGCGGGGTCTTCCAATATCTTGCCGCCCCCACTGACAATCCTGTACAGCAGGCCGTCCGCGTGGTGCCACGTGTGCCCGTCGCCATTCAGCGGAGGAGCGGGCAGCGTGCCGTCGGGCTTCCGGATATGCCAATTGGGTTGACCTTCGCCGCCTGCGCCATGGCATACGGCGCAATTCGCGGCGAATAGCTCCGCGCCCGTCGGAACCGTCTGTGCGCCACCGGGATTAGGGGCCTCGCTGCCGCTAGAAGATGAGCACGCGGCTAGCAGCACCGAGGCGAGCACGAGCGCGGCGGCGGCGCGAATCAGGGCGTATCGCCGCGCCCTGCTCACGCTCACAATTCGCAGGGGAGGCCCCACTCCGCGCACATCGTGCGGATGTACTCCACCGCTTCGTAGTGGAGCGGGATGCCGTGCTCGGCGCGCTCCAACGCCTCCTCCGCCTCGTAGAGGCCGGGGTAGAGGACGCGCTCGTGGCCGGGGGCGGGCGGCGTGTCGCGCAGCGTCCGCAGGAACTCGTCCATCGTGTCCTTGAAGCCGTCAACGTCGGTGAAGGCGTCGATGGCGTAGGCGGCGACCATATGGTGATAGGGCCCGTCGCGGTAGACGAATCCCGCGCCCGACAGCACCGCGCAGAGCACCTCCACCACCGCCGCCAGGCCATAGCCCTTGTGGGAGCCCATCTCGCGCGTGCTGCCGAGAGGCAGCGGCAGGTAGAAGTCGGGAACGACGGACGGCTCCATAACGGGCGTGCCGTCGATGGTGGCGAGCATGCCGGGCGGAATCTCGGCGCCGAGGCGCTTAGCGTTGCGGAACTTGTTGATGGCGATGGTGCTTGTCGCCGCGTCGAAGACGAAAGGCGACTCGTTGCGGGCGGGCGCGGCGACGGCGATGGGGTTCGTGCCCAGGCGCGGCTTCGCGCCGAACGTCGGCGGCACGGTTACGGTCGCCGCCGTCATACAGACGCCGATCATGTCGTGCGGCAGCGCCAGCATCGCGTGGTAGGCGCACATCCCCACGTGTCCGCCGCGAGCCATCGTAACCATGCCCATGCCCGTCTGCTTTGCCTTCTCGATGGCGATCTCCATCGCTTTGGGCGCAATGGCGATGCCCAGCCCTCGGTCGCAGTCGATGGTGGCGGTGGAAGGGCGTTCGCGGATGACGCGCCAGTCGGGCGTGGGGTTGATGGTCCCCTTGGCGAAGCCGTCCATGTAGTAGCGGAGCATGTTCGTCACGCCGTGGCTGTCGACGGCGCGGTCGTCCGCGCTCACCAGAACGTCGGTGGCCAACGCCGCGTCCTCCGGCGGCATCCCGCAATGCTCCAGCATCGCCTGGACGGAAACGCGCAGGTCGGCGCTGGAGACGCGGAGGGCGTCCTCCTCGCGGACATGGAAGGCTTCGAGCATAGGGCGGCTCCTTACGGGGCGGGTTAGGGGCAAGAGGCTACCGGGGCGGCGGCCTGCTCACAAGTGGCGGGCCCATTCGCTCCGTAGGCGCCCGCCATCCTCCCTAAAGACTAAAGACGCCTCGCCCATTCGCACTGGAAACACCCCATCTGTTCGCCCTTCGAGTTCCCTCAGGGCGAACGGCCGGGCGTCTACCGCGCTTCGCCGCTGACGGCGGCTACACCCGCCTCGAACGCCGCCAGCGTCTGCTCAACGTCCGCGTCCGTGTGGCACATGCCTACGTAGACCTTGCCCGCGGGCTTGAAGACGCCTCGGTCGAGCAGCGTCTGATTGAAGACGGCGTTCAGGCGCTTGTCGGCGGTGAGGGTGGAGCGGTAGTCGGTGATGGGCTGCGGCGTGAAGAAGACATCGAACAGCACGTCGTCGCCCGACACCGTGGCGTCCACGCCCGCGTCGTCCAGCATCGTTTGGAGCGAGCGGCGCAGCCTGGCGCCCGTCGCGTTGTAGGCGTCGTAGATGCCCGGCGCCTGCAGCTCCTTGAGCGTGGCCAAGCCCGCCGCCGCCGCGACGGGACTGCCGTTCATCGTGCCTATCTGGCTTACGTGGCCGTCGGCGGGGACGGCGGAGGCGTCGTAGGCGGCGAGGTAGTCGCGCTTGCCCGCAACGGCGCCCAAGGGCATGCCGCCGCCGACCACCTTGCCGAACGCCGCCATATCGGGAACGACGCCGTAGCGCTCTTGCGCGCCGCCGTAGGCAAGGCGGAAGCCGGTCACCACTTCGTCGAAGATGAGGGCGACGCCGTTGCGCTCGGTCACCTCGCGCAGACCCTGGAGGAAGCCTGGGCGCGGCTCGATGATACGCTGCAACGGCTCCACGATGACGGCGGCGAGGTCGTTGCGGTTGCGCTCGATGATGTCCGCCGTCGTCTCAACGTCGTTGAAGGGCGCGATAAGCACGGTGTCGGCCACGGCCTGAGGGATGCCCGCGCTCCCTGGCACGGGGGCAGGATAGGGGGGCGGCTGGTCGGGCGTTACGCTCATCTGCGCGTAGTCGTGCGTCCCGTGGAAGCCGCCCTCGAACTTCAGCACCTTGTCGCGGCCGGTGCGGGCGCGGGCGAGGCGCAGGCACTGGAACGTCGCGTCAGTGCCGCTGGTGGTGAAGCGCACCATCTCGGCGCACGGCACGGCGTCGATAATCGCCTCCGCCAACTCAATGGCATAGGCGTTCTGCGTGAAGAAGGTGGTTCCCTTGCGGGCGGCCTCTTCGACGGCGGCGATGACCGCCGGGTGCGCGTGGCCGAGAATCATCGGGCCGGAGCCGAGCAGGTAGTCGACGTACTCGTTGCCGCTCATGTCCCAGACGCGGGAGCCGCGCCCCTCGCGCACGATGAAGGCGTACTCCTCGTCGAGGCGCATGTTGCCCAGGCTGCCCTGGGGCAGCGCGCGGTCGGCGCGCCTGAGGAGGTCGCGCTCAGCGTCGGTGCGTTGGATGCTCATGGTCGGGTATTGCTCCTAGAGGGTCTCGGCGCGCGTGCGCGTGCAGGTGTCGATGGCGGCGTAAACGATCTTCTTGGCCGCGAGCGCCAGGTCGGGGATATGCGCCACGCCCATGCCGCCGAATCCGCGCCATTCCTCCGGAATAGTCGGCACAGGGCCGGGCCCCATCTTGGCGGTGGGGATGCCCATGCGCCGGATGGCGGAGCCGTCGTGCTGCCCTGATACGGGGTTGACGCCCGCGTGGTGCTCCTTCCCCTCCACCTCCTCCCACCCGCGCATAGCGGACTGGACGATCCAGTTGTCCGGGTCGGTGGCGACGGCGGGGTAGGAGGCAGTCATCTCCCATTCGACGCGCAACTCCGGATGCTGCGCCGTGATGGAGGCGACGGCGGCGGCGAACTCCGCCTTCACCTTGGCGGTGGTCTGGCGCGGAGTGAGGCGAACGTCTATGTAGACCTCGGTGGCCGCGCTGGGGAAGGCGGGCTTGTGCGGCCAGCCCCCGCGCACGGCGGCGACGCAGCCCTGGGGCGCGACCGTTCCGGAGGCGTTGCGCGCCTGGTAGTCGATGAGCCATTCGTCGATGGCGTGGATGAAGGTCGCCGCGTGCAGGACGGAGTTGCGGAAGCCGGGGATGGTGCGCGTCAGCCCCGCGTAGCCCATCTGGCCGCGCACGGTTACCTTGAACCAGCACAGTCCCGCCTCCTCCCACGCCACCGAGCCGCCCGGCTTGATGATGATGGCGTAGCCGGGCGAGACACCGTGATTGAGCATATAGGTTACGCCGGAGCCGAGGCCGTGTCCCTGCCGTGCGTCGTCCGCCGGCATGCGCGCGGGCATCCCGCCGCCCGCGAACGCCGCGATCAGGTCGCCCTTCAGCGGCACGCCCGCTTCCTTGACCGCTTGCGCGGCGGTGAGCGCGACGGTCGCGAATCCCTTGGGGTTAAAGGCGCACAGGCCGATGACGTCGCCATTCTCCGCAACGTAGGCGTCCGTCTTCATCTCGGCGGTGAGCTCGGGCGCTGCCCAGGGCGCGTCGAGGGCGGGGTCGCCGTCGAGGTGCGCGTCGATGGGCGCGTACACCATCAGCGAAGGTCCTTCGCCGGAGCCGCGCACGTAGCCGTAGGCGTTGCCGGAGTTCTCGTCCATCGGCTGGTAGGCCGCCTCGAGGCCCGCGTCGGCCATGATCTGCGCAAGGCGCTCGCTGACGGCGCGTTCGTAGCCCGTCGGGCTGGGGATGCGCGTCAACTCGAGGTCGATCCGGCGGATGCGCTCCTCGTCGATCAGCGCCCACGCGCGCTCGACCCACTGGCGTTGCTCCGCCGACAAGGGCGCGGTCTTCACCGCAACGTCCAAAGGCGCGTCTACGCTCACGGTCGCCATGTCATTCCTCCTGGTCTACGCCCGGGCTACGTCTGCGGCTCGTCGTCGGAGCCGCCCGCGACGGAGGGCAGCTCCTCGAGGGCGCGGGCGGCGCGGCGCTCGGCCTCCGCCTCCTGCCACGCGGAGCCTTCGCCGCGCGCGTTGCTATTCACGTGCTCGATGATGGCGAGGTTGAACTCGTCGGGGCGGTAGAGACGGGTGGGCGGATTCGCGCCGTGGCGTTTCCAGTAGCGCCACTGCGCGGCGACGGGCTTGCGGTCTTGGTTGTTGAAGCGAATCTTGCGCATAGGCCGCCCCCACAGGTAGTACCAAACCTGCGTGTAGAGCCACGAGAGCGGGTTGCGGGGGAAGTGGCAGGTGAGCTGGAAGTAGGTGTAGTGGTCGGCATCCTCCGCTACGTACCACTCATACAGCATCCCCGCCTTGAAGGGGAAGTTGATGACGCGGAGGATGCCGGGCAGGCGGAACGCGCCGCCGCGCGCGTCAACGCCCTTCAGTGGCACCGTCCCGCCGCCGCGCGGCATCTTGCGCCACAGGCGCTTGGGCGGCCACACGCCCAGACCGGGGTACTCCGCCTGCATGATGGGCTGGTGGCTCGAGTTGCGCTGGACGAGCCACACCGCGCCGTCGTAGGGGTCGCGCACGTAGTCCGGCTCGCGGGCGACGGCGTAGCCCTGTATCTGCGAGAAGAGCAGGCCGATGGCGTCGCGGTGGAGGGTCGGGAAGTGTCCCGCGTCCTGCGTCGCGTGGTTACGCCAGTTGCCCTCGACGGTGCGGAAGCGGAACTTCACCAACGTGTCGTCCTGGAGCACCAGGCCGGGCACGTCCTCCTCCAACGGCGCGGGCGCGCCGCGCCCGAACCAGACCCACACGACACCCTTGCGCTCCTCGGTCGGGAAGGTGCGGAGGCGGAACTTGCCGACCGCCGGGCTGTCGGGGCCGTCGGTGAGGACGGCGACGCAGTTGCCGCGGTCGGCAAGGTCGAAGGTCATCCCGTGAAGGCGGCAGGTGATGGTGTCGGAGCCGGGGAATTCGTACTTGCCGTCGCTGAGCGTGTAGCCTCGATGGGGGCACTCGTCGAGGAAGGCGTAGGGCTTGCCGTTGCGCCGCACGATAGCGATCTCGTAGCCCAGGCGCGTGAAGCGCGACGGCCATCGCGTCTTCACGTCGCGCGAGCCGCAGACCGGGTACCAGTAGTTGCGCAGCCCGGTCGCGGCGCGCTCCCACACGTCCGCGCCCGGCTGCTCCAGCAGGTCGAGGTCTTCTCGTTCGTTCGCCATACGCGCCTTCCTAGAAGTCGATGACGCTGCCGCGCTTGACGCGGTAGGCCACCAGCCATACCGCCGGGCCGACGGTCAGCCACAGGCCGAGCGTCGCTATCAGCGCCGTCTCGTAGCCTATCGTGCCCACTCCCGCGCGGCTTGCCACGATGCCCCAGAACACCATGCAGCACCACGACGCGAACGCGTAGAAGCCGACGAACAACAGCACGCGGAACAGCACCGTCCCGATAACGTCCCACGCGATGACGTCCCACGCCGTCTGCGCTCTGCTCTGCATGCCGCCTCCGTTGGCCGCAATTGTTGACGGGTAGGGTAGGGCAGCGTCGCGCCGTGTCAAGTGCGCCCGCTACGCCGCGTAGTCCGTCTTGTCCTCCACGCCCGCTTGGGCGAAGGCGGCGCGGCGTTCGTGGCACTTGTTGCAGACGCCGCAGTGTTGGCCGTCTCGGGGCGCGTTGCACGTGAGGGTGAGGTGCAGCGGAAAATCCGCCGAGCGGGCGATGAGTTCATGCTTGCGCATCTCGCGGTAGGGCGTTACCACCGCGATTGGGTGGCTCATCGCCGTCGTGAGCAGACGAGCGTAGTCGTCGAAGAATTCCCGCGTCGCGTCGGGGAACGGGTTGCCGCCGAGCGTGCCCATAGCGACGCGGTGCACGCCGTTGACAGCGCACCACACGCCCGCCGCCGCCAGCAGCAGCACGTTGCGCCCGGGCAGATACACCTTTTCGTCCGGGGCGGCGGCGTCCGGCACGCCCTCGCCGGTAACGCTCCAATGTTGGCCGTACATCGCCTCGACGGGCATAGGCAGCGTAACGAGGGGACGCAGGTTAGGCGAGTCGAGCGCGCCGATGAACCGCTCCAACGCCGCCCGCTCCGCCTCTTCCCACGCCAGCCCTTGCCGCACGTAGAGGGGGAGCACCTCGTGCGTCCGCGTGAGGTCGGCGAGGAGCGCGCAGCTGTCGAGGCCGCCGCTAGCGAGCACGGCGATGGCGTTCTCGCGCGTCATAGCGGCGCGACGCCCCGCGAGCCGGGCGGGATAGGGACTGCGTGGGTCGGCATAGGGGGCGTTTGGGCTAGCGCGCCGCGCCGTTGCCCGCGACGTGCAGGCCGGAGTCGACGTGGATGAGTTCGCCGGTGATAGTTTCGCTTCTCAGCAGCGTTGCGACTACCTCCGCGATCTCGTCGGCGGACGATTCGCGGCCTAGGGGCACGTCCCGCGACAGCCGCGCGTCCCACTCCTCGGGCGTGATGTCGGGCGGGCGCATCGTCGGCCCGGGCAGTACGGCGTTAACCAGGATGCCCGAGGGGGCCAGCTCGACGGCGAAGGCGCGCGTCATAAAGTGGATGGCCGCCTTGGCCGTCAGGTAGGGCAAGTAGTCGCGGTAAGGCGTCTGCGCGGCAGCCCAGTCGCCGAACTGGACGATGTGCCCGCGCGTCGGCCCCGGATTGCGCGCCATCGCGCGCGAGGCATGGACGCTGAGCAGAAACGCGGCGCGGGCGGCCTCCATCGCCCGCTCCCATGCGCCCGCGTCCAGCGCGTCGAGCGGATCGCGCGGGTAGCCGGACGCCAGATTCACGAGGAAATCCACGCGGCCTAGGGCGGCGGACGCCTCTTCCACCGCGCGCTGCACGTCCGCCTCCGATACGGCGTCGGATTGCACTACGGCGACGCGCTCCGTTTTGGGCGCGATCTCCGCCGCCAGAGCGTCCGCCTCCATGCGAGAGGCGCGATAGACGATGGCCTGGTCCACGCCCTCGTCGGCAAGCCTGTGGGCGACGACCGCGCCGATTCGCCTCGCGCCCACGATGATCGCCCCTGTGCCTCGGAGTGTCCGCACTCTTCTCGCTCCTCGCCGCCCGCTTACCGCGCGCGGCGCCTCGATTCTATCCCGTTTGCTACCATCCGCCCTATGATTGGCTCGTCCGCGCCCTGGTACGTGGAGTTCTTTGGCGATGACTACCTTCACGTTTACGCCGACCGCCTCACTGACGAGCACACGGAGGCGGAAGTCGCGTTCGTCGAGCGCGCCCTCGGCCTGAAGCGGGGCGACGCGGTGCTCGACCTGTGCTGCGGTCAGGGGCGCCACGCCATTCTTTTGGCTAAACACGGCATCCGCGCGACCGGCCAAGACTTGAGCGAGCGCTACATAGCCGACGCGCGCCGCCAAGCCGCCGAGCAGCGCGTCGACGCGGCGTTCGTAGCGGGCGATATGCGCCGCATCGGCGGCGTGGAGCGATACGATGCCGTCATCAATATGTTCACCGCATTCGGCTACTTGGAGGCGGACGCGGACAACGCGCAGGTGCTCCGAGGAGTGCGCCGCGCCCTGAAACCCGGCGGTCGCATCCTGATCGACGCGCTCAACCGCGAGTGGGTGCTGGCAAACCAAACGCCCGAAGAGCGCCACGACCGAGCGGACGGCGCGGCCATCGTCGAGCGCCGCGCGTTCGACGCGGCGGAAGGGCGCAACCACGTAACGTTCGAGGTCGTGGAGGCGGACGGAACGCGGCGGCAGGCGGGCGGCCACCACATCCGCCTCTACTCGCTAAGCGAGATGCGAGCGCTGCTGGAGGAGGCGGGCTTGGCCTACGAGCGCGCCTACGGCGGCTACGACGCGGCGCCCTACACATCGGCGAGCCGCCGGATGATCGTAGTAGCGCGCAAAGCGGGCTAACGCTCGCCCGCCTCCACTAGGCGCAACTCCACCGGGCCGCCGCGGCCCTGCTGCGCTGCGTCTTCCAGTCCTTCGCCCCGGGCGTAGCGGTTGCACATCTCGCGGAAGGCGAGCGGGAAGGCGTCGGGGCGGTACAGGGGCGTCGGCGCGTGAGGGCCGCTGCGCTTTGCGCGGTCGGTGCCGTCGCGCACCATCGCCTTGTCCTGATCGTTGAATCTCCCCTTGCGCACCGGGCGCGCCCACAGGTGGTAGAGCGCGTTGACCCACGCCCGCTCGATAGGGTTGCGCGGCCAATGGCACGAGACCTGGAAGTATTGGTAATGGTCGGCGTCGATGGCGGTATACCACTCGAAGTAGATCGCGTCGGGCAGCGGGAAGTTGCGCACGCGCAGGTAGCCGGGCAGCCGCATAGCGGTGATGGTCTCCACGCCGTGCTGGAAGCGCTTGGGGTCGGGCAGCGCCTGCTCCATATTCGGACGGAAGAGGCGCCAGGGGCGCTTCGGCGGCCACGCGCCCAGACCGGGGAATTCGCCGCGTAGAACGGGCGGGCCGACGCGCTCGATAAGGTACTCGCCGTCCGGTCCCTCCTGCCCCCAGTAGGGGTCGGCGCCCTGGTTGGCGGCGAACAACTCCACCATCAGCAGCGCGAGCGAATCCTTGTGCAGCATCTGAAAGTGGCCGCCGCCGCTGCCCTCGGCGTGGAAGCGCCAGTTGCCGTACACCGTCCGCCGGCGGTGTTTCACCATCGCATCGTCGCGCAGCAGCAGGTAGGGAACGTCCTCCTCCAGCGGGGCGGGCACGCCGCGCCCCATCCACACCCACACGATGCCCTTGCGCTGCTCCGTCGGAAACGTGCGGATACGCACCTTGCCCACCACCGGGCTATCCGGCCCATCCGTCAGCGCCGCCACGCACGCGCCGCTGCGCAGGTCGAACGTCCAGCCGTGGAAGCGGCAAGCGAGCGTGTCTGTGCCCGGGAATTCGTCCTTACCCAGGGACATCCGCGCGCCCCGGTGCGGGCATTCGTCCTGCACCGCGTAGACCTTGCCGCTGCGCTTGACGAACGCGATCGGCTCGCCCAGCAGGATCATGCGCTTGGGATGGCGGCCAACCTCGCGCTCGCCGAGCGCCGGGTGCCAGTAGTTCTTGAACCCGGTTACGGCGCGGTCGTAGGGCAGGGGAGCGTCGGCGATCATCAACCCTCCCGCGTGGCGCCTCTGGCGCGCTCGTTGGCGTAGGCGATCCAGTCGAGGGGGTAGCGGTCGGGGCGGTAGAGGGGCGTGGGGGAGTGGTGGCCGCTGCGCTTGGCCCGGTCGGTCGAATCGCGCACCATCGCCTTGTCCTGATCGTTGAAGCGCCCCATCTTCATCGGCCCCCAATAGGCATGCCACTTCAGGTGGGTGATGAGGCGCGAGAGCGGGTTGCGCGGCCAGTGGCAGGAGACCTGGAAGTAGACGTAGGCGTCGTGGCGGATGGGCACGTACCACTCGTAGTAGAGCGCGCCGACTACCGGGAAGTGGTTGATGCGCAGCAGACCGGGCAAGCGCACGGCGGCGATGGTGCTCACGCCGTGGACGGAGCGTCCGTAGGGCTGGCTGGCGAAGCGCCACGGGCGCTTGGGCGGCCACTCGCCCAAGCCGGGGTAGGCGGCCTGGCGCGCGAGGCCGCCCGTGCGTTCCACTAGGTAGGGCGGGCCGTCGTCGCCTTCTTCGTCCGTCAGCACCGGCGCGTAGTCCTTCAGGTGCGCGAAGAAGCGGTTGGTGAGCTGGACGAACGAATCGCGGTGGAGCATCTGGAAGTGGCCGCCGTCGCCGCTCTCCGCGTGATAGCGCCAGTTGCCGTACACCACGCGCCGGCGGTGCTTGACCAACGTGTCCTCGCGCAGCATCAGCTTAGGCGCGTCCTCCTCCAACGGGACGGGCGCGCCGCGCCCCATCCACACCCACACAATCCCCTTGCGCTGCTCCGTCGGGAACGTGCGGATGCGCACCTTGCCCACGACCGGGCTATCCGGCCCGTCCGTCAGCGCCGCCACGCACGCGCCGTTGCGCAGGTCGAACGTCCAGCCGTGGAAGCGGCAAGCCAGCGTATCCGTGCCCGGGAACTCGTCCTTGCCGAGCGACATCCGCGCGCCGCGATGCGGGCATTCGTCCTGGACGGCATAGACCTTGCCGCCGCGCCGCACGAACGCGATTGGCTCGCCCAGCAGGATCATGCGCTTGGGATGGCGTCGAATCTCGCGTTCGCCGAGCGCGGGGTACCAGTAGTCCTTGAACCCGGTTACGGCGCGGTCGTAGGGAGTAGAGGCGCGCTCCTGCGTCTCTGCCGCTTCGTTGCCCTTGTCCGCCGCGCCGTCCATAGGCGGGGTTGTAGCACAAGCGCGGCAGCGCCGCCACCGGGAGGGCGCCGCCGTGCCGCGCAACGCCTTGCCGATTCGCACCTTTAGGTGCGATAATGGGTTCGTGACTAGCCGCGAGTTCTTCACGCGAGCGAGGGAGTATGCCCGTTAGACAGGACAAGCCTTCCGCTTCGACCCTGCCCACGGCAAAGGCAGCGACGGCAGGCTCTACGTCGGCGCGCGGTTCACTACGATGAAACGCGGCGAACTGACCAAAGGCCTGCTGGCCGCGATGCTGCGGCAGTTGAACATCGACCCAAGGGAGTTCTGACCGATGCTCTACGCCTACCCGTGCGAACTGGCTGTCGACGAAGATGGCGGATTCGTCGCCACGTTTCCCGACGTGCCGGAGGCCATCACCGGCGGGAGCGACCGCGCCGAGGCGCTGGCGCTGGCGGAGGACGCCCTAGCCGCTGCGCTGGCCGGGTACGCCCACGCCAAGTGGGACATCCCCGTCCCCAGCGAGGCAGTCGACGGTCAGGCGCTAGTGGCGCCGCCGCCCGTCGTAGCCGCGAAGCTCGCTCTCTACACGGCGATGAAGGCGCAGGGCGTAACCAAGGTAGAGCTCGCCGAACGGCTCGGCGTCAGCGAGTCCGCCGTCCGCAAGCTGACCAACCCCGACCACCGCTCGCACATCAGCCAGGTGCAACGAGCACTCAAGGCCGTAGGGCGCAACCTCGCCGTAGAGGTAACCGCCGCCTGAACACGGCGATAGCGCGCTCGGCTTGCCCTGCCGGACTAGCGGCTAGGAAGCGGCGCTGCCGACGGTGTCGAGGATGAGGCGCGTCACCACGTACGGGTCCATATTGGCGTTGGGGCGCCTGTCCTCGAGGTAGCCCTTCTGCTCGCGCTCCACCTGCCAGGGGATGCGGATGGACGCGCCCCGGTCGGAGACGCCGTACTTGAAGGTCTTGTAGGAAGCCGTCTCGTGGAGGCCGGTCAGGCGCTCCTCGATGCCCGCGCCGTAGTTGGCGATGTGGAGGTCGTGCTTGCCCTTCAGCGCCTCGATAGCGGCCAAGATGGGCGGGTAGGACTCGCGCATCGCCTTGGTCGAGAAGTTGGTGTGCGCCCCCGCGCCGTTCCAGTCGCCGCGCGCAGGCTTGGGGTCGAGCGTCGCGCTGATTTCGAAGTCTTCGCCGACGCGGTAGAGCAGCCAGCGTGCGAGCCACAACTCGTCCCCGATGCGCGGCGCGGCGAGCGGGCCGACCTGGAATTCCCATTGGCCCGGCATCACCTCGGCGTTGATGCCGGAGATGAGCAGCCCCGCCTCGAGGCAGACGCTCAGGTGCTCCTCGACCACCTCGCGGCCGAACACCTCGTCGTCGCCCACGCCGCAGTAGTAGCCGCCCTGGGGCGCCGGGTAGCCGCCCTGAGCGGGAAAGCCGAGCGGCCGGGCGCCCTTGAAGAAGGTGTACTCCTGCTCGATGCCGAAGATCATCTCCAGCCCGGCGAAGCGCTCGCCGACCTCGGCGCAAGCGCGGCGCGTGTTCGTCGGGTGCGGCGACATGTCCGACAGCAGCACCTCGCACATCACCAGTTTGTCGCCCTCGTCGCGCAGCGGGTCGTCGATGGAGTGAACGGGCTGCAGCACGCAGTCGGAGGAGTCGCCCGCGGCCTGGTTGGTGCTGGAGCCGTCGAAGCCCCAGATGGGGGGCTCTTCGCCGACGGGCACGATCTTCGTCTTGGAGCGCAACTTCGCCGTCGGCTGCGTGCCGTCAACCCAGATGTACTCGGCCTTGTAGTGGTCCATCCGTCTTCTCTCCCTCTACGTCGCGTCGGAGGGCGGAGTCCGCCCCTATGCTTCGCCGCAAGTATAGACGCAAGCGCTCCACCAACGGGCACCGGGTTGTTACGAGTGTGTAACAACACCATCGTTCTGCCGCCCCTCATCCCCCCGCCTCGGCCAGCGCTTGACGGAAGTGGACGGCTCGGACGGTGAGAGGAGCGCCGTCAGTGGCGGGGGCGGCGTCTACGCGCTCGCGGATGGCCAAGAAGGCGGCGCGGCGGCAGAGAGCGGCTAGGGCGGAGCCGGGCATTTCCTCTGAAGCGTCGGCGACGGCGTCCAGGTCTACGTCGGGGGCGAGAGGCATGCCGCGCGTGTGGACGGCAAGAATCTCGCGGCGCGAGGCGCGATCGGGTAGGGCGAGGTCAACGCGCTGTTCGAGGCGTCCGGCGCGCAGCAGGGCGGGGTCGAGCGCGGCGGGGCGGTTGGTGGCGGCGAGCACGACAACGCCGGGCGCCGCCTCGATGCCGTCCAGTTCGGCGAGGAGTTGGCTGAGGGCGGCGTCGCCCCCCGCCGACGCGCCCGCGTCGCGCCGGGAGGCGAGCGAGTCCAGCTCGTCGATGAAGACGATGCACGGGCTGGCCTGCTTCGCCTTGCGGAACACCTCGCGCACCTTGCGCGCCGATTCGCCCACCCACGGAGAGAGCAACTCCGGCCCTTTGACCGCGATGAAGTTGGCATTCGATTGGCTGGCGACGGCTTTGGCGAGCAGCGTCTTGCCGGAGCCCGGCGGGCCGGAGAGCAGTACGCCCTTGGGCGGCGCGGCGCGGGCGGCCTCGAACAGGCCGCGATGGCGCAACGGCCATTCGATCGCCTCGCGCAGCGCGCGCTTGGCGTCGCCCAGCCCGCCCACGTCGTCCCAGCGCACGTCGGGAATCTCGGTGAATACCTCGCGGATGGCGGACGGCTCCACCTCCTTGAGCGCGTCGAGGAAGTGCTCCTCGCGCACCTCGATGCCCGCGAGCAGGTCGTCGGGCAGGAACTCCGCCTCGCCGCGGATGCGGGGCATCAACTCGCGGAGCGTAACCATCGCCGCCTCGCGGCAGAGGGCGGCCAGGTCGGCGCCCACGAATCCGTGCGTCAACTCGGCCAGCCGCTCCAGGTCGACGTCGTCTGCCAGCGGCATCCCGCGCGTGTGCACTTGCAGCACCTCGAGGCGTCCGTTGCGGTCGGGCACGCCGATGGTGAGTTCGCGGTCGAGGCGGCCGGGGCGCCGCAGGGCGGGGTCGAGCGTGTTGGGCACGTTCGTCGCGCCGATGACGACCACCTGGCCGCGCGCCTGGAGGCCGTCCATCAGCGAGAGGAGTTGCGCGACGACGCGGCGCTCCACCTGCTGGAACGCGCCCACCTCCTCGCGCTTGGGGGCGATGGCGTCGATCTCGTCGATGAAGATGATGGCAGGCGCGCGGGCGGCGGCCTCCTCGAACACCGCGCGCAGGCGCTCCTCCGATTCGCCGTAGAACTTGCCGATGATTTCCGGCCCGCCGATGCTGACGAAGTGCGCCGAGGTCTCGTTGGCGACCGCCTTGGCGATGAGCGTCTTGCCCGTCCCCGGCGGCCCGTAGAGCAGCACGCCGCGCGGCGGCTCGATGCCCAAGCGCAGGAAGAGTTCGGGGTAGCGCAGCGGCAACTCGATCATCTCGCGGATGCGCTGTATCTCCCTGCGCAGGCCGCCGATGTCCTCGTAGGTCACGCCTGCGCCTTCGCGCTGCTCGGCGCGCTCGACGCTCTCGCCGCGCACCTTCAGGTCGGTGGCGGCGGTAACCACCACCGCGCCTTTGGGGCGCGTCTCGACCACGGTGAACTCGCGGTAGACGCCGCCCAAGAAGGTGGCGCGCACCTTGTCGTCGGGCTGCACGGCCATCCCCAGCAGCACGTTGGCGACGTGGCGGCGCTCCGATTCGCCGTGCTCGCGCTGCGGCGCCCCCATAGGCGCGAGCACGACGGCGCGCGCGTCGGGCGCCGTCAGCCGCTCGACCTCCACCCATTCGTCGATGGTCGCGTCGGCGTTCTCGCGCACGATGCCGTCCATACGCACGAGCGCCTTGCCGCGCTGTTCGGCGTAGGCGGGCAGCGCCTTGGCGACCGTCCCGCGCTTGCCGCTGACGCGCACCACGTCGCCCGACTGGAGGCCGAGGCGGGGCATATCGGCGCGGTCGACACGGACGACGCCGCGCCCCACGTCGCGCGCCTCCGCCTCCGCCACCTTCAACCTGATGCTCGCCATAGCCTGCCGTCCCGCAAGGAGGAGACTGTTACGGAACCTCGATTCCCCCCTGCGTCATTCACGCGAAAACGGGAATCTCGCCTCGATTCGGGCGGGACAAGGAGCGTCCCTTGCCCCTAACACCCCTGCGTTGACCAGTCCTCGGTAACCACCTCTTCGGCGGGGCGCTGCCAGACGCGGTTCAGCGCCATGTGCGCCTTGGCCGTGTCGCTCTCCATCTCCCAGTCGAGCGCCATAGCGAGGTAGCCGAGGTTGGATTGGACGAGGCGGAGCGTGTCGATGGCCTTGCGCTCGCCGCGGTGCTTCCGGCACCACTTGAGCGTGTCGATGGCGTCATCCAGACCCTTGCGGATCTGGCTCTCCAACTCCTTGTGCAGTTCGTCGGTGGTGGGGGCGACGTTCGTCCAGGTCATAAGCGTCTCCGTAGTGGCGGGCGCTCGTATTCTACTACGGGGCGCGCCCCTAGCTGGGCGTGATGACGCCGCGCCCGACCGCGCCACGCTCGAGCTCGTCGTAGGCCTCGTTGATCTCGTCGAGGCGGTAGCGGCGGGTGATGAGGCCGCCCACGTCGATCTTGCCCGCGTTGGTCAACTCGACCATCCGATGCATGTCGTTGGCGGGGATAGCGGAGCCGTAGTAGCTGCCTTTGATCACCTTCTCCTGCCGCACCAACTGGACGGCGTCGACGCCGAACTGCTCTCCCACCGGGGCGAGGCCGGCGATGACGACCGTGCCGCGCTTGCGGGCGGCGTCGAACGCCGCCGTCGACGTCTCCGTCGAGCCGAACGCCTCGAAGGTGAAATCCGCGCCGCCGTCCGTCAACTCGCGGACGCGCTTCACCGGGTCCACGTCGCGCGGGTTGACTACGTCGGTCGCGCCGAAGCGGCCCGCGAACTCCAGCGCCGCGTCGTTCACGTCCACGGCGATGATCTTGCCCGCGCCCGACAGCCGCGCGCCCTGGACGATGTTCAGCCCCACGCCGCCGACGCCGAAGACGGCGACGGACGTGCCGGGGCGCACCTCGCCGCAGAAGAGCGCCGCGCCCACGCCGGTGGTTACGCTGCATCCGATGAGCGCCGCCTGCTCCAGCGGGAAGTCGTCGGCGATGGGAATGCAGCCAGTCTCGGGGACGACGGCTTGCTCGGCGAAGCAGGCGACCTTGCCCATATGGGCGAGGTCTTCGCCGCCTGCGTGGAGGCGGACGGTGCGGTCGAACAGCGTGCCCGCCGTGGCCATATGCAGGTCGCACAGGTTGGCGTGTCCGCTCAGGCAGGAGAGGCATTGGCCGCAGTGAGGCGCGAAGGAGAGGATGACGTGGTCGCCGGGCTTGACGCGGCTGACGTGGCCGCCGACCTCCTCGACCACGGCGGAGCCCTCGTGCCCCAGGACGGCGGGCGTGCGGATGGCGGCGGCGCCGTGCATGAAGTGCAGGTCGCTGCGGCACACTCCGGCTGCGGCGATTCGCACACGCACCTCGTGCTCCTTGGGCGGGTCGAGCTCCACCTCCTCGATCGAGAGGGGCTTGTTGACCTCGCGCAGAACCGCTGCCTTCATCTCTACCTCCTGAGCAGCGCGCCCACCCGGCTAGCGCGGCGCGAGGCACAAGCCGCCATGCGGGCCTACGCCTTCGCCTTGGGCCGCAGCCAGAACATCACGGCGACGATGAGGCCGACCGCGAGCATCGCCAGGCCGGTTAGCCAATGGAATTCGTACACCATCGCGGCCATCGCAACCGCCGCGCCCAAGATCAGCACGAGCACCACGCCCAGACCTTCCGTCGGCGCCTTGGGGACGTAGCGCGCACGAAACTCGGCGCGGCGGCGCGCTTCTTCGGCCAGCGCCTCGGGCGAACCGTAGAGAGGCTGCGAGGCGTCCGGCTGCGGCCTGCCCCAGAACATCAGCGCGACGGCCACGCCTATGAGCGCCATCACTAGTCCCGACGCCCACGGCATCTCGTAGACGAGGGCGGCGGTGAGCGCCGCGCCCGCAAGGACGATCAGCGTAACGGCGGCGAACTCGCGCATCGTGCCTCCTAGCGCCGGGCTGCGCGCATCATAGCCTATCGCGCGACGCCGAACGCTATCGCCCGCTCGCCCGGGTCTTCCGACGCGTTCATGCGGGCGGCGACGGCGGCGACTAGGCGGCCTCCCTCCGTCTGCTCCCAGAACCAGCGATGCAAGTCGGCGCGGTCTACGCCCGGGCGCTGGGCCATCCGCGCCTCGTAGTAGAACGCCTTGAGGTCGTCAACGGCGTAGCGGACGAACTGAGCCAGACGCAGGTCGGACGGCCGCTCGTCAGTGTCGGCCTCCCCTTCCATACGCTCGTAGTCGTAGAGGAAGCGCACGAGGGCGCGGAAGCGGCGCGCGGACACGCGGCTCAGGCCTACGGCGGTGCGTCCGCCGTTGTCCGCCACCCACCGCTCGTGGTAGGGGCGGAGGCGCGCAACTTCGTCCGTCGCGTTTTCGTCCGGCGGCGCCTCCGGCGTGGCCCGCGAGGCTTGGAGCAATTCGACGGAGCCCGTCTCCTCCTCCGGCCACACAGCCAAGACCGGCGTCTCATCCATCGGAAGCAACGCAAGGGCGGAGCGCAGCACGCGGAGCTGCAAGTCGGCGTCCTTAGGCCACCCGAACGCCATGCCGAACGGAAAAGGGACGGCCAAAACGCGCGGAGGCTTGACGCGTTCCGCGTGCTCCCTCACCAGCGCCACGCCGACCGTCGGCAGGCCCGCCTCCTCGAACACGCGCGCAATCACACACAACGTGTGCGTGCAAAGCGGTCAAGTGGGGGTCAGCAGCACCGCGTCGGCACCGTCGTCGATGAGGCGGCGCGCTACCTCCGGCGCGGATTCCTCCGCCGTGCGGCGCGGGTCGCGCTGCGCGCCGAGGAAGGAGTAGACGCGGGGCGCGAGCGCCCCAACCTCGCCGACGGCAACCAACTCGCGGACGCGGTCGAGGGGCAGCGTTACGTTCAGGTCGGTGTAGATGGCGGTGCGGTCGAACCCGATGCTGGTGTGGCTCTGCAACACGTCGGCGGGATTCGCGTCGGCGGGGAAGACGCGGTAGGTGTGGTCGGGCGGCGTGGTGTGGCGGAAGGGCGCGTCGTCCCGCAGGTGCAGCCCCGCCGTGGTTACGACGACGAGCGTGGATTCGGCAAGCGGCTTGCGCAGCGGCGCGGAGGGCGCGTCGTCGTGCTCCAACGCCGGAAAGTTCAGTAGCGTGGTTCGTTCGACTTCGCTGAGGCGTTCGAGGAGGGGCATTCGTTTCTCCTTCCAGGCGAGATAGCCAAGGCCGGGAGCGTTACGCTCCGGCCTTGGCTATCGCCTCCCGCAGCGCGTCGAACACGCGCTCCGGCGTAAAGCCTAACTCTCGCATAGCTATCGCTCCCGGCGCCGATGCGCCGAAGCGGTCGAGGCCGACGGCCACGCCGCGCTCGCCGATCCATCGCTCCCAGCCTAGCGTAGCGCCCGCCTCAACGGAGACGCGCGCGGCGACGCCTGGCGGCAGCACGCTCTCGCGGTAGGCGCGCGGCTGTTCCGCGAACAGTTCCCACGACGGCATCGAGACGACGCGCGCGGCGATTCCCTTGGCGGCGGCCAACTGCGCCGCCTCCAAGGCGAGATGCACCTCGGAGCCTGTGGCGATGAGCAGCGCGTCGAGCGGCGGCGGCGGCTCCCACAGCACGTAGGCGCCCTTGCCCGCGTCCCCGGCGGAGGGGTAGGCGCGCCTGCCGAGCACCGGGACGTTCTGGCGCGTGAACACCAGCGCCGTCGGGCCGCCCCGCCGCTCTAGGGCGGCGCGCCACGCGGCGACGGTCTCCGTCGCGTCCGCCGGACGGATCATCGTCAGCCCGGGCACGAGGCGCATGCCCATCAGGTGCTCGATAGGCTGGTGCGTCGGGCCGTCCTCGCCCAGCGCGACGGAGTCGTGGGTGTAGACGAACACGACGCGCTGCTCCATCAGCGCAGCGAGGCGGACGGGCGGGCGCATGTAGTCGTAGAAGGCGAGGAAGGTGGCCGTGTAGGGGATGAGGCCGCCGTGAAGCGCCATGCCGTTGGCGATGGCGCCCATAGCGTGCTCGCGCACGCCGAACTGCACGTTGGCGTTCGCCTCGGCGAAGCCGAAGTCGCCCCGCGTCGCGATGCGCGTGCTCGTGGATGGCGCGAGGTCGCCCGAACCGCCAACCAGGCCGTGGACGGTCTGCGCGGCTGCGTTCAGCACGCGGTTGGACGCCACCCGCGTCGCCATCGCCTTGCCCTCGGCGGCCTCGGCGTCGAACAGGCCGTCGAACCCGGCGTCCCAGCCCTCCGGCAGCGCGCCCTCGAGGTCGCGGCGCAACTGCGCGGCCTCGACAGGGTAGGCCGCCTCGTAGCCCGCCAACCGCGCGCGCCACTCTTCACGGCGTTGCCCGCCGCGCTCCAAGGCGCCGCGCATATGCGCCAACGCCGCCTCCGGCAGGGCGAACTCCTCGTACTCCCAGCCGAGCGCCTGCTTGGCGCCCTTGGCCTCCTCCGCGCCAAGCGCCGTGCCGTGAGCCTCTCCCGTGCCCGCCTTGGTGGGCGCACCGTAGCCGATGGTCGTCTTGCAGATGATGAGGCTTGGCCGCTCCGTCTCCGCCCGCGCCTCCGCGACCGCGCCGTCCACCGCGTCCACGTCCATGCCGTCGATAGGGCCGACGACGTGCCAGTCGTAGGCGCGGAAGCGCGCCCCCACGTCCTCGCGGAAGGTCGGCGAAACGTCGCCCTCGATGGAGATGCCGTTGTCGTCGTAGAGGTAGACGATCTTGCCCAAGCCGTGCGCGCCCGCGAACGACGCCGCCTCCGCCGCTACTCCCTCCTGTAGGTCGCCGTCGGACAGGATGGCGTAGACGTGGTGGTCGACGATTGCGTGGCCGGGACGGTTGTAGCGCTCGGCTAGCCAACGCTCGGCGTAGGCCATGCCCACGCCGTTGGCGAAGCCTTGCCCCAACGGCCCGGTAGTGGCCTCCACGCCGGGCGTGAGGCCGTATTCGGGGTGGCCTGGCGTCTTGCTGCCCCACTGGCGGAAGCGCTTGATCTCCTCCATCGGCAGGTCGTAGCCCGTCAGATGGAGCAGCGCGTAGAGCAGCATAGAGGCGTGGCCGTTGGAGAGGACGAAGCGGTCGCGGTCTGGCCACGCGGGGTCGGCGGGATCGTGCTTGAGGTGGCGGTCCCACAGCGCGAAGGCCATCGGCGCGCAGCCCATCGGCGCGCCGGGGTGGCCCGACTTGGCGCGCTCGACGGCGTCGACGGAGAGGAAGCGGATGGCGTTGACGCAGAGGTCGTCGAGGCGGGAGCCGGAGGCGGGGACGGTCATAGCGTAGGCGTACTCCGCAAGAGCGCTGGGGTGCGCCGCATAGGTTACCGCGTAGCGCGCCTCTCAGCACGCCCCGTGCGACATAGCGGGGTAGAGCGGCGCAACCCCGTTGCTATACTCGCCTCCGCTATGGCCGACCGACCGCTCCGAGACCACCTCGACGCGCTGCGCGCCGAGATTACGGCGCACGACTACCGCTACCACGTCCTCGACGCGCCGACCATCAGCGACGCCGAGTTCGACGCGCTGATGCGCGAACTCCGCGATATCGAGGAGGCGCATCCCGACCTCGTAACGCCCGATTCGCCGACGCAGCGGGTGGGCGGCGCGCCTTCGCCCGAGTTCGCGGAGGTGCAACACCCCGTCCCTATGCTGAGCCTAGCCAACGCCTTCGACCGCGAAGACCTGGAAGGGTGGCGGCGGCGGCTGACCACTCTGCTGGAGACGGACGAATTCGGCATGGTGATCGAGCCGAAGATCGACGGACTCGCCATCGCCCTCACCTACGAAGACGGGCGCCTGGTGCGCGGAGCGACGCGCGGGGACGGCGTGCGCGGAGAGGACGTCACCGCCAACGTGCGCACCATCCGCTCCGTGCCCCTGACACTGCGGGCGGAGGCGAACCCGCCGCCCCGCTTGGAGGCGCGCGGCGAGGTCTACTTTCCCGTGGACGCCTTCCGCCGCATGAACGAGCAGCGCGTCGAGGCCGGCGAGCCCACCTTCGCCAACCCCCGCAACGCCGCCGCAGGCGCGCTGCGCCAGCTCGACCCCAGAATCACCGCGACGCGCCCCCTCGCGCTGTGGGTCTACCAACTAGGTTGGATAGAGGGCGTCGAGCCGCCCGCGACGCACTGGGAGACGATGCAGTGGCTGCGCGAGTTGGGCTTCCGCGTGAATCCGGAGATGCGGCGCGTCTCCAATCTCGACGAGGCGGCGGCCTATTACGAGGATTGGGTAAGCGCGCGGTTCGACAAGGCGTACCAGACCGACGGCTTGGTCATCAAGGTTGACCGCCTCGACTACCAGCGCCACGTAGGATTCGTGGGGCGCGAGCCGCGCTGGGCTATCGCCTACAAGTTCCCGGCCGAGCGCAGCCGCACGCGCCTGCTCAGCATCGAGGTGAACGTCGGGCGCACCGGTAGCCTGAACCCCTACGCCGTGCTGGAGCCGGTGCAGGTGAGCGGCGTCACCGTCCGCCAAGCGACGCTCCACAACGCGGACAACATCGCCTCCAAGGACATCCGCGTCGGCGATCAGGTGTGGGTCGAGCGGGCAGGGGAGGTGATACCGCAGGTCATCGGCCCCATCGTCGAGGAGCGCGACGGCAGCGAGCGCGTCTACGCAATGCCGGAGCGTTGCCCCGCCTGCGGCGCGGCGGTGGTGCGCGAGGAGGGCGACGCGATGCACCGCTGCGTCAACGGCGCTTGCCCCGCCCAGCGCCTCGAAAACCTCAAACACTTCGCCTCCAAAGGCGGCTTGGACATCGACGGCCTGGGCGAGAAGTTGGTCGCCCTCCTCGTGGAGAAGGGGCTGGTTAAGAACTACCCCGACCTCTATGCGCTGCAGCGCGACGAGCTGGCGGCGCTTGAGCGGATGGGGGAGAAGAGCGCCGACAACCTGCTCGCCGCCATCGAGGCCACGAAGACGCGCCCGCTGGCGCAGATCATCGCCGCGCTGGGCGTCGCCCACGTGGGGCGGGAGACGGCGGAGGCATTGGCGCGCCATTTCGGGAGTATGGAGCGCCTGATGAACGCCTCCCCCAAGGAGATGGAGGCCGTCTCCGGCGTCGGCCCCATTATGGCGGCGGCCATACGCAGCCACTTCGACGTGGAGGCCAATCGCGAGATCGTCGAGGCGCTCGGCAAGGCGGGCGTAGTGCTGGAAAGCGAACAAGCGGCGGGGGCGGAAGGGCCGCGTCCGTTGGAGGGCATGCGCCTGGTGGTCACCGGGCGGCTCGACCGCTTCACGCGCTCCGAGATACAGGACTACATCAAGCGGCTTGGCGGGCAGGTAAGCGGCAGCGTCTCCAAGCGCACCGACTTCGTAGTGGCGGGAGAGGACGCAGGGTCGAAACTGGCGGACGCGCAGCGCCTGGAGGTGGAGGTGCTGGACGAAGAGGCGTTCGTGTCGCGCTACGGAGCGCCCGCCTGATGTGGGCGCGCTTGCGCCAGCGCCGCGCGGCGCATCGCGCAGAGCGCGCGGAGCGCTGGGTGGTCATCGGCCTCGGCAACCCGGGCGCGCAGTATGAGGGCTCGCGCCACAACGTCGGCTTCCGCTGCGTAGACCTGCTGGCCGAGCAGTGCGGCGTAGCCCTCAACGAGCGCCGCAGGCTGGTGGTGCTCGGGCAGGGGCGTGTCGAGGGCAGCGAGGCGGCGCTCGCCAAGCCGCGCACCTACGTCAACCGCAGCGGCGAGGCGGCGGCCTATCTGCGTCAGCGCTTCGGCGCGCCGCTCTCGCGCATGCTCGTCGTGCTGGACGATATGGACCTGCCCCTCGGACGCATCCGCATCCGCCCGTCGGGCGGCTCCGGCGGCCACAACGGGCTGAACTCCATCAACGAATCGCTCGGCAGCCAGGATTACCCGCGCCTGCGCGTCGGCGTAGGCCGCCCCGAGTCGGGCGCGATAGCCCACGTGCTGGGCGGCTTCAACTCAGGTGAGCAGGAGGCGGCGGACGCGGCGCTCACACGGGCGGTGGAGGCGGTGAAGGCCATCATCGCCTCCGACATCGACGCCGCGATGAACGAATACAATTGATGGCCGCCCGCCGCCGCGCGCTCTTGGCGTCCGCCGCCGCGCTCGCCCTGGCGCTCGCCTCCGCGTGCCATTCCGGCGCGCCGCCAACGCCAACCGTAACCACCGCGCCCGCTCCGTCTCCCAGCGCCACGCATCCGGCGCTCGCCGCCGCGCTCCCCAAGCCCCCGGACGCCGACCGCTTCGACCTCGCCCAGCGCTACCTGGGCGTCGAGAGCACGCCGCTGCCGCCGGAGCGTCTCTACCGCGACGAGGCTGCCGGACAGCGCGAGACCTTCACGCTGCTCGACGTGGTCGCCCAGGAGCCTTACCAGGTCGCGGCGACGCTGCAGCGCGTGAGCGAGCACGCGCTTTGGTACGTTGAGGATGGGTTGGACGTGGAAGACGACGCCCTTGCGGAGGCGGCCAAGCGCTACGACGAGACGATTCATCCCGGCGTCTTCCGCCTGACCGCGCCGGGGCAGTCGTTCCCCGGCCGCCTCACCATTGTGGTTGCGCGTCTGCGCGGGGGGGTGGCCGGCTACGTAACCGAGTTGGACACGCTGCCCAAGGCGGTCTATCCCCACAGCAACGAGCGCGCCGCGCTGATGATGCACCTCGGCGCGCCCATCGACAGCCCCGCCTTCACCGGCACGCTGGCGCACGAACTCCAGCACGCCGTCCACCGCCTCGCCGACGACGCGGAGGAAGGATGGCTGAACGAGGGGCTGTCGGAGTACGCGGTGCGCGCGCTGGGTCTCCACGCCTTCCCCTTCTTCCCCTACCTGAACTACCCCGAAGCCTCCCTGACCGATTGGCCGTTGGCGCTGTCGGGCGCCGCGCCTAACTACGCCGCCGCGTCGCTCTTCCTCACCTACCTCGCGTCGCGCGTCGGCGGCGCAGCGCCCCTAGCCGAACTCTCCGCCGAGCAGCGCGACGGCGTGGAGGCGGTCGACGCGCTCGTCCGCCGCGAACTCCCCGGCGCCGACTTCGAGGGCGTATTCGGCGACTGGCTCGCGTCCAACGTAGCCGACGCCGCCGAGGGCAGGTTCGCCAACCCCTTCGCCGCGCGCAAAGCCTCCGTAGCGCGGTGGGTCAAACACCCGGGCGAACTGACGGGGCGCGCGCCGCAGTTCGGCGCGTGGTACTTGGGCGTGGACGCGCCCCAGCCGCTCCACGCCGTCTTCGAGGGACGGGCAAGCACGGCCGTCATCCCCGAGCCGCCGCTGGAAGGCGATTCCTGCTGGTGGGGCAACGCCGCCGACGGCGCGAACGCGCGCCTCACGCGCGAATTCGACCTGACCGGCGCGGCAAGCGCGACGCTCCGCTTCTCGCACTGGCACAAGATTGAGGAGGGATGGGACTACGCCTACGTGTCCGCCTCGCGGGACGGCGAGCGGTGGGAGGCGCTCCCCGCAACGGGGACGACCTCCGAGAACCTGCTCGGCATCGCCTTAGGCCCGGCGTACACGGGCGCGTCGGGCGGCTGGACGAACGCCGAGGCGTCCCTTGACGATTACGCGGGCGGCGTGGCGCACGTGCGTTTCGAGTACGTAACCGACGAGGCCACCCACGGCGCGGGCTGGTGCATCGACGCCATCGAGTTGGCGGAGGCGGGATTCATGGACGGAGCAGAGGACGACCTCGGTGGTTGGACGGCGGAGGGGTTCGTGCGCTTGCCCAGGGGCGGCGTGGCGCAGCCCTACGCGCTCCGCGTAGTAACAGGGGAGGGCGCCGACCTAGAAGTGCGCGCGATCGACGTGGACGCAGATGGGCGCGCCGTCTTCCCCATCGAGGGGCGGACGATCATCGCCGTCTCCGGCCTCGCCCCCGCCACGCGCCAACCCGCCGAGTTCACGCTGCGGCTGACGGCGGCGCCCGATTCGCCCGCGTAGTTCCTCCGCCTCGACGGCATAGCGGGTGCGGCGCCCCTTCTTGTAGGGGCGACCTGCCGGTCGCCCTCTTCCGCGCCTCCTGATCACGTTATGCCTAGGACAAGGGAGGACGTGACCCAAACGGGGCAGGGCGGCGCTAGTAGAATGCGCGCGCGGCTAGTCTAGGCTGCGGAGCAGGGGAGGGCGCCATCGACCGCGTTACGCCGAACCGATGGTTGTGGGGCGCGGGCGTCGGCGTCGTGGCGCTGGCGCTCGCCGCGGTCATCGTCGCGCTCACCGTCGACCGGGGCGTGGACGCGCTCGACCCCGGCACGCCGGAGGGAGTGGTGCAGCGCTACCTCCAAGCCATCACGGAGAGCGATCACGACGCCGCCTACGCGCTCCTCGGCGAAGAGGCGCAGGCCGACTGCGCCCTCGATAGCTTCATCGACGCGCTCGATCGGCGCGACGTCTACCGCGAGACGAGCTTCAGCGCGCGGTTGACGGACGTACGCGTGCGCGGCGATTCGGCGACCGTGTGGGTGTGGATCGAGGAGCGGTACGCGCCGCGCCGGGGGCTGGCCTACGCGCCGCTTTACGAGCCACGCTCCGGCTACGAAGAGCCGTACCGCCTAGACTGGACGGACGCGGGCTGGCGGCTCGCCGAACTCGGCTATCCCGCATGGTCGTGCCCCTCGCCGCGCCCGCGCACCCTAGAGCCTGCCTCGTAGGAGATAGGAGATCATGGAGCAAGTCTTCTTCGCGCTGGCGAGCCTGCTGCCTACGCTGGTGCTGGTGGGCATCGTCGTCGGGCTGATCGCGCTCGTGCGGCGGCGCGAGGGAGGCGAGGGACTCAGCGCCGCCGCCGTGCGCCAATTCTTCCTCTACGTCGTCGCCTTCGTCGCCCTGTTCGTCGCAAGCGGCGGCGTCCACGCCTTGCTGGCGGCGCTCTTGCCCGGCAGCGACCTGCTCGTGGACGACCCTGCGCCCGCCGCCTTCGCCCTGGCCGCCGTCATCACCGGCGCGCCCGTCTGGCTCCTCTTCTTGCGGCTAGGAGCGCGCAGCGCCGGAGAGCAGCCCGGCGACGTGTGGTCGTCCAGCCTCTATCTGTACGGCGTCCTGGCCGTCAGCGCCGCCCTCTTCGCCGGGTTCGCCATCGCACTCTTGGGGGGGCTGCTCGACCTCGACGCTCGCCCCGAGGTTATCGGCGGCGTAGTCGCGTGGGGCGCGGTCTGGGGTTACCACTGGCGACTCCACGCCGCGCAAGGCGCGCCCGACGAGCGCGACGAATGGTCGATGGCGCTGCGCCGCCTCTACTTCTATGCCACCTCCGCCCTCAGCTTCGCGGTGATGCTCGCGGGCGCGGGAGTGCTGCTTGCGACCGTCCTCGACGCGGCGTACGGCGCGCTCTTCACGACGTCCATCGTCGGGAGTGCGGGCGCCTTCAACGCCGAGAGCCTGCGCATCGGCGCGTCCCTCGCCCTCGTCGGCGCGCCTGCGTGGTGGTGGCACTGGCTGCGCGCCTCCAGCGGCGACGAGCGCTCGTGGATACGCCAATGGCTGGTGTACGGCCTCGGCGTGTTCGGAGGCACGGCGACGGCGGTCGCCTTCGGGGCCATGCTGCTTGGCCGCGCGCTCTACTGGGCGTTGGAGCCGCAATCGCGCGGTGTCGCGCAGGAATTGGAAGTTGCGCCCGTGGCCGTCGCGGGTCTGACGGCGAGCATGGCCGCGTGGGGCTATCACGCGTGGATCGCCCGCAAGGAGGAGGGACTCGGCCCCGGCACGCAGGGCATGCGCGCCTACCGCCACTTGATGGCCGCCGTCGGGCTAGGGACGCTGAGCGTCGGAACGATCTCTCTGATAGCGGTGCTGATTGGGCTGGCCTCTCCCTCGGTCCGCGTGCTCGTTGACCAGAGCCGCTGGTGGTCCGCCGAACTCTCCGTGGCGCTCACCGCGTTGAGCGTCGGCGCGCCGCTGTGGGCCTACCAGTGGAGGCGCTTGCAGCGCGAGGCGGAAACGGACGAGGAGCGCCACTCGCTGCCGCGCCGCTTGACCATCTTCACCGTTTTCGGCGCGTCGGCGCTCAGCGCGATGGGCGCGTTCATCGCCTTGCTCTCTACCCTGCTGCTGCGCCTCTTCGAGAACGATCTCACCGCCGACGTCTTCTATGACGCGCGCTTGGCGATCGCCGTGCTGCTGACGGCGGGCGCCGTGGGCGCCTACTACGCCCTCGTGCTGCGCGAAGACCGCGCCGCCGCGCCGGAGCGCCCCGCGAGCGTCGAGCGCCCGCGCAAGCGCGTCCTGTTGGCGGCGGGTGCGGACGCGCGCGCCCTGGCGGACGAACTGCGCCGCGTCCCCGGCTGGCGCGTTACGATGCTCGAACGCGCCGACGCTCCGCCCGCGCGTGAGGTGGACGCCGCCGCACTGATAGAGCGCGTAGCCGCCGCGCCGACGCCCGACGTGCTCGTGGTCTTGGACGAATCGAGCGCGGACGTCATCGCCTACCGCCAGGCGTGACGCGCCGCAGCGCAGAGGCAATTGGGCGCGAATCCGCCGCCATCGGGCGCTTGCAGGGCGGGTTGCGCGCGCCTAACATTACTAGGTAGGGGGCTCCCCTCACCACGCTCCTATGGTCTTCCGCCTATTCCGCAAGAAAGAGACGACGCACCGAGCATTAGCGCGCACGCGCCAAGGCTGGAGCGGCGGCATCCGCTCCCTGTTCGAGGGTGCGGCGCTGAACGACGAGGCGCTGTGGGAAGGGCTAGAGGAGGCGCTGATCGCGGCGGACGTGGGCGTGGGCGCGTCGCTTGGACTGGTGAACGCGGTGCGGGCGCGCGTTAGGGCGGAGGGCGCGGCGGACGCGGACGCGGTGGCGGAGCTGTTCAAGGAGGAGATGGCGCTGCTGCTGGACCCGGCCGACCCGTCGATATGGGACTGGTACGACCAGCCGGAACTGCCGGCCAAGCCATTCGTGCTGCTGGTGGTGGGCGTGAACGGCACAGGCAAGACGACGAGCGTGGCGAAGTTGGCGCATCACTACGGGCGGATGGGCAAGCGGGTGGCCGTGGGGGCGTGCGACACCTTCCGCGCGGCGGCCATCGAGCAGATGAAGACGTGGGGCAAGCGCCTGCAGGTGGACGTCGTGGCGCATCAGCAAGGCTCCGACCCGGCGGCGGTGGCGTTCGACGCCTACCAAGCCGCGTCGGCGCGCGGCGCCGACCTGCTCATCCTCGACACGGCGGGGCGCCTCCACAACAAGGCGCACCTGCTGGAGGAATTGCGCAAGATCAAGCGCGTGCTGGAGCGTCAAGACGCCGCCGCGCCGCACCAGACGCTCCTCGTGCTGGACGCCACGACGGGGCACAATGGGTTGGAGCAGGCGCGCGCGTTCAAAGACGCGCCGGGACTGGACGCGGTGTTCCTGACCAAACTGGACGGCTCCGCGAAAGGGGGCATCGTCGTCGCCATCGCGCAGGAGCTGCGGTTGCCCATCGTCTTCATCGGCACGGGAGAGGGGTTGGACGACGTGGCGCTGTTCGACACGGACGAATTCGTGGACGCGCTCTTGGAAGAGCGGCAACCCGCCTAGCCTATGTACGCCGCCATCCTGCTATGGCTGGTGCTGCTGGAGGCGCTGAGCCTCGTCGTCTTTCCTCTGGCCTACCGCGCCTTCGGCTCGCTGCCCGGCCGCGGCTATGCGTTCGCCAAGCCGTTGTCGCTATTGCTCGTCGCGTTCGTGGCGTGGCTCGCCGCGTTCTCCACTTTCATCCCTAATTCACGATGGTCGGTGCTGCTTGCGATCGTCGTGGCGGCTGCGCTGTCGTGGCTGGCGGCGCGGCGCTTGGGCGGCGAGATGCTGGCGTTCTTCCGCAAGGAGCGCTGGCTCGTGCTCACGACGGAGGCGGTGTTCATCGGCGTCTTCTTGGCGTTCGCCTTCTACCGCGCGACGACGCCGGAGATATCGCACACCGAGCAGCCGATGGACTTTATGTTCCTCAACGCCGTCGTCACCAGCCCTTCCTTCCCGCCGAGCGACCCGTGGTTGGCGGGCGAGGCGGTGTCTTACTACTACTTCGGTTACTGGATGGTCGGCGCGTTGACGCTGCTGTCCGGCCTGGCCACGCCCGTTGCCTACAACCTCGGCTTGGCGACGGCGGCGGCGATGGCGGCGGCGGCGGTCTACGGCGTGGTGGTTGCGCTCGTGCTGCGCGGGGGAGGTTCGCGAGCGGCGGCGGCGGCGGCCGGGCTTGGGGGCGTCTTCCTGCTTTTGTTCGCGAGCAACCTGGGCGGGGCGCTGCACCTCGCGCAGGCGGCGGGCGGAGGGTCGGCCTCATTCTGGACGTGGCTCGGCGTCGAGAGCCTGCCGCCGGGGGTGGAGGCGAGCGCCGATTGGCGCCCGTCGCGCTTCTGGTGGTGGTTCGGCGCGAGCCGCATCGTGCCGAACGCCATCAACGAGTTCCCCGCCTTCAGCTTCGTCCTGGGCGACCTCCATCCGCACGTTATGTCCATCGGCTTCCTGCTGCTTGCGCTGGCGGCGGCGCTGGGCCTGTACGCGACGCCCGACCTGCTCGGCGGCCGCGAGGCGCTGCGGCGGCAGTGGCCGTTGCTGCTCGCGGCGGCGCTCTCGCTCGGCGCGTTGGCGGCGGTGAACCTGTGGGACTTGCCGACGGGCGTGGCGCTGATAGCCGGGGCGGCGCTGCTGAACGCGGCGCGCCACGGGCGCCGCCACCGCTTGCGTCTGTCGCGCGCCGTCGCCCTCGCCGTCGGATTGACCGCCGGAGCGCTGCTGTGCTTCACGCTCTTCTTCGTCTGGTTCGAATCGACGGCGGACGGCGTGCTGCCGCTGCGCCAACTGCTGACGCGTCCGCCGCACCTGGTGTTGCTGTGGGGCGCCGCGGGTCTCTTGTTCCTGCTGCTGCTTCTATCGGCGGCGCCGCACGCGATGAGCGCGCCGGGCGCCCGCGCGATACGCTACGGCGTAACGGCCTACGTAGGGCTTGCGCCGGTGATTCTGTGGTTCCAGCCCGTCTGGGGGCCGTTGGTCTACGTCGCCATCGCCATATTAGGCACGCTCCTCGGCCTGTTCGTGCTGCGCCGGGCAGGGGTGAGGATACTTGCGCCGGACGAGACGAACACGACGGGCACGGGCACGGGCTTGACCTTCTACATCGGCGTCGCGGCCTTGCTGGGGCTCCTCATCTACGACGGCGTAGTGAACGGGGCGCGCGACGCGGAAGGCAACATCATCGTCGTCGACCGGCTGATGATCACGCTGCCGATGGCCGCCGTGGTCGTCTTCGCTATGTTCGCCGCGTGGTCGCTGGCGCACCGCGACGGCATAACGTGGCAACCGCGCTGGGAGGGCGTCGTCCCGGCGCTGGCCGTCGGCGCGATAGCCGTGGCGCTCATTATGGGCGCGGAGCTGTTCCACGTCGTGGACTTCTTCGGCGGCGACCTCCGCCGTATGAACACGATGTTCAAGCTCCACTACCAGGCGTGGACGCTGCTTGCGGTCGTCGGCGGATTCGCCTTGTGGCACGTAACCACGCGCCTCGACCTGACCCGCCTGCGCGGACGCGCGGGTATGGCGTGCTGGGCGGCGGCGCTGATGCTCGGTCTGGGCGCGCTCGCCTACTATCCTCTAGCCGCTATGACCGACCGCGCCAGCCCCGATTCGCCGATGCGCCTCGATGGACAGGCCGGCCTCGCCCAATCGTCGCCGGAGGAGTGGGCGGCCATCCAATGGGTGCGCGAGAACCTGCCGCGCGACGCCGTGCTCCTCGAGGCCGCCGAGATCCCCTGCGCCGATGCCTCGGGCGGATGCAGCGACTGGACGCCCGTCGGCAGGGTGGCGGGCAGCACGGGGCGGGCGACGCTCCTCGGCTGGGAGCAGCACGAACTCCAATGGCGCGCGTCGGGCGCGTCCGTCTCAGGGCGGCGCGGCGACGTGCGTGCCATCTACGAGGCGCAAGACTCGGCGGAGGCCGGGGCGCTGCTCGCGCGCTACGGCGTGGACTACGTGTACGTCGGCCAGCGCGAGCGTCGCGCCTACGGCGAGGGCGGCTCGGCCAAGTTCGCGCAGTTGGGCAACGCCGTCTACACGACGGGCGACGGCAGCCGCGCGGTAACCATCTACCGCGTCGGCGCGGGGGCCGGCGCGCGATGAGCGGCGGCGCAACAGCGCGAGGCCGGGCCGGGCGGACGTGGGCGGCTCTGCGCGCGCAGGTCGCTGCGTTGAGCGCGTGGGCGCGCGCCAATCGCACGGACGCGGCCTTGCTCGCCCTGCTTGCGGCGCTGGCGCTCGGGACGCGCTTGTGGGACGTGGGCGGGCGCACGCTGCACTACGACGAAATCCTGCACGCGTGGTACGCGTGGATCTTCAGCGAGGGCGGCGGCTACTCCCACACGCCGCTGACGCACGGGCCGTTCCTGTTCCACGCGGCGGCGGCGACCTACTGGGTTATCGGAACGAGCGACGTCGCCGCGCGGCTGCTCCCCGCCCTCTTCGGCGCGGCGCTGGTGCCGATGCCCTACCTGCTGCGCAACGAACTGGGGCGCGTGGGCGCGCTCGCCGCCTCGGCGCTGCTGCTCATCTCGCCGACGATGCTCTACTTCGGCCGGTTCGTCCGCAACGACGTCTATATGGCGGTATGGGCGCTGGCCATCGTCATCCTGATCTACCGCTACGCCGAGCGCCCGCGCCCGTGGATGCTCTTCGCGTGGGCGGCGCTGTGGGCGTTCGCCTTCACCACCAAGGAGACGACCTACTTCCTCGCGGGCATCGTGGGGCTGGCGCTGTTTGCGATGTCGTGGCGCGGCTTCTGGGCGTGGGCCAAGGGCGAGCGCAAGCTCGCCGCGCTGCCCCCGGCGGGGACGCTGCTGCTGGTGCTGGCGACGCTGTCGGCGCCGCTGTTCGCTCCGGCAGCGGGGCTGGCGCAGGATTGGGCGGGCATCGTGTTGGTCAATCCCGATCCGAACCACCCCGGCGTGATAGGCGGCAGCGTCGTCCGCGCCGACGCGGAGACGGGCGCGCCGGTGAGCGGGGCGCTCTACATCGCGGTGGTCTTAGTGGCGATGCTCGCCGCGCTGTCCATAACGCTCGGCTTGCTGTGGAACCGGCGGCTATGGCCGCGGCTGGCGCTCACCTTCGGCGGCTTGTGGCTCGTGCTCTTCACGAGCGTCTTCACCAACTGGCAAGGCTTCTTCACCGGGCTCTGGGGCTCGCTCGGCTACTGGATGGCGCAGCAGCCCGTGGGTAGGGCAGGGCAGCCGTGGCACTACTACTTCCTCGGCCTCTCCACCTACGAGTTCCTGATCGCCGCGCTTGCCCTGGCGGGCGGCGCGTACCTGCTCTTCCGGGGCAAGCCGTTCGACCGATTCATCCTCTTCTGGGCGGCGGCGACGCTCGGCGCGGGCATCTACGCGGGCGAGAAGATGCCCTGGCTGCTGATGGGCATAACGCTGCCGTTGGCCATCATCGCCGGGCGCGCCGTCGGCCTGCTTCTCGGAGCGGCGCTGCGCCACCCTGCGCTCGAGGCGGAGGGCGGCGAGCGCCTCCTAGCGCGACTAGCCAGGCGGTTGAAGGGCGACGCCGCACGAACGGTATGGGCGGGCGTCGGCGGACTGGCGATAGCGAGTATGGGCGCCTACGCCGTCGTGCGCGTTGCGCGCGACGAGGCGTTCGCGTCGAGCGAGCGATTCTGGGTTCCCGTCGTCCTCGCGCTGCTTGGCGCGGTCGTTCTGGCGCTGACGTCGCGCAAGGAGTGGCGCAAGCCCGCCTTGGCGGCGGCGGCGCTGGGCGTGGTCGTCTGCCTTACGGGGATGACCGTGCTGGTGAGCGCGCGCGCCGCCTACTCCTACGCGGGCTACGAGCGCCCGACGGAATTGCTGGTCTACTCGCAGACGGGGCAGGAGACGACCTACGCCGCCGAGTGCATCGCCAAACTGGCCGAGCGCAGCGGGTTGGGACGCGAAGGGCTGCGGGTGGTGAGCGGCGAGTCGGACAACTTCGCGTGGCAGTGGCGCTGGTACCTGCGCGACTACCACAACGTGACCTACCGCAACCTGGGCGCCGACCCGCCCGACGCGCCGCTCGAAGCCGACGTGGTGCTGGCGAGCCGGGGCGTCGCCTCCGCCGCGTCGCCGTTCCTTGCGGGATTCACGGAGGTCGGGAGGCTCAACCACCTGTGGTGGTTCCCGAACGCCTCCTACCGCGACCTGACGCTCGGCGGGATGGCGCGCGGGATAACGGAGCGGGAGGGTTGGCGGGTGAGCGTTGACTACTTCTTCGCGCGGGGGTTCGACAGCGCGATGCAGCGCTCGCAGGGGGCGGTGTACGTAGCGGACGGCCTCGCGCATATGGCCCAAGCCTGCACGCGGCTGCGGGCGGCTAGCGAGGGCTAGGCGGCTATACTTGCTCCTCCATGACGGCCACGCGCAGCAGAGGCTTGATGGCGACGCCGCGCTTCTGGCTCGGCGTGGCGGTCACCGCCGTCTTCGTCGGGTTGCTGCTCGCGCAGTTGGACTACGGGGAGATGGTGGACGCGCTGGCGCGCGCCAACTACGTCTTCCTGATTCCCGCCGTCGTCGTCTACTTCTTCTCCTTCGCGCTGCGCTCCTTGCGGTGGCGCTTCCTGCTGCGCCCCTTCCACCCTGCGGCGCGCGCAACGCGCCTCTACCCCGTCATCCTCATCGGCTACATGGCGAACAACCTGCTGCCGATGCGGTTGGGCGAACTGGTGCGCAGCTACTTCCTCTCCACCCGTGAACCAGTGCGCGGCTCGACCGCGTTCGCCACCATCGTCGCCGAGCGCGTGTTCGACGGCTTCACGCTGCTGATTCTGCTTGCCGTAGCGGTGGCCTACCTCTCCGTCGGTGACTTGCTGGCTTTCGCGTCCGACGCGCTGAGGTTGCCCAAAGCGCTCATCGCCGTAACCTTCACCATCCCTTACTTAGTGAGCATCGGCTTGATCGTGCTGGTCTCGCTGGCGCCGGACAAGGCCAAGCGGCTGGCGCGCTCCGCAACGAATCTCCTCCCCGCGCGCGTCTCCGAGCGCGCCTACGACCTGATCGAGCGCTTCATCAACGGGTTCGAGGGGTTGCACCGCCCCACGCGGTTGCTGGGGCTGCTGCTGCTGTCGCTGCCCGTCTGGTTCGCAGAGTTGGCGGTGTACTACATCGTCGCGCTGGGATTCGGCCTGCAAGACCACTTCGACTCGCTGGCGGCGATGTTCGCGGCGCTCGCGCTGATGGCCGCGATGTCCAACCTCGCCACTGCGCTGCCGTCGTCGCAAGGCGCGGTCGGCCCGTTCGAGTTCTTCGCCGTGCTTTCGTTGGAGGCGCTCGGCGTCGGCGTGGGACTTGCGACGGCCTACGCCGTCGTGCTGCACTTCGCCGTGCTGCTGCCGCCCATCGCCGTCGGCCTCGGCTACCTGGCCATGCACGGCATCGCGTTCGGCCAACTGACCGGGCGGCGCCGGGCAGTGGAGGAGAGCGCGGCTGCGGAGGAGGAACGAACGCGATGAAGGTCGGCGTCATCGGCGCGGGCGCGGCGGGCCTGGCGGCCGCCTACGAACTCGGCCTCCACGGCCACGAGTGCGACGTGTTCGAGGCCGCGCCCTTCCTCGGCGGCCAGGCGTCCACCTTCAAGGTCGGCGGCACTCCCATCGAGCGCGGCTACCACCACCTTTTCCGCAGCGACACGTCGATGGTGCAGTTGATGGAAGAGTTGGGCATCGGCGACCGCTTGAAGTGGATCGACTCCAACGTTGGCTACTTCGCCGAGGGGCGCGTCTGGCGCTTCACCAGCCCGTTCGACCTGCTGCGCTTCGGGCCGCTCAATCCGCTCGACCGCGTGCGGCTGGGCCTGCTCACGCTCTCGCTCCAACGGCGCAAGGAGTGGCGCTCGCTCGAACGCCAAACGGCGGCGGAGTGGCTCCTCGAGCATGCGGGAGAGTCGATCTACCGCGCGGTGTTCGAGCCGATGCTGCGCGGCAAGTTCGGCGCCTACTACGGCCAGGTGAGCATGGCGTGGCTGTGGAACAAGTTCGCCCTCCGCACCGCCTCGCGCGGCAAGGGGCTGCGCGGGCGCTTCAAGGAGCAACTCGGCTACCCCATCGGCTCCTTCGAAGAGATATTCACCGTCTTGGCCGAGCGCGTGCAGTCGCTCGGCGGCGCCGTGCACCTCGGCGCAGGCGTGCGGCGCGTCGTCGTCGAGGACGAGCGCGCCGTCGGCCTCGAAGTCCAACTCGGCGGCGAGACGGAGACGCGCCGCTACGACGCGGTGCTCGCCACCGTGCCCTCCTATGTCCTCCCGCGCCTGGTGGACGGCCTCCCCGCCGACTACACGGAGATGCTGACGGACAAGATCTACCTGTCCGCCGTGCTGCTGGTGATGGTGCTCAACCGCCCCCTCAGCCCGCACTACTGGATGTACGTCGGCGACCGCTCTATGCCCTTCCTCGGCGTCATCGAGCACACCAACTTTATGCCTGCGGAGCACTACGGCGGCGGCCATATCGTCTACCTCACCAACTACCTCTCCCGCGACGACCTCCTCTACAAGATGGACGCCGCCGAGCTCTACGCCGAGTATCTGCCGCACCTGCGCCGCATCAACCCCGCGTTCGACGAATCGTGGGTGCGCGAATATCACCATCACAAGGTGGACGCGGCGCAGCCCATCGTCACGCGCGACTACTCCGCGCGCATCCCCAGCCGCCGCACGCCCATCCCCGGCCTCTACCTCGCCAACACGACGCAGATCTACCCTGAAGACCGCGGCACCAACTACAGCGTCCGCCTAGGCCGCGAGGTAGCCCGCCAGATGATGGACGACGGGGCAGGGTAGGGGCTGCGGACGCGGGCGGCGCACTGCCATCCGCCGCTGGACGCGCCCGCTACAATGCTCCTTGTAGAACAACGTCCGTAAAGGGAATGACTATGGCGAACGCGGAAACCCCGTCCCGTCCGCGCCGCACCGCCAAAGAGACGCGCCGTCTCGGAGAGCACATCTACGAGCGTCGCGTCAAGGAGCAGGTCGAGGCCGACCACCACGGAGAGGTCGTGGCTATCGACGTGGACAGCGGAGAGTGGGCCGTTGCCCACACTGCCAGCGCTGCGGCGAAGCTACTCCGCGCAAGCAGCCCGCGCACCATCGACGTCTGGCTGATGCGCGTCGGCTACAAGGCACTGCGCAGCTTCGGCGCCGGGTCGCTGTCCCTACACCGCAGCGGATGGGCTACTCCCTAAACAATTCCGTCGCCAGACGCTCCGGCTCCACTCCCAGATAGTCCGCCACGACGCCGAGTATGCCCCTCAGGGTTCCCAGCTTGAGCGAGCTATGGTTGGGAATGGTCACGCGGTGAGTATAGCCTCGATAGGCGCTGGCGAGCCGCAAGTGGCTGCCCCTCTGCCGCGTGATGCGGTATCCGTAGCGTCGCCCTAGAAGCGCAGCGAACTGAGCGCCCGAAAGGCTGCGGGGCAGCCTCAAACGGGGACGACCTCGTTCTGGACCAAGTGGACGCGAATCGCTCGCGGCGCCTCGCCCTCGTCAAAGTGGCACAGCACCGCCTCCCGCATATGCTGCTTGAGGCTCTCCCACTCGTCGGCCTCCGTGAAGATGCTGTGGCCGACCGCGCGCGCCTCGTAGCCCCCTGAGTCCGACTCCCGCACCTCAAAAGTGATCTCAGCGTCGGGCATCATGCGCCTCCTTGGTTCGCTGCCATTCTAGCATTCGCGCGCTCCGCGCCCCCTAAGGCCCCAGTACGACGTGGCTGCCAGGCAGCGGCGGGTGCTCCTGGTGGAACGTCTCGCAGGCGAAGAAGTTGGCCTCTAGGTAGGCGGCGAACTCCTGCGCGTCCTCCTGCGAGCGGTAGAGGCGCAGGGCGGCGGACTTCTTGCGCCAGTAGTCGGCCACGTCCACGTACACGTTAGGCTTGGCCTCCGGGCCGTCGAGGTCGAGGCCGTCGAGGTCCGCGCTCACCGACATGTCGATGGCGGCGTACCACAGGCGCGGCGGCGGCTCCCGCTGCGCCTCCTCCACGTAGGCGTAGAACGCCTCGCGGGCGGCGTGGTGCACGGCGATATGGTCGTCGTGGCGCGAGATGCCCAGCGGGCCGAAGGTCGCCACTACGTCGGGTTTGAATTCGCGCATAGCGGCCAGCACACACGCCATAACCTCGGCCGGATCGGCGTCCTTCACTTCCTGGTCGCGGTAGCCGAGGAGCAGGGGAGGGGAGGCTACACCGTAGGAGCGCAGCACCTCGCGCAACTCCGCCTCGCGCACGGCGGGCAACTCCTCGCGGGCGATGCGCGCGCCGCCCGTGCCGAGCGTGCCTTGCTCACCGCGCGTGGCGGTCACCACGAGCACCTCGCCGCCCTCGTCGACGACGCGGCAGAGCGTGCCGCCTGCGGCGGAGGTCTCGTCGTCCGGGTGCGCGAAGACGGCCATAAAGCGCAAGGGCAACATAGCAAAGGCGATTGTACACGGGCTTCCCTCTCCGCCGTTCCTACTCTCCTTCCGTCGCCCCCACCCTCTTTCCGTCGCCCCCACCCTCTTTTCGTCGCGCCCGCCCTCTTTCCGTCGCCCCCGCGAAGGCGGGGGCCTCGACGCTAGGCGCCCCGCATCCCCAAAACCCGCCCCGGCGACACGCGCATCCTCTTCACTCCCCGCATCCGCCGGGCGCCTCCGCGCTTATCGAGCGTTGATTATGTCGAGTTTCTCGCCTCCGCGAGAACGACGGAGAGGGAACGGTGGAGGAAAACGTGGCGGCGGATGCTGACCAAACTACAAAATCGCCGCGCCTGCCGCACTGCCGTGTGCGGAGGCCAACCTGCAGACGGGGCTTGTGATGGCTATCACATATTGTTGACCGGGGCGGGCGCGCCTATAATCGAAACCGACCCGCTATCCCACTTCCTCTCAGGAGGCCGCCCCTATGACGAACCTGCGCCTGCCGGGCCCCACGCCCGTTCCCGATGACGTGGTCGAGGCGATGAGCCGACCGATGATCGACCATCGCGGCGTCGCCTTCAAAGAGATGCTGTTGAGGATGACCGACAACCTCAAGCGCGCCTTCGCCACCGACAACAGCGTCTACCTGCTCTCCTCGTCCGGCACGGGCGCGATGGAGGCGGCGGTCGTGAACACGCTCTCGCGCTGGGACAGGGTGCTGGCGGTGAGCATCGGCAACTTCGGCGACCGCTTCTCGCGCATCGCCAAGACCTACGGCGCCGACGTGGTCGACCTGAAGTTCGACGAGGGCGAGGCCGCGCCGCCGGAGGCCGTCCGCGAGGCGCTCGCCGCCGACCCCTCCATCACCGCCGTCCTCGTTACCCACAACGAGACCTCCACCGGCATCACCAACGACCTTGAGGCCATCGCCAAGGTGGTCAAGGGCGAGTTCGACAAACTGCTGCTGGTGGACGCCATCTCCTCCCTCGGCTCCATCGAACTGCTGACGGACGAATGGGGCCTCGACGTAGTGGCCTCCGCCTCGCAGAAAGGCTGGGCGTGCCCGCCGGGCGTGGCGATGATCAGCTTCTCCGAGCGCGCGTGGGCGGCCTACGAACGCTCCGACCTGCCCAAGTTCTACTTCGACCTCGGCGAGGCCGACCGCTACCTCAAGCTCGGCCAGAACCCGTGGACGCCCGCCGTCTCCGTCTTCTACGGGATGGACCACGCGCTGATGAAGATGCTGGACAAGGGCGACATGCAAGAGACGTGGGAGTTCCACGCGCGCATCGCCCAGTACACCCGCGACTCCCTCACCGGCCTCGGTCTGCGCCTGGTCGCCAAAGACCAGAAGCACGCCTCCAACACGGTCACCGCCGCGTGGCTGCCGGAGGGCGTAACGGACGCCGCGCTGCTCGGCATGCTGCGCGACGAGTACGACATCATCGCCGCCGAGGGGCGGGGAACCCTGGCGGGCAAGGTGTTCCGCGTCGGCCATATGGGCCACGTAACGCCGGAGGACATCGACGCGGTCACCGCCGCCCTGCGCGATGCGCTGCCCAAACTCGGCTTCGCGCCCGCGGCGGTCGGGTAGGGAGAAGCGCATGGCGCGCGTCCTCGTCTCCGACAAGGTTGACCGCGCGGGAGTAGACCTGCTCAGCGCGGCAGGCCACGAGGTCGACCTGCGTCCCGGCATGGCGCCCGGCGAGCTGGCTGCGGTCATCGGCGGCTACGAGGCGCTGGTCATCCGCAGCGAGACGCAGGTCACCGCCGAACTGCTCGCCCAAGCCGACCGCCTCCAGGTGGTGGGCAGGGCGGGCGTCGGCGTGGACAACGTCGACCTCGACGCCGCCACGCAGCGCGGGATCGTCGTCGTCAACGCGCCCACCGGCAACACCGTCGCCGCCGCCGAGCACGCCCTTGCGCTGATGCTCGCCCTGATGCGCCACGTCCCGCAGGCGCACGCCTCGATGCGCGAGGGCAAGTGGGAGCGCAGCAAGTTCCTCGGCGCCCAACTCGGCGGCAAGACGCTCGGCGTCGTCGGCTTGGGCAAGGTCGGCTCCGAGGTTGCCCGGCGCGCCAAGGCGTTCCAGATGGAGGTGCTGGGCTACGACCCCTACGTGCCCCACGAATTCGCCCGCAGCCTCGGCGCCGAACTGGTCGATATGGACGCGCTGCTCGCCCGCTCCGACGTCATCACCATCCACACGCCGCTCACCGCCGCCACCCGCCAACTGATCGGCGCAGAGCAGATGCCCAAACTCAAGGACGGCGTGCGCATCGTGAACGCCGCACGCGGCGGCCTGGTGGACGAGGCGCTGCTCGACCAGGCCATCCGCGACGGCAAGGTGGCCGGCGCCGCGCTCGACGTGTTCGCCAGCGAGCCGCCGCCGCCCGACTCCCCCCTCCTCGCCAACCCAAAGGTCATCGTAACGCCGCACCTGGGCGCCTCCACGGAGGAAGCGCAGGCGCAGGTGGCGGTGGAGGTGGCGGAGGAGGTGCTGGCGGTGCTATCGGGCGGCGCGGCGCGCTACACCGTCAACATTCCCGCCGTCCCCGCCGAGGTGCGCGAGGCGCTCGCCCCCTACATCCCCGTAGCGGACACGATGGGGCGCATCGCCATCCAACTGGCTGAGGGGCAACTCCAATCGGTCGCGCTCCGCGTATCGGGGCAGATCGCCCAGTTCGACACGTCGCTGCTGGCCGCCGCCGCGCTGGCCGGCATCCTCGGCGCAACCACCGACGAGCGCGTCAACCTCGTCAACGCCCCCCACCTGGCGGAGGAGCACGGCCTCCGCATCGAGGAGCACAAGTCGGCGGAAGCCGACGACGAATACTCCAATATGGTCGGAGTCGAGGTGCGCACCGCGCAGGGCGGCGTGTTCGTCGGCGGCACCGCCGTCCGCAACACCGTCCACCTGCTCCGCCTCGACGACTTCTACGTAGACCTCCAGCCCTCCACGCCCTATATGCTCTTCACGGTGCATCGCGACCAGCCGGGCATGATTGGCAAGGTCGGCGCCGTCTCCGGCAACCACGACCTGAACATCGGCTTTATGGAGGTCGGCCGCATCAGTCCCCGCGGCGAAGCCACGATGATCATCGGCTACGACGAGCCGCTGACGGACGAGGTGATAGCGGAGCTCAGGGCCATCGAGGGCATAGGCAGCGTCCGCCTAGTGACGCTGTAGGCGCCTCGCCCGTTCGCCCTCCGGCGGTCTTGTAGGGGCGACCTGCCGGTCGCCCTGATGGAGTAGGAGGTAGCGATGAAGTATGCAGCGGTCATCGCAAAGACGGGCAACGGCTATTCCGCCTACGCGCCCGACGTGCCGGGTTGCGTGGCGGCGGGCGACACGTTCAGCGAGACGGAGGCGCTGCTGCGAGAGTCCATCGCCCTTCACTTCGAGGCGCTGCTGGAGCAAGGCGAGGCGCTCCCCACGCCTGCGTCGTCCATCGACGACGCCATCGTCCACTACGGCCAGCCCCTCAGCCGCGAGGTTAACGAGGCGCTTGCCGACTACGGCGCCGCTCCGCCCGCCGAATCGGTTACTTTCGCGATGGTGGACGTCGAAACCGCCGCACTAGCCGCTGCGCGCGCATAGCCGAAACCGCAATGGCGCGGTAGCCCCGCCGTTCCGCCTTGTGAGCCGCCGCGCGGGCGTGCTAGCATCGGCGCGGCGTTCGTGCGGAAAATCACGAATCCCCGCTAGCCTTACTATGACCACCGCAGCCGACCCCCTCCGCGAGCAAACCCGCTCCGCCATCCGCGACCAACCCTTCAGGACGCGCACCGTCCTATCCTCCCTGCTGTCCGTCCAAGACGCCGTCGGCTACCTGCCTGAGGCGGCGATCGACGAGGTGGCGCTCTCCACCGGCGCGAGCATCAACGAAGTGTGGGGCGTCGCCTCCTTCTACCCCAACTTCCGCTTCAAGCCGCCCGCCGACCACACGGTGGAGGTGTGCTGGGGGCCGACCTGCCACGTCCTCGGCGCGCAGCGGCTGCTGCAAGACGCGCTCGCCCAACTCGGCCTCGAGAACGAAGGCGACACCGCCGACGGGCGCGTCGGCCTCAAACTCAACACCTGCCTGGGCGTGTGCGCCCACGGCCCCGCTATGGCGTTCGACCACGCCCTCGTAGGCCGCATCACGCCGGAGACGGCGCACGCCCGCATCGCGGCTATGCGCGGAGGCGCGGCGTGAGCGACGCATTCGCCCGCCTCGAGCAGCGCGCCGCCAAGCGCTGGGCCGAACTCAACGCCAAGCCGTGGATCCGCGTCGGCACGGGGCTGATGGGCGAGGCGGCCGGGGCATTGGAGACGCTGGACGCGCTCCGCCAAGCCGTGAGCAGCCTCGGCATGGACGCGGCCATCACCGAGGTCGGCACGACCGGCCTCTGCTACGCCGAGCCGCTCGTGGACGTGCAGACGCCCGGCGGCCCGCGCGTCCTCTACGCCAACGTTACGCCCCAGAGCGCCGCCGCCATCGTGGAGCGCCACGTCAGGGACGGCCAACCCGCCGCCGAACTGGCGCTCGCCTCGGTGGACTGCGACGTTCCCGGCCTCCCGCGCCGCGAAGACCTGCCGATGATGCGCCTCCAACGCCGCGTCGCCCTGCGCAACGCGGGAGAGATCGAACCCGGCGACGTAGACCAGTACGTCGCGCGCGGCGGCTTCGCCGGCCTCGACAAGGCGCTCGCCATGGAGCCGGGCGCAGTGCTGGAAGAGGTCAAGCAATCGGGGCTGCGGGGCAGGGGCGGCGCCGCCTTCCCCACCGGCGTCAAGTGGGGATTCCTCGCAGGAAACCCTTCCCCGGTCAAGTACATCCTCTGCAACTGCGAAGAAGGCGACCCTGGCGCGTTCAACGACAAGACGGTGCTGGAATCCGACCCTCTCACGCTCATCGAGGGCTGCGTCATCGCAGGATACGCCACCGGCGCGAGCAACGGCGTCGTCTTCATCCGCCACGGCCACGACGCGCCCATCGACCGCACGCGCAAGGCCATCGAGGCGTGCTACGCCGACGGCCTGCTCGGCGACAACATACTCGGCAGCGGCTTCTCCTTCGACGTGGAGGTGTCGCTGGTGGGCGAGTCCTACGTAGCGGGGGAGGAGACGGCGCTGATGGAGGCGGTGGAGGGCAAGCGCTCGATGCCCCGCTTCCGCCCGCCCTTCCCGGCCGCCTACGGCGTGTGGGGCAAGCCCTCCAACATCAACAACATCAAGACCATCGCCTACGTTCCGGAGATCATCCGCAACGGCGCCGAGTGGTTCGCGGCCATCGGAACGGAGCGCAGCAAGGGCACCGCCATCGCCTGCCTCTCCGGCCACGTCCGCTACGCCGGCCTAGTCGAGGTGCCGTTCGGCCTGACGATGCGCCAGGTGGTCGAGGAGCTGGGCGGAGGCGACCCGGACGGCAAGCCGATAAAGTTCCTGCAGACGGGCGGGCCGCTGGGCGGCCTGCTCGCGGGCGAACAGTTGGACATGGCGTTGGACTTCGACGAGATGGTCAAGGCGGGCGCGATGTTTGGCTCCGGCGGCCTCATCGTCTGCAACGACGAAACCTCCGCCGTAGACCTCACCCGCGTGCTAGTGGCGTTCGACCAGATGGAATCCTGCGGCAAGTGCTTCCCCTGCCGTCTGGGGATGAGCCACCTGTTGGAGATACTCGAGCGCGCTTGCGCGGGCGCGTCCCGCCCCGGCGACCTCGAGTTGATGGACAGGGTAGGGCGGAATATGCGCAGCGGCTCCCTCTGCGGCCACGGGCAGTTGGGCTACAACCCCGTCTCCTCCGCCCTCAGCGCGTTCGGCGCGGAGTTCGAGGCGCAGATGCGCGGCGAGGAGCCGTTGCCCATCGGCCCCTTCGTCGGCCCCAAGCACACCTTGCGCGGCGCGCAGATGGAGGGCGAGACGCCCACCGCCGCCGTCAAGGGCGACTTCGTCTACGCCGCCGAGCCCGCCCCGGCCGCCGTCGGAGGCGGCGCGTGACCACCACCGAGCGCCAAAGCCTCACCCTCACCGTCAACGGCGTGGAGATCCGCGCCGAGCCCGGCCAGATGCTCATCCAGGCCGCCAACGAGGCCGGCGTCTACATCCCCTACCTCTGCTACCACCCGGGGATGAAGCCCTACGGCGCCTGCCGCATGTGCGTGGTCGAGGTCGAGGGCGCGCCAGGCACGCCTGCCGCGTGCACGCTCCCCGTGCGCGACGGCATGGTCGTCAACACCCTCGGCGACCAGGCGCTCGGCGTGCGCGACGCCATCCTCGACCTGCTGCTGTCGGAGCACCCCCACGGCTGCCTCACCTGCCACCGCATCGACCTGTGCGGCCCGCAGGACATCTGCCTGCGCCACGTGGACGTAACCGACCGCTGCGTAACCTGCCCCAAGAACGAGCGCTGCGAACTCAAAGACACGACGCGCTTCCACACGCAGGGGCTGAACTCGCCGCTCACCTACCAGTACCGCGGCCTGCAGATCGAGACGCAAGACCCCTTCTATGACCGCGACTACAACCTGTGCATCGTCTGCGCGCGGTGCGTGCGCGCGTGCGAGGAGGTGCGCGGCGACTCCGCGATCACGATGACCGAGCGCGCCGGGCAGGTGCTGGTGGGAACCTCGCGCGGCGAATCGCTGCTCGAATCGGGATGTGAGTTCTGCGGCCTGTGCATCGACGTCTGCCCCGTCGGCGCGCTCGTGGAGACCGACCACAAATGGGAACGCGCGGCGCGCTACGAGCAGACCGTCTGCGCCGAGTGCCCCGTCGGCTGCCAACTTACCTACGAGGTCAACCGCTTCGGCAAGGTGATACGCGCCATCGGCGAGTTGAACGGCCCCGCCAACCAGGGCAACGCCTGCTACAAGGGCAAGTTCGGCTTCGAGTACGTCAACTCCCGCGAGCGCGTCAAACAGCCCCTGGTGCGGCGCAACGGCAGCCTCGAACCCGCCTCGTGGGAAGAGGCCGTCGCCGTCGCCGCGCAGGGCCTCGCGCAGCACAAGGGCGCGGAGTTCGCCCTCGTCGCCTCGCCGCGCAACACCAACGAGGAACTCTACCTAGCGCAGAAGTTCGCCCGCGTCGCCATGCAGTCCAACAACGTCGACTCCGCCTCCAACGACAGGCCCGGCCTGTTGGAGGGGATGTACGACGTGCTCGGCCAATACGCGGGCACCGCATCCGTCCAGCAGACGCGCAACGCGGCGTGCGTCATGGTCGTGAGCGCCAACCTAACGGAAGAACAGAACGTGCTCGCCGTGCCCGTCAAGCAGGCCGTGCGCGCAGGGCAGCAGCGCCTCATCGTCATCGACGCGCGCGAGACGGAGTTGACGCGCTACGCCCATCTGTGGCTCCGCCCTTACCCGGGAACCGACCTGGCGCTTATCGGCGGAATGCTCAAGGTCGTCGTGGACGAGGGGCTTATCGACCGTGAGTTCGTCGACGCGCACTGCGACGGGTTCGACGCGATGGCCGCGTCGCTCGCGCCGTTCGCGCTCGACGCCGTGGCCGCCGAGACGGGTGTCCCCGCCGAGCGAATCGCGGAGGTCGCGCGTCTCTACGCGCAGAGTACCCCGGCGACGACCATCTTCGCCCTCGACAACACCGTCGGCGGCACGCGGCGCATCACTTCGCGCCTCATCGCCGATTTGGCGCTCATCACGGGCAACGTCGGCAAGCCCGCCGCAGGGCTGCTCCCCCTGCGCCACGGCGCGAACGACCAGGGCCAACTCGATATGGGCGCGGAGGCGCGCCTGCTGCCCGGCCACCGCCACGTAGCCGACGCGCAGGACAGGGCGGCGCTGGAAGCGCTGTGGGGCGCGCCCATCCCCGCAGGCGACGCGTCGCTGCGCGTCCGCGAGGCGTTCGCCGCCGCCCGCAAGGGCGAAGTCAAGGCGATGCTCATCCTCGGCGACCACGTCCACTACGAGGACGGCACGCTCGGCGACACGGCGGCGGCGTTCGAGGCGCTGGACTTCCTCGTGGTGAGCGACGCCTTCCTGTCGCCCGCCGCGCAGCGCGCCCACGTCGTCTTCCCCGCCGCCGCCTTCTCGGAGAAGCGCGGAACCTTCACCAATATGGAGCGCCGCGTCCAGCCCCTGCGCCAGGTGGCCGTTAACCGCGCCGTGGACGCTCGCTCCGACCTCGAGACACTCCAAGCGCTCGCCACCGCCCTCGGCGCGCCCGGCTTCGACTTCGACGGCGCCGAGGCGGTGCTGGACGAGATAGCGCGCGCCGTCCCGCAATACGCGGGCGTCTCCTACCGCCGCCTCATCGACGAGGCCGTCCCCACGCTGAAGCCCTCCAACGACAATCCGCTCCCGACGCAGGTGCTCTACTCTAACGCCGTCGCTATGGGCGTCCAATGGCCTTGCCCTGCGCCCGATCACCCCGGCACGCCCAGCCTCGCGCCCGAGGGCCGCGCCCAACTCGCAACCGCCGAGTGGCGCCCGCGACCCCGCCACGGCGCAGACTCCCCCGAATCGCAGGGCGGGCGCTTCCCGCTGCTGCTCGCGAAGGGCAGGGTGCTGGCCCAACCCGAGCGCGAGGTGAGCGTCCATAGGAACGGCGGCCCCAACCAGGTGCTGCGCGAGGAGCACCTGACGCTCCACCCCGCCGACGCCGCCCGCGCAGGGCTGGCCGACGGCCAAGCCGTGCGCGCAGTCACCGCCAAGGGCGCGGCGCTCAACGCGAGCGTCCGCGTATCATCGGACGCGCTGGAGGGGGTGGCGTCCGCAACGACGCTGTTCGGGGAGTTCGCGGCGGCGCTCAACGCATCCGAACACCCCGACCCGATGAACCACGCGCCGAGGCTCGCGGTGCTTCCCGCGCGCGTCGAGCCGACCGAGCATGAGGAGGCAGGCTCTTGACCACGTCCAACGCGGCCGCCACCGGCCACACCGACCCCCGGCTGCAGAAACTGCCCACGGCGAAGATCGTGCGGCGGCAGGACTACACCGAAGACCTGTTCAAGGTCTGGATCGAGCCGTCCGTGCCGTTCGTCTTCAAGCCCGGCCAGTACATCACCATCGGCTCCCAGAACATCGAGCGCCCGTACTCCATCGCCTCCGCCCCTTACGAACCGGAGATCGAACTCTTCATCGAGCACGTCCTGCCCGAGCACGGCGGCAAACTCACCCCGCTGCTCTACGCCCAGCACGTCGGCGACGTCGTCTCGATGCGCCCCCGCGCCAAGGGCATCTTCTGCCTCGACGAAAACTACACCGACCATGTCCTCGTCGGCACCGTAACCGGCATCGCCCCCTACGTCTCCTACGTCCGCCAGTTCCTCCACGACGGCAAGAGCGGCCATCGCTTTTGGGTGATGGAGGGTGCCAGCCACTGGGACGAGTTCGTCTACGACGAGGAGTTCATCGACCTCGAAAAGGCGCACGACTTCATCAAGTTCGTCCCCACCGTCAGCCGCCCCAACGCAGAGCGCAACAAGGACTGGCAAGGTCCGACGGGCCGCGTCAACACCATCGTCGAGGAGCACGTCGAGCGCTGGGGCCTCGCCAAGCAGAACACGCTCCTCTACCTCTGCGGCAACCCCGGCATGATCGAGGACGTGAAGGAGCGCATGGGCGCCAAAGGCTGGAATTACACCGAAGAGCGCTTCTGGAAAGAGGACGAATAGGGGCTACCTCGGCCGCAGCGCCAGCAAAACCTCCACCCGCACCTCGTCCTCGACGCTGACCACGATTCGCGCGCTCGGCGGGTCTATGCCGATGTCCGCCCACGTGAACGTCGTCCGCCCCACTACGTAGACCACGTCGCCGTCGTCCCGCGCCTCGACCTCGAATTCCAGCGGATGCGTTACGTCGTTGATGCTCAGCTCTCCCGTCGCCGTCGTGGAGACCTCCTCGCCATCCGTGAATCCATCGGGCAAAGGGCGCAGGTCGCCGAACGCCACCATCGCCGAGGGCTGCCCCGGGAACATCCGGAAGCGCACGTAGTTGTCGCGCTGCGACGAGTCGCTGGTCATGCTGTGCAGGTCAACCTCCACCTCCGACGCGCCGCCGTCCAGCCGCACCTCGCCCGACAGCCCCGTCGTGCGCATCACCGCGTCGATGGGCAGCGCCAGGTTGGCCAGCTGCTCCGTAACCGTAAAGGTGGCCTCCGAACCCTCGCCCACTACGAACGCCACGCCCTCCACCTCGCCAACGGCGCGCTGAACCGGGGCAGGCGGCGGCGTGGCGGTCGGCGTGGCGGCGGGAGGCGCCTGCGTCGGCGCCGGGGTAGCGGCTGGCGCGGTTTGCATCGGAGTGGGCGTTGCGGTCGGCGTCGCCTCCTCCGCCCCGCACCCGGCCCACGCCAGCGACAAGCCAAGCGCCGCCAACGTCAGCCACACGCCGCGAATTCGCCCAAACTTCATACGCTAATCCTACCCTGTGTCGGCTGCGGGGCGCTTCTACTCCGTTCGCCCTGAGGGAGCTCGAAGGGTGAACGCTGCACTGCTACCTTGGCGGCAGCTCCAGCCGCCCTGACGGCGCGTCGCCCACCCCGGCCAGCGCCGCTCCCAGCGCAAGCGCGCCCGCCAACGCCGCCGCGATAAGCGGCAGCGGCGCCGCGTAGCGCGACACGCGCGGCACGGCGGCGGCGGCGATCACCGAGACCGCCGCCAACGGAAGCCCAAACGCCGCCGAGCGCTCCAGCACCGCCTCACCCCCGGCGGCGAGGGCAAAGAGACACGCCGTCATCGCTCCCAGCAGCAGCGCGTAGATCTTCGGCGGGTTGGGGCGGGTCAAGGCGAACCGCCACAGCAGGCCGCCGCCGATGCCGACGGCCAGCGTCGCAAGCGTTACGCTGGCCGAGTTGAACAGCGCGTCGCTGGGCGAGCGCAGCGGCAGCGACAGGAGCGCGTTGGCGGCGGCGGCGAGAGCGCCGGTCAGCAGACCGGCGCGAATGGGGTAGCGCGGAATCGGTTGCACGCTCCCTGTATAGCAGGCGCGGGGCGGGTTCGCAGGCTAGAATGGCCGCGCCTTATGCCCGACGAACGACACGCAAGCCCGCCGCATGACCCGAACAGACCTGCGTTCGCGGGCTATCCCAAGCGCACGAAGTTCCTAATGCTCGGCGGCGTGCTCGTCGGCTTGCTGATGGCCGCGCTCGACCAGACCATCGTCTCGACGGCGCTGCCGCGCGTCGTGGCCGACCTGGGCGGCTTCGACCGCTTCGCGTGGGTGTTCACCGCCTACCTGCTCGCCTCGACGAGCCTGATACCCGTCATGGGCAAACTGTCCGATATGTTCGGGCGCAAGTGGGTCTACATCGTGGGGATGCTGATCTTCATGCTGGGCTCGATGCTCTCAGGCGCGTCGCAGCAGATGGACCACCTCATCATCTTCCGAGGCGTGCAGGGCATCGGGGCGGCGGCGATTATGGGAAACGCCTTCACCGTGCTGGCCGACCTCTTCGAGCCTGCCGAGCGAGGGAAGTGGCAAGGCCTGTTCGGCGCGACGTTCGGCCTGGCCAGCGTCATCGGCCCGCTGACCGGCGGCTACATCACCGACAACCTCGACTGGCGTTGGATCTTCTACGTCAACCTGCCCGTCGGCGCGCTCTCCATCGCCGTGCTGCTCTACGGGATGCCGACCGTCCGGGCGCTCGGCGCGCGGCGCGCCATCGACTTCGCGGGCGCGGCGACGCTCATCGCGGCGGTCGTGCCGCTGCTGCTCGCGCTGACCTGGGCGGGAGATCTCTACGCGTGGTCGTCTCCGGTCATCGTGGGGATGCTGGCGTGGTCGGCGGCGCTTGCGGGCGCGTTCCTGCTGGTGGAGCGGCGCGCGGCGGAGCCTATCGTCCCGTTGTGGCTCTTCCGCAACCCCGTCTACAGCGTCTCGGCGTTCATCATCTTTATGACCGGCTTGAGCATGTTGGGCGCGATCGTCTTCATCCCGCTCTTCGTACAAGCCGTAGTGGGGTCGTCGGCCACCGGCTCGGGCGCGGTGGTGATGCCGATGTCGCTGTCCATCGTAGTCAGTTCGACCCTAACCGGGCAGCTCATCTCGCGCACGGGGCGCTACCGCTATTACGGCGCGGCGGGATTGGCGGTCATGGCGGGGGGCTTGTTGCGCCTCTCCTGGGCGGACGAGAATACGACCAACGCCTCCATCGTGCTGAGTATGATCATCGCGGGAGCGGGCGTGGGGGCGACCTTCCCCGTCTATGTCATCGCCGTGCAGAACGTGTTCGAGCAGCGCGTGATGGGCATCGTAACCGCCACCACCCAGTTCTTCCGTCAGATAGGCGGAACCATCGGCGTCGCGCTGCTCGGCTCGCTTATCGCGGTGGGCGTCCAACGCTCGATGCGGGGCGAGTTGGCGGACAGCGCCCTGCCTCCCTCCGCGCGGCAGGCGCTGGAAGACCCGCAACTGCTCATCGACGCGCCTGGGCGTTCGGCGCTGGAGGCGGCGCTCGCCAACACGCCCGGCGGCGCCGCCGCGCTCGCCGATGACTTAGAGGCGCTGCGCGTCTCTCTGGCGGGCGCGCTGACGGACGCGTTCCTCATCAGCGCCGTCATCACCGCCGCCGCCTTCGCCGCGTCGCTCTTTCTCAAGGAGGCGCCCCTGCGCGGACGCCGCCCCGCTGCGGAGGCGCGCCCCACGCCCGCCCCCGCGCCCCAAGAGCAGCGCGGCGAGTAAGCGAGGCTATGCGCCATGCGTCGCTTGGGCGTAGAGGCGCGGCGGCGCTAGAATCGGCGGCGTGACTACGCCCCTCCGCAGGCAGTACCTTGACGTGAAGTCGCGCCACCCCGACGCCGTGGTGCTGTTCCGCATGGGCGACTTCTACGAGACGTTCGACGACGACGCGCGCGTGGCCGCCCGCGACCTCGAGATCGTCCTCACGCAGCGCGACATGGGCGGCGGCGTCAAGGTGCCGCTCGCGGGCATTCCCTACCACGCGCTCGATTCCTACCTCGCGCGCCTCATCAAGAAGGGGCACCGCGTCGCTATCTGCGAACAGACCAGCGAGCCGGACGGACGCCGCCTCGTCGACCGCGAGGTGGTGCGCGTCGTTACGCCCGGCACAGTCGTCGAACCGGCGCTGCTGGAGGAGAGCGCCAACAGCTATCTGGCAGCGGTGACGACGGACGGCGAACGGGCGGGAATCGCCTACGTGGACGTAACGACCGGGGAGTTCGCAGCGACGGAGACGCCCGCCGAGTGGGTCGGCGCCGAACTGGCCCGCCTCTCGCCGCGCGAGGTGCTGCTGGCCGCCGACGCGCCCGCGCCACCAGCGGCGGACGCGGAGCGCGCGCCCTATCTGCTGACGCGGCGCTCCGCCTCGGCCTTCGCCCCGGAAGCCGCACGGCGACTACTGCTCGACCACTTCGGGGCCGCGACGCTGGAGGCGTTCGGCCTGGACGGCGCGCCCCTGGCCACCGCCGCGGCCGGAGCGGTGGCCGACTACCTGGGCGACACGCACAAGGCGGCGCTGGGCCTGCTCCACGGCTTACGCGTCTACTCCACCGAGTCCTTTATGGCGCTTGACCCGCAGACGCGCCGCAACCTCGAGCTGTTCGAAGGGGGAAGGCGCGGCGAACGCGCCCACTCGCTCCTCGGCGTACTCGACGCGACCAAGACGCCGATGGGCGCGCGCCTGCTGCGGCGCTGGGTGGGCGAGCCGCTCCTGGACGCGGGCGCGCTTGAGCAGCGCCTCGACGCGGTGGAATGGCTGAAGGAGAGCGGCGCGCGCAGGAGCCGCGTCGAGCGCTGCCTGGCGCAGGTCGGCGACGTGGAGCGGGCGCTCCACCGTATGGGCGCGGGCGCGGCGCCCCCGCGCGAAGTGGCCGCCCTGCGGCGCGCGCTGGAGCAGGCGCCCCCCCTGCGCGAGGTCATCGCCGAGGCGGGCGACTGGCTGGCCTGGCTGTGGGACGGCCTCGACCCGTGCGCCGAGGCGGTCGGCCTCATCGCGGCGGCGTTGGCGGACGAGCCGCAGGGGGAGCCCGGGCAGGGCGGCGTTATCCGCCAAGGATTCTCGCGCGAACTGGACGAACTGCGCGGGGCGTCCACCGACGCGCGGGCGTACATCGCAGGCCTGGAGAAGCGGGAGCGCGAGCGCAGCGGCATCCCCAGCCTGAAGGTCGGCTACAACAAGGTGTTCGGCTACTACCTCGAGGTAACCAACCCCCACCTCGCGCGCGTCCCTGACGACTACGTCCGCCGCCAGACGCTGACCAACGGCGAGCGCTTCTACACACCGGAGCTCAAGGAGTACGAGAGCCGAGTCCTGAACGCGCGCGAGCGTATGGAGGAATTGGAGGGCGCGCTATACCGTCAGTTGTGCCGACAGGTGGCCGAGATGGCGGAGTCCGTAACGCGAACGGCGCAGGCTATGGCGGCGGTGGACGCGCTCACTTCGCTCGCAGAGGCCGCCGCCCGCTACGGCTACATGCGCCCGGCGCTGGACGACGGCGGCGCCATCGAGGTGCGCGGAGGCCGCCACCCCGTCGTGGAGCGCCTGCTCGCGGCGGGCGAGTTCGTCCCCAACGACCTCGCCCTCTCGCGCGACGAGCGCCAAGTGCTGGTGGTTACGGGGCCGAATATGGCCGGCAAGTCCACCTACCTGCGCCAGGCCGCCCTCATCGTGCTGCTGGCGCAGATAGGCTCCTTCGTCCCCGCCGACTCCGCGCGCATCGGCCTGGTCGACCGTATCTTCACCCGCGTCGGTCTCCAAGACGACCTGGGCGCGGGACAGTCCACCTTTATGGTGGAGATGGTGGAGACGGCGGGCATCCTCCACCAGGCCACGGGGCGCTCGCTGGTGGTGCTGGACGAGATCGGCCGCGGCACCTCCACCTACGACGGCCTGTCCATCGCCCAGGCCGTCGCCGAGCACCTCCACAACGACCCGCGCCTCGGCTGCCGCACCCTCTTCGCCACGCACTACCACGAACTCACCGAGCTGGCCGCGCGCCTGCCACGCGTCCACAATTGCAGTGTCGCCGTCGCCGAACAGGACGGCGACGTCGTCTTCCTGCACCGCATCGCGCCCGGCGGCGCCGACCGCTCCTACGGCGTGCACGTGGCGCAACTGGCGGGGATGCCGCGCCCCGTGCTCCAACGCGCGTGGGAGTTGCTGGCGGCGCACGAGGGAGAGCGCGGCGCGGGGGCAGGGCAGGGCGCCCCGGTTAACAAGGGCGCGGCCAAAGCGGCAAGCATGCAACTGGGTATGTTCGCCGAACCGCAGCCTTCGCCCGTCGTCGAGGAGTTGCTCGCCCTCGACCTGAACGCCGTCTCCCCCATCGAGGCACTCAACCGCCTCTACGCCCTCCAAGCCCGCGCCCGCGACGCCGACGGCGGCGAGGAGCGCTAGCCGTGCGCTGGGGCGGAGCATCGAGGCGCAACTTGCGCCAATCGTCCAACCGAGGCACCGGAGACGACCACCTCTTCGAACTCGAGGGGATCAGCCGCATCACGATCTTCATCCCGCGCCACCACAAGATGAAGGGCTACCGCGACCTGAAGGCGCGCCTCGAGGCCGCCGGTTGCCAGGTAACCTACCCCTCCCAATCGCCCGCCGCCCTGCGCGAGGCGCCCGGCCCGCAATACCAAGCCGTGAACGTGGAGGCGCCGGGGCGCATGCCGCCCGAGGCGATCAAGGCCGCGCACCGCTGGGCGCACCAACGCGACCTGCTCCACTCCTTCTTCCGCCCCCTCTAGCCGCCTCCGTCGCACACAGGCCGACCTTGTAGGGGCGACCTGCCGGTCGCCCTCCTCCCATACGCCCTGAGGGAACTCGAAGGGCACGCTACTCCCTCGCCGCCTCGCGCTCTTCGCGCAGCAGCGCCTCGGCCTGCTCGACTAACGCGGCTTCGCGGTCGGCGGAAAACGACCGCGTGCCCAGGTAGCGCCGCAGCGCATCCATAGGCGAGAGGTTGTCCCCGCCGTCCTCGCCCAAGCGCGTGCGGCGAGGATTGCGGACGCGCCGCTCGATTCCCGCGACGGCGTGGGCGTCCGCCAGCGCCTCGCGGACGGCGCTCTCGCGGAACGCGCTCGCGTCCGCCGCGTCCATGCTCACGCGCAGGCGCACGATGGCGCCCGCCACGCGCTCCGCGCGGCGTATGGCCGACAGCGTGACCTCCGTCGGGTCTTGTCCTGCCGCCGCCTCCGCATCGATGGTGCGCATAGGGCGCGCGTCCACCGGCACGAACTCCACGCCCAGGACGCGCTCGCCGCGCGGCGCCCCCGCGTCTACCTCCACGACGCAGAATCCCTTGTCCTCGCCCTCTTCCGAGAAGTCCACCCGTTGCAGGCTGCCCGAGTAGACGACGGGCGGATTGCGCGTCAGCACCTGGTAACGGTGAACGTGTCCCAGCGCCGCGTAGTCGAAGGCGGGGTTGGCGAGCGTGCCCAGCAGCAGCACGTGGTCGTTGCCGAGCATGAGCGACCGCTCGGACGACAGCGCGGCGCCGCTCACGGTTATGTGCGCGCAGAGGAAGGCGGGCAGGGAGGGATCGAGCGCGTCCGCCTCGGCTTGGAGCATCGAGACTAGGCGGTCTTCCAGCGCGCGGCCGATCTCCTCCATCGTCAGGCCGCGCGATTCGTCACGCGCCATGAACGCCGCCGTGCGTATCCACGGCAGCGCGACGACCTGCGCGGGCCCGGCGGGCGTGTCCAAGCGGTGCGTCGCCAATTCGTGGCCGACGGCGACGTTCGGCACGTCCAGCGTGGGGAAGATGTCCAACGCCGTCGCGCGGTTCGGCGCGTGGGGCACGTCGTGGTTCCCGGTGGTCAAGAACACCGGCACGCCGCTGTTTGCGAGGCGCGCGACGCGGCTGGCGAACTCGCGCTGATGCGTCTGCGAGGGGTCGCGGCTCTTGTAGGCGTCGCCCGCGAACAGCACCAGGTCAACGCCGTTGCGCAACGCATAGTCCACCGCGTAGTCGAACGACGCGAGCAGATCGAGCATCCGCGTCGACGCGCCCAGGTAGCGCGAGCGGTCCACCCCCGGCGCGAAGTGCTCCGGCAGCGCCGCCAAGTCGGCCTCCGTCGCAGGCCGCGTGTAGTTCTCTACGCCAACGTGGATATCGGAAAGGTGGAGGATGCGCATAAGCGGGGTAGGGGAGGACTAGCGGCGGCGGTCAGTACTCGATGACCGTGCGCGGCTCCAGCCGCTCCGCCACCGGGTCAACCTTGAAGCCCAGATTCGCCAGCGTGGTCTTGCCGATGAGCGGCGCCCTTTCGTCATCAGCCAGCGTAACGAGCACGGGGCAGCGCACGCCGTCCAACCGAGCGTCCGCGACAGCGAGCCGCCGGGTAGACACCCGCCCGTCCGCCAGCTCCACCTGCACCTCGTCCACGACCTCCAAGCCCAACCGCTCGCCCACCGCCGCCGGAATCCTGGTGAACGTCGCCCCCGTATCCACGAGGCAGCGCAGCGTATCCACCCCCGCCGCCCCGGAGAGCGTCAACTCTGCGTAAGTCTCGCCCATACCGCCAGTCTACACCGGGGCGGGGGGCTAGGGTGTCTCTGGCTCCGTGTAGACCTTGTACCCAACCATAAACATTGCGGACTGGAGGGCGCGCAGGCTATCGGCGCAGTTGGAGAAGGGCGGGTTCTTGGAGAGAGCGCCCAGCAGCCATGCGGCCCTGACGTTCGCTTGCGCGTAGCGCTGCTTGTCATCCCATCTGATTGTTGGGAATTTGAGGTTTCCACTAGAGGGATTCCGGGGCGCATTGCTCTGAGTCGGAGGGATGGTGAATCGAAGCTGCTCCGGCACTTCTTTGCAACCCCTCTCTTCGCAAAAGAGGCGCACGAGGGAGGCAAGGGCACAGGCGACGCGGCTATCGTAGATTGGGAAGCCGTCAATCAGCAGCGAGTAGAGCTTGCTGAAGCCTGAGTTCATCGGAGAGACCTCCCGGAGGCGGGACAGGTCGGCCTGCTCCGGATCAAGCAGGTCAGCAGACTTGGTCAGTTGACAGAGGTCGAGTTCACTCAGTCGACGCTCGTTCTGTCGAACACCGCCTCCGCCCCAATGGAAGACCGCGATGGCCGCCTCACGGAAACGCTTCTCGTCCGTCTCCTTGCTCTCATTGAGTTGGCCGCAGAGCGTGTCAAGAACGAAAACGGTGTCCTGATAGGAGTGACCGTAAAACGGCTCTGGCTGCTCTGGCAGGTGGCAAGTGAAGGGCCACTTGTAGCAGCGGTACGCTTCGAACAACGTCTCGCAATGCCACTCTCCGGGCTTTAGGGAATGCCGGAGGGGGCGTTTGCCTTCGACCAGAGGCGCCGCCCACGCGAGAAAGTCGCGGACGTGAGCATCGTTGAGGTATGCGTCCTTCTTCACAGCAGGCAGCGTAAGCCTATCCGCACCCGTCGTCTATCTCCTCCGTCCTAAGCCCTCCAGCGCCAGGGACTCCAGGTGGAACGCCGCCATCTTGTGCAGGCGTTGGAGCGCCTGCTCCGCGTCGCGGCCGTAGTCGCCGATGCCGAGCGCGGGGATGGCGACCACCACCTGCCCTGTCTCCGCGTCGCGCTCCACCTGCACCCGATAGTCAACGTAGTCCATATCCCAATCCTACACCCGCCGCGCGCCCATCTCCCGCAAGCGCTCCCGCAGCGCCGCCTCTAACTCCGCTAGGGGCACGCGCGTCTGCGCCATCGTGTCGCGGTTGCGGATGGTTACGGCGTTGTCCTGCTCCACCGTCTCGAAGTCCACCGTTACGCACAGCGGCGCGCCCACCTCGTCTTGGCGGCGGTAGCGGCGGCCTATGGACTGCGCGTCGTCGTAGGCGGCGGCAAAAGAGCGGCGCAGCGTCGCGTACACCTCCCGCGCGGCGGGGACAAGGCGGTCGTTGCGGCTCAGCGGGAGCACCGCCACCTGCACAGGCGCGACGTCGGGGTGGAACCGCAGCACCGTGCGCGTCTCCGTCCCGCCCGACGCTGTCGGCGCTTGCTCCTCGTCGTAGGCGTCGACGAGGAAGGCAAGCGCGGCGCGGTCTGCCCCCAGCGCGGGCTCGATGACGTAGGGGACATAGCGCTCGTTGGCCTGCTGGTCGAAGTAGGCCAACTGCTTGCCGCTCGCCTCCGTATGGCGGCGCAGGTCGAAGTCCGTCCGGTTGGCGACTCCCTCCAGTTCCCCCCAGCCCCACGGGAAGCGGTACTCGATGTCGGAGGTCGCTTTTGAGTAATGCGAGAGTTCGTCCGCCTCATGGGCGCGCACGCGCAGGTTCTCCGCCCTTATGCCCAGGTCGAGGAACCACTGGCGCCGCTGCTCGATCCAGTAGTCGTGGAATCGCTCATCCTCGCCGGGGCTGACGAAGTACTCCATCTCCATCTGCTCGAACTCGCGCGTGCGGAAGATGAAGTTGCCGGGCGTGATCTCGTTGCGGAACGACTTGCCGATCTG
>CAZLKC010000006.1:0-86015 GCA_964560025.1 uncultured Dehalococcoidia bacterium
GAGTAGGTGGCGGGGCTCCGGTAGTGCGAGGAGAGGATGAGGTGGCGCAGCGCGTCGGGGGGGTGCGCCGCGAGGGCGTCTGCGATAGTAACCAGGTTGCCGAGCGACTTGGACATCTTCTCCTGGCCGAGCAGCATCATGCCGTTGTGCATCCAGAATCGGGCGAGAGGTTGGCCGTCGTTGAATGCCTCGCTCTGGGCGATCTCGTTCTCGTGGTGAGGGAAGACGAGGTCTTGGCCGCCGCCGTGGATGTCGAGGGTGCGGCCCAGGTGGGTGAGCGCCATAGCGGAGCACTCGATGTGCCAGCCTGGGCGGCCTGGGCCCCACGGGCTCTCCCAGGACGGCTCGCCGGGCTTGGCGGCCTTCCATAGGACGAAGTCCATCGGATGCTCTTTCTGCGCGGCAGCCTCGACGCGGACGCCCGCGCGCATCGTCTCGAGGCTGCGGCGGCTGAGCTTGCCGTAGCCGGGCGCGCGCGTGACGCGGAAGTAGACGTCGCCCTCGGCAGGGTAGGCCGCGCCGCGAGAGACCAGGCCGCCGATCACGTTGAGCATATGGTGCGTGTGCTCCGTCGCGCGGGGGTAGCGGTGGGCGGGTCGGACGTTCAGCGTCTCGAGCAGGCGGAAGTAGGCGGCGATGTGGCGCTCGGCCAGATTGGCCACCAAGGCGCCTTCCTGGTTGGCGCGGTCGATGAGCTTGTCGTCGATATCGGTGAAATTCTGGACGTGGCGGACGGCGTAGCCGCGATGCTCGAGGTGACGGCGCACCACGTCGAACACGATGGCCTGCATCGCGTGGCCCACGTGCGCCTCGGCATAGGGGGTTACGCCGCACACGTACATACGCACTGCGTTTGCGTCCAGCGGGGCGAAGTCGCGGACGCGGCCTTCGAGCGTGTCGTAGATCCTCATACGCGTTCGATGGCGGCGACGGCGATGGCGGCGATGCCCGCGCTCGCGCCCGTGTAGCCCATGCCGTCCTCCGTGGTCGCTTTGACGTTCACCTGGTTCTCGTCCGCGCCGAGGGCGCGCGCAAGGGCAGCGCGCATAGCGGGGATGGAGGGCGCGAGCGCCGGGCGCTGCGCGATGATAGTTGCATCGACGTTCTCAAGGCGGTAACCGGCGGCGCGGACGCGCTCCATCGCCTGCTCCAACAGCGCGATGCTGGAGACGCCCTGGGGGACGGCGTTCGGGCCGCTCGGGGGGAAGTGGGCGCCGATGTCGCCAAGGGCGGCCGCGCCGAACAGGGCGTCGATGACGGCGTGCGAGAGCACGTCGCCATCGCTGTGGCCCTCCAAACCTCTGTCGTAGGAGACCGTAACGCCGCCCAGGACGAGTTCGCGGCCCTGCGCCAGGGGATGAGCGTCGTAGCCGACGCCTGAGCGCGTCACGCAGGCGCTCCCCGCCGGGCGAGCAGCGCCTCGGCCACGGCCAGGTCGTCGGGCGTGGTCACCTTGAGGTTCGCGTAGTCGCCCTCGTACAGGCGGACGCGGACGCCGAGCCGCTCCACCATCGCCGCGTCGTCCGTAACGTCGTCCGATACTTCGGCGTGGGCGCGCTCGAGGAGAGCGCGCCGGAACGCCTGCGGCGTCTGCACGGCGGCGAGGCGCTCGCGGTCGAGCGTAGCCGCGACGCCGCCTACGGCGTCCAGCTGCTTGACCGTATCCTTAGGACGCACGGCGGGGACGGCGGCGCCTGTGTCCTGCGCGGCGGCCAGACCGTCGGCGATGAGGCGCTCAGAGACAAGCGGGCGCGCGCCGTCGTGGACGAGCACCCACTCGGCGGGGCCGAGGGCGGCGAGACCGAGGCGGACGGAGTCTTGGCGGCGCTCACCGCCCAGGCAGACGGCGCTCACCTTGGCGAATCCTCCGGCGCGGCAAAGGCGCTCAGCCTCGTCGAGGTTCGCCTGCGACACGACGAGGACGACCTCGTGGACGAGGGGGCTGGCCTCGAACGCACGGAGCGCGTGCGCGGCGAGGGGCTGCCCAGCGAGAGAGACGAAGGACTTGTCGAGGCCGGCCATGCGGGTTGAGCGGCCCGCCGAGAGGACGACGGCGCCGACGCGGTCGTTGACCATAGCGCGCGCGAGGATAGCACGCGCGCTAGGCGGCGGCGTTGATGGCCGCGTATTGCGCGTCGGTGAGGCGCCAGTCGGAGGCGGCGTAGTTCTCGTCGACGCGCTCGACGCGGTTGGTGGCGGGGATGGTGACTGCCCAGGGGGAGCGCACCGCCCAGTTGATGAGCACCTGGGCGACGGTCTTGCCCGTCTCGGCGGCGGTCTGCTCCAAGACGGCGTTGAGCTCGGGGCGGTTCTTCAACTCGCCGCCGAGCCGGCCCTGAGCGAGGGGGCTGTAGCCGATGATGGTTACGCGGTTCTCTTCGCAGTAGGGCAACAGATCGTCCTCGATGCCGCGCGCAAAGACGGAGTAGAGCACCTGGTTGGCGACGACGCGATGGCCGCCGGAAAGGCCGCGCAGTGCGGCGTCGGCAGCCTTCATCTGCTCGACGGAGAAGTTGCTCACTCCGGCAAAGCGCACCTTGCCGTCCTTTATCACCCGCGCCATGCCCTCCATCGTCTCCTCGATGGGGATGCTGGGGCTGGGCGCGTGGAGTTGGTAGAGGTCGATGACGTCGACTTCCAGGCGGGCGAGGGAGCGGTCGCAGGAGCGCACCAGGTCAGCGGCGCGGTGGTTTTCGGGCGAGACCTTGGTGGCCACGAAGTAGTCGGCGCGTTCGCCCCGGATGGCCTGGCCGACGTAGTTCTCGGTGCGGTAGGACTCGGCGGTGTCGAGGAAGGGGCCGCCCAGGTCGCGCGCGCGGCGGACGACGGCAGGGTCGCCCTTGTAGAGCCACGTGCCGAACCCGATCTCGGGAATCTGCACGCCGGTGTCGCCGAGGGGTTTGTAGCGCATAAGGCCTCCGCCGCGCCGCGTTTGGCCGTGCGGCGCGCACGCCAAAGTTTTACACTGCCGGGGCCGGGGCGCAAAGAGGGGAAGGCCACCGGGATTCCCGGGGCGAACGGAGGCGGCTAGAGCAGCGCTACCCCCGCCTCCTCCAGCTGCTGGCTGCGCGGCGCGCGCCGGAACGTAGGCGCGTACGACAGCCCCAGGCGCGGCAACTCCAGTTGTCGCCCGTCCAGCAGTTCCTCGATGGTTACGATCTGCACGCGCGGGAAGCTCCGGCCGGGGAAGTGCTCCGGCACGTACAGCCCCGCCGCCAACGCCTCCTCGAGCATCGGAGTGGTCGGCTCCTCCAACGTGATTAGCACCCCCATCTCCGCCTTCTCCCGCTCCATATCCCCTTTGAGCGTGGCGATGACGTTGCGTTGCACCTTGCCGCTCTTCACCTGCACCAGCACCTGCTTGGCTTTGCCGGAGTCGTCATCGAAGAAGTTGATGTAACCGTCCACGCCCGCGTCGGCTCCCTTGCGGCCCCGGTTGGCCGGGCGCGCTTCTACCAAGCCAAGCGCCCAGTATTCGAACTGATAGCGCCCGTCGTGCTCGCTCTCCGTCGCGAGCGCGCGGGCGCTGGCGATATCTTCCGGCGCGCCCACCACGTCGTAGGGGCGCAGGTTCCTGCCGAACGCGTCGCGCAGACGCCCCTTCATCAGCGAGATGGCGAGGTGGGTGATGTCGACGCCTATCCAGCGCCGCCCCAGACGCTCGGCGACGGCGATGGCGGTGCCGCAGCCGCAGAAGGGGTCGAGCACCACGTCGCCCTCGTTGCTGCTCGCCTTGATGATGCGCTCCAGCAGCGCCTCGGGCTTCTGCGTCGGGTAGCCGAGGCGCTCGCGGGCCTGGGAATTTATCGGGTTGATGTCGTCCCACAGCGCTTGCGCGGGTCTGCCCTCTCCCTCGTCCAGATACCGCTTCCGCCTGATGCCTCCGATCCGTGTGAAGTGCAGCCTGCCCTCCGCATCCAACTGCTCCATCGTTTCGAGAGGGACGCGCCAAAGCGATGTCACTCCTTTGTATTCATAGGTGTAGCCGCCGCCGGATAGGCCTTTGGCGGTGAGGTTGTCATCAGCCCAACGGCGTCCGTTGGGGTCCTTGAACCGAAAGCGGGACTTATATGAGGCGTCGTAGACTTGGAACGACGCGTTCCACGTCCAGTCTTCGCCCTTCGTGTAGAACAAGATAGTGTCGGTGTTTGCCCCATACCGCTTTGCGTCGTTGTGCGCCGTCGTACGCTTCCAGGTGATTTCGTTGCGGAATGAGTAGGCGCCGAACGCCGCGTCCATCAGCAATTTGAGGTAGTGGCTGGCCGTCGGGTCGCAGTGGAGGTAGATGCTGCCCGTCGGCTTCAACACCCGATGCAGCTCCGCCATCCGCTGCGCCATCATCGTCAGGTAGGCCATCATGTCGTTGCGGCCCAGGAAGGAGCGCATCGCCTGAAGCAGGTCGGCCAACTTCTTCGGCCCATCGGTAACGACCTCCCGATAGGCGCGCTCGGAGTCGATGTCCCAGTGCCACGTGTCGTCGAACGCCTGGATCTGCGCCGCCGACGCCTCCCCGCTCGCCTCGCGGAATAGCACGTTGTAGGTGGCGTTCGAGTTGAAGGGCGGGTCGAGGTAGATGAGGTCGACGCTCTCGTCCGGCACATGCTCGCGCAGGATGGGCAGGTTGTCGCCGAAGTAGAGTTGGTTCTTCCGGTCGGTCACAGCGCGGGTCTCCGTGGCGGGCGCACGCGCATTCTAGCAGCGCGCGCCGCCGGGGCAGGCGGCGCCAGCATGCGAGGCCGCGTAGTGGGCGGTCAAGCGGCGGATGGCGGAGCACCCACCCTCTACCCGGCCGCTCCCACCGCCTCCTCCACGCGGAACGTGAGGCCGTCGGGGGTTGCGTCCACTACTACGGTGTCTCCGTCGCGGACCTCCCCGGCGATGATGCGCTTGGCGACCTCGTTCTCCACGTGGCGCTGGACGGCGCGGCGGAGCGGGCGCGCGCCGTAGAGCGGGTCGAAACCCTGCTCGGCGAGCCACTCCTTGGCGGCGCCGGTGAGGTCGAGGCGGATGTCGCGGTCGGCGAGGCGGCGGCGCACTTCGTCCGCCATCAACTCGACAATCTGCGCGATGTGGGCGGGAGTCAGTTCGTGGAAGACGATGAACTCGTCCACGCGGTTGAGGAACTCGGGGGCGAAGGTCTTCTTAAGCGCGTCGAACACCGCGTCGCGTTGGCGCTGCTCGTCGGCGGCGCGTGGCGCGCCCTGGAAGCCGAGGCCCGCCTTGCGGCGCTCGGCGGCGCCCAGGTTGGAGGTCATAATGACGATGGTGTTGCGGAAGTCCACCGTGCGCCCGTGGCCGTCGGTGAGGCGGCCGTCGTCGAGCACCTGGAGCAGCAGGTTGAAGACGTCGGGGTGGGCCTTCTCGATCTCGTCGAACAGGACGACGCGGTGCGGGCGGCGGCGGACGGCCTCGGTCAACTGGCCGGCCTCGTCGTAGCCGACGTAGCCGGGCGGCGCGCCGATGAGGCGGGAGACGGCGTGGCGCTCGCCGTACTCGGACATATCGACGCGCACGATGTTCCGTTCGTCGTCGAAGAGGAGGGCGGCGAGGGCGCGGGCGAGTTCGGTCTTCCCCACGCCGGTGGGGCCGAGGAACATAAAGGAGCCGATGGGGCGCTTGGGGTCTTGGAGGCCGGAGCGCGAGCGGCGGATGGAGTCGGCCACGGCGCGGACGGCCTCTTCCTGACCGACGACGCGCTCGTGCAAGCGCTCTTCGAGGTGGATGAGGCGGTCGGCCTCCTGCTCGAGCAGGCGCGTCGCAGGGATGCCCGTCCACGCGGCTATGAGGGCGGCGACGTCGTCGGCCTGCACGGTGAGTTCGTCCGCGCGCCCGCCCGGGAGGTCGGCGCGCTCCTGATCGAAGGCGGCCTGGCGTTGGAGGCGCTCGGCCTTGAGGCGGGCAGCCGCTTCGTAGTCCTGGCGCTGAGCGGCGGCGGCCTCCTCGTCCTGGAGGCGGCGGATGTCCCGCTCCATCGCCCGCGCCTCGGGCGGGAGGCTCTCGGCGTCGAGGCGCAGTTTGGCGGCGGCCTCGTCGATGAGGTCCACCGCCTTGTCGGGCAGGCTGCGGTCGCTGATGTAGCGGGCGCTGAGGTTTGCGGCGGCGGCAAGGGCGTCGTCGGAGAAGGCGACCTTGTGGTGCGCCTCGAAGCGGGGCTTGAGGCCGCGCAGGATGTCGATCGTCTCGGCAGGCGTCGGCTCCTCCAGCCACACAGGCTGAAAGCGGCGCGCGAGGGCGGCGTCCTTCTCGATGTGGCGGCGGTATTCGTCGGGGGTCGTCGCGCCGACGACCTGCATCTCGCCGCGCGCGAGGGCGGGTTTCATGATGTTGGCGGCGTCGAGGCCGCCCTCGGCGGCGCCCGCGCCGACGACGGCGTGGAGTTCGTCGATGAACAGGATGACCTCGCGCCGCGCCTCCTTCACCTCGTCGATGAGCGCCTTGAGGCGCTCCTCGAACTCGCCGCGGAACTTGGAGCCCGCCACCAGCGCTGCCATGTCCAGCGCGAGCACGCGCTTGCCGCGCAGCGCCTGCGGCACGTCCTCGGCGGCGATGCGCTGGGCGAGACCCTCGGCGATGGCGGTCTTGCCGACGCCCGCCGCGCCGATGACGACGGGGTTGTTCTTGGTGCGGCGGCTGAGCGTCTGCATGACGCGGCGGATCTCCTCGCCGCGCCCGATGACCGGGTCGAGCTCGCCCTGAGCGGCGAGCCGCGTGAGGTCGATGGCGTAGCGCTCGAGGGTGCGGTAGCGGCTCTCGGCGCGCGGGTCGGTTACGCGGTGAGCGCCGCGAATGTCTTGGAGGGCGCGGTAGACGCGCTCGCGATCGGCGCCGTGGCGCGCGAGGACGCGCGCCGACTGGCCGCCCTCCTCGGCGACGGCGGCGATGAGCAGATGCTCCGCGCCGATGTAGTCGTCGCGGAGGCGGTTGGCCTCGCCGCGCGCCGCGTCGAAGAGGCGCATAACGCGCGGCGTGGGGGAGAGGCGATCGGGCTGGTGCGCCAACTTGGGCGTGGCGTCGAGGAGGCTTTGGACGTCGCGGCGAGCCTGGGCGAGGTCGACGCCCAGCGCGCGCAGCGCCTCGGCGGGCACGCCCTCGTCGTTCTCGAGCAATGCCAAGACCACGTGCTCCACGTCCCACTCGGCGTGGCGCATCGTGCGGACAAGGTCGTGGGAGCGGCCGATGGCCGCCTGCGCCTGCTCGGTGAAGTCCTCTTGCTTGAAGGTCACTTGATCTCCTTCCTCTTCCTCTCGGTTCGTCTATGCGCGGCGGCGGCGGGCGGCGCGTTCGTCCTCCAGGCGGCGCACCTCTTGCTCTAATCCCTGGATGCGCTGAGACATGCGGATGATGACCTCCACCCCCGCGAGGTTGACGCCGAGGTCTTCGATGAGGGAGCGGATCCACTGAGCGCGCTGCACGTCGGCGGCGGAGTAGAGGCGGATGTTGCCGGAGGAGCGGGCGGGCTCGAGCAGGCCGAGGCGCTCGTAGGTCCGCAGCGTCTGGGCGTGCACGCCGACAAGGCGGGATGCGACGCTGATGACGTAGGCGGGTTCGTCGGCGCTCTCGGCGAGCGTCGCAGCGACCCTGATGCGGTAGCGCGCCATACGCTCGCCTCCTTGCCGCTAGCGGGCGCCGTTCCCAGCGGCGCGGGATTGGCGGAGGCGTTCGAAGAGGGCGCGCTCCTCGTCGCTGAGGCCGGTCGGCAGCGCAACCTTGACGGTCGCCAGCAGGTCGCCGTAGCCGCGACCGCCCCGGCGGGGCATCCCCTGCCCTTTCAGCCTGAACGTGCGTCCGTTCTGGGTTTCGGCGGGAATTGCGAGGGCGACCTTGCCGCCCTTGACGGTGGGCGCCTCCACCTCGCCGCCGAGCACCGCGTCGGTCAGCGGAACAGCGACCTGCGCTGCCAGGTCGTCGCCGCGGCGCTCGAAGACGGAGTGGGGCGCGACCTCGACGTTGACGTAGAGGTCGAAGTCGTCGCTGGCCCTGCCCGCGATATGGACGCGCGACCCGGTGTGCACGCCGGGGGGAATGTCCACTTCCACGCGCTTGGGCGCGCCCCCCGCGCCGTTGAGGGGGAGAGAGACGACGCGGCTGCACCCGGCGTAGGCCTCCTCCAACGTGATCCTGACGGAGCCCTCGATGGGCTGAGGGCTGCGGCGGGCGAACCCCTCGAACAGGTCGCGGATGTCGAAGCCGCCGCCGCGTCCGCCGCCGAACCACTCGTAGGTTCGCTGGCCTGGCTGCGCGGAGGCGCCGCCGGGCTGGGCGGACGCCTTGCGCCAGTCGGCGCCGTAGCGGTCGTACTTGGCGCGCGAGTCCGCGTCGGACAGGGTTTGGTACGCCTCGTTGACCTCTTTGAACTTGGCCTCGGCCTGGGCGTCGCCGGGGTTCACGTCGGGGTGGTGGCGGCGCGCGAGGCGGCGGTAGGCGGCGCGGATGTCCTTCTCCGACGCGCCGCGCTCCACCCCCAGCAACTTGTAGTAGTCTTCGGCCAATGTTGTCCTCGCCTGCGCTCTCTATGGCACAGTGCATGATACAACAACATTGAGCGCTATGCTGTCAAGTCTCGGTGGACGCTGGGGCAGGCCGCGCTTGACGATGGGCGGCTCGGCGGGGTAGGATACGTCGTCGCCGCCGCTTTTCGGCGCTTGAGAAAAGGAGGGTGCTGTGGCGCACGTGCTGTCGCTCCGCTGCCGCGAGTGCTCCCGCGAGTACCCCGTCGAGCCGCTGAACGTCTGCGAGTTCTGCTTCGGGCCGCTGGAGGTCGTCTACGACTACGAGGCGATCAACCGCGTCGCGTCGCGCGAGCGCATAGAGGCCGGGCCGCGCAGCATGTGGCGCTACGCCGACTTCCTGCCCGCCGACTACAACCCTCGGACGGACATCAACGCGGGGTTCACGCCGCTCATCCGCTCGCGCAACCTGGCGGAGGAGTTGGGGCTGGACGAGCTGTACATCAAGAACGACAGCGTGAACCCGTCCTACTCCTTCAAGGACCGGGTGGTGGCGGTGGCGTCGGCCAAGGCGTTGGAGTTCGGGTTCAAGACGATCGCCTGCGCGTCCACGGGCAACCTGGCGGGGGCGGTGTCGGCGCACGCGGCGCGCGCGGGCATGGAGGCCTACGTCTTCATCCCGGCCGACCTCGAGGCGGGGAAGGTGTTGGGGGCGGCCATCTACGACGCGGCCATCGTGGCGGTGGACGGCTCGTACGACGACGTGAACCGCCTGTGCAGCGAACTGGCCGACCGCTATCCGTGGGCGTTCGTGAACATCAACGTGCGCCCCTTCTACGCCGACGGCTCGAAGACGCTGGGCTACGAGACGGCGGAGCAGTTGGGCTGGCGCGCGCCCGCGCACGCCATCGCCCCCGCTGCGTCCGGCGCGATGTTCACCAAGATATGGAAGGGACTGAACGAGTTCGCCGACGCGGGGCTGATCGACGGCCCGGTGGAGACGCGGATGCACTTGGCGCAGGCGGCGGGCTGCGCGCCCATCGCCGAGGCCTATGCGGACGACCGGCTCATCATCAAGCCGGTGAAGCCGAACAGCGTCGCTAAGTCGCTCGCCATCGGCAATCCGGCGGACGGCTACTACGCGCTGAAGACCATCGAGGCGTCGCAAGGGTCGGCGGTCATCGTGGCCGAGCACGAGGTGGCGGAGGGCGCGAAACTGCTCGCCCGCACGGAAGGCATCTTCACCGAGGGCGCGGGCGGCGTGGCCGTCTCTGCCTTGAGGCGGCTGGCCGAGTCGGGCGCCATCGGGCGGGACGAGCCGACGGTGGTGTACATCACCGGGAACGGCCTCAAGACGGTGGAGCTCGTCCAAGACGTAGTGCGCCCCATCCACATCTCCGCGAGCGTCGACGCCTTCGAGGCGGCGGTGGACGCGCGCGTATCCTGACGGCGATGACGTTGCAACAGGAGCGAGGCATGCGGCGCGTCCGGCTCACCTTCCTCGACCATATGATCCGCCAGCCCGTCATCTATCAGATGGGGCGGGACTTCGACGTGGTCACCAACATCCGCCGCGCGGACGTGCAGGAGAACGTGGGGTGGGTGATTCTGGAACTGGAAGGGGGCGAGGAGGAGATTGACCGCGCCCTCGATTGGGCGCGCGGCCTGGGCGTGCGCGTCGATCCCGCCCTCGGCGACCTGGTCGAGGGCTAGGCACGAGAGGAGAAGGAGGAGCATGAGCGTCACCGTACGGATTCCCGGCCCGCTGCGCCGGTTCACCAACAACGCCGACAAGGTGCAAGTGGAGCCGGGCGACCTGGGAGCGGTCATCGGCGAACTCGACGGCCAGTTCCCGGGCATCAGGGAGCGCATCCTCGACGAGGAGGGTGCGATGCGCTACTTCGTCAACGTATACCTGAACGGGGAGGACGTGCGGTTCCTCGAGGGCCTCGAGACGGCGGTCAGCGCGGGGGACGAGGTGAGCATCGTCCCCGCAGTCGCGGGCGGCGCGTAGCACGCGCCCGCCCCTGCCCGTCCGCGCCGCCCGAGGCAAGCGCCTATGGCCCAGCACGACGACGATGACGCGCTCGAGGCGCGCGGCGAGGACGAGTCCGAACGCCCCGACTTCACCCAATCGCGGCGCTGGCGCTGGGTTCTGCTCGGCGGCAGCATCCTCTTCCTGTTAGCGCTCGCCCTCCCCGTCTTCCTGCAAGCGTGCGAGGCGGGGCGCGCGCCCGCCCCTACGCCCACGCCCTCCGCGCCGCTCGATTTCAACCTGCCCGCCGCCGACGGCTCCACCGTGCGCCTGTCGGAGGCTGCGCGGGATTACGACTACGTGGTGGTGGTCTTCTATCGCGGCTTCTTCTGAGGCATCTGCCAGGCGCAGCTCGTGGAGCTGCAAGGCGCCTACGCGGATATCCGCGCGCAGGGAGCGGAGTTGATCGCCGTCAGCGTGGACGACCTCGCGGGCGCTCGGCGGATGCAAGAGCACGCGAGCGCCGAGTTCCCCGTGCTGTCGGACGCGGACGCCGGCGTTGCGCGGCGCTACCAGGTGTTCGACCTGCTGGGCGACGGCGTGGCCGCCCCCGCCACCTTCATCCTCGACGGCGGCCTGCGCATCGTGGCGGGCGCCGTCGGCGACGACATCGGCGCGCGCGTGCCGGCGCAGGTCATCGTCAACACGCTGCGCGAACTGCGCGGCGACGCGGCGTAAGGGAACGCGCAAGCGCGTTCCCTCCGTGATTCGAGCGCGGCTGAGGGAGGGGCGGCGGACGGATAGTGTATGGTTCGACGTAGAAATTCCCGCGTATGCGAACCTCCCTGCTTCTCGCCGCCGCCCTACCGGCTCTGCTGCTCATCGCCGGATGCGGCGATCCCGCGACGCCGACGCCGACCTCTACGCCGTCGCCCGCCCCCACGCCAACTCCATCGCCCCCGAAGACGCTCACCATCCTCTATTGGCAAGCGCCGACCGTGCCGAGCGCCTACCTGTCCAGCGGCAACAAGGACACCGACGCAAGTGCGGTGACACTGGAGCCCCTGGCGAAGTACGACCCGGACGGCAACCTCGTCCCGGCGCTGGCAGCCGAAATTCCAACGTTGGAGAACGGCGGGGTTTCGGACGACCTGACCTCCATCACGTGGACGTTGCGGGAGGGGCTGAGGTGGTCGGACGGGAGCGCTATGACCGCCGAGGACGCGGTGTTCACGTGGCGCTACTGCACGGACGAGGCGACGGGCTGCACGGCGGAGGCGGCGTTCGACGGCGTCGCATCCGTCGAGGCGGTGGACGAGCGGACGGTGCGAATCGAGTTCGAGGCGCCGGCGCCCTACCCATACGAGGCGTTCGTGGGGACGGGCGCGCCCATCATCAGCCGCGCGCAGTTCGCGGACTGCGTGGGCGCCGCGGCGTCGGGCTGCCACGCGCAGAACAACGCGCCGCTCGGCACGGGGCCTTACCGCATCATCGGATTCACGCCCGGCGAGGAGGCGGTCTACGAGCGCAACCCGTTCCACTGGGGCGCGGCGCCCTACTTCGACCGAGTGCGAATCATCGGCGGGGGCGACGCCGCCTCCGCCGCACGGGCGGTGTTGGAGAGCGGGGAGGCCGATTACGCCTGGAACCTTCAGATCGACCCGCGCCTGCTCGCAGAGATGGAGGCGGGCGGGCGGGGCAAGGTGGTCTCCGCCTTCTCCAGTGTCGTGGAGCGCGTCGTGCTCAATCAGACGAACCCCGACCCTGCGCTGGGCGGCGACCGCTCCGAATACCTCGACGGAGAGAATCCGCACCCCTTCCTGTCGTTCCACCCCATCCGCGAGGCGATGTCCTTGGCAATCGACCGGGAGCGCATCGCAAGCGAGCTCTACGGGTTTGCGGGGAAACCCGCGTGCAGTCTCATCGTCGGGCCGCCCAAGTACGTCTCGACCGCCAACGACGCCTGCCTGGCGCAAGACATCGCAGGCGCCAACGCGCTGCTGGACGCGAACGGCGTGCTCGATACGGACGGAGACGGCGTGCGCGAGCGCAACGGCGCGCCGCTGCGGGTGGTCTACCAGACCTCGACGAACGCGATACGGCAGGCTACGCAGGAGATGATCGGCGGCTGGTGGCGCGAGATAGGCGTCGAGACGGAGATAATCCATCACGATGCCAGCACCTTCTTCGGCGGCGACCCGGTGGCGGACAAGGAAGCCTCGCTGCGCAGGTTCTTCGCCGACGTGCAGATGTATGCTTCCGGCTCGGGCATCGACCCGCAGGGAACGCTGTCCGAGTTTCTCTGCAAGCACATTCCCACTCGGGAGAACAACTGGGCGCAGCCGAACTTCGCCCGCTCGTGCGACTCAGCGTACGACGCCCTTTTCGAGCGCCTGGAGCAGACACAGGCCGGGCCGGAGCGCGAGGCGCTGATCAAGCAACTGAGCGACCTCCACGTACTGAGCTACTACCAGATTCCGCTGGTGAACCGAGGCACGGTGGCGGCGCACGCAAACACGCTTCAAGGCGTGCGCATCAACGGCTGGGACAGCGACATGTGGAACATCGCCGAGTGGCGGCGGTGAGGGAGAAGGCTGCCTGGACAACCTCCTAGACAGGCTTAGGCTCAAAGACCGCAGAGGCAGCAAACCCCGCTGCCATTGGTTGACGCACGGCTCGCGGGAACAAGTCGCCAACCGATTGCGCCGATGGGATTTCAACGGCCAGCCGTTCGTTCCGCGCATCTGCTCGATGGAGACCACCCACAACAGGCCTATGCGCTAAGCGCCGCCACTCCCTCCCCTACCCCGCTCGTAGCCCCTCCACCACCTCGCGCACTATCGCCGCGTCTACGTTGCGGTGGATGGAGGCTTGGCCTACGCCATCTAGGAGCACCCAGGACACGGCGCCCGAGCTGACCTTCTTGTCGCGGGTCATTGCCTCGAGGATGGCGGCGGGGTCTACGCCGCCGTAAGTGCTGGGGAGGCCAAAGCGTTCCAGCAACGCTTGCTGGCGCGCCACCGCGTCGGCGGGCGTGACGCCGTGGGCGGCGCCGATGCGCGCGGCGCCGATCATGCCGACGGCGACGGCCTCGCCGTGGAGGTAGCGTCCGTAGCCGGAGGCGGCCTCGATGGCGTGGCCGATGGTGTGGCCGTAGTTGAGCAGGGTGCGGACGCCGCCCGTCTCGCGCTCGTCCTGCGTTACGACGCGCGCCTTGACGGCAGCGTTGCGGGCGACCACTTCGGTTGTCAACTCCGGTTCGAGGGCGAGCAGCGCGTCGGCCTGGGATTCGTAAAGGTCGACCAGGGCGGCGTCGAGGGCGAGGCCGTGCTTGAGCGCCTCCGCCCAGCCCTCGCGCAACTCGCGGGGGGGCAGCGTGGTCAGCGCCGACACGTCGGCGAGCACCAGCGCAGGCTGATGGAAGGCGCCGACGAGGTTCTTGCCCGCGTCGAGGTCGACGGCGGTCTTGCCGCCGATGGACGAATCGACCATCGCGGTGAGGGTTGTGGGGGCGTGGACGACGGGCATGCCGCGCAGGTAGGTGGCGGCGGCGAACCCGGCCAGGTCGCCCGCGACGCCTCCGCCGACCGCCACTATCGCGTCGCGGCGCTCGGCGCGCATCTCCGCCAGCCACTCGTAGACGCGCGCGGCCATCGTCAGCGACTTGCTCTCCTCACCCGGGGGGAAGGTAAAGAGGTGCGCCTCGACGCCCGCCGCCGTGAGCGACCGCTGCACGAGGCGTCCATAGGGGTGGAGGACGTTCTGGTCGCAAATCAGGTACGCCCTGCCGCGCAGACCCGCGTCGATGAAGCGTTGGCCCGCCTGCGCCTCGAGGATGTCCCAGCCGGCGACGACGGGGTAGGCGGCCTCGCCGCCCACAACCACCGCCGCAACGCTTGCCTCGCCGCCGTGGAGCGCCGCCGCGCCCAGGCGCCGCCACGCGCGCGCCGCCTCGTGCGCCGCCTGTTCGACGCTCAGCACGTCCGTCTGAATCGTCCACGCGGCGAGGGCGTAGGCCCATTGACGCTCGCGCTTGAGGGCGGCAATGCGCTCGACGGCGCTTTCTCCCTGACCGGGGCGCAGCATCGGGCGCGCCATCGACTCCGCCCGCGCGCCGCCCTGGGCATCCGCAGAGGCGGCGGCTAGACGCGCCTCGATGGTCTCCGCACGCGCGTCCAGCGCCACCACCAGCCCCGCCGATTCCATCAGGCGGCGATTCTCGGCGTCGAGCGGCAGGCCGCCGCCGGTGGAGACGACAACGCGCTCGCGGTCGAGCACGCGGCGTAGCGCGTCTTGCTCGAGGCGGCGGAAACCTTCCTCACCCTCCTCCGCGAATATGCGGGGGATGAGTCTGCCGTCCGCCTCCACGATCGCCTCGTCCGTGTCCGCGAACTCCCAACCGAGGAGAGCGGCGGCGCGCCGTCCAACGGCGGACTTGCCCGCGCCGGAGAAGCCGATAAGGAAGAGGCGGGAGCCGGGCATCAGCCGCCGTGGGCGGGGACGGCGGCACGCGGGCCGACCGTCGCCATGTAGGCGCGCCAGTTGCGGAGCGTCTCGTCGAGGTGGTCGCCGCCGAACTTGTCGAGCATCGCGCTCGCCAGCGCGAAGGCGGTCATCGCCTCGCCGATGACGCCGCACGCGGGGACGAAGGTGATGTCGCTGCGTTCGTAGTGGGCTTGGCTGAGCTCGCCGGTGGCGAGGTCTACGGAAGGCAGCGGGTTGATCATCGTGGCGATGGGTTTGACCACCGCGCGGAGAACGAGCGGCTCGCCGGTGGTCATGCCGCCCTCGAGGCCGCCCGCGTTGTTGGTGCGGCGGGGCCACGGGCGCGCCCACGCGCCATCGGCGCCGCGCTCCCATTCCTCGATCGGCTTGATGACGTCCTGTACCTCGTGGCCTGGCAGGTCGGCCTCGGCGAAGCCGCCGCCGAACTCGACGCCCTTGACGGCGTTTATGCTGCCGATGGCGGCGGAGAGCGCGGTGGACAACTTGCGGTCCCACTGGATGTGGTCGCCTATGCCGATGGGCAGCCCCGTTGCGACGACCTCGAAGACGCCGCCCAGGCTCGTGCCCTTGGCGCGCGCCTCGTCGATGGCGGCGACCATCGCCTCCGACGCCGCATCGTCGGCGCAGCGGACGGGCGACGCCTCCACGCGCTCCCAATCCACCTGCTCCGGCGGAGTCGCGGGGACGCGGACGCCGCCGATGTTGACCACGTGGCTGCGTATCTCCACCCCGAAGGGCGCGAGGAAGGCGCGGCAGACGGCGCCGACGGCGACGCGCGCGGCGGATTCGCGGGCGCTGGAGCGCTCGAGGATGTCGCGCGCGTCCTGCGTGGCGTACTTGGCGGCGCCCGGCGTATCGGCGTGGCCGGGGCGCAGGCGGCGGATGGGAGTTACCTCGCCGTCCACGGCCTCCTTGCTCATCGTGTGCGTCCACGGCTTGCCGTCGGGGCCTTTGCCCGTTGCGTGGTCGCGGTTCTCGATGAGCATGGCGATCGGGCTGCCGAGCGTCTCGCCGTGGCGCACGCCCGATTGCAGGACGGCGTAGTCCGTCTCGATCTTCATGCGCCCGCCGCGCCCATAGCCGACCTGGCGCCGGGCCAAGTCGCGCCGTATCAGCGCCTCGGAGAGCGGCACGCCCGCAGGCACGCCTTCGAGGATGGCGACGAGGCCGGGGCCGTGCGACTCGCCGGCGGTGAGGAAGCGCAGCATAGGGAGATTGTAGCACTCGCTCGGCAGTGCGCCCCTCTCCGATTGCCTTGAGGGAACTCGAAGGGCGTTCACCGACAGCCTCCTCCGAGTGACCGGAGAAGGAGGCTAGGGGGGAGCGGCGGCGGGGACGCGCGGCTGGACGATGTAGCCCCCGCGGATGACGCCCGCCTCGCGGTCGATCGTGGGGGCGTCGCCCTCCAACTTCACCACGTCGTTGTCGAAGCAGTGGGCAAGCCATGCGGCTATAGCGGCGTCGAGTTGGTCGTCGGTGGGCAACTCGGAGGGGAGGATGACGCCCTGCGCTTGGAGCAGGTCGGCGCGGCGGCGGCGGCCCTTGACCGAACGGTTGGGGGAAAGCGGATCGTCCGCGAGTTCGCGCCACGCGGCGCAAGGGAAGACCTCGATGAGGTTGGCCTCGTCCGAGGGGATGTCGTTCAGCCCCAGCAACCGGAAGCGCGAGCCGCCGGTGGCGAGTTTGTAGAAGAGCTTAGCGCTGCCGGTCATAAAGCCCGCGCAAGGGCGGTCGTCCGTCGGCAGCTGGTAGGTGGAGCGCGGAGAGGCGTTGACCAGACCCTCGGAGACGCGGGCGTTGGCGTCGGCGGCAAGACCCTGCGGGCCGCCGACGGCCATAACGAACGGCTTGCCCAGCGCCGCCTCGGGCACGATGCTTGCGCCCTCCTCGTCATAGTCCCACCGGTGGAAGGAGCAGCGCAGCGCAGGGTCGATGACCGCCACCTCGCAGGGGCGGCGGCTGGCCGCGTTGAGGTCGGTGAGGTCTACGCCGATGAAGTAGCGTCCGGACGGCTGCCCCGCCTCGCGCTGGTCGCCGACGCGCCGCGAGCGGCGGCGGCGCCACTTGGCTATGTAGCGCGCGGTTACGGCGCCGGCGACGATGCCCGCGCCCAGCGCCTGATACCCGCGGGAGGGAATACGCATAGGAAGGAGATTGTCCCATTCGGCGGCGCCGGGGCGCATCCCTTAGGCGGGCAAGGTTAACGGAGTTTGAACGCGCGGCGCTCGCCCTAGCCCAGTTGCGGGTTAGCGTCGAGATAAGCCTGGAGCACGACCGCGGCGGCCATGGCGTCTTGCTCGCCAGGCTTGGGCTTGCGGCGGCGGCCCGGCGCCTCGCGCAACCGCCGCTCCGCCTCCACGCTGGACAAGCGCTCGTCCCAGGTGGGGACAGACAAACCGGTGCGCTCGGCCAGCAGCGCCGCGAACTCGCGAGCCTCTCTCGCCTGCGCGCCCGCCGCGCCCGACATCAGCACCGGCAGGCCGACCACCACCGCGTCGGCGCCCCGAGCGCGCGCCGCCTCAGCGACCGCCTCGCACGGATCGGTCGCGGCGGCGCGGTCGATAGCGCCCACCGGCACCGCCACGCGCGCGTCCGTATCGGCCGCGGCCAAGCCGATGCGGCGCTCGCCCAGGTCAATGGCTAGAAGGCGCATGGGGGAATGCTACTCTCCATCATCCGGAGAGAGGATAGCGCGTTGCGCGGCAGGAATAGGTTTGAAACCTGTCCCTACGGGAGAGAGGGCCTGCCTCGCTGCCTCACCTTCCTCGCTCTCGACTCCGCGAGAACGACGGAAGTGGGCCCCCCTACCCACCCACGCCGCGCACCGCCTCCACGGCGGCGGCTATGCCGTCGGGAAGTTTGGCCGCGTCGCGGCCTCCGGCTTGGGCCACGTCGGGGCGGCCTCCGCCCCCGCCGCCCATCGGCGCAGCGGCGGCCTTTACGATGTCGCCCGCACGGTAGCCCTTGGCCACCAGGTCTTTGGTGACCATCGCCACGAGGAGGGGGCGCCCGTCGATGACGGCGCCCAGGGCGACGACGCCGCTGCCCAGTTTGTCGCGCAGCCAATCGCCCATCGCGCGCAGTTCGTCGACGCTGGGCGCGTTGGCGGCGGCGGCGACTACGCGGACGCCGTTCACCTCTTGCGCCTGATCGAGCAGCGCCTCGGCCTCTTGGCGGGAGGAGGCGCGCTGCGTGGCGGAGGCTGCGCGGCGCGCGTCGTCCACCTCTTGGAGCAGCGCCTCGACGCGGCGGGGAGCGTCGGCGGGCGGCGCGCTGAGCGCCCCGGCGACGCGGTCGAGCAGGCCGAGGCGTTCGTCGAGCCACGCCTCCGCGCCGCGTCCGGTGAGCGCCTCGATGCGGCGCACGCCCGCGCCCAGACCGCTCTCGCTCACGATGCGGAAGTGGCCGATCTGCCCTGTGCGGTCGAGGTGCGTGCCGCCGCACACCTCGTAGGAGAAGGCGTCGGCGTCCTCGCCGCCGATGCGGAGCGTGCGGACGCGCTCGGGGTAGCGGTCGCCGAAGAAGGCGACGGCGCCAGCGGCGGTAACCTCGCGGTAGGCGCCCTCCCCCTTCGCGCAGGCGAGGTCGCCGCGCACGGCGTCGTTCACCTGGCGCTGTATCTCCGCGAGTTCGTCGGGCGAGACGGCGGCGGTATGGGTGAAGTCGAACCGCAGGCGGTCGGGCGCGACGAGCGACCCCGCCTGCCGCACGTGGACGCCGAGCACGCGGCGCAGCACCGCGTGCAACATATGCGTTGCCGTGTGGTTGCGCATCACGTCGTAGCGCCGCGTCGCGTCCACCGCCGCGTGCGCCGCGTCGCCGACGCGCACGACGCCCTCGACGACGCGCGCCGTGTGGACAATGAGGCCGCCGACGGGGCTTTGCGTATCGCTCACGGCGAGGCGGAAGCCCGCGCCCGTTATCTCGCCCGTGTCGCCCACCTGGCCGCCGCCCTCCGCGTAGAAGGGCGTCTCCGCCAGCGCCAGCTCCACCTCATCGCCCTCCCGCGCCTCGCTCACAGCCTCGCCGTCCTTGAGCATGCCTGCAATGGTCGTGTCGGCGGCGAGAGCGTAGTAGCCGAGGAACGGCGTAGGGCCGCCAAGCGGCTCGTAGCGGCGCTGAAGGTCGCGCCCGCCCGCGAATCCCGCCGCCGCCGCGCGCCCGCGCTCGCGCTGCGCGGCCATCTCTAGGTCAAAGGCGGCGGCGTCCACTTCAAGGCCGTGCTCGGCGGCCACCTCTTGCGTGAGCTCGAGAGGGAAGCCGTAGGAGTCGAAGAGGTAGAAGGCTTCGGCTCCGCTGATAGCGATGGCTAAAGCCTCGCGCCCCTCACTAGTGGCGGCGGCATGGGTCAGGTGTTCGCGCACCCGCTCCGAGAGCTTGTCGGCGCGCGCGCGAATGGCGGCGTCGGCGTCCTCCCCAGCGGCGATGGCCTTGTGCAAGGGCGCGAGTTCGTGCTCCAAGAGGGGCAGCCCCAAGCCGATGGCCTGATCGAAGCGCTCCTCCTCCTGCTCGATGGCGCGCAGGACGAATTCGTCGCGCTCGGACAACTCGGGATAGGCGGCGGCCATGCGCTCGATGACGCTAACGGCGGTTCGCGCCACCAGAGGCTCGCGTTGAACGCCGAGGGCGCGAGCGAACCGGACAGCGCGGCGGATGATGCGCCGCAGCACGTAGCCGCGCCCCTCGTTGGAGGGGGTTACGCCGTCGGCGATGAGGAACGCGGCGGCGCGCGCGTGCTCCGTTACGACGCGGACGGCGCGGTCGGCCTCGGGGTCGGTGTCGTCGTATTGGACATCCGCGAGGCGCGCAACCTCTTCGCGGATGGGCAAGAGCAGGTCGGTGTCATAAGCGGAGCGGACGCCCTGCATCACGGCGCTGATGCGCTCGAGGCCCATGCCGGTGTCGATGCCGGGCGCGGGCAGCGGGGTGCGGGCGCCGTTCACGTCCTGGTTGAACTGGACGAACACCAGGTTCCATATCTCGAGGAATCGATCGTCCGCTCCCTCGTCGCCCACCTTGGCGCCGGGGGCGAGCTCCTCGCCAAAGTCGTAGTGGATCTCGCTGCACGGGCCGCAGGCGCCCTCGCTGCCCGCCGGGCCCCAGAAGTTGTCCTTGTCGCCCATGGCGACGATGCGCTCGGCGGGGACTTCGGTCTCATCGAGCCAGATATCGCGCGCCTCGTCGTCGGTGTAGTGGACGGTAACCCAGAGTTTCTCCCGGGGGATGGCGAGTTCGACGGTTACGAACTCCCACGCCCATCGGATGGCGTCGCGCTTGAAGTAGTCGCCGATGCTGAAGTTGCCGAGCATCTCGAAGAAGGTGTGGTGGGTGAAGTCGCCCACCACGTCGATGTCGGTGGTGCGGAAGCACTTCTGGACGGAGGCGAGGCGCTTGCTGGGCGGCGTCTCGTCCCCGGCGTAGTAGGGCTTGAAGGGCGCCATGCCCGCGCTGGTGAGCAGCAGCGTCGGGTCGCCCGCCGGAATCAGCGACGCGCTGGGCATAATCAGATGGCCGCGCTCTCCGAAGAAGGAGAGGAAGGCGGCGCGGATTTCGTCCGAGGTGGTCGGGGGCTTGGCGGTCATAGGGGTGCAAGGGAGTGTAGGCGGCGGCGCGGGGGAGCGTCAACGCGCCGCGCCCGCTCTCTCCGCTCGCCCTGACCCCTCCGTTCGCCCTAGCCCCTCCGTTCGCCCTACCTCCCCCCGTTCGCTCTACCTCTCTCCGCTCGCCCTAGCCCCTCCGTTCGCCCTAGCCCCTCCGTTCGCCCTGAGGGAACTCGAAGGGCGCACGCCCCTGACGGGCGCGCGTTGACGCTGATGCTTGCGCGTGCTAGCGTGCGCTTGTTCGGACCACCCGCGTGAGCCGGCCGTAGAGGGAGCGGTCGGTGGATCCGCGTCCGGTAGGGCGCGGGGCGCGCGGGCGGCGCTCTCGACATAGGCGCGTTCGCAACGTCGTCTCCCGCAGCCCCTCGCGCATCCGCACCCGTCAGCGCGCCTGAGCCGTCAGCGTTGGTTCGGCGCGGCTCCGCCAAAGGCGGAGAGGCGGCAGGCGATGCAGGAACCATCGGACACAAGCGCAGCGCACGCAGACGTTTGGCGTCTGCTGGAGGACGTGCTGCAAGGCGAGCAGCTCATCCTCGCCTCCAACCGCGGGCCGATGGAGCACCACGTCCAGCCCAACGGCGAGTTGCAGGCGCGGCGGGGCAGCGGCGGCGTGGTCACCGCGCTGAGCGGGCTGACGGGGCAGGCCGAGTTCACGTGGATCGCCAGCGCGATGGGCGAGGGAGACCGCCGGGTGGCGGCGGCGAACCAGGGGCGGGCGGTGCGCTCGCCGCTGCCGGGGCAGCAGGTGTCTGTGCGCTACGTAACGACGGCGCGCCGCACCTACCACAAGTACTACAACATCATCTGCAACCCGCTGCTGTGGTTCCTACAGCACTATATGTGGTCGTCGCCCTACACCCCGCGCATCGACGGCGCCATCTACGATGCTTGGGAGAACGGCTACGCGCAGGTGAACCGCGAGTTCGCGGACGCCATCATCGAGGAGGCGGGCGGCGGCGAGCGCCCGCTGGTGATGCTGCACGACTATCACCTCTACCTCGCGCCGGGGATGGTGCGGGAGGCGCTGCCCCAGGCGCGCATCCAACTCTTCCTCCACATCCCGTGGCCTGCGTCGTCCTATTGGGAACTGCTGCCGGGCATCATCCGCAACGCGATATGCGCCAGCCTGTGCAACGCCGACATCGTGGGGTTCCAGTCGGAGCGCGACGCGCGGGCGTTCCTAGACTCCTGCGACACCTTCCTCGACGGGGCGGAGGTGGACTACAACGCGAAGGCCGTGCGGTTCGGCGGGCGGGAGACGCTCGCCCGCGCCTACCCCATCTCCATCAACGTGGAGGAGGTGCGGCAGATAGCCGCGTCGCCGCGCGCGGCGGAGTACGAGGCGCGGCTGCGGGAGCACTTGGGCGAGCAGACCATCATCCGCGTCGACCGGACGGAGCCGAGCAAGAACATCATCCGCGGCTTCTCGGCCTACGAGACGCTGCTCGAGCGGCATCCGGAGTTCATCGGGCGGGTGAAGTTCCTCGCCTTCCTCGTGCCGTCGCGGACGCACATCCGCCAGTACCAGCGCTACCTGGACGAGGTGGAGCAGGCGGTGCAGCGCATCAACCGGCGCTTCGAGCGCCAGGGATGGACGCCCATTACGGTGTTCTACGAGAACAACTACATCCAGGCGATCGCGGCGATGCGCCTGTACGACGTGCTGATGGTGAACTCGGTCATCGATGGGATGAACCTCGTCTCCAAGGAGGGGCCGGTGGTGAACCGGCGGGACGGCGTGCTGGTGCTTTCGGAATCGGCGGGGGCGCACGCGCAATTGAAGGTCGGCTCGCTGTCGGTCGCTCCGGCGGACGTGGAGGGGACGGCGCGGGCGCTGCATCAGGCGCTGACGATGCCCGCCGAGGAGCGGGCGGCGCGCAACCGCGCGATGGTCGAGGTCATCGGCAACGAGGACGTCACCCACTGGCTGCGCCGCCAACTGGAGGACGTAGCCGCGCTGAGCGCCTAGGCCGTCAGCCGCTCGGCGAGCCGGCGGAGGAAGAGCGCCGTCTCGGCAGGGCCGTCGAGGGCGTAGTCCGCCGCCTCCGTCAGCGCGGGGGGCGTGCGCTCGCCGAGCACGGCGGCGGTGAACCCCTCCAGCACGCCTTGCTCGCGCAACGCCCGCAGCGCCTCGAACATCGCCACGTCGGTAACGTCGTCGCCCACCGCCGCCGCGCTCTTGATCCCGCGCTCGGCGGCTAAGCGCGCCAAGGCGGTTCCCTTGGAGAGGTCAACCGGAGCGCGCACCTCGACGACCATCTTGCCCTCGGATGCGCGCAGACTGGTGGGCGCGCCCGCCTCCCGCGCAAACGCGAGCGCCTCGGCGCGGGCGCGCTCGGGGTCGGCGGCGAGGCGGTAGTGGATCGAGAGGGACGCGCCTTTGTCTTCGATCAGGAATCCGCCGCGTTGGGGAAAGCGGCGCGCCGCCTCCTCCGCCAGGGCGCGGAGAGCGGGCAGATAGGGCGCAACCTCGGGCGCGGGGACGCCCTGCCCGTCCTCCCACCGCTCCGCGCCGTGATTGCCGACGTAGACGGCGCCCTCGACACCGACCATGCGGCGTGCGTCGCCGACCGCGCGGCCCGTCAGCACCGCCACCGTCATATGCTCGGTCAGAGCGGCGATGTCGCCGCGGACGGAGGGGGGGACTTCCGCGTCGCCGGGCGTAGGCGCGATAGGTGCGAGCGTGCCGTCGATATCGAGGAAGAGGGCGGCGGGGCGCGCGGCCAACAGACGGGCGGCGGCGTCCATGCGGTCGAGCAGGTGGGGCAGGGTCACGCCCCCATTGTAGCCGCGCGACGAACGCGAGGGCGCTTGCGCCGGGCGGCGCCGCGTAGTAGCGTTTAGGGTAGGAACCCGCCGCTCTATGGCTATCGAAAGCGCGCCCCGCTCTGGCTCCCGAACCGTCTACGCCCTGCTGCTAGCGTTGGGGCTGCTCGCCGCCGCCGTCGCGGGCTCCACCATCGGCTACATCTCCTACGAGTACGCGACGGACATCGAAAAGCGCGAGCCCGTCCCGGTCGAGCGGGAGCACGGCGCCCTGCCCTCGCTAATGCTGCTAGGCTAAGCGCCCTTCGAATTCCCTCAGGACGAACGATGCGGTCAGGGCGCGCCCATTTGCCAGGGGCGCGCGCCTCCCCTACCCTTGACGTATGCGCATCGTGGTTATGGGCGCGGGAGGCGTCGGGGGCTACTACGGAGCCCTCCTCGCCAAGGCCGGGCACGACGTAACGTTCCTGGCGCGCGGGGCGCACCTTGCGGCGCTCCAACAGCGCGGGATAAGCGTCGAGAGCGCGGACGGCGCGGCCTTCACCCTGCCGGTGAGAGCGATGGCGCGGCCTATGCCCGGCCCGCCGCCCGACCTCGTCCTGTTCACCGTCAAGACGTACGACACGGCGAGCGCCGCCGAGGTCATCGCGCCGTGCGTCGGAGCGGATACGGCGGTGCTGACGCTGCAGAACGGCGTAAGCGCGGGGGCGCAGCTGCGCCGGACGCTGCGCTGCGCCGTGCTGGAAGGGCCTGTCTACGTGGTCGCCGCCGTCAAGGCGCCGGGCGTGATCGCCTTTATCGGCGGGCGCAACCAGATATTCGTCGGGGCGGAGAGCGAAGCGAACGCGGCGCGGGCGGAGGCGGCTGCCGCCGCGCTGCGAGAGGCGGGCGCGCGGGCGGAGTACGCGGCTAATGTCCGCGAGGCGCTTTGGACGAAACTCGTCTTCCTCGGCCCGCTGGCCGCCTTGACCGCGCTGGGCGCAAGCAGCGCCGGGGCGATCAACGGAGACGATCTTGCGCGCGGCGTGTTCCGCGCAACTGCGGCGGAGTACGCGGCGGTGGCGAACGCGAGCGGCGCAGGGTTGCCGCCGGACGCCGTGGACGCGGCGATGCGGACGTTGGCCGCCTACCCCGCCGACGGCACGAGTTCGATGGCGCGCGACCGCCAGGCGGGGCGGCCGATGGAGTTGGAAGCGCTCGTAGGCGACCTGTCGCGCAGGGGCAGGGAGGCGGGCGTGCCGACGCCCCTGGCCGACGCGTTCTACAGCCTGCTGCGCCCCTACGCGAGCGGAGGGCGGGCCTCGGGCTGACAGCAGCGCGTAGCGGTTGGGCGGAGCGCGGCGGACAATGTCGGCGCCCGCGTCTACGTTCCAAGGAGGCCCTTCTATGCGCGCGTTCGATCAGGGGCGCGAGGCGGCCAAACGCGCCTCGGCGTCGCCCGCCGACCCGGCCGCCGTCGCAGCCGCGCTCGGTGTCGAGGTCGTCCATTGGCCCTTCTCCGGGCGCATCCTCGAGGTCGTGCTGGAGGGCGTCGTGGCGCTCCGGCAAGGCCTGCCTCCCGCGTGGGAGCGCTGGCTCATCGCGCACGCCCTCGGCCACCACCTGCTGCACACCGGGGCGGCGTTTCACCTGGACGGCTGGCGATGGGTCGGCCGGTTCAAGGCGGAACGCCAAGCGGAGGAGTTCGCGGCGGGGCTGTTCGCGCCGCCGGGCGCGTGGACGCTGAACGGCGCCGCCGCCCTGGCGCGGCGGCTGCGGTTGCCGGAGCAGAAGGTGGAGTACGCGCTGCCGTTGTGGCGCGCGGCGGAGAAAGCGCGGGGGGCTAGGTGATGGCGAAGGTGGAGCCTGCATCAGAGGTGCGGCTTACCTCGATGCGGACGGGGAAGGCCTCTTTGATTTCGTCCATATGCGTGATGACGAGGATGCGCTCGAAGTTGTCTTCGATCGCGCCGATGGCCTCCACGATGCGGTCGCGCCCTTGCGCGTCCTGGGTGCCGAATCCCTCGTCGATGAAGAGAGTGGGCAGGCGCGCTCCGGCGCGCCACGCGAGCAGTTTGCTCAGCGCGATGCGGAGCGCGAAGTCGACCCGGAAGCGCTCGCCCCCGGAGAACATCTCGTACTCGCGCGTTCCCGTGTCATCCGCGATGAGTATTTCCAATGTCTCGATCGCCTCGGCGCTCGCCGCGCGTCCCGTCCTGCGTTGGCGCTGCGTCTCGATCTTGAGCGACATGCGCCCGTCCGTCATACGGGAGAGGAGTTCGTTCGCAGCGTCCTCGAGGCGGGGCACGGCGGCCTCGATAAGCAGCGCCTGAACGCCCCCGCGCCCGAAGGCGGCGGCGAGTTCGTTGTAGACGGAGGCCTCCTTGCGGAGCGCCTCACGCTGCTTGCGTCGCTCGGCGGCATCCGCCAGCGCCTGCTCCGCGCGGCTGACCTCCCCTGCGAGGTAGGTGCGGATCTCCAGCGCCTCGTTACGCCGCCGCGCCGCCCGGGCGTGCTCAGCCTCCAACTCAGCCGCCCGCGCTTGGACGGCGGGCATCTCCGCGACCTGCTCCGCAATGCGGCGGCGCTGCGCCTCTATGCGCTCCAACTCGGCGACGGCCTCCTGCGCGCGCGCCGCCGCGCCGGTCAGCGATGCCTCATCCTCCGCTAGTCGGCGCTGAGCCTCGTCGAGGCGGCGGTGCTCGGCGTCCCAGCGCTCGAGGTCGCGCACGGCGTCGCGCAGCGCCTCCTGCTCTTGGGGGTCGGCGGCGAGGGCGCGCTCGCGTTCGCGCAGCGCCTCGGCTTGCGCCTGCGCCTCTCGCTCATAGTCGCCGCGCTCCAACGCCGACTCCCTTTCGGCGAGTTGCGCCCGCTCCTCTTGCGCTTGCGCCTGCGCCCTGAGCGCGCCGTCGCGTTGCTCGGAGAGGCGCGCCCGCTCCGCGTCGAGGTCGCGGCGCGTGGCGTCGGCGTGGCGTTGGGCGGTTTGGGCCTGCGCTCCGAGCTCCTTTGCTTGCGCATCGGCGTGCTCGCGGGCCGAGGTCTGGGCGGCGTGCCGATCGAGCAGTTCGCCGATGCGTTCGCGGTAGCCGGTCTCGACGCGGCTGCGCCCCTCCTCGCCGAGACCTGTGCCGCAGAGGGGGCAGACGGCGCCGTCGTCATGGCCGTGCTGCTCCATCATCTTGAGTTTCGCCCGCGTCTCGTCGCCTTCGCTCTTGATGCGCGCCAACTCGTCTTGGAGGCGGCGCGCCTCCGCCGACGCCTCCTGGCTCCGGGCGGCGAGGTCTGCCGCTTCGGCGGATTCGCGCTCCGCCGCCTGCGCCTCCACGTCGATGGAGGCGAGGCGCGTTTCGACAGCGGGGAGCGCCTGGGCGCGCGGGTCCAACTCCTCCTCCAAGCGGCGGCGCTGGGACGCAGCCTCCGCCTCCAAGCGGCTGCGCTCCTGAGCGATGCGTTCCTCGATGGGGCGCAGTTCGGCGCGGACGGCGTCGGCTTGGCGGGCGCGCTCCACCGATTCGTCGAATCGCCTGCGCGCGGCTTGGTAGGCGTCGAACCCCGCTTTGATCTCCGCCTCCTTGGCGATGGAGGCGCGCCAACCCTCGATGCGCGCCCGGAGCGCCTCCGCCTCCTGCCGCGCGTCGTCCGCGCGGGCGTGCTCGCGCCGTGCGCGTTCGGCGAGGGCGTCGGCCTCGCGGCTTCGCTCCTCCATCTGCGCCGCCTGACGACTCACGAGGCCGAGGCGCTCGGCGGCGGACGCCTCCTCTCGCTGCGCAGCCTCCAACTCGGCGGACGCTTCCGCTAGGCGCGCCTGCGCGTCCGGCAGAGAGGCGGCTATCTGCTCGACGCGCTCCAACTCGATGTCTTGGGCCTCGACGCGGCCTTGGAGGGCGCGCGCCTTGTGTCGGGCGCGTTCGGAGAGGCGGTCGTAGAGGTCGAGGCCAAGGACGCGGGAGAGCACGTCCTTGCGCTTGCCCGGCGTCGCCATAGCGAAGAGGTCGGCGCGCCCCTGGACGAGGTAGGCGCTGTTGACGAAGGTCTCGTAGTCCATATTGAGCCTGCGCTCGATCTCCGCCTCGGTTGCGGTGACGGTGTTGGCGGTGATGGGCTGCCAGCCGCCGGCGGAGGCGACGGCAAGTTCGAGCGAACTCTGGGGCGTGCTGCGCGCCCGCGAGTAGCGCCGGGCGACGCGGTAGCGCGGGCCGCCCGCCTCTATCTCAAACTCCAACTCCACGGCCATCTCGCGCTCGCCTTGGTGGATGAGTTGTTCGAGGCGGTGGCCGCGCGCCCTGCCCCACAGCGCCCACGTAACGGCGTCGAGCAGGGCGGACTTGCCGTGCCCGTTCGCGCCGCACAGACAGGCGACGCGCACGCCCTCCAGGTGCAGAACGGGCGCGTCCTCGCGGTAGGAGAGGAAGTTCTTGACGCGCAGGGAAAGGGGCAGCACGGACGCAGTATCCCCAAACCCACGGCTAGCGGGCAAGCGCCGCGCGCGCCTTGCGGGGGCGTGCGGCGGGGTGTAGCATCGATTGTGAAATCTGGCGCAACCGCGCCCTTTTCTCAGTGCTGCTCACGTGAAGATCGCCGTACTCGCCAAACAGGTCATCGACCCCGAAACACCCCTATCGGCCTTCAAGATCGACGCAGACGCTAAGCGCGTCGTCATCCCGCCCAACCTCCCGCCGGTGGTCAACGGCTTCGACGAGCAGGCCGTTGAGGCGGCGCTGCGCGTCAAAGAGGCGCACCCGGACGTGTCCATCGCCGTGATTACGGCGGGCGCGTCCTTCGCGCCGGACGTAGTGAAGAAGCCGCTGGCGATGGGCGCCGACCAGCTCGTGCTCATCGAAGACCCGGCGTTCGACGCCAACCCCGACCCCCTGCTCGCGGTGGACGCGCTGACCGCGGCAATCCGGCGCCTGGGAGACGTGGCGCTGGTCATCGCCGGGCGGCAGGCGTCCGATTGGGACAACGCGCAGGTTCCCATCGGCGTCGCGGAGGCGCTGGGCTGGCCCATCGCGACGGTGTGCCAGCGCGTGGAGGTTCGCGACGGCAAGGTGGTCGTCGAACGGGTTACGCCGGACGGCCACGAGGTTGTGGAGGCGCCGCTGCCCGCCGTGGCTACAGTGTCGAACGAGTTGGGCAACGCACGCTATCCCAATATGCGCGGGATTATGGCGGCCAAGCGCGTCGAGCCGACGCGATGGAGCCTCGACGACCTGGGCGTCCAGCCGCGCGAGGCCGCGTTCGAGCTGACCGATCTGCGCCTGCCGGAGACGGCCAAACGAACTGAACTCATCCAGGGCGAGGACGACGGGGACGCGGGGCGCAAGCTGGCCGCCGCGATGCGGGAGGCGAACCTGCTATGACGGCGCGGGAGGCGTAGGCGTGGCGGGCGTTTTGGTCATCGGCGAGGCGCTGGAGGGCGCGGCTGCGCCGAGCACCTTGGAGGCGGTCGCCGCCGGGCGCGCGTTGGGCGGGCCGGTTGCGGCGGCCATCGTGGGCAACGGCGCGGAGAGCGCCGCTCAGGACGCCATCGCCCACGGCGCGGACAGCGCGTTCGTCTGCGAAGGAGCGCTCGGCCCCGAGGCGGCGGCGGCGTTCGCGGAGCAGGCGGCGGCTGCGTCGGCGCCGCGCGTGGTGCTCGGCGCTAAGGCGCTGCTGGACGGGAGCGTGATGGCGCGCGCGGCCTACCGCCTGGGCGCGGGGCTGCTGCAAGACTGCGCGTCGGTCGCACTGGACGCGGAGGAACGCCTGGTAGCGACGCGCCCGGTGTACGGCGGCAACGCCATGGCGACCTTCAGGGCGGGCGGCTCGCCCGCCGCCGCGTCGCTGCGCGCCCGCGCCTACGAGGCGTTGGAGCGCGACGATTCGCGCACCGGCCCCACCGTTCCCATCGAGGTGGACGCAGCGGCGCACACGCAGTTGCGCGTGGTGGAGCGCGTGCGGCGCGAGCAAGAAGGAATCCGTCTCGAGGACGCGAGGGTAGTGGTCGGCGGCGGACGCGGACTAGGCGGGCCGGAGGCGTTCGCGCACTTGGAGGAGTTGGCGCGGTTGCTGCGCGGGGCGGTCGGCGCCTCGCGGGCGGCGTGCGACGCGGGATGGGTGCCGCCCTCATACCAGATCGGCCTGACGGGGCGGACGGTGGCGCCCGACCTATACCTCGCCGTCGGCATATCGGGCGCGAGCCAGCATATGGCCGGTTGCTCGGGCGCTCGTGATATCGTAGCAATCAACAAGGACGCTGCCGCCAACATCTTCAAGGAAGCCCGGTTCGGGGTCGTTGGGGACTGGCGGCAGGTGCTGCCCGCGTTCGTAGACCAGTTGCACGAACTACTGAGCGATAGGTAAGCGAGGAGGCCCGCCATATCCATGCAGCCCGACTTCGACAACGACATGTACGAGGCCTTGGAGCACGCCGAGCGGTCGGAGGTCGTCTGCGTCATCATGCCTTTCGTCAACCAGTGCCTGGTGCTGGACGCGCGCTACACGGCGGACGACCCGCCGACCCTGACGGTGTCGCCGCCGCTGGGTTCGGCGGAGCGGCGCCTGCGGCAGGTAAACAAGGAGCGCCCGAACCTCAAGTACACGCGGGAGTTGGCCGTGATTCCGTGGCCCGGCTCCGTGGCGAGCCTGGTCAACTCGTCGGTGTGGGAACTGATGATGCGGCGGATGAAGGCGCCGGGCTTCCCTGACGCGGATCAGGCGTGCGACGACGCGTTGCGCGAACTGCAGAAGTGGGAGCGCCAGGCGATGGTTACGATGATATCGGGCCAAGGGCCGTTCCAGACGCTCTGGCCGCGCACCGAGGCGCGCTAGGGCTGCCGCTCCGGGCGCCAACCGGCGGCGCGGGCCAGTTCCTCCAACCGGCCCGGGCGGCCGATGCGTGCGATTTCGTCTACAAATGCCGCCAAGTCGGGCGCGTCGGCGCGCAGCGTGCGCAACTGGGACTCGATAGGGTTCACGCCGCCGCCGCGCGGGTCTCCCGCGTACGTGCCGTAGAAGGCGAAGTAGGCGGTGTTGAGCTTGCGCAGCAGCACGCCGTGCGCCTGTAAGCCCAGCCGCCGCTCCTCCAACCACGCCTCCGCCTCGTCAACGCGCCCGTCCGCCAACAGTTCGTCCAAGCGCACGCGCGTCTCGCGCATAGAGCGGTTGAAGTCGAACGCGCCCGGGGCCGGCTCGGATGGAGGGCGCGCGGTCGGCGGCTCCCAGGGCGGGCGCTCGAAGCGCTCGCCGGTGAGGATGAAGAGCGCGAGGTCGCCCGCCTCCTCGGCCACAATGTCGGCAAGCGTCTCGTTGATGCTGGTCATCTCGCCGCCGAGCCACCACGTGCGCCCGAGCGGGCGGAAGATGAGCCAGTGGTGCATCCACTCGTGGACGACGAGCGCCAGCGTGGGATGGAGCGCGGCGTTCGGCGTTACGTGAGCGGGGTACGTGGCGATCCCGCCGACGCGCACCACTAGCGCAGACACGTCCGCGTCGTCCGTCTCCACCCGCTCCTCGAGGGCGGTCTGGGACAGCAGATCGACGTCGGCGCGCAGCAGGCGGTCGGGCAGGCGCTCGACGCGGTCGCGGGGAGAGCGCGCCAGCACCAGCCCGCCCGGCGCAAACGTGAAGTCAACGGGCGGCCAGCGCACGGGGCCGAGCGCGTCGATGACGCCGAGCTCGTGCAGGGCGGCGGAGACGGCGGCCTCGACGGCCTCCTCCACGACGGGCTGCAACTCGGCGCGGCGCCGCTCGATTGCCCGCACGTCAGCGTGCGCGTCCTGGGCGGCGGAGGAGTCAGGCGCGTCGGCCAGAACCGCGGCGAGGCCGGAGCGGGCGCGGGCGAGCGGTTCGCGCAAGCCGAAGAACTCGTCGACGGCGGCGCGACGGGCGGCGGCGCTGTCGTCGTTCACAACGGAGGCGACACGATGCCCCCACTTGTCGAGGAAGTGGCTCGCCTCCCACAGCAGCAGGTCGCGTTGGTATGGCGCGGTGGCGCGGTCGAGGGGGCCGATAGCGTCGCCGCGCCCAACGCTGACGAACAGCAGCAGCGCAAGCGCGGCAGGGGCGGCGGCGCGGCGGAGCAGGCGGGCGGCGCTTGCGGAGCGCCCGCGCGAGGAAGGGGTTGCGGTTTCCGCGTTGTGCGCCATGCCTATGCTGCGCCCGTCTACAGCGTGAGACAAATGCCCCGGACACCGCCCTGACGCTCGCTCGATTCTACGGCGCAGCCCTCCTTGTAGGAGCGGCCTTCTCCGTTCGCCTTGAGGGAACTCGAAGGCCTTCTATCCGTCGTCGTTATGACATTTGCCCGTTTCGCAAACATCGTGTCTGTGAAATCCTTACCCTATGGACTCGCTCGCACCCACCCTGCCGCTCCTCTCCGGCCTCCTCCGCCTGCCCGCCGCTGCGGTCAAGCCCGGCGTCACAATGTGGCACGCCGCCGCCTGCCGATGTAACGCGCCCGCCGTACGGGTGTGGCGCTGCCGTAACGCCCACTGCCCACTCTTCCCGCGTAAGGGTTACACATTGGAACACTTTTCCGCGAAATTCACGCAGGAGGCGGGTATGCCGGACGGAACAAGGCGTGGTTCCCTCTCCCCGTCCGACCTTCGAACCCCCTCAGGGCGAACGGTCTGGTGTTGCCGCTTGGGGAAGGCGCCACTAGAATCGCGGCGCCGCATGGCCGCCGGGAGGTGCCGCCCGTCCGAGCGGTTGACTGCGGGGAGGGTTGTGCATGGAGCGATTCACCACTGGGCGCATCCGCAACGTGGCGCTGCTTGGCCACTCAGGATCGGGGAAGACGACGCTGGTGGAGTCGATGCTGTTCGCCGCCAAGGCGATCAACCGCCAGGGGCGCGTGGAGGACGGCAACACCGTGTCCGACTTCGAGCCGGAGGAGCACCGGCGCGGGACGAGCCTGCAACTCTCCGTCGTGCCCTGCGTGTGGGAAGGGACGAAGATCAACCTGGTGGACACGCCCGGCTACGCCGACTTCGTGGGCGAGCAGGCTTCGGCGCTGCGGGCGGTGGACGCGGCGGTGCTCGTGGTGTCGGCGCCCGCGGGCGTGGAGGTGGGAACGGAGTTGGCGTGGCAGCGCCTGCGCGAGGCGGGCACGCCAACGATGGTGTTCGTCAACAAGATGGACCGCGACGGGGCTGACTTCGACGCAGCCCTGACGCAAGCGCGCTCCGTGCTCGGAAGGGGCTGCGTGCCCATCAATTTCCCCATCGGCGCAGCCGCCGCATTCTCCGGAATCGCGAGCGTGTTGAAGGGCGACGCGCCGGGCGATATGGCGGCGGCGCTGTCGGAGGCGAAGGAGCAGCTGACCGAGGCGGTCGCGGAGACGGAGGACAAGCTGACGGAGCGCTACCTCGAGGAGGGCGACCTGCCGTTGGAGGACATCGAGCGGGGGTTGCGGCAGGGCATCCTCGGCGAGCAGGTCGCGCCTGTGCTGGCGGGCTCCGCGCTCACCGGCGCGGGCGTCGCCGACCTCATTGCGGCGATCATCGACTACCTGCCCTCGCCCGACCATGCGGGCGCGCGCGCGGCATCGGTCGGCGGAAAGGAGGTCAGCCTGCCCGCCGACCCGGACGGGCCGTTGGCGGCGTTCATCTTCAAGACGGCGGCCGACCCGTTCGTGGGCAAGGCGTCCTACTTTCGCGTGCTGAGCGGGACGATGCGCCCGAACCAAGAGGTGTTCAACAGCACGCGCAACGAATCGGAGCGCGTCGGCCAGATTCTCGTGCCCGTGGGCAAGGTCCAGGAGAGCGTGCCCGACCTGGTGGCGGGAGACATCGGCGTGGTCACCAAACTGGCGCACGCCGTGACGGGCGACACGCTCACCACGCGAGCCGACGGCGTGCAAGCGCCCCGGCTGGAGTTCCCCAGAGCGGTCTACAACGTGGGTGTTCACCCCAAGAGCCAGGCCGACCTGGACAAGATGTCGTCGGCGTTGAGCCGGTTGGGAGAAGAAGACCCGTCACTGGTGATGCGGCGCAACGGGGAGACGGGCGAACTGGTGGTGCTGGGGATGGGCGACACGCACGTGGACGTGATGGCGGAGCGCGCCAAGCGCAAGTTCGGCGTAGAACTGGACATGCGCGTCCCCCAAGTCCCCTACCGCGAGACCATCTCCAAGACGGCGAGCACGGAATACAAGCACAAGAAGCAGACGGGCGGCCACGGGCAGTACGGCCACGTGCTCATCCGCCTGGAGCCGCGCGAGCGCGGGGCGGGATTCGAGTTCGGCGCCGAGGTAGTCGGCGGTAACGTGCCGAAGGAGTACATCCCTGCCGTCGAGAAGGGTGTCGTCAAGGCGATGCAAGAAGGCGCCGACGGCTTCCCGATGGTGGACATGCGCGTGGTGCTCTACGACGGCTCCAGCCACTCGGTGGACTCGTCCGGCGCCTCGTTCGAAATCGCGGGCAGCATGGCGCTCAAGCAGGGCGTGCGCGCCGCCGCGCCCGTGCTGCTGGAGCCGATTATGCGCCTCGAACTCATCGTGCCCGAGTCGGCGGCCGGGGCGGTGGTCGGCGACCTGAACGGGCGGCGCGCGCGCATCAACGGCATGACGCCCCAAGGCGGCGTGGCCGTCATCGAGGCGGAGGCGCCGCAAGCCGAAGTGCAGCAGTGGGCCACCAGCCTGCGCGCCCTCACCCAAGGGCGCGGGACGATGCGCCTAGAGTTCGACCACTTCGGCGAGGTCCCAAGCCACCTGACCCAGAAGATTATGGAGGCGACCGCAGCGCGGTAGGCCTCTTCTCCGTCGTTCTCGCGGAGGCGAGAACCTCGGCGCGGCCAAGCCCCGATATGCGAAGGGGCGTGCGGCGCATGCGGGGTTGGGCGGTCGGCGTTCGCCCCCCTCGCCCCCGTGTCGTCGGGGCTAGTTTCGCGGTTGCGAGGCGCCGAGCGTCGAGGCTTCTACCTCCACAGAAACGACGGAAGGCTGGAACTGCATGCTGCCTGCCAGGTCTTCGTTAGACCCCTCGATGGGGTCGTCCAAGCAAGGGGCTAGGAGGGCTAGGAGACGCTCAATCTCCGCTTGGCCGTCGTCGCCTTCGGCTAGGGCGAGTTCGGCCTCGAATATCTGCCCCACGCCCTCTACGCGGTCTAGGTTGAACCGGACGCGCCCCTTGCGCCAGACCTCACGGCGCTTGCGCACGACCGCCGAGACGCCCAACGCCTCGGCTAGCAGCGCGCCGACGGCGCGGTCTTGCGCGTCGGCGATGCGGTAGCGGCTGGCGCGCAGGCCGCCGCCGTAGGAGTCGGCGTAGGCGATGAGAGAGCGGCCTCCGCCCTCCTCGCGCAGTTTGAGGCGGCCTGCGGATACGCGGTAGTAGGTGTCTGTCTGGCGCTTGACGCCGACTCTCCGGGCGCCAAGCGCGCGCAGGACGCGGCGCACGGGGCGGAAGTCAGGGCAGAAGCGCTTGATCTCGCGGTTGCGGCGCCAGTCCCCCACGGCGCTAGGCGCTCGCTCCCGTCAGTTCGGCCACTAGGGCGGGAACGAAGTCGTTCCAGTCGGCGATGACGCCGATGTCGCAGGCGCGGAAGAACTGGGCGCGGCGGTTGCTGTTGACGACGACGACCGTTCCGGCGCGCTGGATGCCGACGGTGTGGTTGAAGTCGCCGCGCACGCCCACGCCGATGTAGAGGGCGGGGGCGACGGAGCGTCCGGTCAGGCCCACCTGACGTTGGCGGGGCATCCAGCCCGCCTCGACCACGTCGCGCGTGCAGATGAGCTCCGCTCCCAGCGCGTCGGCCAGGGGGCGGAGCCGGGCTATGTCCGCCTCGGAGCCGACGCCCATGCCGACGGCCACGACGCTCCAAGCGTCCTCGAGGTCGGCGGTCTCGCCCTGCTCGACGGCGCGGCGCTCGATGACGCGGACGGCGGGGTCTTCGGGCCCGGACACGGGGAGGGCGGTCGTCTCGACGGCGCGGCTGTCGTTGGGGCGCAGCGGGGCAAGGATGCCCGGGCGGACGGTGGCCATATAGGGCGTGGTGCGGGAGAGGATGGGCGCGACGATGTTGCCGCCGAAGGCGGGCTTCAGCTGCACGAGGCGGCCTTCGTCGTCGACCTCGAGGCCGACACAGTCGCCGGTGAGGCCAAGGCCCAACTTGGCGGCGACGCGGGCGGCAAGGTCGCGCCCGTTGACGGTGGACGGCAAGAGGACGGCGTAGGGGCGACGCTCGTCCATCGCGCGGGCGAGCGTGTCGGCGTAGGCGTCGGTGGTGTAATCGGCGAGCGCGTCGTCCACCGCAACGGCCACGACGTCCGCCCCGGCGCGGCCTATCGCGGCGGCGTGGTTCGCGGCGCCGGGGCCGCCCATCAACACGCCGACGACGTGGCCGCCGATGGCGTCGGCGACGCCGCCCGCCGCGCCAAGCAACTCGCGCGTGACGGAGCGCAGGCCGTCGGCGCCGTGGTCGGCGAGAACCCAAACGGCGGCGCCGTCCTGCGGGCGCACGGCGCCGGGAGCGGCGAGCGCGGAGGCGCGGCGATGTTCGCGGACGGCGGGGTCGAGCAACCCCTTTTCGCGGAGGTACGCGGCGACCTCGCGCGCGGCGTCGGCGGCCGGAACGTCGGCGGCGATGACGCGCTGCTCGCGGTTCGACTCGATGAACTGGATCTCGGAAACCCAGGTGGGGGAGCCGGACGCGCCGAAGACGGAGAGGTCGTCGGACAGGTCGGCGGCGCTGATCTCGGCGATGGGGCGCTCCTGCGCGGCGCGCGTCTCCTCGCGCCCCGGGAAGACCTCCGGCGCGATGCCCTCGACCACGGAGATCACGGCAGGGAGGCGGCACTCGATGACCTCGACGCCGTCCTCCACCTCGCGTTCGACGCGCACCTTGTCCGGGCCGAGCACCTCGATGCTGTGGACGCCGGTTACCTGGGGCAGGCCGAGCATTTCAGCGACCTCGGGGCCGACCTGCCCCGTCTCGGCGTCGACGCTGTGCGCGCCGAAGAGCAGCAGGTCGTAGCCGCCTTGGGCGAGGGCGAGGCTGAGGGCGCGCGCAGTGGCGAGGGTGTCGGAACCGGCGAGGGCGGGATCGACGATGTGGTGAGCGTCGTCCGCGCCCATAGCGAGGCACTGGACGAGGCCCTGGCGCGCGGGGGGCGGGCCCATCGTGTAGACGTGGGTCTCGAGGCCGTACTGCTGCTTGTGGTCGACGGCCCACTGGACGGCGAGTTGGTCGTAGGCGTTGAGTTCGCTGGGAACCCCTTCGCGGACGATGGTCTTGGTCTCGAGGTCGAACTTCATGCGGGCGACGACGGGCACCCACTTCACGCAGACGGATATCTTCACGCGCTGCTCCAAGTATCGGGGGATGGACGGCGATTCTAGCAGGAGGGGGCGGGCGCGGAACGGCGGAGTGCTAGCATGGGCACGGAATGGAGGCGGTTCATGGCGACGCAGCGCAAGAGGAAAGCGGGCTTGACGCCCGAGGGCGAAGCGCTGCGTCGCGAGGCGCTCGACCAGGCCGAGGCCATACAAGCCCAGCACGAAGAGTCCGAGCGACTCGACCCAGCGAGAGAGAAGGGGTTGTACGTGCGCCGGGGCGACCCCGAAGACGTGCGGCGCCGACTCCGCGGCGGTTGACGCCCCCGCCCTATTCCTGCGCCCGCTGGCGGTATTGGATGGCCTCGGCTAGGTGAGGGGCGCCTATCTCGTCGGCGTCGGCTAGGTCGGCGATAGTGCGGGCGAGCTTGAGCGTGCGATGGAAGGCGCGGGCAGAGAGGTGCATGCGCTCCATCGCGGCCTTGGCGAGGCCGGACGCGGCGGTGTCCGGCTTGCACCACTCCCACACCTCTGCCGGCCCCATATCGGCGTTGGCCTGATGGGGGGTGTTCTTGAAGCGGGCGGACTGGCGCTCGCGGGCGGCGATGACGCGTTCGCGGACGACGGCGGAAGCGTCGCCGGTGGGCGCCCCGGCCAGCTTGTCGTATTCCACGCGAGGGACTTCGACGTAGATGTCCATGCGGTCGAGCAACGGGCCGGAGATGCGCTTCTGGTAGCGGGCGACCATGGAGGCGGAGCACGCGCACTGCTTGTGGGGGTCGCCGAGGTTGCCGCAGTGGCAGGGGTTCATAGCGCCGATGAGCATGAAGTTGGCGGGGTAGGTCACCGTCCCTTGGGCGCGGCTGATGGTTACGACCTTGTCCTCCATCGGCTGGCGCAGCACCTCGAGGACGGCGTGGCCGAACTCGGGCAACTCGTCGAGGAAGAGGACGCCCCGATGGGCGAGCGACACCTCGCCCGGCTTGGGCATGCGCCCGCCGCCGACCAGACCGGCGTTGGAGATGGTGTGGTGAGGCGCGCGAAAGGGGCGGCGGACGATGAGGGGCGCATCGCCTGGAAGCAGTCCGGCGATGCTGTAGATGCGGCTGGCTTGGAGCGCCTCCTCCGCCTCCATAGGCGGGAGCACGGAGGGAACGGCGCGGGCGAGGAGCGTCTTGCCGGAACCTGGCGGGCCGCTCATCAGCACGTTATGCGCGCCCGCCGCAGCCACCTCGATGGCGCGCTTCGCGTGTTCCTGGCCGCGTACGTCGGCCAGGTCGATAGCCTCCGCAATCTCGACCGGGGGCGCTGCGGCGGGCGCCGGCGGCGCCTCGTAACCGCCAATGGCCTCGCCGTTGCGCAGGCGTCCGACGAGGTCGCGCAGCGACTCGGCGGCGAGGACGCCGACGCCCTGAACGAGAGCGGCCTCCGGCGCGTTGATACGCGGGACGACGGCGCTGCGATAGCCCGCGTCGCGGGCGGTGCCGACCATCGGCAGCACGCCGTCGGTGTGCCGCAGCTGTCCCTCCAGAGAGAGTTCGCCCAGCAGCACCGTGCCGCCCAGATTGGACTCGATCTGGCCGCTGCTGGCGAGGATGCCTACGGCGATGGGCAGGTCGTAGGCGGGACCTTCCTTGCGCAAGTCGGCGGGGGCAAGGTTGACGGTGATGCGCTGCATAGGGAACTCGCAGCCGGAGTTGCGGATGGCGGCGCGGACGCGCTCGCGCGACTCTTGCACGGCGGCGTCGGGCAAGCCGACGACGGTGAAGGCAGGCAAACCAGGCGAGATGTCGACCTCCACGTCGACGATGGCGCCGTCGAGACCGACGACTGCGCAGGTGTTGACTTTGGTGAGCACGGCTCCTCCAAGCGGCAAGTGGATTGGCGCAAAGCGTGCGCGACGCTCGGACGCGAGGTCAACGGCCAAATGGCAGAGGTCTGCTAGGCGAGGACGCGTTGGAGGAAGAGGAGCGCGAGGTCCACGACGCGACGATCGACGGCGTGCCCCAGGTTGGGCAGCACGTGCGTCTCGACGGGGACGCCCAGGGCGTCCAGCGCCTCCCCTGCGCGGCGCGTGCCGTCGGCGGGCAGCACCACATCCTCCTCGCCGTGCACCAACAGCACCGGCGGGCGGCTGGCGATCTCGGCAGGCAAAGCGTCGGCGGTGATGAGAGCGCCGCTGAGGCCGACGACGCCCGCGACGGCCTCAGCGCGGCGGGGTGCGGCGTGCAGCGCGACGATGCATCCCTGCGAGAAGCCGAGCAGGGCGCAGCGGGAGGGAGGGAGGCCGTAGCTCTCCGCCGTCTCGTTGATGTAGCCGTCAAGGATGGGGGCGGCGGCGATGACGCCGGAGACGCGCGACTCGGGGGATCGGCGCGAATACCACTGATGGCCGGCCATGCCCTCTTCGAAATCCTGCGGCGCGTTGGGCGCGTGGAACGCGGTGTTGGGCAGGCCGCTCGCCAGCAAGGGCACGAGTCCCATCAGGTCGTCGCCATCGGAGCCGACGCCGTGGAGCATAATCAGCACGGAGTCGGCGGCGCCCGAGGCGGCGGGGCGCGTGGGGCCGTAGAGCGCGGGCATAGTAAGGAGTATAGCGCGAGGCGCGGCCTCCGCTCGACGCGGCAGGGAGCGTGGTTGCCCATGTCCCCGATCGTTCAAGGTGCGACAGGAACGGCGCGGCGTGGGATAATGGCGCTCGGCCACGATGACGAAGCAGCAGGCGAAGCGCAGACCCGGGAACAAGCGGGCGGACGGCCATGTGTCGGACGTGGCCGAGAACTATCTGCTGTCACTGGCGATTCTCTACGAGGACGGCATAGCGCCGCACATGAGCCAGTTGGCGTCCTATCTGCGGCGCATCCCTGCCGAGGAGGGCGTGGGGGCGACGATGCCGTCGGTGTCGGGGATGGTGCGGCGGATGGCGCGCGACGGGCTGCTCCAGGTCAACAAGGGCAAGGAGATCGTGCTGACTCCGGCGGGGGAGCGGCTGGCGCGCGACATCGTGCGCCGCCACCGGCTGGCGGAGCGGCTGCTCGTGGACATCCTCGAGGTGCCCCTCGACCTAGCGGAGGGGCAGGCGCACCGGCTGGAGCACGCCATCTCTCCCTCGCTGCTGGCGAAGATTGAAGAGAAATTGGGCTACCCCGACCGCTGTCCGTACGGGAGGCCCATCTACCGCGAGGATGAACCTCACTTGCGCAAGGAGGCGCCGGACGCGGCGAGGCTCAGCGACGCGCCGGCGGGCGAACGGCGCCGGATCAGCCAGATTCCCGACGAGGATTACCCGCTGCTGAAGTACATGGTGGACAACGGCATCCTGCCGGGCCAAGAAGTCACCATCGCCGACAACGCGCCGTACCGAGGGGTGATTGACCTCGACCTCGACGGCAGCCGCGTGTCTATCGGGATCGACGTGGCGCAGCGGATACGGGTTGCCGCGGCATAGGGATATGGCCTATTGGTGTAAAAACCTCTCGACCCGGCCTCCATTTCCTCGTGAAATGGAAGGATGGCCGCGTGGTGGTCTCGGGAAGGGACGACTTCGGCATCGCGGAGCACCTCAACAGTGGCAAGGCGGAATATCAGCCTCCTCCTCGGAAGTTGTCCGACGGCACGCTGGTCGACTACCCACTGGAGCGCGGCCCGCTCACCGAGGGCGTGTTCGACTCGGCGGTTCGTCAGTACGGTTCAGACAGGTTGTTCCTTGTCGCTACGTCTTCGAGGAAGACATACCGGCACGCCGCGCAATCCTCTCCGCAGAAAGTCAACAATAGCACTGACAGGCCTTGCGTTCTCTGGAGGGAGACGAGCGTGTACAGCGCAGCGCTGCGTTCACCCTTCGAGTTCCCTCAGACGGAACGGAGGAGGGGGCTACCAGTCGGGCTGGGAGGTCGGGCGGTCGGGGAAATCCAAGGGCAAGGGGCGCTGGTTGGCGCCGTCCTCGTCCATTAGGAAGATGTCGGCGCGGCCGGAGAAGACAGAGGAGAAGACCAGGACTCCTCCGGGGCCGTAGTCAAAGGCGGTCTGCTCCGCGTCGTTCTCCGTCAATGGGACGAGCGCGGAGCCGTCGGCCTCGACGGCCATGATGTTGGCAGAGCCGACGCGATCCGAGAAGAAGAGGATGCGCCCGGAGCGCGGGTCCCAGACAGGGCCCCAATCGTCGGCGGGGTGGGGGGTTACGTTGATCTGCTGGCTGATGCTGCCATCCTCGCGCACCTCGGCGACGTAGACATCCTGGTTGCCGCGGCGAGAGGAGACGAAGGCGAGGCGCTTGCTGTCGGGCGACCAGGCCGGGGCGTAGTCGGCGGTGTGGCTGACTTGGAGAGAGTTCACTCCGCCGGGGTTGCGCAGGAAGATGCCCATAGGCTCGCGCTGCTCGTCCAGCACGGAGATCGCGACCCATTCGCCGTCGGGCGACCACGCGGGGTCTTGCTCGCCAACGTGGCCGAACAGGAGGCGGTTGGGGCGCAGGTTGGCGAGGTCGACCCAATAGACGCGAGGCGTTCCGTCGCCCTCCGGAGACACGTAGGCTAGGCGGCGGCCGTCCGGCGACCATACGACGCTCGATTCGTCCACGCCGGTGTTGGTTACGCGCATCGAGGTCATAGGATTCGCGGGCTCGGTGAGGGAGACGGTTACGTAGATCTCGACGTTGCCGTCACGGTTGGAGAGGTAGGCGATGCGGGTGCGGTCGGGCGACCAAACGGGAGCAAAGTCATCGGCGGAGGGGTGGAAGACGACGGCCCGCAGGTCGGAACCGTCGGCGCGGGCGACGTAGATGTCGCGTTCGCCCTCCTGTCCCGCGCTGAAGGCGATGAAGGGGTCGTCGTCGAGGATGCCGCAGCCGAAGGAGAGGAGGGCGAACAGCGGCAGCAGGATGAGCGCGCCCAGAAGGGCCAGCGCCCGTCTAGGGAGTGCGGATAGGGGTGCGTATGCGGCCTGTAAGGGCATAGCGGCGTCAGAGCGGCCAACCCCGCCAATGGCCGGGCCGGCGCACCAAAATTCAAAATAGCAAAGGCAGGCAAGGGCTGCCTACGGGTTTCGGCAACGAGGTTCGCTGACTAAGGCGGGGGCGCTGCTCCGCTCTTGTGTGCACCGCCAAGTGCTCGCGCGCATACGCCGCAGGAATGGAGGCGCGTTCGTTCAGAAGGGGAGCCAGGGAAGTTCGTCGCGACGGCGAAGGCGCACGGGATCGAGGAAGCCGTAGGCGAACCCGCCCGACGCGCCAAGAATCGCGCCTGCGGCGATGATCGCACCCGGCAACCACGTCGGCGTCTCTTGGAGATCGTCGGCGCAGGTGGTCTCAACCTCGCCCAGGGCAGCCTGCTCACGCTGGCGGAGCTCCTCGCAGCGTTGGGACTCGCCGACGAAGACCGATTGGATGAAGAGAGCCGGGGCGAAGGCGACGACGGTGGCGACGAATCCGACGAGGAGGGCGAGGAACAGGCCGCGCCCTACGCGCCGCCCCAAGCCGCCTCGAGCGCGGGCGGGCGCCTCGGCGCTCAAGCGTCGAGCACCCGGGCGCGCTGGTCGGGGCGAAGCTTGGCGGATGCCGCATGCAGCAGCGTCTGCGGGCTGCGCTCCCGCCATTCCTCCAAGAACTCCGCCACGCGCTCGGCTTGCAGGCGGCTTGCGTCCACGAGGAGCGCGGCGACGCCCTGCCGCACCACCTCGTCCGCATCCTCCATCAGCAACTCGGCGACACTCAGGGCATCGGTGAGGAAACGTCCCTCGCGCACGAGCGGCGTGAAGGCCATAACGGCGGCGCGGCGGCGCAGAGGCTGCGGAGCGCGCGCCCACTCGCGGAGCGTCTTGACCAGCGAGGGGCGTCCGGCGAGGGAGCGGGAAACCATATGGGCGGCGAGCGCGTCGGCGTTAACCTCATTGGTCAGGCGCTCGGCCCACCTAGCGAAGTGCTCGAACTCGGCGCCGCCGACGTGGCGCGCCTGGGCGCTGAGGATGACGTCGGCGGCGACTCCTTCCTCGAGATTGCCGCCGGAGAGCAGGTCGTCGGCGACGGCGAGGGCGAGCGGAAGGCCGGCGCCGCGGATGCGCCGCATCGCGTCTTGGCCGATGCGGTTGGCCTGCGCGATGGGCACGCCGTGACAGGGGACGCCTTCGCCGTAGCGCTCGCGATGCTGCGCCGCGACGCGAGGCTCGGCGACGGAAGCGAGTCGCTGGCGCACTTCAGCGGCGACGGCGGCGGCGCGCTCCCGCTCCGCCTCGCCGATGGGCCCGGCGGCGGTGGAGGGGCGTTCGACGCGAGGTGGGCGCTTGCGTGGCATGGCGGTATTGTAGCGCGGAGGGGGAAGGGCGGGGGTTACCAGCGCCGCAACAGGTGATCGGCGATATCTATCGCAATCGGCGCTCCCCTGGGATTGCTAGCTGCGAAGAAGAGCTCGAATAGAGGCGTGTTTCTAGAATTTCTCAGTGTCCGCGAGGTTGGAGCGACCTTAAAGAACACTTTCTGCAGGCGCTCCTTGTAACTGTGTGCAATGTTTTCCGCTGGCTCACGTTTGAGACTCTGGACATCAGAGAGTAGAGATAATTGAGGGCGCTCGTGGTAGATCTCTACCCAATGGTTTCGCTCTCCAAAAACACGGTCAATCTTAGTTGCAGTTTGCTCATTAGGCATTCCGTCCCTAGGCATCATACGGGATAGCGCCATAAGTGGGAATAGTATCCAGCAATCGATTTTCTTAGAAGCAGCAATAGCCTGCACCGTTGACCATGATACTTCCGTTGCGTAAGGGTCAAGGAACACGACGGCACGGTCGTTATTTTCCATGTCGTCGCAGAATCTCGGGATGTACACATTCGCATCACTTTGAATGATGTTGATTCGCCGACGGTTATACTTACTTTGCAGTGCGGACAAAGAGCGTACCGCATTCCTGTCCTTTTCGATGAACACTAACCTGTCAAAGGGCTTATCCTGGACATCCAGAGCTATTTGAGTTGAGCCTTCGCGCAATTTGCCAAACTCTCCATAGTCATTCGAGGAGAACTGATAGGAACCTGCTCCCGCAAAGGCATCGACGTAGGTCAGACGGAAATTGTAGTTCTTCAGGGCGGTCGTGTATGCGTCGAGATAGCCGCGCAGGATGCCCAGCTTCTCTTCTGTCCAGGGGCCGCCGAATTGCTGCGAAGTCAAGATACTCGCTCCTCAGGCGGGCATCTGCGCCCAGGTGCGCCCGTCCAGCACGGCCTCGGCGCCGGAGCGCTTACCTCGGGCGCCGCCTAGCTGTTTGAGGAAGAAGGCGACGCGCGCGTCCCGGCACTGGTCGCGGAGGGATCGCGCCCACTCCAAGTCCATCGGCCTGGCGGCGCGCCCGCTCTCGCCGCCCGCGATGACCCACTGCACGCCTTCGGTGTTGAGCCAGGGGCTGAGGTCGACGGGGCCGAGCAGCGGCTCGGCGGAGACGAACTTGATGGGAGCGGGCAGGCGCGCGAGCACGGTGAGGCGCGGGGCGTACTTCTGCGATTCGACGGACGCGCCGATCCACACGCCTGCAGGCCAGACGCCCTCGTAGCGCTCGCGGTGGCGCTCCCACCACCCGACGGCGCGGCCGGGGCGCTTGGTGAGCACCTGGAAGATGTGGCCGCGCCTGGCCGAGGCGTCGCTCATCACGTCGAAGACCTGTGTGATGAAGTCGTAGGGCACGTGGGGGTGGAAGAGGTCGGACATGCTGTTGACGAAGACGCGGCGGGGCTGCGCCCAGCGCAAGGGGGCGTCGAGGCGCTCGGGGAGCAGGCGCACCTCATCGGGAGCGGCCTCATAGCCGCGCACGCCCATCGCGGTCAGGCGGGGGTAGAGGGCGAACATATAGCAGTGGTCGCAGCCGGGCGACAAGCGGGAGCAGCCCGTAACCGGGTTCCACGTCTCGTCCGTCCACTCGATGGTCGATGGCATAACGGGGCGCTCCTCCCTCTTTAGCCTACAGGGGCGGGCGAGAGCCGGGTCAAGGGGGTTATGTCCCATGCTGCCGCGCAGCGTCGCCGTTCGCGGTTGACGGGCGCGGGGGCGCGCGGTAGGTTTGCGGTAGGTAAATCGGACAACCTACACAGGAGGACTGCTTCTCATGGCTTCCACTGCTTCGAACGCCACGTTGTCTAAGAGCGCTGGGCTAGGAATCATGGTGGGCATCGTCCTGCTCCTGATTGGCTCCGTCTTCTATCCGGGCGGCCTGCTGATCGACCCGGTCGACCAGACCGACTTCGGCGCGGCGCTCGGCGCCCTATCGGCGAACGCCAGCCTCGCGCACTTTGTGACGATGGTCTCGGCCATCGGCATGTTGCTCTACGGCTACGGCTTCTTCACGCTGCTTCGTCAGATCCGGCAGCAGCAGACCATGAGCGACCTCGCCTTGCGATTCGGCATCGTCATCAGCATGTTCGGCTGGGGCATCTTCCTCCTTGGAATGGGGATGCGGCATGGCGTCATCCACTTCCTGCAACGCAGCGCGATGGAGTCCGGGGCGGATGCTACTGCTCTCGGCGACCTGGCCTTGGTCTGCCATGCAGTAACCATCGGGCTCATCTTGGCGTTTTTGATCACCTATCCCGTGGGCTCATCCTTGTTGGGGATTAGCCTGGCGCCCAGGTTCAGCGGTATGAACGTCTACAAGCTGGCCTCCTTCGGGCTAGTCGCCGTCGGACTGGCGGGGTTCATCAACTACCTCATCGTCCAGCACGCCGCGAGCACCAGCGTTGAGGCGCTTCTCCTGTCGAACAACCTCACCCTGTTCGTCGGGGCGATATTCCTGTCCATCATCGGCTTGGGGATGTACAGGGGCCGAAGCGAACTGAACACGGAGGAACCCGCCGGGTAAGGGAGCACGTCCGGCCGCGGTCAAGCGGGGATTGCCGCGGTCGGCTTCCCTGCCCTGCCACGCGGCGCTTCATTCGGGGCGCGGAGGCAGATAGGATGGGGTGCGTCCGCCTGCCCTCCACGCCTATGACCCCTGACGCCTCCCCGCTCGCCCTGCTGAAGTCGCACTTCGGCTACGACGCGTTCCGCCCTTTGCAGGCGGAGATCATCGACAACGTGCTGTCGGGGCGCGACGGGCTGGTGTTGATGCCGACGGGCGGCGGCAAGTCGCTGTGCTATCAATTGCCCGCGCTGATGTTCGCGGGCGTCACCCTGGTCGTCTCACCGCTCATCGCGCTGATGAAAGACCAGGTGGACGCGCTGAACGCCAACGGCGTCGGCGCGGGGTTCGTCAACAGCTCGGTGAGCGCGGCGGAGGCGGAGCGCACGCTGGCTGGCGTGCGGCGGGGGGAGGTCAAGCTGCTCTACGCAGCACCGGAGCGGTTAGCGCTGCCGGGGTTCCGCCGCTTCCTGCATAGCGTGAATCTGAGCCTGATCGCCATCGACGAGGCTCACTGCATCTCGGAGTGGGGGCACGAGTTCCGCCCCGACTACCGCAACCTGCGGCAGGTGTGCACGGATTTTCCCGCCGTGCCGGTTATCGCGCTGACCGCGTCGGCGACGGAGCGCGTGCGCGACGACATCATCGAGCAGTTGGGGTTGCAAGAAGGGCGCGTGTTCGCGTCCGGGTTCAACCGCCCGAACTTGACCTATTCGGTGCGGCCCAAGCACGACGCGTGGGACGAGTTGACGGCGCTTCTGCGGGCGCGGGAGGGGCAATCGGCCATCGTCTACTGCTTCTCGCGGCAGGAGACGGAGGAGTTGGCGGAGCGGCTGAACGAGGCGGGCTTCCGCGCCCTGCCCTACCACGCGGGGCTGGAGGGCGGGCAGCGCCGCCGCGCGCAGGAGGCGTTCGTGCGCGACCGCACGCCCATCATCGTCGCCACCATCGCGTTCGGCCTGGGCATCGACAAGCCGGACATCCGCTTGGTCGTGCACCACAGCCTGCCCAAGTCGCTGGAGGGCTACTACCAGGAGACGGGGCGCGCCGGGCGGGACGGGCTGCCAAGCGAGTGCGTCCTGTTCTATGACTACGCGGACAAGCGCAAGCAGGACTACTTCATCAGCCGGATGGAGGACGATGCGGAGCGGGCTAACGCGCGGCGGCGGCTGGCGGCGATGGCGGACTTTGCGCGACTGCCCACATGCCGCCGCCGCTACCTGCTGGCGTACTTCGGCGAGCACCGGTCGGAAGAGAACTGCGGCGCGTGCGACGTGTGCCTCGCACCGCAAGAGGAGTTCGACGCGACGGAGATAGCGCAGAAGACGCTATCGGCGGTTATCCGCACCGGGGAGCAATACGGGGCGCGCTACGTCATCGACGTGCTGGTCGGGAGCCGGAGCAAGCGCGTGTTGAGCGCAGGCCACGACCGGCTGAGCGTGTACGGCATCGCCAAGGAGTTCGGCGCCGCGCGGCTAGGCGACGTCATCGCGCAGCTGCGGGCGCGCGGGCTGCTGGCGCAAAGCGGCGGCGACTACCCAACGCTGTCCGTAACGGCGGAGGGGCGCGAGTTTCTCCAAAGACACGAATCGCTGCGCTTGCGCGTTCCCGCCGAGGGCGCGCCGCGGAACCGCCGGGAGCGGCGCGGCGCCGCGCCGGGCGAGGGGGACTACGAAGCGGGGCTGTTCGAAGAACTGCGCGCGCTGCGCAAGCGCCTGGCAGACGCGCAGAACGTCCCGCCCTACGTCGTCTTCTGGGACACCCACCTGCGCCACATGGCCGAGGCCGTTCCGCAGAGCGTCGAGGCGTTCGCCCGCGTCCCCGGCGTCGGCAAGGCGAAGTTGGAGCAGTATGGCCCGCAGTTCGTGGCGGCTATCCGCGCCTACGCCGAGGCCAACGGTCTGGTCGATAAGGCAGACGCCGCTCCGCAGCAGCAGACGGGCGAGGATAGCGGGCGGCGCGAAGACGAACGGCGCGGCAGGAGCCAAGCGGCCATGCACGCCGCGATCAAGAAACTCTTGGCGCGCGAAGCGTCTCTCAGCGAGATAGCGCGCGAGCGCGGCCTGGCGGAGAAGACGATTCTCGGCCACTTGGAGCGAATGGCCGTCGGGGGCGAGGCGCTCGAGGTGCGCCATCTGCTGCCGGACGCGGCCAAGATGGAGGCGATAGCGGAGGCGTTCGAGGTGTGCGGCGGCGCGTTCCTGAGGCCGGTCTGGGAGTTCCTGAACGGAGAGATGGCCTACGACGACCTACGCCTAGCGCGCATCCACTTCCGCCAAGAGGGGCGGCTGGGAGAGGAGTGAGGGGGCGGCGTGCGCGTCCGACGGCAGCCTAAGCGCTAATGCAGGGATCTCAGGCAGCGCCGACAACGCTCAGCGCGTATACCTGCTGGCACGTCGTGTCTTTGCAGAAGAAAACCCGGTATTCGTCCAGGGGCAAGTCGCGCTCGGCGGCCTTCTTGATGCGGTAGACAGCGCCGGCGACGAACACCGCGCCGCCCGCGACCGCGATCGGCGCACCCAGGGGGCCGAGCGACAATCCGACACCAGTCATCGCGGCGGCGTGCGCCGCTCCCGCCGTTGCAACGCCAACAGCGGAGGCGGATGCCGCAGTCTTGGCCGCGTCCTTTGCCGCCCGCTCGCCCGACTTGCGTCCGCGCTTGTAGTGCAGGAAGTTCTCCGGCCCCGCCACCGCCGCCTCGATAGCGGCGGAGACAAGCCCTGCCTTCACCCCGCCTCTCAATATCGCCGTGGACAGCGCTTTGAGCTCAGAGAACCGATTGGCTAGGCTTGCTGCTCGCAGCTCCGCGAGGGTCATATTCAGGCCGCCACGCGCTTGGTTTAGCCGTGCGCTTTCGAGGACGATATTGTCGGCCGCCTTAGCCTTGCCCGGCGCGTTCGCCACCGACTCGATGTGGCTGAAGTCCTTTCCGTCTACGAAAGTCTTGACCGAAGGCTCACCCAGGTTGCGAACAGGCTCGGGCACTAGTCTTTCATAGAGCTGCCGCGCCATCGCTTGAGAGCGGGTTCCTCGGGCGCCGCCCAGGCCGCGACGCTGAAACTGGCGCTGCGTAAGGCGGCTGAGGTTGCGCCACCCCGCCGGGCGAGGCTTGACCGCCACTCCTGCTGCCGCGCCCGCCGCCGCGCCGCCGGGGTAGCCCTGTTCGTCCACCGGCTCGGCGCTCGCCTCTCCGTCGGGCCAGGCGTAGAACTTCTGAACCGGCGCCCACGAGCCTGCGGGTATGGCCTCCTTGCAGTGGCCGCACTCGACCGGTTCGCGCGTCTTCTCTTTGCGGGCGTACCAGCGATTGAGCCGGCGCACGTAGCAAGGCGCGAGCAAGCCGAATGCTCGCGCCTCCGCGTCGCATGCTTCGCATTCGAGGCAGAAGTTGTCGTACGCACGCCGCAGGATGCCCTCGGGCATAGCCGACGGCATCTGCGACAGGCACGCCGCCCCCGGCGGGATTTCGTGGCTGCACTCCGTACAGCGGACGGCCTCGTCGGCGGTTACACGCCACATAGCAGACTCCCCACAAGCATCGACACGCGAATTCCTTTGTCCAAGACCGCGTCCACCTTTCCACGTTGGCGGCTCCCCGTCAAACCGCAGCAGCGACGGCCCCGATGGTACCCCTGGGCGGACTCGAACCGCCGCACACGGTTTAGGAAACCGATGCTCTGTCCACTGAGCTACAGGGGCGAGTGGTGGCGCATACGGGATTCGAACCCGTGGTCTCCACCTTGAGAGGGTGGCATCCTGGGCCGCTAGACGAATGCGCCACGCAGAAGACAGCCGTCGGCCCTGGGCCGTGCGAACCTCCAGCATACACCATCTACCCACGCCGGGCTACTTGTTGAAGCGGAGCTCGTCGGTGGTGAGGAAGGAGCGGACGGCGGCCTCGAACTCGCGGGGAGTGAAGCCCATCGCGCTGTGGTCGCCGCCGTAGCTGACGAAGAGGCGCCCCTTGGGCGCGAGCCAGAACGCCTCGATGCCGTAGCGGACGCGGATGCCGGAGTTGTCGTCGCCCCAGGCGACGAGCACAGGCTTGTCGAGGTGGGGGAGGATGCGGCGCAGGCTGTAGCGGTCGCGCTCCTCCTCGTTGCCGACGTAGGCCTGGATGCCCTTCCACGCCTCCACGCGCCCTTCGCGCCGCGAACGGCGGTACAGTTCCTCCACCTGCTCGTCGGTGATGGGCTGGTAGTCCGTCCACTCACGCCATAGGTGGGTGCGGAGGGCGTCGCGCTCGGGCAGCTGCACCTCGCCGCTGACGGCGGCGGGCGCGGGGTTGAGGCCTGCGGCGCCGATGAGGATGACGCGGCGCACGAGGCGCGGGTTCAGATAGGCGAACACCGCCGCCGTCCACCCGCCCAGGCTCTGCCCCGCCACATCTACCTCCTCGAGGCCCAACTGCGCGCAGAAGTCGCGCAGTGTCTCCGCCCACATAGCGAAGGAGTAGCCCTCGCCGGGCAGGTCGGACAGACCCCAGCCGGGCATGTCGAGGGCGTAGACGTGGGAGTGCTCGCTGAGGGCGTCGATGGCGACGAGGTACTGGTCGGCGGAGATGGGGAGCGAGAGGCCGTGGATGCAGATGAGGGGGCGTCCGGCGCCCTTCTCGATGTAGCGGATGCGGTAGCCGTTGGCGGTGACGTACCGGTCGGGGATGTCGGCGCGCAGCGACATAACGGTTCCTCCTGGCAGGGCGTCGGGCGTTCGGAGGCAAGGTTACACGAATCGGGCCGCCCATACGCGCCGCCGTTCGCTATGATGGTCGCGAGCGGCGGCCTTGACGCGCCGCTCCGGAAGGAGGCGGCGATGACGGCGATACACGAGAGCGCCCCGACGGACGTTGCGGTGAAGGCGGCGCCGCTGTCGGCGGAGCAGCAGGAGTGGCTGGGACGGGCCTACGCTGCGCTGGACGAGGAGCGCATGCGCCGGTTCGGCGTGGACATCGTGAGCATCCACAGCCCGACGGGGTTCGAGCGCGAGGCGAGCCAGTGGATGGCGGAGCAGATGCGGGCGCTGGGGATGGACGCGTTCTACCAGGAGATGGACGAGAACACGGGGAACGCGGTGGGCTACTACCGGGGCAGCGGCGGCGGGCCGCAGATGCTGCTCTACGCGCCCATCGACACGCACTTGGACATCGTGGACGAGTACGACCTGCCGTGGGTAGGCCCCGCCTACCGCGCGGACATGCTACCCAAGGGCTACGTGGACGAGCACGGCAACGTCATCGGCCTCGGAGCGAACAATCCCAAGGGGATGGTTATGGCGATATGGGGCGCGCTGGACGCCATCACGCGGGCGGGCGTGCCGCTGAAGGGCAACGTGGTCGCCGGGTTCGCAGGCGGCGGCATGCCCGTCAAGGCGCCGCCGAACAGTCCGACGGCCAACGCGGGGCTGGGCAGCGGCGTGTCCTACATGTTGAACCGGGGCGTCGGCGCCGACTTCGGCATCATCTCCAAGCCCGGCTACGCGGTGGCGTGGGAGGAGGTGGGCCTGTGCTGGTTCAAGGTGACCATCGGCGGCGGCTACATCGGCTACGCCGGGCGCCCGCACGACGTGCCGGAGCACAAGAACACCATCTTGGAGGCGGCGCGCATCGTTCCCGAGCTGGAGGCGTGGCTGCTTGAGTTCAGCAAGGCGAACACCTCGGGCTTGTGCACGCCGTGGGGCGCGGTCTCGACCATCCGCGGCGGCTGGCCGCACAAGCCGTCCTTCCAACCGGCGGCGACGGAGATTCTGATGGACGTGCGCGTGAACCCGCGCGTGTCCACCTCCGACGTGGAGGCGCAGTTCGCCGCCGGAATCGCCGCCATCCGGACGCGCCACCCCGACGTCCAACTCTCGTGGGAGATGTTCGGCTCCTACCCCGGCGCGTCCACCGACCCGGAGCACTGGGTCGTCCAGTCCGCGATGCGCGGTTGGGAGCACGTGGAGGGCCAGCCCCATCACGCACGCACGGGCACGAGCGGGCAGACGGACGCGTCGGCCATCCGCAACCTGGGCATCCCCCTGGCGCGCGTCGGGCAGCCGCAGCCGGAGCATCTGCCGGAAGAGTGGACGCTGGGCCTGGGTGGGATGGGCGTGGGGCACATCCCGCACCTGGCAAAGGTGGCGAAGATCATCATCTACGCCGTCATCGACTCCTGCATGCGCACCCGCGCCGAGGTGGGGCTGGCGGAGTAGGCAGGAGGCGCCCCACCGCTACACTAATCCCTGCCGGGGAACGGAGCGCCATGCTCGTTAGGCACATCGACGACCTCGCCGGGACGGACAGGGAGATTACGCTGACTGCGGGCGGCAGCACGCTGCGCAGCGTCGGCGTCTTGACGCTCGACGACGGCTGCGGGTTCTCGCTCTCGGACGTTCGGGTGAGCGGCGGCTGGAGTTGCGACCTCCACCACACGGCCCACGTCGGCGTCACGCTGGTGGTCGCCGGAGCGCTGGAGGTCGAGGACCTCACGCACGGCGCGAGGTGGCGATTGGAGCCGGGGATGCTCTATGTCGCGGGGCCGAACGACCGCCACCGCACCGCCGCTGCGGGCGACGCCCGCCTGATCTGCCTGTTCAACCCCGCCCTCATCGGCAGGGAGACGCCCGACGCCGACGGCTCCTTCGCGCAGACGGGCGAGTTGCCTCCTGCCTGGCGAGGCGATGCGGCGAGAACGATGTTCGTCTTGGGAGACGAGCAGGCGCGCCATAACGTTCTGCGAGGGGATAAGCCGCCTCCTTGGCGGTCGGCCACGTCGGGCACGGTGCGTATGTCGCACTACCTGGGCCCCGAGGACGGGTGCGGCCTCACGGTGTCGCTGCCCAGAGGCACGGCCGACTCGATGCTCTGGTACAAGAACCACGTCGAGGCCAACTACGTGCTGGAGGGCGAGGCGACGGTGGAGGACCTTGCGAACGGGGAGGTTTGGAGCCTCCGGCCTGGCTCCCTGTACGTCGTAGGCCCGCGCGACCGCCACCACCTTAAAGCGGAGCGGGAGGTCTACTTCATAAGCGTCTTCAATCCGGCGTTGGAGGGAGACGCGGCTCGGGACGCGGACGGCGCCTATCCGCCCAGCGGCGAGATTCCGCCCGCCTGGCGGGCATAAAGGGAGGGGTGCGCGTTGGCTGGGGATCCAGGATTCGAACCTGGCCTACCTGATCCAGAGTCAGGCGTTCTACCGCTAAACTAATCCCCAGCGGCGGACTTTCAGTCTACCAGGCCCCTCACCGCCCGCCAACGCGGGCGCCCCCTAGCACGCGACCGGTATCGCGCCCAGGAAGCTGTCGGCGGCGCGGAGGCGCGCTACTACGCGGTCTTTGCCCAGGACGGCCATCGTGTCGAACAGCGGGGGCGCGGCCTCGCGGCCCGTTACGGCGACGCGGAGTGCTCCGAACAGCTGGCCGGCGGTCAGGCCGAGTTCGTCGGCCAGGGCGCGGTATGCGCGCTCCAATGCTGGCGCGTCCCACTCGTCGAGCGCCTCGGCGGCGCGCAGGGAGCGATCGATGGCGTCGCGCGCGCCGTCCCGCACCATGCCCTTGCGGATGATGCGCATAGGGTTGTAACGCGGTTGCTCGACGAAGAAGAAGGAGAGCAGGTCGGGCGCGTCGCTGAGCGTCTTGAGGCGCTCCTGCTCGAGGGGGACGATGGCGGCGAGGTAGGCGGCGTCGATGGGGCGCGGCGCGTCCTCCGGCAAGCCCGCCTCCAGCAACGGAAGCAGGCGGGCGGCCAGCTCGTCATGCGTCAGCGAGCGCATATAGACGCCGTTCATCCAGTCCAACTTCTGCACGTCGAAGACGGCGGAGGAGGAGAGGACACGGTCGAGGCCGAAATGCTTGATGAGGTCGGCGCGGGGGATAAGTTCGGTGCTGCCGTCGAGCGACCAGCCGAGGAGGGCTAGGAAGTTGACCATCGCCTCGGGGAGGTAGCCCTTGTCGCGGTAGTCGAGGACGGAGGTGGCGCCGTGGCGCTTGGAGAGTTTGGAGCGGTCGGGGCCGAGCACGATAGGCAGGTGGGCCATCACGGGCATCTCGAAGCCGAGCGCATGGTAAAGCAGGTGGTGGCGGGGCAGGCTGGGCAGCCACTCCTCGCCGCGCAGCACGTGGCTTATCTCCATCAGGTGGTCGTCTACGATATGGCCGAGGTGGTAGGTGGGGAATCCGTCGGCCTTGAGGATGACGAAGTCGTCGAGCAGGCTCAGGTCGAACTCCACCTCGCCACGCACGGCGTCGCGCACCGTCAGGCGGCCCTCGGTCGGCGTCTTGAAGCGCACGACGGGCGCGTCGTTCAGCGCGCGCATCGCCTCGCGCTGCGCGGGGTCGCGGCAGGTGCGGTCGTAGCGGGAGGGCTCGCCGCGCGCCTGCTGCGCCTTGCGCATCGCGTCGAGGCGCTCCGGCGGGCAGTAGCAGAGGTAGGCCGCGCCGTCGGCGAGCAGCCGCTCGGCCGGGCCGGCGTAGACGCCGAGCGCCTGACGCTCCGACTGCACGTAGGGCGCGAACGGCCCGCCCACGCCGGGCCCCTCGTCCCAGTCGAGGCCGAGCCAGGTCAGCGCGTCGAGGATGCGCTGCTTGGCGCCGGGGATCTCGCGCGCACGGTCGGTGTCCTCGATGCGGACGATGAAGGCGCCGCCCGTGCGCCGCGCCAGCAGCCAGTCGAAGAGAGCGGCGCGGATGTTGCCGACGTGCGGATCGCCCGTCGGGCTAGGAGCGTAGCGGACGCGGACGGGGGCGGTCATAGCCATAGTGTACCAAGCGCGGGGCGCCTCTTCGCATATCAGGGCTCGGCAACGCCGAGGTTTCGCCTCCGCGGGAACGCCTACCGGGAGCGGGGATATCGCTCCTGCGCCCCTACCCGCCCGTGCGCCAGGTCAGGATGGCCTGGCGGCGGGAGGGCATGCCGCGGACGACAAGGCCGCCGGGCGTCTCTTCCAGCAGGTCGTCCATCGCGGCGCGTAGGCGGGCGTCGGCCTCGCTGTCCGCCTCTACGGCTAGGCGGCGGCGCAGGTAGTCGAGCGAGCCGCCCGGCTCCTCGACAAGGGTGGGCGGCTCGGGAGGAAGCATCGTAACGTCGGGGAAGACGTCCATCGCCCACAGCAGGCGCAGCGCGTCGGGGATGGCGGGCAGCGGCGCGGGGGCGGAGCCGTAGACGCGTTCGTAGAAGGGGACTTCGAGCGCGCCGGGCGTCTCCATCATCTCCACGATGACCACGCGCTGTTTGGCGTGCGCCTGCATCTTGGCGACGAACGGCGCGGCGTCGGATACGTGGTGGAGCACGAGAGAGCAGAGCACCATATCCGCCGAGGGCGCGTCCGCCTCTTCCCAGGGGGCGTTGATGGCGGCGACGTTGGCGAGGTCCGCCTCCGCCGCGCGCGCGTTGAGCAGTTCGACGGAGTCGGCGGCGGGTTCGACGACGGTTACGCGCTCGGCGCGCGTCGCCAGGGGCAGCGCGAATCGCCCCGCGCCTCCGCCGACGTCGAGCACGTCGGCGCCCTGTCCCAGCGCGGCGTAGAGGCCGTTCAGCACGGGGTCGTCAGCGCGGTGGGGGTCGAGGGGTCTGTTGGCGTAGGTGAATCCGCCGTGGCCGTGGGCATGGCCCTGACCGTGGCCATGGCCGTGCTCGCCGCCGAACAGGGCTGCGGCTGTGCGCTCGTGGGCTAGGACTTGCTCGCGCCAGGCGTCGAATACCGATTGCATGGGAGCATTTTCCTCCTTCATCGTTCAAGCGAAAGGATAGCGTTGCGGAGCGCCATGCGCCTCTCCCCTGCGTGCGTCGGGGCGTCTCTTCGTAATCGGAGCTTGGTCACGTCGAGGCTCCCGCGAAGGCGGGAGCGACGGGCGGGGGTGGGAAGCGCTCCTCGATACGTTCGCTACGCCCGCTTCGTCTGTGATTTCTGTGAAAAGTGCACCAATGTGCACCATTTACGCGTGGAGCGGGGTGCAGCAGAGCGGCGGATGGGCGCGGCTGTACGGCGAACCTGTGGCATCGGCGAGCCTTGGCGGTACGCATTGTGACAGTGGGTTTGGCCGCCGCCGCAGGCCGCCGGAGAAGGCAGGGGAGGAGCAATCGGGTGAGGACGCGAGCGTTCATAGGGGAAGGGTTTCATAGGAATGCTGATTGCGCAACGGGTGGATGTCATAAGGGCGACGAAGAGGGGTGCGGCCTTCGAGTTCACTCAGGGCGAACGGGAGAGAAGCGGCGGTTCACGCCTCCAGCGCGGAGAGGGCGGCGCGGAGGTCTGAGGGCAGGGGCGCTTCGAACTCGCGCCACTCCTGCTCGTCAGGCGGGAGCAGGAAGGCGAGGCGGGCGGCGTGCAGGAAGTGGCGCGCCACCAGGGGCGACGGCTTGCCGTAGAGCGCGTCGCCCACCAGCGGATGGCCTATGTGGGCAAGGTGGACGCGGATCTGGTGCGTGCGCCCTGTTACGGGCGACGCCTCGATCAGCGCGCAGTCGTCGTAGCGGCGCAGCACGCGCCAGTGCGTCTGCGCGGCGCGTCCGCCCGGAACGACCGCCATGCGCTGGCGACGGCGCGGGTCGCGGGCGATGGGGGCGTCGATCATGCCGTCCGCGCCGCGCGGGACGCCGCGAACGAGGGCAAGGTAGGTCTTCCGCACGACGCGCTCCTTCAACTGGCGCGTAAGGCTGGCGTGGGCGGCGTGCGTCTTGGCGACGACGATCAGCCCGGAGGTGTCCTTGTCGAGGCGGTGGACGATGCCCGGGCGCTGCTCGCCGCCCACGCCCTCGATATCGGGGGCCAGCGCCAGCACGGCGTTCACGAGCGTGCGGTCGGGGTGCCCCGGCCCGGGATGGACGGTGAGGCCGGGCGGCTTGTCGATGACCAACAGGGCGCGGTCTTGGTGGACGACGGAGAGCGCCATCGGCTGCGGCGCGATATCCACGGGCGCGGGAGGCGGCACGCTAACCTCCACCAGGTCTCCCGCGCGGAGGGGATGGGACGGACGGGCGGGGACGCCGTTGACGCGCACGTGGCCTTGACGGATGAGGGCGGCGCCTCGGGCGCGGGTCAGGTCGGGGCAGTGCTCAGCGACGAAGCGGTCGAGGCGCCCGGCGCCTGCGGACGCAGCGAATCGCCGAACGGCGCTAGCGCTCACGGCCAAGGCCGCCGGGCGAGCCGGAGACGGGGGCGCCGTCGTCCGCGTGCTCGGCGCCTGTGTCCGCGTTCGCGTCCGGCTCGGCGTCTTCGGACGTTTCCGGTTGGCGGCCGCGCAACGCCAGCGCCGCGAAGACCAGCGCGGCCACGCCGACGACGATGGCGGAGTCGGCGACATTGAAGATGTACCAGGGGCCAACGTCGATGAAGTCGACGACGTGGCCGAAGGAGAGGCGGTCGATGAGGTTGCCAAGGGCGCCCGCGAGCATCAGGCCGAGGCTGGTGCGCACGAGCATGCTCTCTCCCGACGTGCGCATAAACCAGAGGATGACGGCGACGCCGAGGATGGACGCGGCGGTGAGCACCATATTGTGGCCGCCGAAGAGGCCGAAGGCGCTGCCGGTGTTGGCGACGCGGGTGATGCGGAAGAATCCCTCGGCGGGCCACGATTCGCCGAGGGAGAGGCTCTGCACCACGACGCGCTTGGTCAGCTGGTCAAGCGCCAATACTCCGGCGACGACGGCCGGTACGTAGACGTTGCGGAGAGAGCGCACGTTCGCCACGCCCTTAAGTGTACGCCCTGCCCGCCGCCGCACGCTGCTACAATCGGCGCACAGGAGGCCCCGTATGAGCATCAACACGACCAAGCCCATCGACCTGCGCAGCGACACGGTTACGCAACCGCCACCGGAGATGCGCCGCGCAATTGCGGACGCGGAGTTGGGGGACGACGTGTACGGCGAGGACCCGTCGATCAACCGCCTCGAAACGCTCGCCGCCGAACTCACGGGCAAGGAGGCGGGCCTCTACGTCTCCAGCGGGACGATGGGCAACCTGGTGGCGGGGCTGGCGTGGTGCGAGCGGGGGTCGGAGGCGATCGTCGGCGATTCGGCGCACCTGCTCATCAACGAGGTGGCAAGCCTCGCGTTCGTGGGCGGGGTGCAGCTGCGGGCGGTGGCTACGGACGCGCGCGGCCTGCCGCGCCCGGAGGCGGTGGAGGCGGTGATCCGCCCGACGGCGGGGATGTTCCCGCGCACGGCGATGGTGGAGGTCGAAAATACGCATAACCGGGGCGGCGGCGCGGCGTTCAGCGCGGAGGAGATTCGCGGCGTGGCGGACGTAGCCCACCGGCACGGTCTGCCCGTCCATCTGGACGGCGCGCGCATCTTCAACGCGGCAGTGGCGCTTGGCGCGCCGGTGAGCGAACTCGCCGCGCCCGTCGATTCGCTCACCTTCTGCCTGTCCAAGGGGTTGTCGTGTCCGGTGGGGTCGGTGGTGTGCGGAAGCGCGGAGTTCATCGCCAAGGCGCGGCGGATGCGCAAGATCGTGGGCGGAGGGACGCGCCAGGGCGGAGTGCTGGCGGCGGCGGGCGTGTGGGCGCTGGAGCATATGGTCGAGCGCCTGGCGGAAGACCACGCGAACGCGCGGCGGCTGGGCCAAGGCCTCGCGTCCATCCCGGGCGTTGGCGGCGTTACCGACCCGGTGGAGACGAACATGGTGTACCTGTCGCCGCAGACGATGAGCGCGGAGGAGTTCGTGGCGGCGCTGCGCGAGCGGGGGGTGCTGTGCGGAGGCGGCTACGGACGCGTGCGGTTGGTTACGCACTACGGCGTGAACGCAGAGGACGTAGACGAGGCGCTGGACGTGATCGAGGCGGTGGCGCGCGGCGCGGTGAGCGCGGGCTGACGCGCCGCCGGTTCTCGACGCCTGGCGCGATTGGGATAATCGCAAAGGGCGGCGTAGTTAGGGGAAGGCGGGCGGCGCTAGGCGCCGAGCAGCAGGGCGCGCACCGCTTCCCAATCGGCTTGGGTGTTGGCGTTGTAGAGGCTGCTGCGGCGCAGCACCTCGCCATCGGGGGCGATGGCGAGCTTTGTGCTCTGTTGCGTTACGCTGTAGTCGCGCCACGTCTGGGGGGACTGGGCGAACACTACCCATTCGCCCACGCCATTCCCGCTGCGGTATCGCTCCCATTCCCCTTCCGTTGTCGTGCTGCTGACCATCACAACGGCCACGCTGTCGCGCTGCTCCTCGAAGACCCCGGCTAGCGTCCGAACCTCGGCGCGACAGGAGGGTCACCACTCTTCGAAGAAGTAGAGCACCAGCGGACGCCCTGCGGCGATCTCCTCAAGGGACGCCGCTGCGCCGCTCGCGAGCGTGAGTGTCTGATTGGGTGCGACGTTGCCGACCTGGCCGCCGAAGGGGCCGTCCGTGCGCCAACCCGTGGACGCCGGAGGAACGGCGGTTGGCGTGGGGGTGTTGGCCGGCGGCGGTGTAGGCGTCAAGTCGGCGTCGCCGCCGTTGGGCGTAGGAGTGGGCGCGGGGGTTGGCGTCGGTTCGGGCTCGACCGTTGCGGTCTGGCCGCCGCACGCGGCGGCGAGCGCGACGGCGCAGAGCAGGGCGAGGATGCGAAGCGAGGCCGTCATCATCGTCCGCTAGTCTACACCGCCGCGCGCCGAAGCCGCTAGGTCTTGAAGAAGTCGAGGCAGACACGGTCGAACTCCTCGCGGTATTCGACCTGCGCCCAGTGGCCGCACTTGGCGATGACGTAGAGGCGCGCGTTCTGGAAGCGCTTGAGCATCAGCAGCCCCACCTCGAGGGCGCCGCCCTTGTCCTCCTGTCCCCAGACGAGCAGCGTGGGCGCGGCGTTCTTCTCAAGGTAGGGGTAGTAGTCGATGCGGTGCTGCTTGGCTCGCATCGCCGCCTGCTCCAGCGCCAGGGGCTTGGTGGCGACGTCGAAGCGCTCTTGGATGACGTCGGGGGTGAGCCTGCTGGCGTCGTAGACGAGGCTCTTGGCGAGGCGCTCCATCTTCTCGAGAGTGGGGCCTTCGCCCGCGTAGAACTTGACGATGTTGTCCAACGCCTCCTGCGGAGTGGGCTGGAAGAAGACGACGTTCGTCGGCTGCGAGCCGATCATCACCAGGTGCTTGACGCGGTCGGGGTAGTGAACGGCGAGGCCGAGGCCTGCCTGCCCGCCCATCGAGTTGCCGATGATGTCGGCGCTCTCGATGCCGAGCGTCTCCATAAAGTCGTTGATGACCTTGCCGATCCAGCCAATCCACTCCTGGCCCAGCGCCTCCTCGGGGTATTCGGAGCGCCCCCAGCCGGGCATGTCGAACATAATCATGCGGTTGTTGAGGGCGAGGTCTTGGACGTTGCCCCTGAAGTTGCTCCACGCGGTGGCGCCGGGGCCGCCGCCGTGGATGCAGATGATGGGGTCGCCCTCGCCGACTTCGTTGTAGTGGATGCGGATGCCGCCCGCCACGACTTCGCGGCTGGTCGACTCGTCCGTCACCTCGAGCAGTTCCTGTAGCGTCGCCATGGAACGCCTCCTCCAGTTGTCGTTGGGTTGAGGATAGGCAGCGGCGGCGGGAGCGTCAAACGGGGCGGGCGGCAGGTGTTACGGTGGCGCCGAACGGACAGCAAGGCATGCCCCCTTCACTGAGCATCGTCACGTGGAACACCGAGTGGGCGGCGCCGCGCTCGAAGAGAACGCCGGAGCTATTGCGCCGCATCGACGAGCGCGCTCCCGACGTCGTCTGCCTGACCGAGGCGCACGAGGGTCTCTTAGCAACGACCGGACACACCATCGCCGCCCAGTCCGACTACGGCTACGCGGCCCCGCCGAGCCGCCGCAAGGCGCTGCTCTGGTCGCGAGAGCCGTGGGAACGCGTCGATGACGTAGGCGCCGACGCACTCCCGCACGGCCGCTTCATCACCGGCGTCACGCGGACGCCCGCCGGCGAGGCCACCATTGTCGGCGTCTGCATTCCGTGGCATGGCTCCCGCACCGAGGCCTATCGCGGCGAGGCCCGCAAGGCGCGATGGGAAGACCATGAGACCTACCTGCGGGTCTTGCCGGACATCCTGAAGGCGCTGCCCGCCCGTCGCCTCATCGTCCTGGGCGACTTCAACCAGATAATCGGCCCTGACTCCCAGGCGCCGCGGCGCCTGCAGGCCGCGCTCCGCGACGCCTTCCCTCCGAACGTGGCCATCGTCACCGCCGGCGCCGCCTTCCAGGGCCGCAAGACGATAGACCACATCGCCCTCAGCCAAGACCTCGAAGCCGAGTCCGTCGCCGCAATCAGCAACCGCGACGAGGAACAGACCCTCTCGGACCACTTCGGCGTAGCCGCCCGCGTATCCCTCCGCTCCCCCTGAGCGAACACGGAGGGCGGACGGAGCGGCGCCCGCGCCCCATTCGTTGCTCCGGGCGGGTACAATGGGGGAGCCGCATCCCCCCAGCCTAGGAGCGCCTTATGGCCATCGCCGCCAACCTTGGATTTCCACGCATCGGAGCACGCCGCGAGTTGAAGCGCGCGGTGGAGGATTACTGGGCAGGGCGCATCGACGAGGCAGCGCTCCATGAGAAGGCGCGCGGTCTGCGCCGCAACGCGTGGCTGCTCCAGCGGGACGCGGGGATCGAGCACATCCCCTCCAACGACTTCTCTCTCTACGACCACGTATTAGACACGGCGGCGATGCTGGGCACGGTTCCGCCGCGCTTCGGGCACGACGGCGGGCCGGTGAGCCTGGACACGTACTTCGCCATGGCGCGCGGCGCGGCCGAGGCGCCGGCGATGGAGATGACGAAGTGGTTCGACACCAACTACCACTACATCGTCCCCGAGTTCGAGGAGGGGCAGACGTTCCAATTGTCGTCCACCCAGCACCTCGACCACTACCTCGAGGCGAGGGCGCTGGGCGTGCAGACGCGCCCCGTGCTGCTGGGCCCCGTCACGTTTCTGCTGCTGGGCAAGATGCAGGAGCCGGGCCGCGACCGCCTGTCGCTCCTGCAAGGCGTGGTTCCCGTGTACGCGGAGGCGCTGCGCCAGCTGAGCGACGCAGGGGCGGAGTGGGTGCAGATGGACGAGCCCGCGCTGGGCCTGGCGCTGGACAACCGCGCCCGCGCCGCCCTGGGTCAGGCCTACGCCGCGCTGGCGGCCTCGGCGCCCAGGCTCAAGATGCTGGTGGCGGTCTACTTCAGCGGCCTGCGCGAGAACCTGCGCACCGCCCTCGCGCTGCCCACGGCGGGCATTCACCTCGACCTGGTGCGCGACCCGGGTCAACTGGACGAGGCGCTGCACAAGCTCGACGCCGAGAAGATACTCTCCCTGGGCGTGGTGGACGGGCGGAACGTGTGGCGCACCGACTTGGAGGAGGCGATGGCGCCGCTGGAGCGCGCCGCGTCCGTCCTCGGCGCCGGGCGGCTGATGGTCGCTCCCTCGTGCTCGCTGCTGCACGCGCCCGTCGACCTCGAGTTGGAGACGGAACTCGACCCGGAGATGCGCTCGTGGCTGGCGTTCGCCGCGCAGAAGGTGCGCGAGGTCTCTCACCTGACGCAGGCGGTCAACGGCGGGCGCCGCCAAGCGGCTGCGGCGTTCGCGGACAATGCCCAGGCGATGGCCGCGCGGCGCTCCTCCCCGCGCATCCACGACCCGGCCGTCAAGGAGCGCGTCGCCTCGGTGACGCCGCGCATGCTCCAACGCAACAGCGCGTTCGGCGTGCGGCGCGAGGCGCAGCGCGGCGCGGTCGAGTTGCCCCTCTACCCCACCACCACCGTCGGCTCCTTCCCGCAGACGAACGAGATACGCCGCATCCGCGCCGCCTACCGGCGCGGGGAAGCGAGCGAGCGGCGCTACCGCGAGTTCCTGCGGAGCGAGATCCGGCGCGTCATCCGGTTCCAGGAGGAATTGGGGCTGGACGTGCTCGTCCACGGCGAGCCGGAGCGAAACGACATGGTGGAGTACTTCGGCGAGCAGATGAACGGGTTCCTGCACACGGCCAACGGGTGGGTGCAGTCGTACGGTTCGCGCTGCGTCAAGCCGCCCGTCATCTTCGGCGACGTGAGCCGCCCGCAGCCCATCACCGTGCGTTGGGCCAAGTACGCCCAATCGCTCTCGGAGAAGCCGGTCAAGGGGATGCTCACCGGGCCGGTTACGATGCTGCAATGGTCGTTCGTGCGGGACGACCAGCCTCGCAGCGAGACGTGCCGCCAATTGGCGCTGGCCATCCGCGACGAGGTGAACGACCTCGAACGCGCCAATATCCGCGTCATCCAGATAGACGAACCGGCCATCCGCGAGGGGCTGCCCCTGCGCCAGGAGGACTGGGACGACTACCTGACCTGGGCGGTGGAGAGTTTCCGCTTGGCGTCGTCGGGCGTGGCCGACCACACGCAGATACACACGCATATGTGCTACGCCGCCTACGGCGAGATTATCGAATCCATCGCGGCGCTGGACGCGGACGTCATCTCGATGGAGTCAGCGCGCAGCAGCATGGAGTTGCTGGGAGCGTTCAAGGAATCGCCCTACCCTAATCACATCGGCCCCGGCGTGTACGACATCCACTCCCCGCGCGTTCCGCCAACCGACGAGATGGGGGACTTGCTGTCGCGCGCCGCCGAAGTCCTCTCCCCCGATCAGTTGTGGGTGAACCCTGACTGCGGCCTGAAGACGCGCGGGTGGGCAGAGGTGGAGCCTTCGTTGAAGCATATGATCGCGGCGGCCAAGCGGGCGCGGCGCGACGCCACGCCCCGCTCGCGCAAGAGCGCCGCCAAGGCTGCGCCCCGGCGGCGGAACGCGAAAGCCTAGCCGAGGCACGATGTCCGACGCGCTGCTGCAAACGCCCCTCCACGCGGAGCACGTCCGCATCGGCGGACGGATGGTCGCTTTCGCGGGATGGGAGATGCCCATCCAGCACCGGGGCATCCTCGCCGAGGCGCGTGCGGTGCGCGCCAACGCAGGCCTGTTCGACGTGTCGCACATGGCGCGGCTGCGCGTGAGCGGAGGCGCCGCGCGCGCGCTGCTCGACTGGACGCACACGGCGGACATCGGCGAGGCGATGCCCGTGGGCCGCGCGCGCTACGGCCTATTCTGCAACGAGGGCGGCGGCATCATCGACGACGGCATCGTCTACCGCATGGGCGAGGAGGACTTCCTCGTCGTGGCGAACGCGGCTAACGCGGCCAAGGTGCGTGCGTGGCTGGAGCGCTGGCGCGATGAACACTTTCACGGCGCATCGGTGGATGACCTCACTGCGCGAGTTGCGATGATTGCGCTTCAAGGTCCGCGCGCGATGGAGATGCTGGCCGCCGCGACGGGCTCCGCCGAGCCTCCGCGCCCCTTCCGCGTGGCCGAGATGCGCGTGAACGGGGCTGCGGCGTGGGTGGCGCGCACGGGCTACACGGGCGAAGACGGCGTGGAGATTATGCCCCGCACCGAGGACGCCGCCGCCCTGTGGCGGTCGTTCGCCGAGGCGGGCGCGGAGGCGTGCGGCCTGGGCGCGCGCGACGTGCTGCGCCTCGAGGCCGGACTGCTGCTGCACGGCAGCGATATGGACGAGAGCGTCAACCCCGTCGAGGCGGGCCTCGAGCGATTTGTCAACCTCGGCTCCGACTTCTGCGGCGCGGAGGCTGTCCGGCGCACAGCGGAGCACGGCGCGGAGCGGCGGCTCGTCGGCTTCAAGGCGCACCAACGCGGGGCGGTGCCTCGCGCCCACAGCCCCCTCCTCGCGGACGGCGAGCAGGTGGGCGAAGCAACGAGCGGCGGCTACTCGCCCACGCTTGACACCACCATAGGGCTTGGCTATCTTCCCGCTGGATTCGGCGCGCCGGGCGCGCGCCTCCAGGTGGACGTGCGGGGCAAGGTCATCGAGGCCGAGACCGTCTCTCTCCCCTTCTATACTCGTTCGAGGTCAGGTTGACGATGGAAGCGCCAGACGACCGCAAGTACTCCAAAGAGCACGAGTGGGTCGTGCACAGGGACGACGGGACGGCGCTCGTCGGCATCAGCGACTTCGCTCAGAACCAACTGGGCGACGTGGTGTTCGTGGAGTTGCCCAAGGTGGGCGCGGCGCTCGCCCAGTTCGCCCAGATGGGCGAGATCGAGTCGGTCAAGGCCGTCTCCGACCTCTACACCCCCGTCGGCGGCGAGGTGGTCGAGGTGAACGCGGACGTGGTGAAAAAGCCCGAGTTGGTGAACGAAGACCCCTACGGCAAGGGTTGGCTCATCAGGGTGCGGATGGACAACGCCGCCGACCTAGACAACCTGATGGACGCGGCGCAGTACTCAGCGCTCACCGCCTAGCGAGCCGCATCGCCTCGATGACCAGTCCTCCCTTCGCGTCTCCCTACATCCCCAACACCGACGACGACCGCGCCGCGATGCTTCGCGCGATCGGCGCGGCGTCGGTGGACGACCTGTTCGGCGACATTCCGGTCGAGCACCGCGACCCGGACCTCGACCTACCGCCGCCCCTTTCCGAGATGGAGCTGCGGGCGGAGATAGAGCGCATGGCCGCCGCGAACCTGCACGGCGGCGACCGCCCCTCCTTTCTGGGCGCGGGCGTCTACCGCCGCTTCATCCCCGCCGTCGTGCCGCCCGTCGTAACCAGGGGCGAGTTCCTGACCTCCTACACGCCCTATCAGCCGGAAGTGTCGCAGGGCACGCTCCAGGGCAGCTTCGAGTTTCAGACGATGACGGCGCAGCTCTTCGGCATGGAGACGGCGAACGCGGGGATGTACGACGGCGCGACCAGCCTGGCCGAGGCTGCGCTGATGGCCTGCCGCGTGACGGGGCGCTACCGCGTCGCCGTGGCGCACACGGTCAACCCGCGCTACGTGGAGACTGCCCGCACCTACGCGGCGCCGCAAGGCATCGAGATCGTGGACGCTGCCGCGTCCACGCCCGCCCTCGACGACGACATCGCGTGCCTCATCGTCCAATACCCCAACTTCTTCGGCTACGTGGAGGACTTGCACGCGCAACGGGAGGCGGCGCGGGCCGTCGGCGCCCTCTTCGTCGTCTCCGCCGACCCGGTGGCGTGCGCACTGTTCAAATCGCCCGGCGCCTACGGGGCGGACATCGTAACGGGCGAGGGGCAGGCGCTGGGCGTGCCGCCATCGTTCGGCGGCCCCTTCGTGGGGTTGTTCGCGTGCAAGCAGGACTATCTACGGCAGACACCGGGACGCATCGTCGGCAAGACGACCGACACGCGAGGGCGCGAGGGCTACGTGCTGACGATGCAGCCGCGCGAGCAGCACATCCGCCGCGAGCGCGCCACCTCCAACATCTGCACGAGCACCGCGCTCATCGCGCTGTGGGCCACGGTGTGGACGGCGTGCATGGGCAAGCAGGGGCTGCGCCGCCTGGCCGAACTGTGCCACCAGAAGGCGCACTACGCCGCCGCCCGCATAGCCGAACTGCCGGGCTACTCGCTGCCCGTGCAGGGCGAGTTCTTCCAGGAGTTCGTCGTCTCCTGTCCGCGCCCGCCCGCCAAGGTGAACGCGCACTTGGAGGCGGGCGGGGTCATCGGCGGCCTCGACGTGAGCGACCGCTATCCCAACGGGATGCTGTTGTGCGTAACGGAGACGGCGACGCGGGCGGACATCGACCGTCTCGTCGAGCTCCTCCGGGAGACGACGTAGCCGTGCTGCTGCAAGACGCCGACGCGCGCGCCGACGCCTACGACCCGCGCCGCCTGCTGATGGAGCGCAGCGTCGCCGGGCGCTCCGCCGTAACACTCCCCGCCTCCGACGTGCCCGCGCAGCCGCTGCCCGACGCGGCGCTGCTGCGCGACGACCTCGAACTGCCGGAGGTTACGGAGGGCGAGGTGGTGCGCTACTTCACGCGCCTCAGCCAGTTGAACTTCTCGGTGGACACGAACTTCTACCCGCTCGGCAGCTGCACGATGAAGTACAACCCCAAGCTGAACGAGGCGATGGCCGCGCTGCCCGGCTTCGCCAACCTGCACCCCGGCCAGCCGGAGAGCCAGGCGCAGGGCGCGTTGGAGTTGATGCACCGCCTCCAGGCCTACCTGTGCGAGATTACCGGCATGACCGCCGCCGGCCTCGCGCCTCTCGCGGGCGCCCACGGCGAGCTGACCGGCATCCTGATGATCAAGGCGTGCCTCGAATCGCGCGGCGAGGGGGCGCGGCGCAAGATACTCATTCCCGACACGGCGCACGGCACCAACCCTGCCTCCGCCGCGATGGGCGGCTTCGACGTGGTCTCCATGCCGTCGGACGCCGACGGGAACATCGACCTGGAGGCGGTGCGCCGCGAGGCGGACCAGACGCTGGCGGGGGTGATGTTCACGCAGCCGACGACGCTCGGCCTGTTCGACGTGAACGCGGCGGAGATGTGCCACATCGCGCACGAGGCGGGCGGCCTGGTCTACGCCGACGGCGCGAATATGAACGCGCTGCTAGGGCGCGTGAAGCTCGGCGCGCTGGGCTTCGACGTGGTGCACCTGAACCTGCACAAGACGTTCACGACGCCCCACGGCGGCGGCGGGCCAGGCGCGGGCCCCGTCTGCGCTAACGACACGCTCGCGCCGTTCCTGCCCGCGCCCGTCGTCGAGCGGCGGGGAGACGCTTACGCGCTCGCCGACCCGCCCCAAACCATTGGGCGCGTCGGCGGCTGGCAGGGCAACTTCGGCGTGCTGGCGCGGGCGTACACCTACATACGGCTGATGGGCGCAGAGGGACTGCGCGCGGCGGCGGACAACGCGGTGCTCAACGCCAACTACCTGCGGGCGCGGCTGCGCGATCTGTTCGTCCTCGAGCCGGACCGCAGCGTGATGCACGAGGTGGTCTTCTCCGCGCGCAAGCGGCGCGGGGCGCGCGCCATCGACGTGGCCAAGCGCCTGCTCGACTACGGCTTCCACGCCCCGACGATGTACTTCCCGTTGGTGGTGGCGGAGGCGCTGATGATCGAGCCGACGGAGACGGAGTCGAAGGAGACGCTCGACTCGTTCGTGGAGGCGATGGAGCGCATCGACGCGGAGGCGGCGCAGGACGAGGGGTTCCTGCACGGCGCGCCCTACCACACGCCCGTCTCCCGCCTCGACGAGGCGGCGGCGGCGCGCCGCCCCGAACTGCGCTGGCGCGCTAAGGCGTAGCCGCCGCCGATTAGGCGGCGCGCGAGCGCTCGGGGTGCTAGAGTTGCGCCGCGCATCCGCATGAAGTTTGACCCGGCCGAGGTGAATGATGCCCAAGATGAGCGGGGGCGAGGCGCTCGTTCAGTCACTAGTGCGGGAAGGCGTCGACACCGTCTTCACCATCCCGGGCATCCACATGTCCGGCATCATCGCCGCGCTGCGGGACGAACCGGGCATCCGCGTGATTACGACGCGCCACGAGGCGGGCGCGACGCACATGGCGGACGGCTACGCGCGCGCATCGGGCAAGCCGGGCGTAGCGCTAGTGGTTCCGGGCGCGGGCGTCTACAACGCCGCATCCGGCCTCGCCACGGCGTACGCCCGCTCCTCTCCCGTGCTCCTCATCGCGGGTCAGATACCCCGCGGCCAGGTGGGCAAGGATTTGGGCGCCGTCCATGAAGTGATGGACCAAGGCGGCACGCTGAGCCCTGTCGTCAAGTGGCGGGGACAGGCGCTCACTCCGCGCGATGTCCCGGCCGCCGTCTCCGAAGCGTTCCGGCAGATGCGGACAGGGCGGCCCCGTCCTGTGTACATCGAGATCCCTCCGGAAGTTGGAGTGGAGCGCGACGACGTGCATCTGCGGAACCCGGCGCCCGTCTCGCGCATCGTGCCCAGCCCCGACCAGTTGCGGGAAGCCGCGCGGGCCATCGCTGCGGCCAAGGCTCCGCTCATACTCGCCGGGGGCGGCGCGGCGGCTTCGGGCGCGGAGGAGGCGCTCGCGGCGATGGCGGAGTCGACGCGGATACCCGTGATGACCTCGGGGGGCGGCAAGGGCGCCATACCCGATCGCCACCCCTTGTGCTACGGCTCGTGCCTCAGCCCCCGCAGCGACGTGCAGGAGATGAACGAACTGGTCGACGTGATGGAGGCCGCCGACGTGGTGATAGGCGTAGGGACGCGCTTCTCGATGGGCAATCCAGCGGGGGAGGCTTCCACGCTCATCAACATCAACATCGACGACGCCGACCTCACGCGGCTGCAAGCCAACACCATCCCGCTGCACGGCGACGCGAAGGCGACCATCGAGGCGATGCTCCCCTACCTCGCCGAGGCCGGAGCGGGCAACCGCCCGTCCCCCGAGTTGGCCGTCGCGGCGGCGAGGCGGCTTATCCCTACTTCGACATCCGCCTCAAGGAGCCTCAATTCCCGATTATCGAGGCGCTCCGGCGCGGAACTCCCGACGGCGCATTCACGGTCTGGGACGTGACGCAGTTGGGCTACTACGCCCGCACTCACTGGCAAGTGAACCAGCCCAGGACCTACGTCGACTCCGGCTATTCCTACAACCTCGGTTTCTCCTTCCCCACCGCCCTCGGCGTAAAGGCCGCCCAGCCCGAGCGCCCTGTCGTGTGCGTTACAGGGGACGGCGGGTTCATGTTCAACGCGGCCGAGCTGTCGACGGCGGTCAGGTACGGCCTCGGCGTAACTACCGTCGTCTTCAGGGACGATGCTTACGGGAACGTCGCCCGCGACATGGACGAACTCTTCTCCGCAACCTACGAGACCGACCTGCACAACCCGGACTTCGTCCGCTTCGCCGAGTCCTTCGGCGCGGTGGGCATGCGCGCGGACGACCCGTTGGACTTGGAGCGTCTGCTGCCCCTTGCGCTGGAGCGCCAGGCGCCGGTCGTCATCGACGTTCCCGTGGCGGGCGTCCCCTTCACCCGCTCGAGGCAGCAGCACTCTCTGCCCAAAGCGCCTTGGACGCATCCCCAAGAGGGCCTCATCCTGCCCTAGCGCCGCCGCCCGCCGTATCTGCTATCCTAACGCCCAACCGCAACATTCTTCCAGGAGGCTCAACATGGTCGACGTTGGCCAACCGGCGCCCGACTTCACGCTGAAGGCGCACGACGGCTCCGAAGTGTCCTTGAGCGGATTGAAGGGCGACAAGGCGGTCATCCTCTCCGTCTATCCCTTCGCATTCACGGGCGGCTGAACGAACCAGACCTCCTCGTTCCAGCGCACGCTGCGCGAGTTCGAGGAGAAGGGGGTCCAGGTTCTGGGCCTGAGCACGGACACGCCCTTCTCGCTGAAGGCGTGGGCCGATTCCATGGGCGGCATCGACTATCCGCTGCTGTCCGACTTCTACCCGCACGGCGAGACGGCGCAAGCCTACGGCATATTCATGGAGGAGCGCGGGATGGCGCAGCGCTCCGCCATCCTCATCGACAAGGAGGGCGTCGTCCGCTACGCCCAGACCTACGCCCCCGGCACGCTCCCCACTCCCGAGGAGTTGATGGCCGAGGTGGACAAGCTGTAAAGCGCACGCTAGAGGCCGCGCCTACCCCGACGGGGTGGGCGCGGCCTCTTCTAATTCTCCTTATCGGGCGCTTATGCGCCGGTGAACAAGTCCGGCAGTTCTTCGATGGGAATGGCGTAACTGCGTGGCGCATTGTTGCGGGCGAAGCGGCGCAGAGTCCGCATCCGCGCCTCGGTGTAGTACCGCCCGTCTACGATGACCACAAGGACCGTTGATGCGCTCTCGGCACCATGTAGGAAGCGTTTTAGGAGTTCCTGCATTTCTTTGAACTGGCTGTCCTGATTGCCGCCACTTGCCTTTGTGTACTTGTGTGCAGCGTAGAACTGCGCCTCGCCGACACGCCAGCTAAAGTCCAATGACTTTCCGATCTCCATCCCTTTCTTGACGTATCCGTCGCTTGTCACGTACAGCGCTTGCTTGCCCGCTTTGGGGAGAACCTCAAAGTCCTCGACCTCTGGCAGTTCGGCTATCCATTCGGCTGCTACGTTTTCGTGGATTCCTTGCCGGCGCGGTTCTATGGCGAAGTAAGAGGCGAACATTCGATCGCTCCGTATCTTTGCTTCGACAGCGGCGGGGTCAAACCCGAACCGCTCGATAAACGTGTCTATTCGCGCGGCTATGTATGGGTCTCCGGCCTTGAGCCTGGCGGGCACTTCGCCTAGGTTCGCCTGCCAGCGCTCGCGCTCGATGGCTTCGTAGTCCGGGGGCGGCTTATGCATTGTGCATAATTCCGCGCGCGAGGCTCCAGTCTAGGCGGCGGCGGTACATGCCATCGCGGCGGACGCCTCGGTAGCAGGTCATCAGCATGTCGCGCGTCCTCTCGCGGAAGGTGGCGAGGTAGTCGTTCCAGCGTTCCAACGACGTGTCGCCCTCGACGGCCACGCGGGTGATGTGCCTGCCGGTGCTCTTGACGGCGTAGCCGTCCAACTCGCGCGCGTCGCAGAAGCGGATGGACGCCTGCTTGGTGTTGTCCAGCGCGATGAGGCCGACGTTGCCGTGCGGGTCGTTGAAGCGGACGGACGGGCCGCCCGGGATGGGGCTGGGCCGCAGCGCCTCGAGGTCGGCGAGCACGCCGACGTACTCCCCGCCCGACCAGAGGCGCACCGCCGCAGTCGCCTGCGGCGCGAAGAGCGCCAGCCCCACCGGGTGCTTGGTCTCCTCGAACAGGCGGTGCGGCAGCGAGACGAAGTCGGTGAGGCGTTCGTGGAACAGGTTGGCGCGGATGAACGACTCGGGGATGAGCGCGGCGACCCAGCCGCAGTTCGTCAGGCAGGCGTCCAGCGCAAACTTGTAGAGGTCATCGTAGCCTCCGGCGTTGAAGGGCAGTCCGCGGAAGGTAGCGAGGTTCTTGGCAAGCCACGGCGGGTTGGTCACGCACACGTCGTAGCCCTGCGGGAAGCAGGCGAGCGTGTCCCTGCGCTGCACGCCGGGAGCGCCTGGCTCGATGTCGAACGACGCGAACGACGCGCACAGCTCCATGCCCGCCAGGTGCTCGATGAGGCTGTTGGCGCCCGCGAACGGCTCCAACACACGGGCGTCGGGCAGGCGCGCCTGCTGCGCCCACCGCATAAACGCGGGGTGGTCGAACGGGTTGGCCTGCGTGAAGAACTGGCCTTGCGCGCGCTTGGCGTCCGATATCTCAAGCATCGGCGCCTCCGCCGCGCCCACGCTCGAAATGCAGTATGTATTCAAACGTCGTGCCCATGGTGATGTAGTTGCTGGGCCAACCGAAGATGCCGATGCGGTTCACGATGTTGGTTCGGTCCCAGATGATGACGTTCTTGAACAGGTAGCCTACCTCCTGCATCGCGGAGGTGACCATGCTGTGGAGCGGCACGCGCTCCCGCTTCGCCCATAGGTCGTTGACGTTGATGACGACATGGCCGTCGGGCTTGAGGGCAGGGAGCAGACTTGCGTAGATTGCGCCGACGGCTTGCGCGTAGGCACCCGCGTCCAGGATGCCCAAGTCGCGGCTGTCCTGGGAGTACTGCTCGACTTTGCCGAACTGGTCGTTGCGGCGGTCGGCGCTGCGGCGGCTCTTGTTTTTGCGCGGGCGGTTGAGCATGTCGGCGTAGGGTGGCGAGGTGAAGATGAGTTTGACGGAGGCGGGCTCGAGGAGCGCGGCCAGGTCGCGGGCGTCGCAGGCCACGGCTGCTTGGCGAGGCCGCCCCTCGCCCGCACTCATCCCCAGGCGGCTGTTGGAGAGGGCGACGTACTCCGGAGACAGGTCAGCGCCTACCGCGTTGCGCTCGAGGTCTTGCGCCGCGACGAGGGTGGTGCCGCTGCCGACGAACGGGTCGACCACCAGTTCGCCCCGGTGGGTGAAGAGGCTGATGACGTGAGCGGCGAGGGAGATGGGGAAGACAGCGGGGTGGAGGTTCTTGTCGCGGATGTCCCTGCCGCCGTAGGTGAAGCGCCAGACGCCGATCTGGCTCTTCATCCACTCCTTGGCGGTCATGCAGTTGATGTGGCTGGGCGGGCAGGCGCAGACGCGCTCGGCGTCGGCGGGCAGCGTGGGTTGCGCCCTCTCCGCGCTCGTTTGCTCGGCTGCTAGCGCCACGACGCTCTCCCTCCGTGCTGCGCGCCGGAGGCTAGCATAGCCGGTGACCGCCCGCGCAACAGGCGGATGGCAGACTGCGCTACCCCAATTCCACGTCCAGGCTTACGTCGAGGGCGCGGACGGAGTGCGTCACGGCGCCGGACGACACGAAGTCGACACCCGTCTCGGCGACGGCGCGCACGGTGTCGAGGGTTACGCCGCCGGACGCCTCGGTCAACGCCTTGCCCTTGCAGAGCGCGGCGCCCTCGCGCATCTGGTCGAGGCTCATATTGTCGAGCATCACGATGTCGGCGCCCGCCTGCACCGCCTCGCGCGCCTGGTCGAGCGTGTCGCACTCGACCTCGACGCGCACGGTGTGGGGCGCGGACATGCGCGCCCGCTCGACCAGGTAGCCCAACGAGCGCCCGTCGCGCGCGGCGGCGGCGATGTGGTTGTCCTTGATGAGCACGCCGTCGGCGAGGCTCATGCGGTGGTTGCGCCCGCCGCCCATGCGCACGGCGTACTTGTCCAGCAGGCGCCAGCCGGGGAGCGTCTTGCGCGTGTCGATGAAGGTCGCGCCCGTCCCCTCGATAGCGTCCACGTAGGCGCGAACCGCCGTGGCGATGCCGCACAGGCGCTGAAGGAAGTTGAGCGCGGGGCGCTCGGCGCGCAGGATGCTCGGCAGCGGGCCCTCGACCACGCCGAGATGCTGACCGCGTTCGAACCGCGCGCCGTCGGACAAGACGGGGGAGGCGTCGAGCGCGGCGTCCACGCGCCGGAAGACGGCCAACGCCACGCCGACGCCCGCGAGCACGCCCGCCTCCCGCGCGACGATGACCGCACGCCCGGGGACGTCGTCGGGCAACAGGCCGGAGGTGGCGTCGGCGTCGGCCTGGTCTTCCGCCAGCGCCATGCGGATGAGGCGCTCGGTGTCCTGCCAGGCCTCGGGGCGCACGGGAGGCTAGTCCCGTGCGGCGGCCAGCGTGCGCGCCGCGGTCACGTCCAGCATCCGTTGGAGCGACGCGCGCGCCTCCGCCTTCGTCGCCGCGTCCACTTCCACGCGGTTGACCACCTCGCCCTCGACGAGGCGCTCGAGCACCCACGCGACGTAGGCGGGGTGGATGCGGTACATCGTCGAGCAGGGGCAGACCACGGGGTCGAGGCAGAACACGCGCTTGTCGGGGTTCAGCAGTTGGAGGCGGTGGACGAGATTGATCTCGGTGCCGACGGCCCACACGCTGCCGGGTGCGCTGCCGTTCACGGCGGCGATGATGCGCTCGGTGGAGCCGTTCAGGTCGGCGGCCTCCACCACTTCCCGCGTGCACTCGGGGTGGACGATGACGTTGACGTCGGGGAACTGGGCGCGCGCGGCGTCGATCTGGTGGACGCGGAAGCGCGTGTGGACGGCGCAGTGGCCGCGCCAGAGGATAACGCGCGCGTCGCGCAACTGCGCCTCCGTCAGGCCGCCGAGGCGCTTCCACGGATTCCAGACGACGATCCGCTCCTCCGGAACGCCGAGCGCCAGCGCGGTGTTGCGCCCCAGGTGCTCGTCGGGCAGGAAGAGGACTTTGGGGCGCTGCTCGAACGCCCACTCCATCATCGCCTGCGCGTTGGACGACGTGCAGATGATGCCGCCGTTGCGCCCGCACAGCGCCTTGATGTCGGCGGTGGAGTTCATATACGCGACGGGCGCGACCTGCCCCTCGCCAAGCAGCTCGGTCAGGTCGTCCCAGCAGTCGAGCACGTCGTCCGTGGGCGCCATGTCGGCCATGGAGCACCCCGCCGTCAGGTTGGGCAGGATGACCTGCTGATGGTCGGCGGAGAGCACGTCCGCCGTCTCCGCCATGAAGTGGACGCCGCAGAAGACGATGTACTCGGCGTCGGCCTGAGAGGCGGCGTGCTGGGAGAGTTTGAAGGAGTCGCCCTGGAGGTCGGCGTACTTGATGACCTCCTCGCGCTGATAGTGGTGGCCGAGCACGACGGCGCGGTCGCCGAGGGCACGGCGCGCGGCGCCGATGCGCGCGTCCAACTGCGCCGCGTCGAGGCGCGTGTATTCGTCGGGTATGGGCTGCCAGCGGATGTTGGCGCCCATCTCCTCGGCCAGCGGCCGCGCCTGCAAGTCCTGCTCCGGGCGGCAGAACTCCCCCTGCTCCAGTTCGGAGGCGGGGAGGACGGGAAGGCCGATGGTCTTGGCGGGCATAGCGTAGAGAAGGCCGCGCGAGGGGAGAAGTTTGTGAAATGATTCACGCGCCCGTACTGACCATTTTAGCACGCGGGCCGCCCCGCCCCTGCCCACGTCTTGGGCTAGGCCGCGCCGTGCAGCGACCACGGCGACGCGCCCGTGATGCGCACGCTCACCACGCGCCCGAGCAGCCCGTCCTGCGCCTCCGCGCCGCCTGCGTCGAACGAAACGAGTTTGCCCGTGCGCGTGCGCCCCTGCCAGCGCCCGTTCTTGCGCCCGTCGGCAAGCACTTCTTGCGTCGAGCCGACCAGGGCGGCGTTGGCCTCGGCGAGGATGGCCTCCTGCGCGGCCTCGATCGCCTTGAGGCGGCGGCGCTTCTCCTCGGCGGGCACGTCGTCCTCGTAGCGGCGCTGCGCGTAGGTGTTGGGGCGCGTGGAGTAGGCGGCGGCGTGCACCTTGTCGAAGCGCAGGTCGCGCACCATCGCAAGCGTGTCCTCGAACTGCACCTCCGTCTCGCCAGGGAAGCCGACGATGAGGTCGGTGACCATAGCGACGCCGGGGACGGTCTCGCGGATGCGTGCGACGAGGGCGCGGTAGTCGGCGTTGGTGTAGCCGCGCTTCATCCGCGCCAGCACCTCGTCGTTCCCCGCCTGGAAGGGGAGGTTGACGTTCTCCATCACGCGCGGCAGACGCGCCACGGCGCCGATGATCCGCTCGCTCATATCGTTCGGATGGGAGGTGAGGAAGCGGATGCGCGCGAGTTGCGGAACGCGGTCGTGGACGGCTTCGAGCAGGTCGGCCAGGTCGGGGGCGCCGGGCAGGTCGTGGCCGTAGGAGTCCACGTTCTGCCCCAGCAGCGTGACCTCCTTGACGCCGCGCGCCGCGAGCATCGCGCACTCGCGCACCAGTTCGTCCACCGGACGCGAGACCTCGCGCCCGCGCCGGTAGGGGATGATGCAGAAGGTGCAGAACTTGTCGCACCCGTGGATGATGGGCACGTGCGTCGTTACGGAGGGGTTGCCGGGGACGAACGGGCCTACGCAGCCCTCGGCGTCGATGCCCAGCCGCTCGCCCAGCAAGTCGATGAGCGGCTGGAAGTCCTGCGGCTGCATGAAGGCGTCGACGTAGGGGTAGGTTCGGCGCAGGCCGTCCTTCTTCGGCCCGACCATGCAGCCCATCAGCGCCAGGGTGCGGCCGGGCCGCGCCTCGCGCCACGGCTTCAGGCTGGTGAGCATCCCCACCACCTTGTCCTCCGCGTTCTGGCGGACGACGCAGGAGTTGAGGACGACCACGTCCGCCTCCTGCGGGCGGCGCGCCTGGCGCAGTCCCGCGCCTTCCAGCGCCGCGCCCAGCCGCTCCGAGTCGGCGGTGTTCATCTGGCAGCCGACCGTCCAGACGAAGTAGGCGGGCGCGTCGGCTCCGGGCGTAGGTTCGGGGGCGCGCGCCAGCAACGGCAGTGGCTGCGGCGGTTGGAGCGTGGTGGGCGGCATTGGCTCGTGGAGCGGAGCGGCAGGGCTGGCGGAGGGAATGGGATTCGAACCCATGAGGGAGCTCATCACCCCCAACCCACTTAGCAGGCGGGCGCACTAGGCCTCTATGCGATCCCTCCGCTGCCTTCCGATGATAGCAGATGGGCGGCGATGCCCGCCGCGTTCGCGCCTGCTAGGCGACCCCGGCGGGCGCCGATTGTTCGCGCTCCGCCAGGAAGGCGGCGTAGGGCGCCTCCGCCGTGTGGCGCGCGTGGGTCTCCGGGTCGCACGCTTCCCCGATCCACACCTCCCCGTCCTCGAACTGCTCCTTCTTCCACACCGGGACGACGTGCTTGATGCGGTCGACGGCGTACAGCACGGCGAGGAACGCCTCGAGGCGGTGCGGCGCGGCGGCGGCGACCACGAGGCTCGTTTCGCCGATGTCCACGCGGCCGATGCGGTGGTGCGCCGCCGCGTCGGACAGGCCGAAGCGCGCCGCCGTCTCCTCCAACACCTGACGCAGCACCTTCTCCGCCATGCGCGCGTGCGTCTCGTACTCCAAGCGCACGACGCCCCGCCCATTCGTGTTATCCCGCGTCGTCCCCTCGAAGGTGACCACCGCGCCGTTGGAGGGACGGCGCACGGCGTCCATAACCTGGGCGGCGTTCAGACGCTCCTGCACGACGCGCGCGTCGATGCCGCCGGAGACGGGCGGATACAGGGCGACCTCGTCGCCGTCGTGCAACGGGTAGTCGAGGGTGGCGAACTCCTCGTTGACGGCGATGAGGTGAGGCGTGAAGGCGCGGGGAAGCGCGGGCGCGGCGGCCAGCAGCGCCGCCACGGCGTCGGAAACGACCGCCGGGCTAGGCAGCGCTACGTCGAAGCGGTCGCCGCCCGCCTGCTCGCGGTAGGAGGCGAAGAGTCGGACGCGGGCTTGCATAGCGCCGATTATAGCCACGCCGGTGCTACACTCGCACTATGGTCAGGCAACGGCGCGACGTACCCCTCTTCGCGCACGCGGCGCGGCGGAGCGCCGCCGCCATCGAGCCGCTCGCCGCGCGGATGCGCCCCCGCTCGCTGGAGGAGTTCGTGGGCCAGGAGCACGTCTTGAGCCCCGGCAGCGTGTTGGAGCGCGCCATCCGCGCCGACGCCGTACCCTCGATGGTGCTGTGGGGGCCTCCAGGCGCGGGCAAGACCACGCTCGCCTTGCTCATCGCCGCCGCCACCCGCGCCGCTTTCACGTCGCTCTCCGCCGTCGCCTCCGGCGTCGCCGACTTGCGCAAGGCCGTCGCCGACGCTCGCGAGCGCTGGCAGACGGAACAGCGCCGCACCATCCTGTTCGTGGACGAGGTGCACCGCTTCAATAAGGCGCAGCAGGATGTCATCCTGCCCCACGTAGAGGACGGCACAGTCGTCTTCATCGGCGCAACCACCGAGAACCCGTCCTTCGAGGTGAACGCGCCGCTGCTCTCGCGGGCGCGCGTCTTCAAGTTCGAGCCGCTGACGGACGACCAGGTGCGCTCGCTCTGCGAGCGAGCGCTCGCCGAGGAGGAGCGCGGCGTCGGCGCGGCCAAGGCGCATCTCGACGAGGCCGCGTGGGAGTTGCTGCTCATCACAGCGGGCGGCGACGCGCGCGTGGCGCTCAACGCGGTTGAGCTTGCCGCCCAGGCCGCCCAGCCCGGCGAGGAGGGCGCGCGGCGCGTCGACCGCGCTCTGATGGAGGGCGTGCTCCAGCGCCGCGCCCCCTCCTACGACAAGGCGGGCGACTCCCACTACGACACCATCTCCGCCTTTATCAAATCTATGCGCGACTCCGACCCCGACGCGGCTATCTACTGGCTGGTGCGGATGATCGAGGCGGGCGAAGACCCGCTCTTCATCGCGCGCCGCATCGTGATCCTGGCGGCGGAGGACGTGGGCCTGGCCGACCCGCAGGCGCTGCCGGTGGCGGTGGCCGCGCAGCAGGCCGTTCACTTCATAGGGATGCCGGAGGGAGCGATTCCGTTGGCGGAGGCGACCGTCTACATGGCGACGGCGCCTAAGAGCAACTCCGCCTACGCCGCCCTGAACGCGGCGCGCGAGGAGGTGCGCACGGGGCGTGAATATCCGGTGCCGCTCCACCTGCGCAACGCCGTAACCGGCCTGATGCGGCGGATGGGCTACGGCGAAGGCTACCGCTACGCCCATGACTACGAGGGCCACTTCGCGGGTCAGCAAGACCTGCCGCCGGAGATTGCCGGCAAGCGCTTCTACGAGCCGTCCAGCGAGGGTTACGAGCGCGAAGTGCGGGAGCGAGCGGAGGCGCGGCGGCGCAAGGCGCGAGAGGACGCACAAGCGTGAGGGCTAATCCCGCAGCGCAGGCGATTGCCTGTGCTTGACGCGCTTGCTACTATGGCTATGTCCGAGAGGACGGGTTCGGCTCCGTCAGCGGGGCCGGGCAAATCTGGGAGAGGAGGCTCCGGCTATGGTTAGGCTGCTCTTCGTAGACTTTCACCGGTGGCACTTCCCTGGATCCGCCCCTGCCGCGGCCGCCCGTAAGGCCTAGGCGAGGGCGGGGGACCCGGCAGGGGCCCAGCGGAAGCCGGAAGCTCCGCGCGTCATCGGCGGAGAGGGCGCACAGGCAGCCGCGACGCGGCGCAACAGCCCCTGCCATTAGTCCGGGCATAGCGACCGGGAGCAAGCGACGGAGCGGAAGGTGAGTCCTGCCGGAGGACGGGGCGCAAGAGATAGCCGGAGAGGCCAGCGGTCGCTCCGGCTATCTGCTTTCCAAGATTAGGCCAATCTCGTCGATTACCTCGGCGAGCGTCGGGAACTGGCGGCGGGTGAGCCGCTCGTAGCCCGTCTCTTCGCCGGTGGCGGGGTCGTAGACGCGGTGGTGGAACTTAGACGAGTCCCTGTGCAGGTTGTGGTACTTGAGGATGAGGTGTTCGCCGGGGAGCCACGCGACGTAGCGATAGGTAACGCCGCGCACCTGAAGAACGCCGCCGACCCGGCGGGTCTCGAACTCCTTGTCTACCTCCAAGTCCACGCCGCCCACGCAGTGGACAACACCGAAGCAATAGACCTTCGCGCTCTTCTCGGTCGTTAGCGAGGTGAACTCGATGGTGTTGGGGATGCTGTGGTCTACGAGGTGGTGCTCTTCGAGCCGTTTCTCGTGAATCCTGCGGTAGCGGTCAAGCGAGAGCCACCCATGGGGGTCTCGGGTTCGAGCCGTTCCAGCACGCGATAGGCGAACATCCACTTGAGAATCTCCGCGGTCTCCCGCATTTGGCCCGCCTCCACTTCCTCAAGCATCTGGGCGGTCGGTATCTCGTAGCGCTGCTCGTAGCAACGGATGCGCCGCCGCATCTGCCCTATGAACCTGGAAGCCGGAATCATCTTGAGCGGCTTCAGGTGGGCCGTCGTGTCCGTGTCGGGCGTGCTGACCGTTGCCATCTGTGCTGCCTCCTCGCGGTCGGAGAGCGAGGGTTGGTCTCTAGGATAGCAGGGTGCATCTCCAGCGGATACTCGTTGATGGCGCGTCAGGGCGTGGCACACCGCCCTACCGTCCTCCCCTACCCCGTCGGCGCTCGCCGGGCGCTGGGGCTAGGAGCCTGCGAGGGCTTGGTTGCGGGCAGCGTGGCTGCCGTCAGATTCCCATCTGGTGACTGGACGTTGCCAGCTTACGACCACGTGAAGAGCTCTCGCTGACCTTCCAGCTTCACGACGGGACGTAGGGGGACTGGTTGTCCTTTGCGAAGGTTCGTGCGTTTACGATGCTCCCAGGGCAAAGCGGGAGCCTCCCCCTGTAGCGTCCGCATCCCCCATACGCCTGCGCCATTACGTGAGGCTTGCTCCTGCGCGGCGGGAAGGCCCAGCGCGTTGGCGCGGCCAAAATCATCGTCAGCACTGCGATAGTAAGCGTACCCTTGCAACAACATCTCGCGGTTTACCGAACGCGCTCTCCCGCGAGACTCCCAGTACACAACCCCGAGCCGCCGTCCATACTTGTCGCTGCCGACATCCTCCATGAGGAGTCTATCTCTGAGCATCGGCGCCCTTCCGCAAAGGGCTTTCAGCATCCCGCGGGACTCATATCCCAGAGGCTGGCGAAACTCCGGCGCGTCTATGCCCCACAGGCGCACCCTGTCTCGCGGCACCTATGAGAGGGCACCCTCTTCCACCGACCCCACTTCCAGAGAGTCGCCGTCCACTACCCGCGCAATCCACACTTCTAGCGTCACCACGCACCGACCCCCTACCCTGTCGGCGCTCGCCGGGCGCGGGGGCTAGGAGCCTGCGAGGGCTTGGTTGCGGGCAGCGTGGCTGCCGTCGGATTCCCAGCTGGTGATCTGGATGGAGTTCTTGAATTCGCGCTCGACGCCGCAGAGGCGGCAGACTCCCTTGCTAGTGGGGCCGTTGGGGCTCTCGATGAGCCAGTGGTGGCCTTGGCAGGACTCGGCGGCCTCCGCCTGTTGCACGCCGCCGTCTCGGGTCTCCTGCTGCGTAGTCGCCATATCGCCTCCCCTTGGGTGATGCGCTCAGCCGCGCTGCTCGATGGGCGTGTACTCCAAGTCCACCGGGCCGACGTAGTGCATGAGCGGCCGTATCAAGATGTTGCGGTCTTGCTGTTCGAGCACCTGGGCGACGTAGCCCGGGATGCGCGCTAGCGCGAAGATGGAGACGAACAGATCTTCGGGGATGCCGAGCAGGTAGTAGACGGAGCCGGACCAAAAGTCCACGTTAACGCAGATGCCGCGCTCGGCGTAGGGCGCCATGCGCTCCTCCACCTTGCTGAGGATGCGGAACCACTTGGGGTCGCCGGACTTCTCGGCGAGGAGGCGGGAGCCCTCGCGCAGGTGGCGCGCGCGGGGGTCTTCCGCCTTGTAGACGGCGTGGCCGAAGCCCATGATGCGCTCGCGGTTGGCGCGCTTCTGCTCGAGGTAGGCATCCACGTTCGACTCTTCGCCAATCTCCAGCGCCATCTTCATCACGCCCTCGGCGGCGCCGCCGTGGAGCGGCCCCTTGAGCGTAGCGATGCCCGACGCGACGCAGCAATGAATGTCGGCGAGCGTGCTGGCGGTTACGCGGGCGGCGAAGGAGGAGGCGTTGGAGCCGTGGTCGAGATGGACGATGAAGTCCTTGTCCATCAGCCGCGTCGTGTCCTCGTCGGGGCGTTCGCCGAGCAGCATGTAGAGGAAGTTGCCCGCGTGGTTCAGCGACGGGTCGGGAGCGAGGACGGGTTGGCCAGTGCGGATGCGGTGGTGGGCGGCGACGATGGCTGTCGCCTGTGCGGTCAGCTCGACGCCTTTGCGGAGCGCCGCTTCGTGCGAGGCGTCGTCGGCGTCGGGCGTGAAGGCGGACAGGGCGGATACGGCGGTGCGGAGCACGTCCATCGGATGGGCGTGCTTGATCCGGTCGATGACGTCGAGGAGGGGCGCGGGAAGGGCGCACGCCGCCTTGAGCTGAGCGTTGAAGGCGTCGAGCTCGGCCTGCGTGGGCAGGCGGCCATTGAGGAGGAGATAGGCGGCCTCTTCGAAGGTGGAACGCTCGGCGAGGTCGTGGATGTCGTAGCCCCGATAGATGAGGCGTCCGACATCGCCGATGACGTTGCTGGACTCGGTGGTGTCTAGATAGACGCCGCGCAGCCCGCGCTTCAGTTCGACCTCTCCCTGGTTCACCATCGCGTTCTCGTTCTCCGTATAGCGGCGGCTGGCGCCGGTGGTTTCCAGGCGCGGCGCTGCAAGCAGACCGCCGATGCGGATTGCGCGGGCAGTGTTCCGAGCGGGAGGGCGTCCGCGCCCGACGCCCCCGGCGGCGCGGCATGCTCCCCACCGCAGCCGCTCTTCTCCTGAAAACATCCCTATGATAGCGGTGCGGCGGCTCTCCTGTCAAACGGAGCGCCGCCTCGCGGCGGACGCGCTACGGCGGGCGGGAATGGGGGCGATTTCCGCCGTCCAAGGCGCCGAGGGCGGGGGATTTCGCTCACCGGCGCGAGGGCGTGGGGCGGCGAAGGGGCGCCGCCATTGGCCGCGTTTGGCGGGAAAGGCGGTTTGACACTCCGGGGCTGTGCGCATAGGCTAGGGTTCGGCGCAGGGAGCGCTGAGACGCCGCTCCTGCCTGCTGAGACACCGGCCCTGCGGCTCATTCACAGCCTCGCCGCCGGGCCGCCTGGTGGAGGATTCAGCAATGGCCGGCCAGACTGAGTTCGTTGTCCGCTTTGCCGGCGAGGGCGGGCAAGGCGTAGTTACCGCGGCGGAGTTCGTGGCCCGCGCGGCTACGGCGGTGGGCTATCACGCGCTCACCTTCGCAACCTTCCCCTCGCAGATCCTGGGAGGGCCGACGTGGACGCAGGCGCGCGTAGCCCGCGACCCGGTGAAGAGCCCCGGCGACGCGGTGGACATCCTGGTGGCGTTCAACGACTACGCCTACCAGGAGCATCGAGGCGACGTGCGCGAAGGCGGGGTGATCCTGCTTGACCCGTCGGTCAGCCCCGACTTGACGGCGGGCGAGCGCACCATCGTCATCCCCTTCGACGAGTTGGCGAAGAAGACGGGGGAGTCTCGCGCGGCCAACATGGTGGTGATGGGCGCGCTGTCCAAACTCATCAACATGCCGCTGGAGTACTTCAAGCAGTTCGTCTCGGCGCGGTTCGCGGGGCGGGAGAAGATCATCGCCGCGAACCACATGGGACTCGACCTGGGACTCGCGGAAGTGACGGAGACGGACGCGATAGCGGATCTGGGCGAGCCGGACAGGCCCGCCTACCGCCAGTCGTTCATCAAGGGCAACGACGCGTTGAGCCTGGGCGCGCTGGCGGCGGGCCTCAACTTCTACGTCGGCTACCCCATCTCGCCCGCTACGCCCGTGCTGCTCTATATGGAGCGCAACCTAGTGGGCGAGGGCAAGTTCGCCTATCAGGCCAGTTCGGAGATCGAGGCCATCGGCGCGATCCTGGGCGCGGGGTTCGCGGGCAAGAAGGCGATGACGGCCACCTCCGGCCCCGGTTTCACCCTGATGGGCGAGGGCCTGGGCCTGGCGTGGATGGCGGAGATCCCCCTCGTGGTGATCGACGTGCAGCGCGGCGGCCCGGCGACGGGGCTGCCGACCAAGACGGAGCAGTCGGACCTGATGCAGGCGCTGAGCCCCGCGCACGGCGACTCGCGCTTCCCGGTCATCGCGCCGGGCTCGGTGGAGGAGTGCTTCGAGGCGGGAGCAATCGCGTTGAACTGGGCGGAGCGCTACCAAGGCCCGGTGATCGTGCTCAGCGAGCACTCGCTGGCGGAGCGGGCGCAGAACATCCGCAAGCCCGACCTAGACGCGGTGAAGGCCGAACGCCGCTCGGTGTACGCAGGCTCCAACGGCTACCTGCGCTACGAGGCGCCCGAACTCTCGCCGATGCCCATCCCCGGCGGCCCGGGCGCCTACGTGGCCAACGGCTCGGAGCACGACCCCTACGGCGACACGACGCACCTGCCCCGCCACCACATCCACATGACGGAGCGGCGCTTCGGCAAACTGGCGCTGCTGAGCGACGGCTCCTACGAGAGCAAGCGGGACGACGCCTCCGTCGTGCTGATGCCGTGGGGCGGCTCCAAAGGCTCCGGCGAGGAGGCGTACTCGCTGCTGGAGGCGGACGGCGTGGAGATCGGCTGGCGCTACACGATGTTCCTGAACCCGCTGCCTCCGGCGCTGCTGGAGGAGTTGCGGGAGAAGGAACTCGTGCTTGTGCCGGAGTTGAACTACCAGGGGCAGTTCGCGGGGGTGCTGCGCTCGCTCGGCGTGAAGGCCGAGGCGCTGACGCAATACACAGGGCTGCCGTTCAAGGCGGGCGAACTCGCCCAGCGTGTCAAAGACCGGCTCGGCGCCGGCGCAAGGCAGGCGGTGAAGGCATGAGCGCAAAGAACCCCGAGTACGACTTCAAGTGGTGCCCCGGCTGCGGCGACTTCGGCGTCCGCCGCGCCCTCGAGTTCGCCATGCAGGACTACATGGTGAAGTACGAGACGCCCATGGCGAACAACGTTGTGGTCGCCGGCATCGGCTGCTCCGGCAACCTGGTGCACCTGTTGGAAGGCGAGCAGCCCTTCGGCTTCCACGGCATCCACGGGCGCGCGTTGCCCATCTCGCTCGGCGTGAAGATGGGCAACCCCGACCTGAACGTGGTGGTGGTGGCGGGCGACGGCGACTTCCTGAGCATCGGCATGGAGCACATCGCGCCGCAGGCCGCCCGCAACCTGAACGTAACCACGGTGGTGATGGACAACGGCGTCTACGGCCTGACCAAAGGCCAGTCGTCGCCGACGACCGAGGCCGAGGCCGTAACAAGTTCCACGCCCTACGGCAAGATGGAGGCGGCGGTCAACCCGCTGGAGCTCTACATGGCGCTGGGCGTGAGCTACGTCGCCTCCGGCTACTCGTCCAAGCCGCGCGACCTAGCGTCCTACATCCTCCAAGGGATGGAGCACCCCGGCTTCTCCATCGTGCACGTGGCGTCGCCCTGCACGACCTACAACGACACCTACGCGCAGTTGAAGGGCAACCCGGCCAAGGGCGTGGAGCCGCTGGCGTGGGCGCTGCCGGACGACCACGACCCGTCCGACCGCGCGCAGGCGCAGCGCGTCGTCGATCGGGGCGGCGTGCCGCTGGGCGTCGTCTACCACGACACGACGCGCCCTCCCCTCGAGGCGCGCGTCAACGCCATCGCCGACCGCGGCGAAGGCAAGGACGTAGCGACGCTGCTCGGCGCGTTCGACCTGTAGGGCGGCCTGCCGCCGTCAAGCGCGGATCGTCTCGCGGACTGCGGGGCGCCGGTTGGCGCAAACGCGCCGCCTCATGCCCTGTAGCGCCGCCGCACGTTGTGGGATGGTTGCGCTATGCGCCAGTTGCTGCTCGTCCTCGCAACGCTGACCGTCGTGCTCGCGGCTGCCTGCGCGGGCGAACCGGCGGCGCCGGCTCCGACCGCGACTCTCCCGCCGACGCCCACCCCAACCCCAACTTCAACCCCCACGCCGACGGCAACGCCGACGCCTGCGGCAGCGCCCGCATTCGAGGTGAGCGCGGACACGCTGGGGCGCAGCATCGTTGAGCGCCTGACGGACGCCGAAACCGAATGTATCCGCGAGCAGCTGGGCGATCAGGCCTTCGAGGATCTCCTCGACAGTCCCGTCGTTGGCGGCGTCGCGGGAGACGCTACGATTCCCTATGAGTGTCTCGGAAGGGAGACGGGCGCGGCGCTCGCAGTCGCCGTCATATCGGCGCAAGCAGGAGGGATGCGGACTGAGAGCGAGGACTGCCTCCGGCGACTCTTCCTCAGCGGCGAGAGCGGGGCGTTCGACTTCTTCGCTACGCAGCAGAACAACGACGCCGATTCGATTGTCTTCGTGCTCAACTTCCTCTTGTGCCTAACGGACGAGGAGGCGGAGGCGCTTGCGGAACAACCAGGGGGCTTCGAGGCTTTCCGCCCGTCTGCGCTCCGATGCGCGACGGAGCACGTGAGCGTGGAGGAACTGGCGGGCCTGTTTGAGACCGCGGACGGGGCGCCGCCCGCAATCTCGCCGGAACTTATTCAGGTTCTCGCCGGCTGCGGTTTCAGCGATGCGCCGGACGACGCTCCCCCGGAGGACACGCTCACGTTGGAGCAGCTCCGTGCGGTCGCCCAGGTCAATCCCTCCATACAGCCGCTGGTCGATTGCCTTGAGGAGCGTTCGACCCCCGAGGCCATAGCGGAGTTCTTTGCCGGACAGGCGCTGGCGCCCCCGGCGGGCGTTATCGGGTGCATGGCCGATTACGGGCACCTGCTGAACGAGGCGTTTCCTCCGGGCGGCGAGTAGAGGCGCGACGCGCCTCACCGGCGTCCGCGCCAAACCGCTCCGCCGCCGCCGTCCCGCTCCGTCCACCAGTCACGCAACGGCCAGCCTTTGCGAGTGGTCGAGTATGCTTCCCGGAGACGGGACAGGCTAGACTGAGGCGGGCGGGGCTGCGCCTGAGGCCGACGCTTTCGGAGGGATGGCAGAGTGGACTATTGCGGCGGTCTTGAACACCGCTATGCCCTCAAGGGCATCGTGGGTTCGAATCCCACTCCCTCCGCCACCGCATACGGTGTCATGCCTTCCCACACGGTCTCTAGCAATCCTTCCAGCCGCTTGTT
>CAZLKC010000007.1:0-80125 GCA_964560025.1 uncultured Dehalococcoidia bacterium
CGGTCGAGGGCGCCGGTCTCGGTGTCGATGATGCTGTACTTCTTGGTGGCGACCATCGGAGCGGCCTCCTGCGGAAGGTGGGGGCAGTGTACCACCGAGGGCAATGGGGATTAGCGGCGGCGGTTGAGGCGGACGTCTTCGTAGGTGGCGACGAATTGGGCTACGGGGGTTTGGGCGATGGTTTCGCCGATGAGGTCTAGGGGGAGGTCGTCGACGCGCTTGAAGCGGACGCACGACTTGCCCATATCGAGGCGCTTGCCGGACGCGCGGTAGCGTTCCTCGAAGGCGCGGCCTTGCTCGGGGTAGGCGTAGACGCTGTTGAGGTAGAGCGCCATGTGGCGCTTCTGGGAGGCGAGGGAGACGTAGGCGAGGGGTTGGCCGTTGTAGGTGGTGGAGTAGGTGTCCCAAGGGACGACGTAGCTGATCATGCCGTACTGCATGCATTCCTCGTAGCCGTCGGGGAGGCGGTCGAGGACGAGGTTGCGGACGCGCTCGATGGCCTCGCGGCGGTCGGGGGGAAGTTCGGCGAGGTAGTCTTCGACGGTGGTTGCGTCGCTGTGCATGGGGGCGCCTCCTGGGGGCATTCTAGCGTAGGCGGGCGCGCCTTTCGAGTTCCCTCAGGGCGAACGGGTTGAGGAGGCGCGGGCTGCGCGTTGTGGGGATACGCGGTATGCTTGCGGCCAAGGCGAGACACCGCGAGAGCAAGGAGTAGAGAGCCATGTCAGTATCGCAACTGGGCTACCTGGGATTGGGCGTGAGCGACGTGGACGCTTGGGAGGAGTTCGCCACGAACGTGCTGGGGATGGAGGCGATCGAACACGCGGAGGACGGGACGGTGTATCTGCGGATGGACGAGCACCGTCACCGTGTGGCGCTGGCGCCGTCGGAGGCGGACGACATGCTGTACGTGGGTTGGCAGACGCCGAACCGCGAGCAGTTCGAGGAGGTGAAGGCGAAGCTGCTGGCGGCGGGGGTGGAGTACGCGCAGGCGACGCCGGAGGAGCTGGCCAACCGCCACGTGTCGGACATGGTGAAGTTCGACGTGAGCGGGCTGAATATGGAGGTGTACGTGGGGCCGCACGTGCTGTTCGAGCAGCCGTTCAGGCCGGGGCGACCCATCACGGGGTTCAAGACGGGCGAGTTGGGTCTGGGCCACGTGGGGCTTGCGCCGGAGCGGGCGGAGGACTTCGAGCGGGTGGTGCAGATCCTCACGGAGTGTCTGGGCTTCAAGCCGAGCGACGCGGGCGCGGACGGGGTCGACCGCTTCTTCCACTGCAACCCGCGCGAGCACACGGCGGTGGTGTCGAACCGCCCGTCGGCCAAGCACATCGGCCACTTCATGATCGAGTTGAACTCGATCGACGACGTGGGGCGCGCCTACGACATCGCGGACGAGCAGGGCGTGTGGATCACGCAGCGGCTGGGGCGGCACACGAACGACCACATGATCTCGTTCTACATGGAGACGCCGAGCGGGTTCGGGGTGGAGTACGGCTGGGGCGGCCGGACGGTGGACGACGCGAACTGGCAGGTTACGAAGCACGACCGCTTTTCGATGTGGGGGCACCGGCGCCCGGAGAAGCCGGAGACAGACGAGGAGCGCCAAGCGGTGCGCAAGTTCCTCGCGTCGCCGAACGCGCCGCCCGCGCCCGCGTCGCGGTAGGCGCGCGGCGGGGCATATACGGGAAGAGGGTCGCTGCGGCGGCCCTTTTCTTATGGGCTCCGCTATTCTCGCCTCCTCTCTCGTCGCTCCCGCGTAGGCGGGAGCCTCGACGCGACCAAGCCGCGCTACGCGAAGAGGCGCCCGGCGCATACGGGGCGGGGTGGTCAGCGTTCGCCCCCCCACGCCCCCGTATCGTCGGAGGTGGTCTTGTGGTTGCGGGGCTCCGCGCGTCGAGGTTCTCGCCTCCGCGAGAACGACGGAAAGGGAGGGGCGAGAACGACGGATAAGACGGATAAGGAGCTAGTCGAGGCGGTAGCAGTCGACGGCTGCGGCGCCGAGGAAGCGGCGCAGTTGGTCGGGGTCGGCGGGGCCGACGGCTTCGATGGCGACGGCTAGCGTTTGGTCGTAGGGGGCGGCTTGGGCACTCGCAGACCAGTCGCTGCCGAACATCAGGCGTTCGTAGCCGAACATCCGCACTAGCGACGTTACGAAGGGGCGCAGGCGGGCGGTTTGGGCGCGCACGCTCACGCCCGGCGTCAGGAAGCCGGACACCTTGCACCAGACATTGGGGCAGGCGGCGACGGCGCGCATCATCGTGCCCCACGGCTCCGTCTGCCCTAGGCCGACGCGCGGACGCGCCATATGCTCGATGACCAAGCGCAGGCGCGGATAGCGCGCAGCCAGTTCCGGCAACCAACGCAGGTGGCGCGTTGAGACGGCGAGGTCGAGCGCCAACTCGCGCTCGGCGAGGGCGCTGAGGGCGGGCTGCGCGTCGTCGCGCAGGAGCCAGTCGTTGGCGGCCTCGCGCTCGGCGTCGCAGCGGACACCTTTGAGTTTGGGGCGCCGCGCCAGGCGCTCGATGCGGGCGGGCGCGCCGGGCGAGGCGAGATCGAGCCACGCGACGGCACCCGCAACGAACGGGGCGGCGTCCGCCGCGTCCAGCAGCCAATCGCCATCCTCGTCCGGCGGATGCGCCTGCACGACGACGGCGCGCTCGACGCCGCTCGCCTCCAGCAGCGGGGCGAGATGTTCGGGGAGGAAGGGTTCGCCGGGCTCGGGCGCGCCGCCGGGGAGGGGCTCGCGTGCGGGGTCGCGGAACGTGCAGTGGGCGTCCACGGCGCCGGGCGGGATGTTCGCGGCCACAGCGTCCTACCCCGCCAGCGCAGCCTGCGGCTCGGGTTGCTGGCGGCCGAGGGCGCGTATCTTGGGGTTAGCGGCGGCGAAGGCGAGGGCGATGAAGGAGACGATGAAGCCGCCGATGGCGAGCGCCATCGGCACGCCGATGAACTCGGCGAGAACGCCCGCTTGCAGTCCGGACAGGGGCAGCATGGCGTAGGTGATGCCGAACACGCCCATCACGCGCCCGCGCATACCGTCGGGCGTGGCCATCATCAGCGAGCTCATGATGGTGATCATATAGGCGGATTGGGTCACGCCCATCGCCAGCACGAGGACGAGCGCCAGTGGGTAGGAGCCGACCCACTCGGCGGTGAGGGCGAAGGCGGCGACGAGGAGTCCGTAGAGCGTGGCGCCGCCGATGATCATAACGGCAGGGGCGCGCACACGGCGGCGCGTGCCGACGATGAGCGTAACGCTCAGCGCGCCCGCTCCGCCCGCCGCGAGCAGCCAGCCTTGGAGGTCGCGCCCCACGCCGAGCACGTCGGAGGCGATGGCGGGCATAAGGATGAGGTGGGCGCCGCCGAAGAAGGCGTTGGCGAAGGACATCAGTATCAGGAATCGGATGATGGAGTCGCGGCGGATGAAGCCCAGGCCCTCGGCAAGCGCTTGCATGCCGGAGGAGGAGGCGCTCGTCCGATTGTCGCCGCCGGGGATGCGGAGGCGCGTCATCGCCAGCGCCATCACGATGAATCCGGCGGCGGCGAAGTAGAAGCCTGCGGCCAGGCCGAGCGTCTCGTCGCCGCCGACGTTGGCGACGATGAGGCCGGCGACGCCCGGCCCGACCATCCGCGTGCTCTGCCATATCACCGACTGGAAAGCGACGGCGCTGGTGAGCGCCTCGCGGGCGACGAGGCGAGGGTAGAGCGATTGGCGCGCGGGGTTGTCGAAGGCGAACACGGCGCCGCTGACGAACGCGACGGCGATGACGTGCCACGGCTCGACGCGGCCCGCAAAGGTGAGCGCGCCGAGGAGCGCCATAACGACGGCGTTGATCGACTGCGTCGCCAGGAGCAGGCGGCGGCGGTCTATCCTGTCGGCCACGACGCCGCCGTAGAGATTGAGGAAGATGGAGGGCACGGCGGAGGCGGCGCCGGTTAGGCCGATGAAGGCGGCGGAGCCGGTGAGGTGGTGGATGAGGTTGAACTGGGAGAAGGTGAAGACTTGGAAGCCGAGGATGGACGCAAGGCTGCCGCCCCAGTAGACGCGGTAGGCGGGGTAGTGGAAGGCGGGAGGCAGTCGGAGCCGCCCTGAGGGGGCGGCGGTCTGGCTATCGTGCGCCATAGGCTAGGCTGCGATTATGGGGCGCGCCGTCGCGCGTGGCAACGGGCGGAGGGCGGCCAGGAGCGCCGTATGCGGCGATTAGCAAGCGAAATTTGCAATCGTGATTGGCTTGTGATATCCATTGAAAGCGCAAATTAACCGCGAACGGCGTGCGAGAGCGCGCTGTTGCAGGCCGCAAAAGGAGGCTTCCTCTATGCCTGAGTTTCAGAGGCTTTCGCTAGGCGAAGCGCAGTTGCAGAGCGGAACGGGCAAGCGCGCGCAACTCATTCGCCAGTACGTGGAGTACGTGGAGCAGGTGGAGATGGGGCAGGCCGGAAAGCTGACCCCTGACCCGGGCGAGTCGGTCACCGCCGTCCGCCGCCGCCTCACCGCCGCCGCGGCGTACCTGGGCCGCGAGTTGGTGGTCAGGCGCACCAAGGACAACACCGTCATCTTCTGGCTGGACACCGGGGAGCGACGGCGCCGCCGCCGCCGCACGCGCGAGGAGATGGCCGCCGACGCTGCGCGGGCACAGTAGGCGCCCGCCTGCACTAGGCGGACGCTAGTATGGACTCGGCGCGCCCGCCTGACCGCCCCGCTAGCCAGACCCAACATGGCGATGCGGAGCACGCGGTCGGCGCGGGCGCGGTTGCGCCTCTGAACTCTTCATTCACCGCCGGACGCCCGCCCGGCTCCCGCTCTTTGCTCTGGGCGATCGTGCTTGGCCACGCGGTCAAGCACGTGTTCGCGTCCGGTTTCTTCATCCTTCTACCCGAGATCAAGGCGTCCCTCGCCCTCTCCAACACGGGCTTGGGCGCGTTCTCCACTTTTCGCTCGGTGGCGGGCGGCGTCTCGAACATCCCATCCGGCTTCTTCGCGGAGCGCTACACCAAGCGTTTTTCGCCGATGTTGGCGGGGATATTGGTGTTCATCGGCGTGTTCCAGATCGCGCTTGCGCGCTCGGTCAACATCATCGATGCGACCATATACGCCTCGCTCACGTCGATGCTCTTCACCGCCTATCACCCTCCCGCGCTGGGCGTTCTCTCGCGCGTCTACTATGATCGGCGGGGGCTGGCGATATCGCTGCATGGGACGGGCGCGAGCATCGGCGAGACGCTGGGTCCGCTGCTGGCGGGCGCGCTGCTGCTGGTGATGTCGTGGCGGACGGTGCTGGAGGTGGGGTTCATCCCGCTGGCGATAGCGGCGCTCGTGATTTGGTTGCTGACGCGCCGATTCCCCATCGAGTCGGGGAGCAGCACGGTCGCGGACTACGCGCGTGGGTTCGCGGGGCTGGCGGCATCGCCGCAGATGCTGCTGGTGCTGGCGGCGGCGGGGGCGTTCGCGGCGGCGCAGTCGGCGATCTTCACCTTCTTGCCCGTCTACGTGCGGGAAGACCTGGCCCAGTCCACCTTAACGGTGGGGGCGTACGTTACGCTGGCGCAGGTGGTGGGCATCGGCGCGCAGCCGCTGATGGGCTACCTGCTGGATAGAGTGGGGAGGTGGACGGTGATCGTGCCCGCGCTGTTCGGGTTGTCGGCGGCGCTGCTGACGCTCTACGTCGCTGGCGAGGGGGCGCTGTTCCTGGTTGGCCTGGCCGTGGCGGGCGCGTTCCTGTTCTCGACGACGGCGCTGCTGGTTACGGCGGCGTGCGACGTTGGGGGCGACAACGTGCAGGCGACGACGGTGTCGATCATCTACGGCGGCATCTCGGCGTTCACGGCGCTGGGGCCGTTGGTCTCCGGGTTCGTCGCGGACGCGTTCGGAGTGCGGTCGGTGTTCCTGTACGCGAGCGCGATGGCGGCGTTGGCGGCGGGGCTGGGGTTGGCGGCGGGGTACGCGCGGCGTCGCTATGGACGCGGCAAGGCGCCGCTGTTCGCGGCGTAGCCCGCGCTCCGTCGTTCTCGCGCAAGGCGCGGGAACCTCGACGTGACGGAGCCCCGTTCTACGCTAGGGCATCCAGCGACACGCGCAGTCCTCCCCGCGCGCCCCCTGTCGTCGGGGCGGGTCTTGCAGTTGCGTGGCGTCTAGCGTCGAGGTTCTCGCCTCCGCGAGAACGACGGACAGGGGAAGTCCCCTACCCTTCCGGCTCTTGGGCGAGGCGGCACAGGAGGGCGCGGACGGGGGCGGCCAGGGCTTGCCACGGCTCGCCGTAGGCGGCTAGGTCGGCGGAAGCGAGGCGCCAGTAGCGGCGTCCGTCGGGGGCGAGGAGGACGCTCTCCACCCACGCGCCGTTCGTTCCGCCAGGCGGAGGCTGCGCGTCCTCGGCCAGCGTTCCTTGAAAGCCCGCCGCCTCCCACGCGCCCAGCAGCGCGCCGCCTTGGGCGACGGCGACAGCCTCGACGCGGCTCGCGGCGCGTTGTTCGCCCCGCAGGTCGCGCGTTAAGCGCAGCAGGCGCTGGGCGCGTTGGAGATCGGACGCGTGCTCTCCGCCGGTGGCGCGCTTGGTGAGGCGGCTCTCCCACGCGTTGGGCGCGACGGCCTCCAACGCTGGTATGGCGACGCCGCCGTCGCTGGCGACGGCCAGGCAGCCGCACGCGCGCGACCATGCGGCGGCCTTCTGTACGGCGATGGCGAGGTGGCTGTTCGCCGTCTCGGCAACGGCGGGCGGCGCCGTTGCCGAGGCGTCGGCGAGGGCGAAGCCGGTTCCGTCGCAGAGGCGGCGCAGCAGCGCGGCCTTGGCGGGGTTGGCCGTGGCGAGGAGCAGGCGTCGGGGCATACGGGTCAGACGCGGCCGAACTCGCGCTCGAGCATCCCCGTAGTGAGGCGGATGGCGGTGGGGCGTCCGTGGGGGCAGTGGGGCGGGCCGGGCGAGGCCTCGAGCGCTTGGAGGAGGGCGGTCATCTCCTGCTGGTCGAGGGCCTGGCCCGCGCGGATTGCGCTGTGGCAGGCGATGCTGGAGGCCATCGCGCGATGCGCCTCTCCGCTTGTGGGCGAGGCGTCGCCCTCGGCGAGCAGGTCGGCGATGAGCACGCCCGCGTCCACGGAGCGTCCGGTGGCGGGGACGGAGCGCACGAGCCACGCGCCGCCGAACTCCTCGATGTCGAATCCGTAGCGCCGCAGGTCGTCGAGGCGCGCGGCCAAGCGCTCTTCCTGCTCCGGGGAGACCTCCAGCGCCTGCGGCTCCAGCAGCAGTTGCACGTCCGGCTCGCCCTCCTCCCACTGGCGGAGCAATCGGTAGTAGAGCACCGATTCGTGGGCGGCGTGCTGATCGACCAGGTACATGCCGTCGGGGCCTTCGGCGACGACGTAGGTGTTGGACACCTGGCCGAGCACGCGCAGGCGCGGCATCGCGGCGTCCGCCGGCGGGGGCGCGGGCTGAGGCGCGGCGGCAGGGCCTGCGGGCGCGAAAGGCAGCGGCGGCGGGGTCGGCGAGGCGGCGACGGTGAAGGAGAAGGGGTTGGCCGCCGGGAGCGCGCCGTCGGGCGCGGCGGAGCGCTCGAAGGGGCGAGCGTCGACGACGGGAACGGCGGCGAGGAGGCTTTCGCGCACGCTGCGCTGGACGCTGGAGAAGGCGTCGCCTTCGCGGGCGAAGCGCACCTCGCGCTTGTTGGGGTGGACGTTGGCGTCCACCTCGTGGGGCGGCGCCTCGACGTTGACGACGGCGATGGGGTAGCGCCCCTGCATCAGCAGCCCGGCGTAGGCCTCTTCGACCGCGACGGAGAGGGCGCGGCTCTGCACCCACCGTCCGTTGACGAAGATGCGTATGGCGGCGCGGTTGGGGCGGCTGTGGGCAGGCGGCGAGATGAGGCCGGTGGCGCGGAAGGGCGCGGCGGGCGAGGGCGCGAGGTCGAGCATCGCCTCGGCCAGTTCGGCGCCGTGAGCGGCGGTGAAGGCGTCGCGCAGCGCTCCGCCGGGCGTGCGGAGGAGCGTCTTGCCGTCGGCGGAGAAGGTGAGCGCGACGGCGGGATAGGCGAGGGCGAGGTTCTCGACGGCTTGGCGGACGCGCCCCGTCTCGGCGCCGGTGGAGCGCAGGAATTTGAGGCGCGCAGGCAGCGCCGAGAAGAGCGCCTCCACGCTCACCGTAACGCCTGGGGGCGCGCTTGCGGCGCCATTGGAGAGCACCCTGCCCGCCTCCAACTCGATGGCGGCGCCCTCGCCGTCGGCCTGGCGGCTGACCAGGCGGACGCGGGCGGCGGCGGCGATGCTAGGCAGCGCCTCGCCCCGGAAGCCGAGCGTGTGGAGCGCGTCCAGATCGTCCAGCGTGCGCAGTTTGGAGGTGGCGTGGCGCTGGAACGCCGTCTCGAGGTCGCCGGGGGCGATGCCCGCGCCGTCGTCGGCGACGCGGATGCGCTTCAGCCCGCCCTGCTCGATCTCGACCGTAACCCGCGAGGCGCCCGCGTCGATGGAGTTTTCGACCAGCTCCTTGACGACAGAGGCGGGGCGTTCGATGACCTCGCCCGCGGCGATGGCGGAGGCGACGGCAGGTTCGAGGATGCGGATGCTCACGGCGTGCGGGGCAGTCCGCAGCGCGGCCGGTGCATGCTGCTCGAACGCAAAAACATCACAGCGCCTCCGCCAGAACCTTCTCGACGGCGCCTGGGATGAGGCGTCCGTTGACCACTGCGACGGGGCGTTTGAAGTAGCGCGGCTCCCGGGCGAGGAGGTCTAGCAGGTCGTCGTCGGAGAGCGCGTCGGCATCCAGGCCTGACGCCTTGAAGGTTTGCGACTTGAAGTTGAAGAGGGCGCGTGGCGACTCTCCCGCCAGCAGGTCGAGCGTCTCCTGCTTGGAGAGGGGCTGCTTGAAGAACTCGCGCTCGGTTACTCGCGCGTCCGCTTGCGAGAGAAACTCCCTCGCTCGTCGGCAGGCGGTTCACTTGGCGTAGTACAGGAACGTGACCTCGGCGGTCATAGGCGCCTCCCCGTGCAGTTCGGCCGATGCATCCGATTGTAGGGAGCGTCCCGCGCGGCTTGCAACGTCTACGCGGCGAGAGGAGCAGCCGTGGACGCCTGGCATAGACTACGCTCATCTGTCCTACCTAAGGGCAGCAAGTCGTGAAGCGCGGGGTAGCGCTTGCGGAGAAAGGTTCTGCCAATGGCCCTTCCATTTCACGCCCAGACCGTCTACGTGTACCTGATTAGCAAAGTGGTGGATTCGAAGCAGGTGGTGACGTATGGGGAAGTAAGCGAAGCCACCGGGGTGCCGTTGGGGGAAGGCGGCGGCGCTGTGAAACACGCGTTGGCAAAGATTTTCCACGCCTGCGACGAGCAGCGCCTGCCGCCGCTCACCTCCATCGTGGTGCAAGAAGCCACCTGCTACGACCCAACCCTCAGGCACGGCATGCCTGGCGGAGGCTATCTAGTAGCGGCGGCAGAAAGCCCTAACCAGGCCAGGCGGCGTGAGGACCCAGGCCTCGCGGCCTGGCAACGCAAACCTCGACCGGACGATGTGGACACATGGAAAATGCAGGGAATGATTGAGGCGCACCAGGACTCCGTGTGGGAATTTAACGGCGCCTGGCCAGACGTACTGTAAGCAGCACGTGGCGGCGGCGCCCGCAAGCGGAGGGCGGTAGGCGGCGGCGTGGACGCGGGCGGAGGGTTGCACTAGCATCGCGGCGGGCTTCTTATGGCCGCCGACTACTTCCTGCTCGTCATACGCTGGATGCACGCCGTGGCTGCGGTCGCGTGGGTTGGCGGCGCGCTGTTCTACTGGCTCGCGCTGCGTCCCGCGCTACGGAGCGAGGCGGACTCGGGCGGGGTCGCACAACGGGCGGGGCGGGAGTTCGGGCAGGTGGTGCTGCTGTCGATGTGGGTGCTGGTCGTAACGGGCGGCATCCTCGCCGTGCAGCGGCTGTCGGAGGAGTCGGGCACGTTGGCCTACGCCGCCGTGCTGACCGTCAAGGTCGCGCTGGCGGCGTGGATGTTCTTGCTGGCGCTGTCGCGCGTCTCGCGGCGGCGGGAGGCGGACGCGGGGCGGCGCGGACGCCTGGGTATGGCGATGAACGCGCTGGGCCACGTGCATATGACCGCCGCGCTCGGCTTGGTCGTCATCTTCCTCTCGCTCGCGCTGCGCTTTCTGGTGGATGAAGGGGCTTAGGCTGGTAGACTGGGGCTATGCGCCGCGACTTGCTGGACATCCTCGCCTGCCCGGACGATAAGGCTGCGCTGACGCTGTCGGCGGAGCAGGAGGCGGACGGCGAGGTGGCGAGCGGCGCGCTGACCTGTGCCGCGTGCGGGGCGATCTACCCCATCGAGGACGGAATCCCCAACCTGCTGCCGCGGTCGATGCGGGGGTAAGGGGGAGGACACGCGCCCTTCGAGTTCCCTCAGGCGAACGGGTTGGGCACCCAGGACGAGCGGGGTGCGCGCGAACACCGCCCATCGCGCCCTAGTGTCGTTGGGGTGTGTCTTGGGGATGCGGGGCGCCCCGCGTCGAGGTTCTCGCCTCCGCGAGAACGGCGGAGTGGGGGCGCAGGAACGGCGGAGAAGAGAGGGCGGCAACGATGGGCTGGGGCGCCCTACCCACCCCAGTTGAAGAGTTGGGCGCGGCGGTAGCCCAAGTAGCGCTCGGCCACGAAGGTTAGGGGTTTCTTCGCCTCGGCTACGTGGGCGCTGAGGCGGTCGAAGAGCGGCGCCAGCGCGGCGGGCGCGTCCGGATGCGACGCGGCGGCGGCGTAGGCTTGCTGCGCGGTCGTCTCGTATTCCTCGGTGGTCAAACGTCCTGAAAGGCGCGGGCGCAGCGCGCCGGAGCCGGGGTAGCGCGCGGCAAGCGCCGGGTAGTCGGGGAGGACGCCGAGGATGAAGAGGCACGCGTCCGCCGTGCGCTTGTAGAGCGGCAGGCGCTCCTCGTCCGTTGCATCCTCGGCTCGGCGCACGAGGCTGCGCACGTCGAGGTCGTTGTAGCGGCTCTTGCGCCAGACGCCTCGGCGGACGCGTACGCGCACCGTGCGCCCCTCGATGCGGGTGAAGGAGGCGAGCAGGTGGGCGAGGTAGCCGACGACGCCGGGAGCTGACGCGAAGGAGGCGACGCCGGGGGCGTCGAAGACGGGGACGCGGCCGGCGCCGTCGCGCTCGATGGTGTAGCGCGCCCGCGCCATCTCGCGCACGGCGCGCAGCAGCAACGCCTCGAAGAAGAGGCGCGGGGTTACGTAGACGAAGGGTTCGTCGCCCGATAGGAGCGCGTCGAACAGGCGCGGATCGGCGAGCATCGCCTCGCGGCCGTCGCCCGCGAGGCGCGTGCGCACGACGTCGGCGTCGTCAAGGCCGAGCGCCCCGGCGACGAAGGCGGCGTCCTTCTCGCTCACGACATGCTGAAAGAGGCGCGTTTCGACCACGTTGGCGCTCCGGCGGGCGGCGCTCAGGGGCGCCCTGCCCTACTCTTTCGCCTCCCGCTCGCGGCGGAGCAGGTCTCTTGCGGCGTCGTTGAAGGGGTAGTACTTGCCGGGGGAGACGTCTTCGGTGAGGAGTTGGCGCTTGACGGCGGCCTCGAGCGCCTCGTGCTCGCGGGCCTGCTCGATCACCTGGGCGGCGAGTTGGCGGGGCACGACCACGACGCCTCCGTCGTCGGCGGTGATGTAGTCGCCGGGGCGGACGAGGACGCCGCCGCACTGGACGGGCAGTTGCGCGTCGCAGGGGAGCATATGGGACGGCATCGTCATATTGGTCTCGCGAGCGGCGAATACGCCGATGCCGTAGGAGCGGAGCGTCGCCAGGTCGCGCACGCCGCCGTCGGTAACGACGCCCTCGGCGCCGCGCTGCTTGAGGCGCCACAGTTTGATGTCGCCTGCGGAGGACGCCCACCCGCCGCGCATAGCGTCCATCACCAGCACGTCGCCGGAGCCGCAGGCCTCCATCGCGCGGTACTCGGCGCTGCCGGGGCCGCCGACGACCTCGGCGCGCAGGTCGGGCCTGCTGGGGACGAAGCGCATCGTTACGGCGCGGCCCGCGGTCTTTTGGCCGGGGATGAGGGAGGCGACGCCTTGCATCTGGACGTTGACGTAGCCCATGCCGTCGAGCACGTCGAGGCAGGCGGCGGCGGGAAGTTCGCGGAGGGCTTGGAGGATGGCGTCGTCGTCGGGGGGCATAGGCGGCGGCCTCTGGGGCGGGCGGCATGATAGCGCCCCGCCGTTAGCGCGTGTGCGGCGCCCTTCGAGTTCCCTCAGGGCGAGCGGAGAGGAGCGGGGCGCGTCTCGGCGGAACAGGTATTGGGGATACGGGGAGTTGCGCGTCGAGGTTCCTGCCTACATAGGAACAACGGATAAGGCGCAGGAATGACAGATAAGAGGGGGCGGCGTTTACAGGCGGGGCGGGCTTTGCTATTTTGGCGTGGAGCCGGGTGGTTCGCGCGGGCAAGACGGGCTTCGTCCGGCGGCGGAAATCAGGGCGGGCAAGGACGAGGCGGCCCGGCGCCGCCGGGGAGAGTTCGACGCCGTGCGCATCGTCATCGGGTCCGACCACGCGGGGCTGCCGCTGAAGAAAGAGGCGGGGGAGTGGCTGCGGGAGTGGGGGTTCGAGGTGGACGACGTGGGCGCACACGCCTACGACCCGGACGACGACTACCCCGACTTCTCCTTCGCGGTCGCCGAGGCGGTGGCGGGCGGGCGCGCCGACCGGGGCGTCATCTTCTGCGGAAGCGGCGTGGGCGCGAGCATCGCGGCGAACAAGATGCCGGGGGTGCGCGCGGCGACGTGCCACGATTCCTACTCCGCGCACCAGGGCGTCGAGCACGACGATATGAACGTGCTGTGCTTGGGCGCGCGGGTGATCGGTCTGGAGCCAGCGCGCGAGGCGCTGCAAGCGTTCGTGGGGGCGTGGTTCAGCGGAGAGGAGCGGCACGCGCGGCGCCTCGCCAAGGTCAAGGCGGCGGAGGCGGCCTATCTGCGCGCGGGAGCGGAGGGGGCGACGTGACGGACAACGCGATCCTCCAAGCGCAGAGGCTGGGGCAATCGGTCTGGTACGACAACATCCGGCGCGATTTCTTCGCGTCGGGGCGGTTCGACGAGCTGCTGCGCAACGGGATAACGGGCGTAACGTCGAACCCGACCATCTTCGAGAAGGCGCTGGCGTCGACGAACGAGTACGACGCGCAGTTGGCGGAGGTGTGGGCGCGGGGCGCGTCCGCCGCCGAGGCGTTCGAGGAGCTGGCCGTTCACGACATCCGCCTGGCCGCCGACGCGCTGCACGGCGTCTACGAGCGCACGGAGGGGCGGGACGGGTTCGCGTCCTACGAACTGCCGCCGGAGTTGTCGCACGACGAGGAGGGTTCGGTGCGGGAGGCGGTTCGCCTGTTCGGCAAGCTGGACAGGCCGAACGTGATGATCAAGGTTCCGGCGACGGAGGCGGGCGTCCGCGCGGTGCGGCGCCTCATCGGGGCGGGCGTAAACGTGAACGTTACGCTCATCTTCTCGCTCGCGGCCTATGACAGCGTGATGGAGGCCTACCTGGGCGGGCTGGAAGAACTGGCGGCGAACGGGGGCGAGGTTGGACACGTCGCGTCGGTGGCGTCGTTCTTCGTGAGCCGGGTGGACACGGCGGTGGACGCGCAGTTGCGGGAGGCGGCCTCGCGGGGCGACGCGGCGGCGGAGACGCTGACGGGCAAGGCGGCGGTGGCGAACGCGAGCGCGGCATACGCGCGGTTCCGGGCGGCGTTCGGCGGCGAGCGGTTCGCGGCGTTGGAGCGCAAGGGGGCGCGTCCGCAGCGTCCGCTGTGGGCGAGCACCTCCACCAAAGACCCCGCACTGTCCGACACGCTGTACTTCGACGAATTGGTCGGGCCGGGGACGGTCAACACGATGCCGGACGCAACGGTGGAGGCGGCGCTCGACCACGGGCGCGCGGAGGTTCGCCTCGACGACCGCGCCACGGGGGCAAAGGGCACGCTCACGGCGCTCGCGAGCGCCGGAGTGGACATGGAGGCGGTTACGGCCAAACTACTGGCGGACGGGGTGGAGGCGTTCGCCGCCTCCTATCGCGCGGTGATGGCGACCATCGAGCGCAAATGCGCGGGGCTGCCGCAGCCCATCGCCGGTGGCGCGGACGCAGCGCCGATGGCGGGGGCGGAGATGCGGCTGGGCGAGCACGAGGCGGCGTTCGCTGAGGCGTTGGCGCGGCTGGACGCGGAGCGTGTAGTGGAGCGCGTTTGGGCCAAAGACCACACGCTGTGGAATCCCGACCCGGCGGAGATTGTCGATCGGTTGGGGTGGCTAAGGGTGGCCGACGCGATGCGCCCGTGCCTGGCCGAGTTGGAGGCGTTCGCGGCTGAGGTGAAGGCGGCGGGCTACGGCAAGGCGGTGCTGCTGGCGATGGGGGGAAGCGCGTTCGCGCCGGAGCTCTACCGCAGCGTGTTCGGCTGCGCCGAGGGGTGCCCCGACTTCGAGATGCTGGACTCCACTACGCCGGGGCGCGTGCGGGAGGTGACCGGCGACCTCGACCCGGCGCGGACGCTGTTCATCGTCTCGTCCAAATCGGGCGGGACGGTCGAAGTGGTTTCGTTCTACCGCCACTTCCGTGCGCTGGCGGACGCGGCGCTGGGGCGCGAGCGGGCGGGAGCGAACTTCATCGCCATCACAGACGCGGGCACCGCGTTGGAGCGTATGGCGCGGGAGGAGGGGTTCCGCCGCGCGTTCTTGAACCCGGCGGACATCGGCGGGCGCTTCTCGGGACAGTCGCTGTTCGGGCTCGTCCCCGCCGCAGTCATCGGGATGGACGTGGGGCGGTTCACGGCGTCGGTGGACTCGATGCGCCTCCACTGCGAGCAGCCCCGGGCGGCCGAAAACCCCGGCGCGCGGCTGGGCGCGGCGCTTGCGGCGCTTGCGGAATGCGGCGCGGACAAGGTGGAGTTGGTTACGTCGCCGTCGCTGGAGGCGCTGGGGCTGTGGACGGAGCAGTTGCTGGCGGAAAGCCTGGGCAAGGACGGCAAGGGCGTCGTGCCCATTGCGGGCGAGCCGCCCGTCGCGCCGCACGTCTACAACGCCGACCGCCTCTTCGCCTACATCCGCCTCGCGGGCGACGACAACGGCGCCGCGGACGAGCGCGTGGACGCGCTGGCGGCGGCGGGCAAGCCGGTCGTGCGCCTCGGCCTGGAGGACGCCTACGACCTGGGCGGCGAGTTGTACCGCTGGGAGTTCGCAACGGCGATAGCGGGCGCGCTGCTGGGCGTTCATCCCTTCGACCAGCCGAACGTGCAGGAGGCGAAGGACATCGCCTCGGCGGCGGTGGAGGCGTACGAGCAGACGGGCGCCCTGCCCGACCCGGGCGAGACGCCGAACGCGGAGGCGCTGCTGCGGTTGATCGAGCAGGGCGACTACGTTGCATTCCAGGTCTATCAGCCGCAGTCGGCGGAGTTGGACGCGGCGCTGGACAGGGCGCGGCGCGCCGTCGTGGAGCGGTTCGGCGCGGCGGCGGCGGCGGGCTACGGGCCGCGCTACCTGCATTCCACGGGGCAACTGCACAAGGCGGGGCCGAACACGGGCGTGTTCTTCCAGGTGGTCGGCGGCGATGACGCCGACTTGCCTATCCCGGGGCGCGGGTACTCGTTCGGCGTGCTGGCGCGGGCGCAGGCGGACGGCGACCTGCGGTCGCTGCTGCAGCGGGGACGGCGGGCGGCGCGCATCGACGCGAGCGGTGGAGCGGCGGCGGCGCTGGACGCGTTCGCGGAGCGCGTGCGGCGCTTCGCCTAGGGCGCGCGCCGGGGCGGCGCAAGCAAGGGGACGTTATGGAGATTGGCATCGTCGGCCTGGGGCGGATGGGGGGCAACATGGCGCTGCGCCTGCACGAGGGCGGGCACCGCGTGGCAGCCTACGACCGCGACCCCGACCAGCGCGATTCGTTCGGTAGCCGGGGGATGGCGCCGGTAGCGGCACTGGAGGACTTCCTCACCGAGTTGAAGCCGCCGCGCGTCGTGTGGGTGATGGTGCCGTCGGGCGCGCCGACGGAGAGCACAATCGCGGCGCTGGCCGAGGCGCTCGACCCGGGCGACCTGATCATCGACGGGGGCAACTCCAACTACAAAGACTCGCAGCGGCGGGGTCACGAGCTGCAAGCGGCGGGCATCCGCTTCGTGGACGCGGGCGTGAGCGGCGGCGTGTGGGGACTGGCCGAGGGATTCTGCCTGATGGTGGGGGGCGACGCAGACGCGGTGGCGCTCGCCGAACCGGCGTTCCGCACGCTTGCGCCGTCACCGACGGAGGGCTACGCGCACGTGGGGCCGCTGGGCGCGGGGCACTTCGTGAAGATGGTGCACAACGGCATCGAGTACGGCTTGATGCAGGCGTACGCCGAGGGGTTCGAACTGATGAGCGCGAAGGAGCAGTTCGGCCTCGACCTGCCGCAGATCGCGCAGTTGTGGCGGCACGGGAGCGTCGTCCGCTCGTGGTTGCTTGACCTGACGGCGCGCGCGCTGGAGGAAGACCCCGCCCTCTCGGGGTTGGAGCCTTACGTAGAGGATTCAGGCGAGGGGCGTTGGACGGTGGAGGAGTCGGTGGAGTTGGCGGTGCCGCTGCCCGTCATCTCGATAGCGTTGCAGGCGCGCTTCCAGTCGCGGCAGCAGGATCCGTTCGGGTTCAAGATGCTGGCGGCGATGCGGAACCAGTTCGGCGGTCACGCGGTGCGGCGGCGTCCGTGAGCGCGGCGCTCGTCATCTTCGGCGCCACCGGCGACCTCGCGCGGCGCAAGCTGCTTCCCGCCCTCTTCACGCTCCACTGCAAGCGCCTGCTGCCGGACGACCTGCGCATCGTGGGTTTCGCGCGGGGCGAACTGACGCACGCGGACTATTGCGCCAACCTGTGGACGGGGATGGACGGCTACGCCGACCTGACGTGCCGGGGCGACGTTTGGCCGTCGTTCGCGGAGCGCGTCACGTTCGTCCAGGGCGACCTGGCGCGCGCGGAGGACGTGGCGCGGTTGGAGCGCACGCTCGCCGACGCGGAGCGCGGCCAACGGGAGGCCAATCGCCTCTACTACCTCTCGATCGCGCCGCAGTTGTACGCGCCCGCCATCGCCGGCCTGCGCGCCAACGGGATGCACGAGGAGCGCGGCGGCTGGCGGCGCGTCGTCGTCGAGAAGCCGTTCGGGCGCGACGGGGCGTCCGCCGCCGGGTTGGACGCGGCGCTGCACGCAGCGTTCGACGAGGAGCGCGTCTACCGCATCGACCACTACCTGGGGAAGGAGACGGTGCAGAACCTGCTGGTGCTGCGGTTCGCCAACGCCATCTTCGAGCCGGTGTGGGACAAGGCGCACGTCGACAACGTGCAGATAACGGTTGCGGAGCAGGTGGACGTGGGGACGCGGGCGGGCTACTACGACGCCTCGGGCGCGCTGCGCGATATGGCGCAGAACCACCTGTTGCAGTTGCTGACGCTCGTGGCGATGGAGCCTCCTGCCTCTATGGACGCGGGCGACCTGCACCGCGAGAAGGCGCGGACGCTCGCGGCAGTGCGGCGTTGGCGCACGCCGGGCGAGGCCGCCGCGAACGCCGTCGCCGGGCAGTACGACGGCTACGTGGAGGCGGAGGGGGTGGCGGCGGGTTCGAAGACGCCGACGTTCGCGGCGCTGCGCCTGTGCGTGGACACGCCGCGGTGGCAGGGCGTGCCCTTCCTTCTGCGGACGGGCAAGGCGATGGCGGTCAAGTCCACCGAGATAGCCGTGCAGTTCCGCGCTCCGCCGCGCTCGCTCGTCAACCTCGGCGGCGGCGCGCCGCAGGCGAACCGCCTGGGCCTGTGCATTCAGCCGCACGAGGGCGTGCACCTGCGCTTTCAGGTCAAGACGCCGGGGCCGGGCGCGGAGGCGAGCGCGCGCGACCTCGAGTTCCACTACGCGCGGGCGTTCCCGGATCAGAGCATCCCGGAGGCGTACGAGCGGCTGCTGCAAGACGCGCTGGCGGGCGACCGCGCGTTGTTCATCCCCGCCGAGCAGATACGCGAGGCGTGGGAGATTGTGGATCCGCTGCTGGCCGCGTGGGAGGCGCCGGACGCGGCGCGTCCTCACCCCTACCCTCGCGGCTCGTGGGGCCCTGAGGCGGCGGACGCGCTCGCCGCCGAGACGGGGCACGCGTGGCTGACCACCTGCGGCGAGCACGAATAGGGGACAAAGTCCGCCCCACCTACGCCGCCGTGCCGTAGGGGGCTGGTCTTGCGGTTGCGGGGCATTGCGCGTCGAGGTTCCTGCCGCCGCAGGAACGACGATATATGGCCTAGCCGCTCTCCTCGACGAGGACGGCGGTGCCGTAGGCGAGGAGTTCGGAGGCGCCGTTCATCACGCTGGAGGTTACGTAGCGGAGGCCGACGACGGCGTTGGCGCCGAGTTGCTCGGCCTGGGCCTCCATGCGGCCGGTGGCCTCGGTGCGCGCCTCGGTGAGCAGGTTGGTGTACTCGGTGATCTCGCCGCCGATGATGTTCTTGAATCCGGCCATGAAGTCGCGGCCGATGTTGCGGGCGCGCACGGTGTTGCCTCGCACGAGGCCGAGGGTCTTGGTGATGCGCATCCCGTCGATCTGGTCGCTGGTCGCAAGCAGCATGGCTGCCTCCTCGTCGGTCTTGGGTGGTCGGAGCGCTGCCTACCATAGCACCCCACGCGGGGGCGGGAGCGTTCGACCTTCGATTTCCCTCAGGCCGAACGGGGTGGGGCGCCCTCTCCGTCGTTCTCGCGGAGGCGAGAACCTCGACGGCGCAGTTCCCGAATTCGCCCGGGACTACCGGCGACAACCTCGCTCGTCTTCCCGCCCCCTCTGTGTGAACGGCGATCGCCTTTTCCCCGCGCCTGCATGCGTCGGGGTCGGTATTGCTGTCGCGGGCACCGAGCGTCGAGGTTCCTGCCTCCGCAGGAACGACGGAGAGGGGAGCAGGAACGACGGATAGAGGGCGGAACGACGGATAAGGGGCGGAACGACGGATAAGGGGCGGAACGACGGGCTAGCGCACGGGGAGCGGGGCGATGCAAGGTTGCCGCGCCGCCGCCGAGCCCCTACCCTTGCGTGCATGCCGCCGCTGCCTACCGACCCGGTCCGCATGACTATCGCGCAGATGTCGCGCGCGATCCGGCGGCGGGCGCTGTCGCCGGTGGAGTTGGCGCAGGCGCACTTGGCGCGCATCGCGCAGTTGAACCCGCGCCTCAATGCCTACGTCGCCGTAACCGGCGAGCGCGCGCTTGCCGAGGCGCGGACGGCGGAGTCGGAGATCGCGTCGGGCGGCTGGCGCGGGCCGATGCACGGCGTGCCGTTCGCATTGAAGGACCTGTACGACACGGCGGGCATCGTTACGGCGGGCGGGACGAAGGTGCTGGCGGAGCGCGTCCCCGAGCGCGACGCGACGGTTACGCGCAAGTTGCGCGAGGCAGGCGCGGTGCTGCTGGGCAAGACGAACACGCACGAGGCGGCCTACGGCGTAACTACGGACAATCCGCACTACGGGCGGACGCACAACCCTTGGAGCGCAGAGCGCATCCCCGGCGGTTCGAGCGGCGGCTCGGGGGCGGCGGTCGCGGCGCGGATGGCGCCGATGGGGATGGGCACGGACACGGGCGGCAGCATCCGCGACCCTGCGGCGCTGAACGGAGTGGTCGGCCTCAAGCCGACGTTCGGGCGCGTGAGCAAGGCGGGCGTGCTGCCCCTGTCGTGGCGCAACGACCACGCAGGGCCGCTGACGCGCACCGTCGAGGACACGGCAATCGCGCTCGAGGCCATCGCGGGCTACGACCCGGACGACGCGTCGACGGTTCGCACGCCCGTGCCGCGCTACTCGCGCCAACTGGGGCGCGGCGCCGCAAGGCTGCGGGTGGGCGTTGCGCGGGCGTTCTTCTTCGACCATCTGCACGATGGGGTGCGCGCGGCGCTGGAGGAGGCGATCGGCGTGCTGCGCGGGCTGGGCTGCACGGTGCGCGAGGTGCGCGTCGGAGGGATGGAGGCGGGAGCGCATCATCTCCACGATATGGTGCTGGCGGACGCGCAGGAGATCTACGCGCCCTTCCTGCCGGAGCGCCTCGGCGACTTCGGGGCGGACGTTGCGGGGCACTTGGCGACGCCCCCGCCGGACGGCGTGACGCTCGCGCGGGCGATGCGCGGGGCGGACGAGGTTTCGACCGAACTGCGTCGCGCGCTGGAGCAGGTGGACGTGCTCATCACGCCGACGCTGCCCATCCCCGCGCCGCGTTTCGGCGAGGACGTAGTGGCATACGGGGGAGTCGAGGAGCCGACGCTGTTCGCGTTGAGCCGCTGCACTATCCCGTTCAACCTGTCGGGATTGCCCGCGCTGTCCGTCCCGTGCGGCTTCACGGCGGAGGGCTTGCCCGTAGGCATGCAGATCGTAGCGCGCCCATTCGACGAGGCAACCGCGCTGCGCCTAGGCCACGCGTATCAGCGCGAGACGGGGTGGCATAAGACGGAGGCGGATGGGGTGTGAGGGGGAAGCGAGGTTGCTTTGTCATTCAGAACGGCATAGCATTGTGGGACCTGGCTCATACGAGAAAGCATTATGGAAATCGCCGCCATCCTTGCGTTCATTGACAATGGCCAAATGGCCTTACCACAGTTCCAGCGGGGCTACGTTTGGAACCGCGAGCAGATGCGAGGGTTGTTCGAATCGTTGTACAGGCGACATCCCGTAGGGGGCCTATTGGTCTGGCATGCCGATTCGGCATCGACTGCCCACCGCGGGGACAGCCAATTGGCGCCAGGGACTGTCAGACTGCTACTAGACGGTCAGCAGCGAATGACAACGCTGTACGGGATCGTGCGTGGCAAACCGCCTACTTTCTTCGAGGGGCAGCGCGATTTGTTCTCCGGCCTCATGTTTCACGTCGAACGTGAAGAGTTCGAATTCTATCAGCCTGTCAAGATGCAAAACGATCCGTTGTGGATTAATGTGACTAACCTCATTCAGAATGGTATTGCTGATGACTTCAATACGTTGCACAGTCTAGATTTACAGCCAGAAGACATGAGCAAGTACATCAATCGTCTCAACGCCCTTCACAATATTACGAAAATTGATTTGCATATCGAAGATGTTGTCGGCTCAGATAAGTCGTTGGATGTTGTTGTTGGCATTTTCAATCGCGTTAACAGCGGCGGTACTAAGCTGTCTAAGGGCGACCTTGCGTTGGCCAATATATGCGCAGAATGGCCCGATGCGCGCAATGAGATGAAGCAGGCATTGTGTGAATGGGCTAAGAAAGACTACTATTTCAATCTCGACTGGTTGTTGCGTTCGGTGAATGTCGTTCTAACTGGTGAAGCGCAGTTCAGATATCTTCGCGGCAAGGGTGCGGCAGAAATACAAGACGCGCTGAAACGAGCAAAGGATGGCATCAATGCTGTTCTCAATATGATTGACGGCAATCTGGGACTCGACCACGACAGGGTGTTCTTCGGGCGCTTTGCCGTGCCTGTCATGGCGTACTATCTCGACCGGCACAGCGGGCCGCTCTCAGCCGAGGAGCGCGACAAGCTACTCTTTTGGTATGTCCAGGCCGGAATGTGGGGGCGTTTTTCTAGTGGTACCGAAAGCACCATCGACCAAGACCTCGAAGCGGTGAAGGGATCGGATTCATCGCTCGATAGCCTACTGGAACAGCTGCGGCTCTCCCGCAACGGGCTCCAGGTAGAGCCTGGTCATTTCACCGGCTGGAGTCTGGGAGCGCGATTCTATCCTATTCTTTACATGCTGACCCGAATGGGGGAAGCCAAGGACTGGGGCACGGGCGATCCTCTCAAGAAAGGGTTGTTGGGCAAGATGAGCCAGTTAGAGGTGCATCACATCTTCCCAAAGTCCCGGCTTTACGACGCTGGCCACTATCGTGCGGATGTGAACGCGCTAGCCAATTTCTGCTTCCTCACAAAGGAGACAAATCTCTCGATTAGCAACCGCTTGCCGGAGGACTACTTCCCCGAGGTAGAGACAAAGCACCCCGGCGCTCTCGCGTCACAGTGGGTCCCGACCGACCCTGAATTGTGGAAGTTGGAGAATTACTCCAGATTCCTCGAAGCCCGGCGCGAACTCCTAGCGGCCGAAACCAATCGTCGCCTAGAGAGCCTGCTGCACGGCGACACTCGCTGGTTCGAGAGCAGGTCGGCACCTGAGCCGGAGGCCGAGCCTGCGCTAGCGCCGCCCGGCGGCATCGCGAGCGAGGATGAGGAGGCCGTGTGCGAGGAGTTGAATGGATGGGTCGAGGCGCAGGGGCTTCCGCGCGGAGAGGTGGCGTTTGACTACACGGACACCGACAGCGGTGAGCAGCTTGCGGTGTTCGACCTCGCTTGGCCGGAGGGCGTGCAGACGGAACTCAGCCAGCCGGTGGCCGTGCTCCTCAACGAGGGCGCTGAGGTTCTCGCCATTGCCGCCAAGGCTGGGTATCGCTGCTTCACGGACGCGCAGGACTTTCGCACTTACGTCGAGCGCGAAATCAACCCCACCCCAAGCGAGTAGGTCTTCGCCCCTGCCCGTTCCCTACCTAATGCGCACGTCTAGGACGGCGGCTTGGCCTTGTTTGACGCGGGCTAGGGCGCGTTTGAGGGAGGGGAGGACTTGGGCGGGGTCTTCTACGCGCTCGCCGTAGGCGCGGCAGGCTTGGACTAGCACGTCGTAGTCGGGGGAGGGGTCGATGTCCACGGCGACGTAGTTGTCGTTGCGGGGGCCTGCGCCGTCGGGGTACCACTTGTTCCACGAGTTGCGCGTGGCGTTGTGGGAAGAGTTGTTGTAGATGACGGTGAGGAAGGGGAGGCTGTACTTCTCGGCGGCCCAGAAGGCGGAGGTGGGGCGGGCGAAGATGAAGGCGCCGTCGCCCTCGAGGCAGACAACCGTCTTGTCGGGCGCGGCGAGTTTGACGCCGACGGAGGCGCCGAGGCCGTAGCCGAGGCTGGAGCCGCCGCTGCCAAAGACGGAGCCGGGCGCGCAGCGGTCGGTGTAGGCGTTGAAGGGGGCGCCGCCGGACATGCCCTCGTTGACGACGATGGTGTCGTCGTCGAGCACCTGCTCGAGGCAGGCGGCGACGTAGAGGGGGTCGATGGGGCGCACGTGGGCGAGGGACTCCACGCGCTCGTCAATCTCTGCGCGGCGGCGGCCGGCGTTGGCGCGGTAGCGTTCGTTGCGAGCGGCTATGCGCTCGCGGGCGGCGGGGGTGAGGCGCTCGCGCACGGCGTCGAGCAGGAGGGGCAGCGCCTTGCGGGAGGCGGCGTGGATGAGCAGGTCGGCGGGGAAGGTCCAGAGCGGGATGGTGTCCTTGGAGGGGTCGATGTCGATCCACCCTACCCTTGCTCCGGGCTCGAGCGTCTCCTCGTCGGGCACCCAGGGCACGTCGTGGTCGAGCACGAGGATGACATCGGCCTCGGAGACGCCGGGCGCGCCGCAGGCCATCGCGTTGAGGAAGTGGCGCGTGGGCAGGTTGAGGCGGGTGTGGACGGCGCCCGCGACGGGCGCGCCGAGCGTCTCGGCCAGCTCGGTCAGCGTTGCGACGGCCTCGGGATGGCGGCCGGGCGTGCCCGCGATGATGAGGGGGCGCTCCGCCTCGACCAGCCATTCGGCGAGGGTCGCGACGGCGTCGGGGTCGGGCGCGGGGGCGACGGGCTTGGCGTGGCGGGCGGCGGGAGGCAGGCGCAGTTCGTCCATCTCGGTCATCAGCAGTTCGCGGGGGAGGGTGAGGTAGACGGGGCCTGCGGGCTCGCTGCTCGCGACTTGGAACGCCTTCTGCACCACCCAGTTGAGGCTGTCGACGGTGCGGAGTTCGTAGTCCCACTTGACGAAGGTGCGGACGATGCCGTGCTGGTCGAGTTGCTCTTGACCCCAGTGGATGACCATGTCCTTGGAGCCGGGGCGGGCGCCGCCGATGGTGATGGGGGCGCGTCCGGCGCAGACGATGACGCCGGAGCGGTCGCGCTGCACGTCGTGGTAGGCGCCGCCGATCTGCGCCGTGCCCGCGTCCACGTGCACGAGGACGACCTGGGGGCGTCCCGTGACCTGGAAGTAGCCTTGGGCGGCGAACATCGCGGTTACTTCGTCGATGCAGAGGATGAGTTTAGGCGTGGGGCGCTCCTGCTCCATCATGCGGGCGACGGCCTCTTGGACGGGGAAGGTGTCGGTGCCGGAGTTGATGAAGAGGTACTCGACGCCATTGTGGACGAGCATCTCGACGAACGCCTCGGCGGCGTTGGCGACGGGGACGGCGCGGAGCGAGCGCGCTGCTGCGTCGGCGGCGGTTGGCATAGGGCGCCTCCTGGCGGTGGGCGGTGTTCGCGGGGGAACCTTACCAGCGCAGGGGGATGGGGCGCGCGGGGGCGACCAGCAGGTCGCCCCTACAAGGCCTGCTCCACTCCGTCCCTGTGTCGTCGGGAGTGGTCTTTGGGTTGCGAGGCGCCGTACGTCGAGGTTCCTGCCTCCGCAGGAACGACGGAAGGAGAAGGCGGGAACGGCGGATATAAGAGCGGGGTATGATGCGGGGCATGGGGCGGGTGTACACATTGCCGTTGGAGTTGATGACGGCGGAGTCGTTCGCGCCGTTCGGGGAGGTGCTATAGGCGCCGGAGCGTCCCTCCGACCGGCGCGCGCTGTTCCCCGCCGACCTGTGGGTGGATGGCGCGCCGACGCTGCACGTCATCTGGCAGCCGGCGGCGGGGCTGCGGTTCACGAAGTTGGAGCGGCACTTCGGGGTTACGCAGACCTTCTTCCAGTTGGAGGGCTCGCCCGCAGTGGTGGCCGCCGCGCCGCCCACCGACATCGACGACCCCGCCGCCCTGCCCGACCCTAGCGCGGTGCGGGGGTTCATCATCGACCCGTCCAAGGGGTTCGCGTTCAAGCGCGGGACGTGGCACTCGCTCGACCGCTACCTGGCGCGTCCGCCGGGGGGCGTGTTCGTCATCCTCAACGTCGACCCGAACCCGACGCAGGTCGTGGACTACGCGGACGGCGTGTCGGTGCGCTACGCTGATCTGTGGACGGAGCGCGAGACGGGGCGGACGACGCTGCCAGGCGAGTGGGGCGTGGAGTTCGAGGTTCCGGCAGCGTTCTAGGGGAGGTTTTCGGATGGCGCAGCACCGCGTCGCGGTCATACGGGGCGACGGCATCGGGCCAGAGGTGATCGAGGAAGCGTTGAAGGCGCTGGCCGCCGCCGAGCGGCGCTTCGGGCTGTCGCTGACCTACGCGGAGTTTGCGTGGGGTTCCGAGTACTACTTCAAGCACGGGCGGATGATGGACGCGGACGCGCTGGACGAGTTGGCGGGGTTCGACGCGATCCTGTTCGGCGCGGTGGGGCATCCCGACATCCAAGACCACGTTACGCTGAACGGCCTGCTACTGCCGATGCGGCGCGGGTTCGACCAGTACGTCTGCCACCGTCCGAGCGTGCTCTACGCGGGCGTGGAGTCGCCGTTGCGGGGCAAGGAGGCGGGCGACATCGACATGGTGGTGGTGCGCGAGAACACGGAGGGCGAGTACGCGAACGTGGGCGGCTTCCAGTACGCCGGATTTCCCGACGAGGTGGCGCTGCAGACGGCGGTGTTCACGCGGCGGGGGATCGAGCGCGTCGTGCGCTACGCCTTCGAGTTGGCGCGGGAGAGGAACGGCAAGCGGCGCGTGGCGTCCATCACCAAGTCGAACGCGCAGGGCTACGGGATGGTGCTGTGGGACAGGGTGTTCGACGAGGTTGCGGCGGAGCATCCGGACATCGAGACGGAGTCGCTGCTGGTGGATGCGGCGTGCATGAACTTCATCCGCAGGCCGGAGTCGTTCGACGTGGTGGTTGGGAGCAACCTGTTCGGCGACATCCTGACGGACATCGCGGCCATCGTTACGGGCAGCATGGGCCTAGCAGCGAGCGGAAATATCAACCCTGAGCGGCGTTTCCCGTCGACGTTCGAGCCGGTGCACGGGAGCGCGCCGGACATCGTGGGACGCGGGATAGCGAATCCGTGCGCCGCCGCGTTCTCCGCCGCGATGATGCTGCGCCACCTCGGCGAGACGGAGGCGGGCGACGCTATCGACGCGGCGGCGCAGTCCGTCCTGCGCAATGGGACGGCGCTAACACCGGACTTGGGTGGGTCGGCGACGACGGCGCAGGTGGGCGACGCGATAGCGGCGGGGGTGAGGGGATAGGGGGCGGGGCGAGCACGTGCGTTGCACTCTGCCCGCTCAAATCGGTGATACGGTGGGGCGTACATCCGCTCCGGCGGTAAGGAGGCACGCAGATGTGGGGTGCTGTGTTGGCGGCGGTTCCGTGGGTTGAGATCATCAAGGCCGCGCCCAAGATAGCGGAGGAGACCCGCAAGTGGTACGACAGCGCGAGGGGGCGGCAGCCAAGGCAACCATCGGAGGGTGCGCCTAAGGGCGACGGCATACCGGCGTTGCGCGCCGATTTGAAGGTAGTCCAGGAGCGTTTGGATGTCTCGGAGAGCAACGAGCAGGCGCAGGCCGAACTCATCACGCGGATGGCACGGCACCAAGCGGGGTTGGTGCGGTGGGTTATGGCGCTGACGGTGGTCGCGGTGCTGACGAGCGTGGCGGCGGTTGCGGCGCTCGTCATCGTCGTCGTGGGGTGAGGCGGGGGCAACCAGCAGGTCGCCCCTACAAGGCCCGCCCGGCCACGGCCCCGTGTCGTCGGGGCGGGTTTTGGGGTTGCGGAACGCCTAGCGCCGAGATTCCTGCCTCCGCAGAACGATGGATTGGGGAGGCGGTTCGCCCTTCGAGTTCTCTCAGGGTGAACGGGAGCAGGGGCGCGGAAAGGGTGGCGGTGGGAGGGGCTACGTCACCTTTTCGCCCATGATGAATTGGCGGACGGCTTCGTTGAACTCGGCGGGTTTCTCCCAGTGGGCCCAGAAGCCGGTTTGGGGGAGGAGTTTGAACTGGGCGCCGGGGATGAGGGAGGCGAGGCGCTCGCCCGCGTCGGGGCCGGTGCCCTCGCTGCCGTCGTTCCAGATGACGAGGACGGGGAGATCGATCTTGGAGACCTGCTCCTCGGTGGCGAGGTATTGGGCGCCTTTGCCGGAGGCGTAGTAGTCGTAGACGCGGATCATGCCGTCGTTGGTGGAGGGGCGCAGGTAGTGGGCGAGGCGCACGTCGACCAGTTCGTCCGTTACCTGCTCGGGGTGGTCGCGGTGCATGACCATCAGCAGGCGGGCGCGGACGCCGTCCCAGGTGAGGTTGCGGAGCAGTTGCTTGCTGCGCTCGACCATCGAGATGCCGCCCGCGGGGGGCGCGGCGGGGGGCTTGACGGCGCCCTCTTCCCACTTGATGGCGATGCCCGATTCGAAGATGACGCCCTTGAGGCGGTGGGGGTGCTCGAGCACTAGCGGGGTCATGCCGCTGGCGCCGCCCGCCTCGCCGTGGATCCACACCTTGTCGAGGCCGAGGGTGTCCATCAGGTCGAGCACCTCGTCGGTTACCTGGGCGTTCATGTGCTCCCACATCGGCGGCGCGTCGGTCATACCGTGCCACAGCATCTCGACGCCGATGACGTGGAAGTGCTGCGCGAGTGGGACGAGGTTGCGGGAGAAGGTCTCGATGTGGCCGCCGCCGCCGTGGAGCATCAGGAGGGTTTCGGGGTTGCCCTGTCCCGCCTCGGCGATGCGGATGCGGTAGCGCTGCCCCTGCACGAAGCGGATGTCCGCGCCGAGGAAGTCCACCCAGATGCTGTTGGGGGTGTCAGGCCGGGGCATATGCGTCTCCTTGTCGTGTGCGGGCGAGGGTGCGGCTACCCTGCTACCACTGGACGAACATGGGCATTACTACGTGGACGTAGGCGGCGTCGTCTACTTGGCGGACTACGCCGGGGCTGGAGGGGGAGGTCATCTCTAGGGCGACCTTCTCTTTGTCGAGAACGGCTAGGACATCGGTGAGGTAGCGGGCGTTGAAGGCGATGCGCCCCTCGCCACCCTCGACCTGCGCCTCGAGCTGGCCCTCGCTGTCGCCGATCTCTTCGGCGCGGGAGGAGACGGTGAGGTGGCCGGGGGCATCCTCGCCGGGCTCCATGCGGAGGCGGATGATGCCGCTGCCGTCCTTGGCGAAGATGGAGGCGGTGCGGGTTACGCGGCGAAGTTCGGCGAGGTCGACGACGGCGCGAGTGTCGTGCGCGGTGGGGACGAGTTGCTCGTAGTTGGGGAAGGTTCCCTGGATGAGCTGGGAGACGATCTCGATGTCGCGCAGGCGGAAGAGGATTTGACTGCGCTGGGGGGTGATGACGAGGTCGATGGGCATGTCGCCTTCGATGAGGCGTTCGACCTCCTGCATGGTGCGGGCAGGGACGATAGCGGTCATCTCCTCTTCGACGGGCTCAAGGAGGAGTGCGTGGTGGACGGCGAGGCGGAAGCCGTCGGCGGCGGCGAGGGTGAGGCGTTCGCCCTGGAAGTGCATGTTGACGCCGGTGAGGACGGGGCGGGAGTCCTCGAAGGCGGATGCGAAGACGACTTGGCGGATGGCGTCGCGCAGCGCTTTGGCGGAGATGCGAGTTACGGATCCCTCGGTGGGAGTGGGGATGGGGGGGAATTCGCCCGCGTCGGCGCCGTGCATGGTGGCGTTGGTGCGGTCGCCCTTGATCTCGATGCCCGTGCCGGCCTCGAGCGTCTTGACGCTGATGGTCTGGGGTTCGAGCGAGTTGATGAAGTCGGTGAGCAGGCGGGCGGGGATGGTGATGCCACCCTCGGCTTCGACCTCCGCGCCGATCCAGGTGCTTATGGCGATCTCGAGGTTGGTGGCGGAGAGCTTGATGCGGCCGGCGTCGGAGGCGATGAGGACGTGCTGGGTGATGGGCAGCGTGGTGCGGGTGGCGACGGCGCGTTGGACGATGCCGAGGCCTTGGCGGAGGTTCTCCTGAAGGCAGTTCAGGTGCATGGGACGTACCTCAATATGTTGTGGTTGTGGTTGCGGGCGGCGCAAGTATAGGCGGGAAGTGCAAGCGCCCGCAAGGCGAGGCGGCAGGGCGCGCAGAGCGCGGGGATGCCCTTCGAGTTCCCTCAGGGCGAACGTAGGAGGCGACCAGCAGGTCGCCCCTACAAGGGGGGATGGGGGCGCGGGCTACTGCCAGCCGGTGAGGAGCTCGACGAGCTGGTCAATCTGCTCGGGGGTGAGGGTCTCGCCGAAGTTCTGCGGCATCAGGTCGGGTTCGCAAGGGCCGGTGGGGCACTCGGCGGCGAGTTCGGCGTTAGGGTCGAGGATGGAGAGGCGGATGGCGTCGGCGTCGAGGCGGGCGCCGATGTCGGAGAGGTCGGGGCCGACCTGGCCGTTGGCCTGAGGGATGGCGGCGACGGCGTGGCAGGCGCCGCATCCGGCAATCTGGACGAAGACGCGGGCGCCGCCGGTGAGACTCGCGCCGCCGTTGCCCACCGGGCCGGAGGGGGTGGGCGTGGGGACGGGGGTGACGCCGGGCGCCTCGCACGGGCTGGCGACGAGCACGCCGCCCTGCGCGACGAGGCATTCGTTGGCGGCGGGGTCGGACTCCGTTCCGCAGGCGGCGGCGAGCGCCAGCACGGCGACGGCAAGCAGCGCGGCGGCGAGGGTTTTGGAGTGGAGCAAGCGGTCTCTCAGCGGGAGGCCTTGCGCCGGCCTGCGCTCAGTGGACTAGGCGGGCGCGGGCGACACGGGAGTGTGGAGTGGTTCCCGCAATAGGTATCACCCGCCCGTGCGGCGTGTCAAGACGCGGGGGGCGCCGCCGACTCCCTGTTCGCCCTTCGAGTTCGCTCAGGGCGAACGGAGGGCGGGCTAGCCGGTGCGCTTGACTTCGAGCGACTCGCCGGGGGCGAGCGCGACTCGGCGGACGTTGATGCCGAGCTTGAGCAGCCAGTAGCCGAGCGTGGCCTTGCTGACGTCGAGCGTCTGCGCCGTGGCCGTGAGGCCGTGCTCGTTGATCATCTCCGGGAGGAGCCGCTCCAGCGGTTGGCGGTAGCGGTCCTCCACGTTCTGCATGAGACGGGTCTTACGCGCCATACGTACCCCTCCCCTAGCGTTCGTGCGGACGTGCACAGGATTCGGTTGTATTTCCCCGGCGCGTATTTGACCGCATACTGAGCGGATAGTCAACCTGGCGCATAAGTGCGGGGCTAACCGGCGGGCTATGCAGCGGTTTAGTCAAAGTATTAGAATCGTTTAGAACACGCCCGCGCAGCCTCACCGCGCCAGCGGCGGCAAGCGCAAGGCGGCCTTGCGGAGGCGCCCTAACCTATGCCCGGAGAACTCGTCACGTTCCTCACCGCGATGGCGCCCATCGGCGAGTTGCGCGCCGCCGTGCCGCTGGGCGTCGTGCAGTACGGGCTGTCGTGGCAGGTGGTGCTGCCGCTGGCGGTGCTGGGCAATCTGGCTCCCGTTCCGTTCGTGCTGTTGGGGCTGCACGGCGTCGGTGAGCGCGTGGAGCGCATGGACAACCCGTTGGGGGCGTTGCTGCGCTGGCGCACGCGGCGGCTGGAGGAGCGGTGGGGAGAGTTCGTGCGCCGCTACGAGTTCTGGGCGGTGATGCTGATGGTGGCGATTCCCCTACCCTTCACCGGGGCATGGACGGGGTGCCTGGCTGTGTGGTCGCTGCGCGTGCCGCTGCGGAAGGGGTTGCCGGCGATCGCGTTGGGGGTGGCTATCGCGGGTATCATCGTGGTTATCCTGGTGGAGGCGGGCGTCGAGGCGTTCAGGCACGTCTAGGGAGCAATCGAGGAGCGCTATGCAGTTCTGGGAGAAGGTGCGGCGGAACCACGGGCTGGAGCACGCGGCGATCACGCTGATGCTGCCGCACGCGCGGCAGAACCGCGTCGTCGCGGGCTACTCGCTGCCCGGGGGATTTCTGGTGCTGGGCGACTTCGAGACGGGGCAGGTGGAACGGTTCGCGCAGGAGGGGTTGGAGCGGATGCAGCAGGGCCAGGCCGACCTGGCGGTGTCGCCCTTCTGCGGGACGAATATCGTGGTGGCGGCGGCGCTGGCGACGCTGGGCGCGGTGGTGGCGTTGCGGTTCGGCGGGTTCGGCCTTCGGGGGCTGAACCGCGCCTTCTCGAACGCGACGCTCGCGCTGGTGGCGTCGCGCCCCATCGGGCGGTTCGTGCAGGAGCGCTACACCACGTCGGCGGACGTGGGCGGGGCGAGCATCGAGCGCGTGAGGCGCTACGAGATCGGCGGCCTGACGGTGCACTGGGTGGCGACGCGGTTCGCGTCGTGAGGGCGGCGGGGTGGCATCCCCGGACGGATTCGAACCGTCGGCCGTCTGCTTAGAAGGCAGCTGCTCTGTCCGCTGAGCTACGGGGACTTGCGCGGTTATAGTAGTAACGCCTCCGGCGGCGGTCAAGCGAAGTGCTTGGCCGCGCCGCGCGTTCGGGCATTCCACGAGGAGTCGCTATGGCAGCCACGTTGACCTACGAGACGGCGGGCGGGGTCGCCGTCCTCACGCTGCGGCGCGAGGAGCGGCGCAACGCCATCAACCGCGCGATGATCGCCGACCTGACGGAGGCGGTGGAGGCGTTCGAGGGGGACGCGGCGGCGCGCGTGCTCATCGTAACGGGCGCGGGGAGCGCGTTCTCGGCCGGGGCGGACATCAAGGAGCGCGCCGAGAACGCGGGCGATATGTCCGTGCAGCGCACGTCGCTCCACATCTCGCCCCTCTTCCGCCGCATCGAACTGGTGGACAAGGTGGTCATCGCGGCGATCAACGGCCCCGCCGTCGGGGGCGGGTGTGAGTTGGCGCTGGCGTGCGACTTGCGCGTGGCGGGGAGGAGCGCGGTGTTCGCGCTGCCCGAGGTGCGGCTGGGCATCCTGCCGGGGGCTGGGGGCACTCAACGTCTGCCGCGCGTCGTCGGCCCGGCCCGCGCCAAGGAGATGATGCTGCTCGCCCGCTACCTGGACGCAGAGGCCGCCCTCGCGTGGGGATTGGTGAATGAGGTGGTGGACGACGCCGAGTTGATGCCGCGCGCCCGTGCGCTCGCCGCCGAGGTCATCGAGATGGCGCCGGTCGCGCTCGGCGTCATCAAGTCCGCCGTGGATAAGGCGCAAGACCTTGACTTGGACGCGGGCTTGGCCTTCGAGCAGGAGTGCTCGCAGGTGGTGGCGGCCACCGCCGACCGCGTCGAGGGCTATCAGGCGTTCGTGGAGAAGCGCAAGCCGCGCTTCACAGGACGGTAGGGCGCAGTAAATCGGGGAATCGAGGCTATTGCCGAGAAGCGGGGATGTGATACCCTGCGCAGCGAGACACCTTCACACTCTTTGGGATAGCGGGAGGAATGCATCGATGGTCACCCCTAAGCGAATGCTCGCGCTCCTGGCGCTGCTGCTCGTTGCTCTCGCGGCGGCGGCATGCGGCGGGGACTCGGAAGAGGCGCGCGGGAACACACTGGACGACATACTGGATCGGGGCAACCTGATCTGCGGCATCAAGGCGGACACGCCGGGCTTCGGCGTGCTGAACCCGGACGGCACCGCGGACGGGAACGACGTTGAGTACTGCCGTGCGCTGGCGGCGGCGGTGTTCGGCGACAAGGACAAGGTCGAGTTCAAGGAGGCCACCTCCGGGAACCGCTTCGAACTGCTGGCGGCGGAGGAGATCGACGTGCTAATTCGCACGACGACGTGGACGGCCAGCCGCGACGCAGACTTGAACGTGGCGTTTGCGCCGACGACCTTCTACGACGGCGCGGGCGTAATGGTGAAGGCGAGCGCCAACGTGTCCAGCGTCAGGGACCTGGACGGGGCGACCATCTGCATCCTAGACGGCACGAGCACGCAGGGCGCGGTGTCGGACTTCTTCTCCGAGAACGGAATCACCTACTCGGAGTTGACCTTCCAGGCCAACCCTGAGCTGCGCGCGTCGTTCATCAGCGACCAGTGCGACGGTTGGTCGTCCGACAAGTCGCAGCTGGGCGGCCACCAGTTCACGCTGAAGGCGGACGACGGCGTCGACGCCGTGGTGCTGCCTGAGACGCTCTCGAAGGAGCCTCTGGGCCCGAGCGTGCGCGACTACGACTCCGAGTGGGAGGACGTGGTGCGCTGGGTGGTGAACGGGATGATCATCGCGGAGGAGCAGGGCGTCACGATGGGCAACGTTGGCCAGATGGCGTCCAACCCGCCGAACAACACGGTGGCGCGGCTGCTGGGCGTGGGCTTCCAGGGCGGCGCGCCGTCGAACCTGGGCGTCGGCCACGGCAAGATTCCGAGCACGTTCATGCAGGACGTGATCGCGCAGGTCGGCAACTACGGCGAGGCTTACGAGCGCACGCTGGAGCGGGTCGGCCTGACGCGGGCGGGGTCGCCGAACGCCTCCTACTTGGACGGTGGGCAGATCTACTCGCCGCCGATGCGCTAGGCGACCAACGCCGAACCGAGCGGACACTGCGAGGGGCGGGCAGTATTGCCCGCCCCTCGTTCTTTGGTAGGCTAGGGCCGCGATGAAGCAGCGCCTGCAAGACATCTGGCACCACAAACGCTCCCGCTACACGGCCGTCAATCTGGCGGTGGGGGCACTGGGCGGCGTTGTCGCCGGATACGTCGCCTACTCCATCGCGGTCAACTTCTTCGACTTCGCTTTCCTGTCGGCGCCGTACGGGAGCCCCGACCGCAGCTCGATTTTCCAGGCGCTGAACATCGAGGGAAACGACCCGCGCTGGCTGGGGATGCTGAAGGGGGCGGGGAACACGCTGTCGGTGGTGGGGTTCGCCATCGTCTCGGCGTCGCTGCTGGGGCTGGCCATCGGCGTGGCGCGGTTGACAGCGCATCCGCTGATGAACGCGCTGGGCAATCTGTACGTGCAGACGTTCAGGAATCTGCCCTTGCTGCTCATCATGTTCTTCTTCGCCTTCGCGGTGTTCCGGTCGCTGCCGCATATCGACGCGCGGTCGGGCGTGGGGGGCGTGGTCTACCTGAGCAACCGGGGATTGGCGCTGCCGTGGCTGGAGGCGGCGAGCTCGCTGTGGACGTTGTGGGTGCTGGCGCTGGCGGCGGGCGCGGCGCTGGCGTGGTTCGCGCGGCGTTGGCGCTTGCGGGAGGAGTTGCGCACGGGCCGGAGCCTGCACCCGAACACGTGGGGCGTCTGCGTCTTCCTGTTCGTTGCGGTCGCCGCCTACCTTGCGCTGGGGGCGCCGGTGCGGGTGACGCTGCCTGAGGTAGCTCAGTCGGCCTCCGGCTTCTACACCTACGAGGGCGGGAACGTGCTGGGGCTGGGCTATATGAGCGCGTTCATCTCGTTGACGCTCTACTTCAGCGCGTTCATCGCGGAGATCGTGCGGGGGTCGATTCAGGCGGTGCCGCACGGGCAGGTGGAGGCAGGGGCATCGTTGGGGTTGTCTCCGTATCAGCGCTTCACGCTGATCGTCCTGCCGCAGGCGCTGCGCATCATGATTCCGCTGCTGAACAACGAATACCAGAACACGAACAAAGACTCGACGCTGGCGCACGCGATCGCCTACGGCGAGATCGTGCTCATCTCCAACCGGATCGTGAACAACGCGGGCAACCTGCTGCAGACCTACATCTTCATCTTCTTCGTGTTCGTGCTGACGAATCTCATCATCTCTCTGGTGATGAACAGCATCAATAAGAGCGTGCGCATCCGATGATCGAGGCGCTGCCGAACGCCTCCGCCTTGTCGCGGCGCGCGGCCTACGCGCGGGCGCGGCTGTTCAACACGCGGATGAACACGGCGCTGAGCGTCGCGGCCATCGTCGTGGGAAGCGTGCTGGTGTTTCTGCTGGCGCGGTTCATCCTGTTCGAGGGTAACTGGGGCCTGGTGGCCATCAACCGCAAGCTGTTCTTCGTTGGCAGCTACCCGCCGGACGAGGCGTTCCGCATCTGGATAGCGGTGTTCATGACCGCCGTGCTGGCGTCGGTGTCCTACGGGCTTTGGGGCGGCAAGCTGCGCCCCTACGCGATAGCCATCGGCATCGTGGCGCTGCTGATCCTCACCTTGGGGCTCGGGACGGAGTTGCGCATCGAGGAGCGCCCATACTCGGAGGAGATTCAGTCGTCGTCGGGGGAGACGACGGTGGTGAGCGGAGTGGAGCGGGAGTTGGTGTTCGACCGGGGTTGGGCGCCGGCGTGGCTCTACGCGGTGTCGCTCGGGCTGGCGCTGCCCTTCGGGACGCCGTGGGTGCTGCTGGCGGCGGTGTTCGCGGTGCTCGTCCTGGGCGCGATGGCGGGGCGGCGGCTGACGCGGTGGAAGACGAACCCCATCCTGCTCCAATCGATGGGCGCAGCGTGGGTGCTGCTGGTGCCGGTGGTGGTGCTGCTGCAGACGGGCGTGGGCGCCGACAAGTGGGAGAGCGCCTTCCTCGACCTGCTGGTGTTCGCAATCGGGGGGTTCTTCTCTTTCATCATCGGGGTGTTCCTTGCGCTGGGGCGGCGGTCGCCCTACCGAGCGATCAGCGTGGCATCGGTCACCTACATCGAGGTGGTGCGGGCGGCGCCGCTGCTGGTGTGGCTGCTGTTCGCCACCTTCTTGGAAGACGAGTTGGGGCCCGTAGGCGAGGCGTTCAGCAATATCTCGCTGGCCTACCGAATGATGGTCGTGTTCGCCTTCTTCGGCGGGGCGTACATCGCCGAGGTGGTGCGCGGCGGCTTGCAGTCGATACCGCGCGGGCAGTACGAGGCGGCGGACGCGATGGGCCTTTCGCCGGTGCAGAAGTACGCGCTGATCATCCTGCCGCAGGCGATCCGGGCGGTGGTGCCGGCCATCATCGGGCGGTTCATCGCGCTGTGGAAGGACACCGCGCTGCTGGCGGCGGTGTCGCTGGTGAACACGTTGGAGAAGGCGAAGAAGGTGCTGGGCGGGCAGACGGACATCGCCGAGGGCGCATTCTTCGAAATCTACATCATCGTGGGGCTTGTCTACTGGCTCGTCTCCTACCTGCTCTCGCGCCTGGGCGGGGCGGCGGAGTCGCGCCTGCGGGGGGGCGCGCGGTAGGGGCGAACGGGGGAGCAGGAGCGGAGCAATGGCAATCGACAGCAAGCGGGAGATCGTGCGGCTGGAGAAGGTTACGAAGCGGTTCGGCGACTTCACGGCGCTGAACGGCGTGGACATCTCGGTTGCGGAGGGCGAGGTGGTGGCCATCATCGGGCCGTCCGGCTCGGGCAAGTCGACGCTGCTGCGCACCATCAACCAGCTGGAGCCGCATGACGAGGGGCGCATCTTCTTCGACGGGACGGAGTTGACGGACGACGGCCGGACGCTGGCGAAGATACGCGCGGAGACGGGGATGGTGTTCCAGCAGTTCAACCTGTTCCCGCACCTGACGGTGCTGCGCAATATCACGCTCGCGCCGCAGAAGGTGCGCCACCTGCCGGAGAAGGAGGCGGAGGAGCGCGCGCGCCAGTTGCTCGACCGCGTGGGCATCACGGAGCAGGCGGATAAGTACCCCGGCCAGCTGTCGGGCGGGCAGCAGCAGCGCGTGGCCATCGCGCGGGCGCTGGCGATGGGCCCGAAGTTGATGATGTTCGACGAGCCGACCTCGGCGCTCGACCCGGAGATGATCAACGAGGTGCTGAAGGTGATGACGGAGTTGGCGGCGTCGGGCATGACGATGATCTGCGTAACGCACGAGATGGGCTTCGCGCGCAACGCAGCCAACCGCGTCATCTTCATGGACGAGGGCGAGATCGTGGAGATCGGGACGTCGGCGGAGTTCTTCACGACTCCGCGCGAGCCGCGGACGAAGTTGTTCCTGGATCAGATACTGACGCACTAGGGCGCCCTGCCCTGCCCTAGCGTCAGCCCTTCGATCTTCCTCAGGGCGGACGGGGGGAAGCGATAGGGCAACGGGGAGAGCGGTCAGGCACGCGCCTTGTTCTGAGCGGGGGCGGGGCGGGTAGTCCATAATGGGGGCTTGCGGCCTTGCGCGGGCGTTTCGGCGGCGGAGCGCGGGGCGGCGGAGGCTAACCCGATGGCGGCGACGGCGCCTATCCTTCAGGTGCAGGACGTGGTGAAGGACTTCGACGGCTTGCGCGCCGTCGATCACTGCACGTTCGACGTTTGGCCCGACGCGATAACGGGGCTGATTGGGCCGAACGGCGCGGGCAAGACGACGCTCTTCAATCTGTTGTCCGGGGCGCTCGCGCCGACCGGCGGGCGTATCATCTTCGATGGGCGGCGCATCGATGGGATGGGGATGCACGAGACGTTCGGGCTGGGCCTGGTGCGGACGTTTCAGATACCGCGCGAGATGGCGCGGATGACGGTGCTGGAGAACCTGATGCTGGTTCCGGCGCCGCAGGTGGGCGAGCGGCTGTGGGCTTCGTGGCTGACGCCGTGGCGCGTGGCGCGGCAGGAGCGCCGCATCGAGGCGCAGGCGCTGGAGGCGCTGGAGTCGGTCTCGCTTTCGCACTTGGCCAATGAGTACGCGGGGAATCTGTCGGGCGGCCAGAAGAAGCTGCTGGAGTTGGCGCGGACGCTGATGGCGGAGCCGAAGTTGGTGCTGCTGGACGAGCCGGGGGCGGGAGTGAACCGCACGCTGTTGCGGAGCATCGCGTCGAACATCCTGCGGGCGAGCGCAGAGCGCGGGGTGGGGTTCATCATCATCGAGCACGACATGCAGTTGGTGATGGCGCTGTGCGACCCCATCGTAGTGATGGCCAACGGCTCAGTGATAGCGCAAGGGACGCCGTTGCAGGTGCAGCAGGACGCGCGCGTGCTGGAAGCCTACTTGGGGGGCCAGGTTCATGGCGCTGCTTGAGGCGTCGGAGGTGGTGGCGGGCTACGGCGAGACGGAGGTGCTGCACGGCGTGTCCATAGCGGTGGACGAGGGAGAGGTGGTCACCATCATCGGGCCGAACGGCTGCGGCAAGTCGACGCTGATGAAGGCATTGGTGGGGCTGGTGCGCGTGCGGTCGGGCGGCGTCGCCTTCCGGGGCGCGTCCATCGCGGGGCTGCCGCCGGAGCGGATCGTGCGGACGGGCCTGTGCTACGTGCCGCAGACGAACAACGTGTTCCCGTCGCTGACGATTCGGGAGAACCTGGAGATGGGCGCATTCGTGCGGGAGGGCGGCTACCGCGAGCGTATGGAGGAGATGTTCGCGCTCTTTCCCGACCTGACGCTCCAGCCGAACCGTAGGGCGGGCAGCCTGTCCGGGGGGCAGCGGCAGATGCTGGCTATCGCCCGCGCGTTGATGCTGGACCCCGTGTTGCTGCTGCTGGACGAGCCGTCGGCGGGGCTGGCGCCGGCGATGGTGAGCACGGTGTTCGAGCGCATCCGCGAGGTGAACCGCGCGGGCGTGGCGGTGCTGCTGGTGGAGCAGAACGCGCGGGAGGCGCTGCGGATGTCCGACCGTGGCTATCTGCTGGTGGCGGGGGAGAACCGCCTCGAGGCGGCGGGGCGCGAGTTGCTGGACGACCCCGACGTGGCGCGGTTGTACCTGGGGGGCAGGGCGACGTGAGGGCGGCGGCTCTGCGGGAGGCGGCGCGGCGCGTCCGCCCGTCGTGGTGGTCGCCGCTGCACACGGTGGCGTTGATCGTGCTCGTGGCGCTGCTGGCGGGGCTGCTCCCGTTCGTGAAGATGAGCCTGGTGGTGAACGGGTTGGTGCTGGCGAGCATCATCGGCTTGGGCGCAATCGGCCTGACGCTCATCTACGGCATCCTGAACATGGCCAACGTGGCCCACGGCGACTATATGACGCTGGGCGCGTACGTCGCGCTCTTCTTCGCGGGAACGCTGATTCCCGCGCTGGGCGCGGAGGGCGGCGGGATAGGCCCGTTCACCTTCGGCTACCCGCTGCTGGTGGCGATGCCGTTGTCCATCGCCGCGGTGGCCGCGTTCGCGGTGGCGGTCGACCGCCTCATCTACCGTCGGCTGCGCGAACGCGGCGTGAATGTCGTGCTGGTGTCTATGGCGTCGCTGGGGGTCGCCATCGCCTTGCGCGGACTGGTGCAATTGATCTGGAGCGGCGACGTGCAGCGCCTGCCTCGGGAGTCGCGCGAGGTGTGGCATCTGCCGATGGACGTGCGCGTGCCGCCCGATTCGCTCTTCATCGCCATCGTGGCCATCGCGCTGGTTGCAGCGACCTACCTGGTGCTGAGCCGCACGAAGATGGGGAAGGCGATGCGCGCGACAGCGGACAACCCCAGCCTGGCGTTGGTGAGCGGCATCAGCACGCAGCGGGTGATCCGGTGGACGTGGGTGATGGGCGCGGCGCTGGCGGCGACGGCGGGCGTGCTGCTGGCGGTATTCCAGGCCAACATCATCCCCATTATGGGGTGGAAGTTCCTGATTCCGTTGTTCGCGGCGGTCATCCTGGGGGGCATCGGCAGTCCCTACGGCGCATTGGCGGGGGCGCTCATCATCGGCGTTACGATGGAGGTCTCGACGCAGTGGATCAATCCGAGTTACAAGCCGGCGGCGGCGTTCGCGCTGATGCTGCTGGTGCTGCTCGTGCGCCCGCGCGGACTGTTCGGGCCTAGGCAGTAGCGGAGTAAGGAGGCGGGCGTGGAGTTGCTGGGCATCGTGGACTACATGGTGGGGTTCGCCATTATGGCGGGCATCTACGCCGTGTTCGCGCTGGGGCTGAACGTCCACTGGGGATTCACGGGCCTGTTCAACATCGGCATCGCGGGGTTCTTCGCGCTGGGGGCGTACACCGCCGCGCTGCTGACGACCTCGTCGCCCGACCCGGCGCAGTTCGAGGACTTCGCGTTCGCGGGGAACTGGTCAAACCTGCCTTTCTTGGACTGGGGAGTGGACGCGTGGTACGTGATGGGGCTCGTAGCGGCGGCGTTGTGCTGCGGGCTGGTGGCGCTGCCGATAGGGTACGTGACGCTGCGCCTGCGCGACGACTACTTGGCGATAGCGACGCTGGGCATCGCAGAGACGGTGCGGCTGGTGTTTCTGAACGAGAAATGGCTCGCCAACGGCTCGAAGGGGCTGTACCGCATTCCCGAGTTCCTGGGCGACGTCGTATCCCCCGGCGCCTACGACTACCTGTACTTGCCTGTGGTGCTGGTCGTGTTAGCTGTGGTGTTCGCGGCGGTGCAGACGGCGGTGCGCTCGCCGTGGGGGCGCGTGCTGCGTGCGATACGGGAGGACGAGACGGCGGCGGCGGCCAGCGGGAAGGACGTGTTCCGCTTCAAACTGCAGGCGTTCGTGCTGGGGGCGATGATTATGGGCGTTGGCGGGGCGCTGTTCGCGCACCACGTGCGCTTTCTCGCGCCCATCACGTTCGACCCGTTGCTGGCGACGTTCGTGATATGGGCGATGCTGATGGTGGGCGGTTCGGGGAACAACCGGGGCGCGGTGCTGGGCGCGTTCGTAGTGTGGGGGATATGGAGCGGGACGCAGTTCCTGCCCGGCCCGTTGGGCGAGCCGAGCTTCCGCCTCTTGATGATCGGCGTGCTGATCGTAGGCGTGATCGTGCTGCGGCCGGGGGGCATGCTGGGCGAGGAGCGGCGCACTGCGCGGACCGCGCAGCCGGGGGCGGCGGGCGAGGGGTAGAGGAGAACGGGGCGGCCTCTTGGGAGGCCGCCCCGCTTTGGTTCGGCTGTGGCGCGCGCTTGGGGTGCTAGGGCAGTTCGAACCTACCGGTGGATTGGATCTGGCCGTCGAGGACGGCCCAAATCTCGATGGTGCCGGTGACGTCGCCGTTCTCGTCGAACTCGATCTCGCCGCCGACGCCGTTGTAGTTGATGTCTTCGCCGTCGGCGATGAGTTGGAGCGCCTTGGCGATCTGGTCGCGGCCGGGGCCGATGACCTCGCCGGGGGCGTTGGCGACGGCGCGGAGGGAGTCGCGGATCTTGGCGGCGTCGGTGTTGGTTCCGGCGTGCGCGGCGGCGAGCGCCATCAGGACGGCGGCGTCGTAGTGCTCGCCCATAAAGGGGTGGGACGGCGGGAAGCCGTAGTTCTCGATGTAGGAGTCCGTGAAGGCGGACTTCTGCGGCGTGTCGGGGCCTCCCTGAGCGGTGCCGAGGGTTCCGTCCAACGCCTCCCACGCGTTGATGCCGTCGATCCACTCGGCGCCCTTGACGCCGTCGACGAAGAGGAAGGTGTCGGCGTAGCCGCCTTCGAGCGCCTCGCGGACGTAGACCTCGGCGTGGCCGGTGTAGCTCATAGCGGCAAGGGCGTCGGGGTTGCCTTCGGTGGCGCGAGTGAGTTCGGAGGCGTAGGTGGGCTGGGCGTCCTCGTGCGGGACGGAGGCGGACACCGTGCCGCCGAGCTCCTCGAACGACTTGGTGAACTGGGCGGCGAGGCCCTCGCCGTAGGCGTTGTTGACGTAGAGGATGCCGACGGTGTCGTAGCCCTGCTCGCGGGCGACGCGCGCCAGCACGACGCCTTGGGAGGCGTCGGAGGGGGTGGTGCGGAAGAGGAGGTCGTTGTCGTCGAGCACGGTGATGCTGGGGGCAGTGGAGGCGCCGGAGATGAGCAGCACGCCTCGCGGGATGGTTACGGCTTGGGCGGCGGCGATGGTTACGCCGCTGGAGAGGGCGCCGACGATGCCGACGACGTTCTCCACGTCAACGAGGGCGCGGGCGGCGTCGACGCCCATCGTGGGGTTGACGCCGGTGTCGCGGCTGACAATGCGCATAGGCTGGCCGTTGACGCCGCCAGCGTCGTTCACGTGATCCGCCGCCAACTGGACGGAGTTGCGCAGGGGCTGGCCAAACTCGGCGAGGGCGCCGGTGAAGGCGTTGAGGTTGCCGACGATGAGCGGCTGGTCTTCCTCGCTGGGGCCGGGCGGAGTGGCAGGGGTCGCAGTCGGCGTCGCTGTCGCTATCGGCGCAGGGGTGGGCGTGGGCGTCGGGTCGGGGTCGCCGCAAGAGAGGGCAGCGGCGGCGATGAGCGCCAAGGCAATGGTCAAGGCGACGGCGGTTAGTCGAGAGCGGCGGCCCATTCGTTCCTCCCGTAGGCGGACGGCGTGAGGCCTGTCCGCGCTGCTATTGGCATTATACGCAGCGGCGCAAGGCGCGCCCAGCGCGCCAGTTCTGCAAAGACCGCGCAGGACGTCCCATTGTGTCTCATTTTGTCCGATTTACGGCGGAGACGTTCGGGGTTTTCAGGACGAAATGGGACGATTCGCGTCCGAGGTGGGACAATTCGAGACGACAATGGGACATTTGGGGACGGAAGGAGGGGGTGGCGCGGCGGGGGGCGGGTGCAGGTTCATCGTGTGCATGATAGCACGAATGTTCTGTATGGCAATGGACGGATGGCATAAGGAAGCGGCGGCGAGTCGCCCTGCCTTGTGCGCGTCGGGGCGGGTCTTGAGTTGTGGGGCGCCGTACGCCGAGATTCCTGCCTCCGCAGGAACGACGAAGAAAGAGGCGGGGACGGCGGATTGGGGGGCGTTAGGGCGAATGGGAGGCGGGGGCGAGTTGGGGGCGACGGGGTTGGGCGGCGGCTAGGAGGAAGAGGGCAGCGAGGGCGACCATAACGGCGGCTGTCCAGAAGGCGATGAGGTAGGCGCCGGTGGCGTCGAAGACGGCTCCGGCGAAGGGCGCGCCGAGCGCTTGGGCTATCACGATGCCGGGCACGATGTAGCCGCGGATGGCGCCGATGTGGGCGCGTCCGAAGTAGGTGGGCCAGATGTGCACCTGCACGACGGCGTTCGTCCCCTGCCCTATCCCCAAGGCGACGGCGCTAAGGAAGAGCACCCACGGCGCGTCGAGCAGGATGGTTGCGACGATGCCGCCGACGGCGATGAGCATGGCGTAGGCGCCGACGAAGCGGACGTGGAAGCGCTCGACGAGAAATCCCGCCGAGAGGATGCCGACGAAGAAGAATCCGGCGTCGAGGGAGAAGGATGACGCGATGAGGCTGCGGTCGTAGCCTCGGTCTTCCCAGAAGGCGAAGCGGTGGACCTGGAGACCGCCCATGGCGAAGGAGATGAGGACGTAGGCGGCGAGGATCTGCCACAGGCGCACGGTGCGCAGCGCTTGGCGCTCCGTCCACGACACTTCGTCGTCCGCCGATCGCGCCGACTCGGGCGCGCCCGAGTCGGCGTCGGGCGCGTCGTCGAGCGGCGGGTCGCCGTCGGGACGCAGGCCCATATCCTCGGGCTGGCGCTTGATGATGAACCAGGTGATGGGGACGACGAGGGCGATGACGAAGACGCCGGATGCGACCCATGCGGTGCGCCAGCCGAAGGCGTCGATGAGTTGCTGGTGGACGATGACGAAGGTCATGCCGCCGATGCCGAAGCCGGCGGTTACGAAGGAGGTGGCGCGTCCGCGTTGGCGCACGAACCATTTCTGCACGGGAACGGAGGTGAGCAGGTTGCCGGGCATCGTGATGCCGCTGAGGCCCACGAGCAGGAAGAGGGCGAGGAACTGCCATGCGTTCTGCACCCAGCCGAGGCCGATGACGGCCATGCCGGCCAGTGCGGCGGCGGCGGTGATGAGGGTGCGGCTGCCGTAGCGATCGATGAGCCTGCCGACGAGGAGGGATGCTAGGCCGGTAGCGAGGCGCCGTCCAGCGAGCACCCAGCTGATGAGGCCGCGAGAGATGTTGAGGTCTTCGCTCATCGGCTTGAGGAAGACGGCGAAGGAGAAGATGGCCGTGGCCTCGACGGCGAAGTTGGTGAGGAAGAGGGAGCCGACGATCCACCAGCCGTAGAAGATGGGGGAGCGTTTCTTGCGGGAGCGGTCGGCGTTCTCGATGTTCATAGGCAAGGGGTCGGGCGCTTGCTCCGCGCGTCTCCTTTTGCGAGGGACAGGTTTGAAACCTGTCCCCACAGCGCACGGCGGGGAGGCGGCGTGGGCGCGAGTATACTTGGGCGCGCTCTCTACCTTATGCAAGCAGCCATCGACCGCCGCCGCTACGCCGTCTTCGCCGTGGTGTCCGTTGCGCTGCTCATCTCCTCGATGAATCTGACGGTGGCGTTCGTGGTGCTGCCGCAGATGCAAGAGGGGCTCGGCGCGACGCTCACGTGGGTCGGGTGGACGGTCACGGCGTATCAGCTGGCGTCGGCCGTGTCGATGTCGTTGGCCGGGGGCATCGCCGACCGCTACGGACGGCGGCGGATATTCATCGCGTCGCTGGCGGTGTTCTGCGCAGGGTCGGTCGCGGCGGCGCTGGCACCGAACATCGCCATCCATATCGTGATGCGGATGGCGGCGGCGCTGGGGGGCGGGGCGATCGTGCCTATCGCTGCGGCGGTGGTGAGCCGCGAGTTTCCGCACAGCCGCGCGCGAGCGATCGGCCTGTTCACGAGCGTGCTGCCGTTGGGGTGGATCATTGGGCCGACGGTGGGCGGCTTTATCGCCGAGCACCTGACGTGGCGGGGAGCGTTCCTGCTGCCCGCGCCGCTCGCGGGGGCGGCGCTGGTTGCGGCAGTGTGGGTGATGCGGGAGAGCGCAGAGGGAGCGAAGGGGCGTTTGGACGTGCAGGGGGCGCTGCTGCTGGCGGCGGCCATCGCGTCGTTCATGCTGGCGCTGTCGCTGTTCCGCGTGGAGGGGGGAGCGGCGTGGGCGGCGGCGTGGGCATTGCTGGCGCTGAGCGCTCCGTTGGGGGCGCTGTTCTGGCGGCACGAATCGCGCGCGGAGTCGCCCATCGTCGATCTGGCGCTGTTGCGGATGCGGCCTTTCGCGGCGGCGAACGCGTACAACGTGATATGGGGCGGCGTGTCCATTGGCTCGTCGGCGTTCATCCCGCTGTACGCGGCGCTGGAGTTCGACCTGGACAGCGCGCGGGCAGGGTCGACGCTGGTGGGGCTGGAACTGGCGCTTATCGCGGGCTCGACGCTCACGAGCATCTGGCTGCTGCACCGGCTGGGCTATAGACCACTGATCCTGGCGGGGGGCTTGCTGCTGGCGGCGGTGATGGTGAGCGTGGGGTTCGGCGTGATACGGGCGCTGCCCGCCGCGCTGCCGCCGTTCTGGGCGCTGTTCGGCGTGCTGACTATCGGCGGGTTCGCCATGGGCATACAGGCGCCCGCGTCGAACAACGCGGGGATCGAACTGATGCCGTCGCGCGTGTCGTCCATCGTGGGGCTGCGGGGGACATTCCGGTTCGCGGGGAGCGTCATCACCACGACGGTCATCTTCTTCTTGCTGGCGGGATTCGAGGACGCGGCGCGCGGGGTGGAGGTCATCTACCTGGGGCTAGGCGCGATTATGCTCATCGCCGCGCCGCTCGTCCTCCTGATGCCGACGGGGCGCGAGCGGCGCATCGACGCGCCCGCGGAGGCGGGGGCGGGCCGGTAGGGGCTACGGCCAATCTTCGAGGGCGCGGTAGACATCCTCGCTGGTGGTGGGCGGTGCGTCGGGCCGGACAGCGAAGACGGGGCGTGGGGGTTGCTGCGCGTCGGCAGGGGCACCGTCGTCGGGGTTTAGCGTGGCGTCCATAGCGGCGTGATAGCGCGGGGCGCCGGGGGGCGAGGCTCCTGCTTTCGGAGAGTGCCTGCGTAACACCCCTCCCCTCGCCCCCGTGTCGTCGGGGCGGGTTTTGTAGATGCGGGGCACCGCGCGTCGAGGTTCCTGCCTCCGCAGGAACGACGGAAAAGAAGGCTGCGCCCTTAGGCGCCGCGGTTGGAGCGCCAGGTTACGCCTTGGATGCGGCGGAGGACGCGGCGAAAGGCGGGCTCCTGCTCGGCGGCGGAGGCGGCGTGGGCGGGGTAGCGCTCGTTCCACGCCTGCTGCGCCTCCTCCACGCTCATCGGGCCGTGGTTCGTTAGCACGTGGACGGCCCAGGTGCGCACGAGGTCGGGCGCGGCGCCGTCCAGGGGGCGGTCGTAGGCGAGCGGGGGCAGCTCCGTCCGCTCGCGCAGGCCGTCGTAGAAGCGCTTGATGTCTTCGCCGGTAACGGCGGAGGAGAGGACGCGTATCTCGATGGCGGGGTCGGCGTCGGCGCCGTCGCGGACGATGACGCGGAGGGGGGAGAGTTGGGGGGTGTTGCCGAAGAAGATGTAGTGGTCGACCGTCCATCGGGGGAGGTTGTACTCCTCGCTGAGGCGCTTGAGTTCGCCGTAGTACTGGGCGCGGCGCTCCTCGTACTGGGCGGGCGGAATCGCCTTGAGGTGCCAGTCGAAGTTCTGGATCCAGCGTCCGCGCGCGGCGCGGCCCTCGGCGTCGTCGGCGTAGGGTGGCTCGGGTGCGCCGAAGAGGTTCTGGCGGAGACGCTCGACGCTCTCGACGAAGCCGCGCTCGTGGAGCGCGAAGCTGAAGGCGCTGTCGATGGCGAGCGGGTCGGCGGTCTTGCCGAGCACGCTGTCCACCGTCGCCCACACCTGTTCCGCCGTTACGTCGGCCATCGATCGCCCTCCTGGGATAAGTCCGCGGCGCGCTCTATGCTAGGGGAAGGGATGGGGTTGCGGCAACACGGGGGCGGCGCTCCCCTACCCTTGCGCCTCGCGCCACCAGTCTAGGACTTGCTCGGCTTTCCAGAAGAGGACGCCTTCATGCTCGGCCATATAGGCGTAGGCCTCTTCGAGGTAGCGGATGCGGTGAGGAACGCCGGTTACGTAGGGATGGAGCGCGATGGTCATCACGCGGGCGGACTCGGCGCCCTCGTGGTAGAGGCGATCGAACTGGTCTTTGACGCGGCGCAGCATCTCCGCCGCGTCGTGGTGCTGGACGAGCATCATCGGCACGTCGTTTAGTTCCACGGAGTAGGGCACGGAGACCAACGGCCCGGCCGCCGTGCGCATCTCGAAGGGTTGATCGTCGGCCACCCAGTCGCAGACGTACTCGATGCCGTGCTCCACCAGCAACTCGGGCGTTTGCGCCGTCTCGCCGAGGGCGGGGCCTAGCCAGCCGCGCGGTCCGGCGCCGGTGAACTCGCGGATGGTCTCGACCGCCTTGGCGAGCATCATGCGCTCGTCCTCGACGACGGGGGCGGCTACCTGGGTGAAGCCGTGGCCCATAAACTCCCAGCCGGCGTCGCGGATAGCGCGGGCGAGTTGGGGGTAGGCGAGGCAGACAGAGGCGTTGAGCGCGCAGGTTACAGGGACGGCGCGGCGGTCGAACAGCTCCATCAGCCGCCACAGGCCGACGCGCATGCCGTATTCGTGCCACGCCCAGTTGGGCACGTCGGGGACGGGCGGCGCGCCGCCGTGAGGCGGGATGATGGCGCGGGGCATAGGGCGCTCGTCGTCCCAGTGCTCGACGTTGACGACGGAGACGACGGCGACGCGCGCGCCGCCGGGGAGGCGCAAGGGCGGGCGTCCGCGCATCGGGGAGTAGTCGAAGCGTTCGCTCGGCCTCATAGGCGTGCCTCCCGGGGCTTGTTTTTGCGTTTGGTGCAGAACCAGCACAACTGGTCGGAACGTGGTTGAAGCGAGATTCCCGCTTTCGAAGACTGTTGCGTCATCTAGGCTTCCCCATGCGGGGGCGCCGAGGGGCGGTAGCTCCTCGGCAGCAACCACTTCCCTCCCCACCCAAACCGCGTCGGGCCTTGCTGTGGCGCAACCGCGCTGCCGCTGCACGCCGGACAGACGTTTTCAACCACACTCTCCCTGATTCGCTGCCCTGCAGCCGCGATCTCGTCATCGGTCGTCCCCTCGGGAAGTGGGTATCCCCACCCATGCGCGCACCGGTGGATGACCGTTGCGTCGGTTATGGGAGCGCGAGGCCTGCCCTCGACCTGGTCGATACGCCACTCGCACCTCGGGCAGACGGTGAGCCCGCCGCCCACTTCCCAAAGCACCATGTGTTCCCCGCATACGATGTGGCGGCAGCCGTCACACTTGTAGAGGGGTTCGCGGGGCTGAGGACAGATGGGGCAGGCAGGAGAGCGCCTCCCCAAGACCTTCGCAAGAAGCCCCCTCGACTTCCTGACATCGACGATGTGGTACGCGTTCATCCTTCTCTCCCATTCCCTGCGAAAATGAGGGATGGGCGACACGGGTCGCATGCGGCCCACGCCCGCGCGCAGTGTAGCAGGCAAAGCGGGCGAAACTCTGCGACAATCGGGCCGGGCCATTCGCCCAGGAGTCTGCGACGTGACCGACCTCGACCCGACCGGATTGTACGAAGAGCTGGGCGCGACGCCCGTCATCAACGCGATCGGCAGCCTGACACTGCTGGGCGGCTCGACGCCGCCGCGAGAGGTGAAGGAGGCGATGGACGCCGCCGAGTCGGCCTACGTGTCGATGACGGAACTGCAGGAGCGGGCGGGGGCGTTCATCGCGCGGCTGGTGGGCGCGCCCGCCGCCTACGTAACCTCGGGGGCGGGGTCGGCGCTGACGCTGGCGACCGCCGCGCTGATGGCGGGCGACGACGACGACAAGATTCAGCAGCTGCCGAACACAGCGGGGATGAAGGACGAGATCCTCATCCAGCGGCGGGGGCGCTACTGGTACGACCGCTGCTTGGAGTTGGCGGGGGCGAAGCTGGTCGAGTTCGGCTCGCCCGACGGCGCGACGGCGGACGACCTCGCCCGCGCCATCGGCCCCAAGACGGCGGCAGTCCATTGCCTCGTCCAAGAGGAGCTGTCCGACCCGATGGCGCTGCCGTTGGAGGAGGTGCTCCGCGTGGCGGGAGAAGCGGGCGTTCCGGTTACGGTGGACGCGGCGGGACAGATATACCCGTTGGAGAACATCGGCAAGTACGTGCGGATGGGGGCGGCGTTCCAGTGCGTAGCGACCAAGTACATCGGCGCGCCGCAGTCGACCGGCCTTGCGTTGGGCACGGAGGAGATGATCCGCAAACTGTCGCTGCAAACCTTCGCCAGTTACGAGGGGCGGCGCGTGCGCGGCGTAGGGCGTCCGCAGAAGGTGGACCGACAGGAGGTGCTGGGCGCCGTCGCGGCGGTGAAGCGGTGGATGTCGCTCAACCACGAGGACAGGCTGGCGGACGACGAGCAGCGCAGCCGCGTCATCCTCGGCTGGGTGGCCGATCTGGCGGGGGTGGAGGCGGCGCTCATCGACAACGTGGTCGGCCACAACGCGTTCGGCGTGCGCATCCGCGCCGACGCGGCGGTTACGGGCGTGTCGCTGCCGGAGGTGGTCAACCGGCTGAAGGCGGGCGAGCCGTCCATCTGGACGCGCGTGCGCCCCGGCGAGGACTGGATGGACGTGCACGTCTTCGGCCTCGCGCCCGGCCAAGAGGCGATTGTGGGCGAGCGCCTGGCGCGGGAGCTGGGGGGATAGGGTCCGGGCACCGCCGCCCTACCCTGCTAGCGGCGGGAACGGAGGCGCGCCAAACGCCACTTGGCCGCCGGGCGTTCGTTGCGTACGCTTGCCGACGCTGAGGGCGGCGCCGTCTCGCCGCCCCGTGAGATGCCTGAGGAGCCGCGCGCTATGACCGACTGGAAGAACCGGCTGTATTTCGGCGACAACCTGCCCATCCTGCGGGAGCGCGTGGCGAGCGAGAGCGTCGACCTCATCTACCTCGACCCGCCGTTCAACTCGAACGCGACGTACAACGTGCTGTTCCGCGAGACGAGCGGGGAGGCGTCGGCGGCGCAGATCCGGGCGTTCGACGACACGTGGCATTGGGACATCGAGTCGGAGGCGGCGTACGAAGACGTGGTGCGCGACGGCCCGCCTGAGTTGGCGAATATGCTCCAGGCGATGCGGGGATTCCTGGGCCGCAACGACATGATGGCCTACCTGACGATGATGGCGCAGCGGATAATCGAGCTGCATCGGGTGTTGAAGCCGACGGGCAGCATCTACCTGCACTGCGACCTGACGGCCAATCACTATCTGAAGTTGCTGATGGACGCGACGTTCGGGGCAGCCAACTTCTTAAACCAGGTCACTTGGAAGCGCACGAGCGCGCACAGCGACGCGAAGGCTATGGGGCGCATCCAAGACACTATCCTGCTCTACGCCAAAGACAGCGCCTTGTTCCTCTGGAACGACCAATATCAAGCCCACGACTCCGAGTACGTCAGGACTCACTACCGCTATAAGACGGACGATGGCCGCCTGTATCGCACGGACAATCTGACCGCAGGAGGCTTGAGCGGCGGCGGGTACGAGTACGAATGGAACGGGGTAACGCGCGTGTGGCGCGCCCCGCGCGAGACTATGGAGCGTCTGCACAACGAGGGACGCATACGCTACACCCGCAACGGCGTGGCGGAGTACATCCGCTACCTCGACGAGATGCCGGGCATGCCCCTGCAAGATATCTGGACGGACATTCCGCCCGTCAATGCTCAGGCCAAGGAGCGCCTGGGCTACCCCACGCAGAAGCCGGAGGCGCTGCTGGAGCGCATCATCAAGGCGAGCAGCAACGAGGGCGACGTGGTGCTCGACCCGTTCTGCGGGTGCGGGACGGCCATCGCGGTGGCGGAGCGGCTGAGGCGGCGCTGGATCGGCATCGACATCACCCACCTCGCCATCTCGCTGATGAAGGGGCGGCTGCGCGACGCGTTCGGCAGGAACTTGCGCCCCTACGACGTGGTGGGCGCGCCGGAAGACCTGGCGAGCGCGCGGGCGCTCGCTACGGAGAGCGAGCACGACGGGCGCTACCAGTTCGAGTATTGGGCGCTCGGCCTGGTGGAGGCGCGGCCTGCGAACCGAGGGCGCAAGGGCGCGGACGCGGGCGTGGACGGCTACATCAACTTCTTCGACGACAGGTCGGGGAAGGCCAAGCGGGTGCTGGTGCAGGTGAAGAGCGGCAAGGTGCAGCGTGGCGTGGTGGCGACGCTGCGGGGCGACATGGAGCGAGAGAAGGCGGAGATGGGGGTGCTGATCACGTTGGAGCCGCCTACGGAGCCGATGCTGCGGGAGACAGTGGCGGCGGGGTTCTACACGCCGGAGCACTTCCCCGACCGGCGTTTCCCGCGCGTGCAGATCGTAACCATCGCGGAGTTGCTGGAGGGGCGGCAGCCGGAGTTGCCGCGTTTGGGGTTGTCGTACGCGCCTACGTTCCGGCGCGCGCCGCGCAGCCAGCAGGTGGAGGAGCAGCCGGCGCTGTACGGGGCGCGCGGCTAGCGGACGCCTTGCGCGGCTAGCGCGTCGTGCAGGATCCGGAGCGTCTCGCTGTTCTCGTCGAGGGGGAAGCCGTCGACGGAGGCGATGGGCTTGCCGCTGGAGCCGTCCACGCCGCCGAGGTCTACGCACGTCCGCACCCACTGCGCCTCGCGCTCGACGCTGGGCAGCAGGTTGCGTCCGGCGAGTTTGGAGAGAGAGGCGACGAGGCCGTAGCCGCCCCAGTTGGAGACGCTGCTGATGACGAGTCGGCTGCACGCCGTCGCCGACGGGTCGTCGGGCAGCGCCTCCACGCCGCGAATCTGCTCGGCCAAGGCGCCCATGCCTATCTCGTTGCCGCCGTCGCCGATTCCGACGGAGTCCTGCACTAGGTCGAAGATGGGGTCGACCTTGGCGGTGTAGGCGGAGATGTCGAGGGAGCGCATATTGCGGTAGAGGCCCTGCTGGGTGATGCTGCACCGCTCGATGGCCACGGCGACGGCGGGGCGGACGCGCTCCACCAGTTCGCGGGCGAAGGCGCGGCTCTCTTCCATATCGGCGATGGGGAACTCGACGACCTCGGCGTGGGGGGCGAGACCGTGCATAATGGCGCCGCCGTGGATGTCGGTGACGTAGACGACTTGGCGGCCGAGCGCCTCCAGCGCCTCGCCAATGGCGGCGGCGCCGGGCGGGCCGTCCGTCTCCACTGCGCCGCCGGAGAGGATGTAGAAGCCGGTTGCGACGAGCGCGGGGCCGGGGCGTTCGTAGAGGAAGCGGGCCGCGTCGTCGCAGAAGTCGGGGCGCAGATGGGGCCGCAGCGCGTGCATGCTGCGTCCGTCGCGGCGCAGGATGATGTCCTCGATGGTCTGGGCAGCGGCTTGGCCGGCCATCGCTAGCCCGCGCTGACGGCGCCGGGCTCCAGGCGCAGGAGCGCGCCGAATCCGTCCACCGGCGCCGTGCGGCCCACGGCGCGCAGCGACGCCCAGATGGTGGCCTGGTTGGAGGTCACCACCGGCTTGCCCAGTTCGCGCTCTAACTCCTCCACCGCCTCCATCGCGCGCCAGTTGGTGCAGGAGAGGAAGAAGCCGTCCACGTCGCGCGCCATATGCTGCTTGGCGAAGGCGGCTATCTGCTCCGGCGTCTGGTCGCCGATGTCGAGGTTGGCGACCAGTTGTTGTCCCGCCATGCTGGCGATGTCGAAGCCCTTGTCCTCGAAGAAGGCGGCGAGGCGCTCGTTGATGGAGTTGATGTACGGGGTAACGACGGCGACGCGGCGCAAGCCCATAGCATGGAGCGCGTCGATGACGGCGGGAGTCGTGCCGACGGCGTTGGTTCCGCGCGCGGCGTCGGAGACGCGGGCGAGGAGGGAGTCGTCGTAGCCGGGGCCGCCGAGGAAGCTGCCGCTGGTGCAGGCGTAGGCGATGACGTCGACGCCCGCCGATTCGAGGGAGCGAGCGGCCTCCTCCGCGTCCTGGTTCATACGCTCGAGCATCTCGATGGTGGTGTCCACCAGGAAGACGCGGGCGGTGTGGAGCGAGGTTTCGGCGTCGAGGACGCGCTGGTAGTCGTACTCGGCAGTCGAGTTGGACGACGGCACGATGAGTCCGATGCGCGTGCGGCGGCTGCTCATAGGGGCACCTCCTGTTGGGGCGCACTATACGCTACGCGGCGCTTTGACGCTCCCTCTGCGCGTGCCGTAACCTTGCGGCGCGCCGGGGGCTCCCTACCCGCCCGGCGACACGGAGCAGAGCGACGCCTATGACCATCCGCAAGACGCCCTACGTCGACCCGACCGAGATATCGGTGGACTACTACAAGGTGCTGGCCTGGCAAGAGGCGCGGCGCATGCTGGAGTGGCGGCTGCCTGCGGGGAAGTCGGACCGGCGCCACTCGCACCCCAACGCGCTGGTCTACTTCGTGAAGGGCGCGAAACTCCAGTTCTCCTACGACGATGGCTCGACGGTCGAGGAGGAGTACGCCGACGGAGCGGTGGCGGCGTGGGGCGACGTTACGCACAAGGTGCGGAACGTGGGCGAGAGCGACCTGCACGCGATCGTGTTCGAGTTGATGACGATCCGGTCGTCCGCCGGGGGATAGCGGCGCCTCGCCTCCATCGTTCCGGTTTTCGGAGACCGCTCCGCAACGTGTAAGGGGCGACCGGCTGGTCGCCCCTACAAGGAGCGCCGCAGCCAGGGCTCCTTAGGTGGGGCGGAGGCGCTGCTCGGCGGCGCGGACTAGTTCGTCGGCGTCTACGCGCCACTCGATGCGCGGATCGTCGCGGCGAAACCATGCGGCTTGGCGGCGCAGCAGCGCGTGGTGGGCCGTCCGCGCGTGCTCAACGGCCTCGGGGAGCGTGAGGTCGCCCGCGAGGTGGCCGGCGAGCACGCGGTAACCGGCGGAGGAGAAGGCGGGCGATTCGGGGGAGCAGCCCGCCGCCAGGAGCGCGGCCACCTCCTCCAGCCAGCCGCCGGCCAGCATCCGTTCCACGCGCGCGTCGACGCGGCGGCGGAGTTCGTCGCGGGAGCGCCATAGACCGGTGAGGTGCGCCTCGAACGGCGGCGCTTGCTTGACGCGCTGAGCGGAGAAGGGCTGCCCCGTTGCGTGGAAGACCTCGAGGGCGCGGACGACGCGGCGCACGTTCCTCGCGTCGATGGCAGCGGCGGACGCGGGGTCGACGCGGCGCAGCGCGTCGTGGAGCACCTCTGCGCCGTCTACGCGCGCTTGGCGCTCGAGGCGTTCGCGCACCTCCGGTTGGGCGGGGACGCGGGGCGTTCGCCAGCCCTCGGCGAGCGCCCAGACGTACTGTCCTGCGCCGCCCACGACCACGGGAAGGCGGCGCCGTTCGAGCGCACCGTCGATGGCGGCGCGGGCGAGGTCGAGGTAGGCGGCGAGGTTGAAGCGCTCGTCCGGGTCGGCGACGTCGAAGAGGTGGTGGGGGCAGACGGCGCGCTGCTCCGCCGTGGGCTTGGCCGCGCCGATGGAGAGGCGGCGGTAGACCTGGCGGCTGTCGGCGTTGATCACCTCGATGGGGAGGCGTTCGGCCAGCAGCAGCGCGGCGTCCGTCTTGCCGGAGGCGGTGGGGCCGACGATGAAGAGGACGGGCGGCTTGGGCTGCGCGGTCGCCACCGGGGAGCGGTCAGGAGGCGATGCCCGCTTGGGCGACGGAGGCGGCGATGGCGACGAATTGGCCGGCGCGGAGGCTCGCGCCGCCGACCAGGGCGCCGTCGATATCCGGCTCGGCGACGAAGGAGGCGATGTTGTCCGGGTTGACGCTGCCGCCGTAGAGCAGCGGCACGCGGACGGCGACAGGGGCGTTCGCGAGTTCGCCCAGTTCGCGGCGCAGGCCGCCCATCGCCTCTTGGGCGACGTCGGGCGTTGCGGCGCGGCCCGTGCCGATCGCCCACACCGGCTCGTAAGCGACGGCGACGCGCGCGACCGCATCGGCATCGAGGCCGTCGAGGCCGCGGCGCAACTGCTCGCGGCAGACGGCGGCGGCGCGGCCCGCCTCGCGCTGCTCCAGCGTCTCGCCGAGGCAGAAGATGGGCGTGAGGCCCAGGCCGAGCGCGGCGTGCACCTTGCGGTTAATGAAGTCGTCCGTCTCGCCGAAGAGTTGGCGGCGCTCGGAGTGGCCAAGGATGACGTAGGCGCAGAGGTCGCGCACCATCGCGCCGGAGACCTCGCCGGTGAAGGCGCCGCTCGCCTCGGGGTGCATGTTCTGCGCGCCCACCTCCACGCCCGAGCCTCTCAGCGCGGCGGCGACGGCGGCGAGCGCGGTGAAGGGCGGGCAGACGACGCGCGTCGCGCCCGTGAGCGGGGCGAGACCGCCGCGCATCTCCTCGGCGAGGGCGGCGGCCTCGGCGACGGTGAGGTGCATCTTCCAGTTGGCGGCGGCGAAGGGGGTTGCCATAGGCGTTACGCGGCGGGGAGGTCGGTGATGAACATATGGCCGGGGCTGTGGGTGATGACGAGGGGCAGGCGGACGCGCTCGGCGACGGCCTGCGGCGTAACGCCGCACGCCCAATAGACGGGCGTCTCGCCAGGGCGCACCTCCACCGGGTCGCCGTAGTCGGGGTGGTCGAGGTCGTCGATGCCAAGCGCGGCGGGGTCGCCGACATGGACGGGCGCGCCGTGGGAGAGGGGCACGGAGCCGCTCACCTCGGCGGCTAGGGCAAGTTTGTCGTCCGCGACGGGGCGCATCGTTACGACGAGGGGGCCGTTGAAGACGCCCGCGGGCGTGGTCTCGACGCCGGTTACGTAGGTGGGCGCGGGCGCGCCGGTCTCCTGGTGGCGCATCGGGATGCCGACACGGACGAGGGAGTGCTCGAAGCCGAAACTGCATCCCAACAGGAAGGCGGTCAACCCTTCGGCCCATAGGTGGAGGATGTTGACCGGCTCCTCCTCCGCCTCGCCATAGCGGAAGACGCGGTAGCGGGAGAGGTCTTGGCGCACGTCGGCGCCGGGGGCGGAGCGCTTGGGCTCGGGGTCGCCGGGAGCGAGTTGCTCGATGAGGGGGCAGGGCTGCGGGTTGCGCTCGCAGTAGAGGCGGAAGTCGGCGGCCAACTCGTTGGGGAGGATGACGAGGTTGGCTTGGAGGTAGCCGGGGGCGTAGCCGGAGGTGACGCCCGGCAGCAGGCCCTGGCGGATGCGGGCGCGGAGTTCGGCGGGGGTGTAGGGCGTTGCGGGCGCGGTCATAGGCAGGTTCCTATGGTCCAAACTTGGCCAGCTTGCCCGCGTGAGCAAGGGCGAGGTTCATTATGTGCTTCGCCTCGAAGACGCCGAGCGGGCCGCGGCGCAGGTCGCGCTCGTTGAAGCGGTCCACGCCCTCCCCTAGCGTCCATTGCGACCGGAGCAGGAAGGGGACGGGGTGCCACGAGTGGGCGGCCATGATGGCGGGGGTGGAGTGGTCGCCCGCCACCATCAGCACGTCGGGCTTGAGGTCGAGCAGGGCGGGGATGAAGTCGTCGAGGCTTTCGAGCGCTTTGCGCTTCTTGTCGAAGTCGCCGTCCTCGCCCGCCGCGTCGGTGTTCTTGTAGTGGAGGAAGAAGAAGTCGTGCTCGTCCCAGTGCTCGCGCAGCGTGCGCACTTCCGCCTCGAAGTCGCCGCCCGTCTCGAGTACGCGCATGCCGACGATGGAGGCGAGGCCCCGGTACATCGGATAGGCGGCGACGGCGGCGGGCGTCAGGGCGTAGGAATCGCCGAAGGAGGGCAGATCGGGCGCGACCGACCAGCCGCGCAGCAGCACCATATTGGCGGCCTCTTGGTCGTGGAGCGCCTCGCGGGCGTGCTCAACGAATGCGTTCGCGGCGGCGGCAGTCGCGTCGGCGTCTTTGGCGCGCGGCTCTACCATAAGGGGCGGCACGCCCGTCAGTTGCGGGTCGGTCTCGGTGAGTTGGTCACTGAGGCCTTTGCCGCGCAGCCGCAGCACGAAGCGATAGTCCTTCACGTGCTCGACGGACACCCCGAGCCCGTTGAGGCTGATTTGGGCGAGGCGCTCGGCGAGCGGCGCGGCCAGTTCGGAGGCGATGCGCCCGGCGCGGCGGTCGACCAGGTTGCCGTCGGCGTCGACGGTGGCGAAGTTGCCGCGGGCGGCTACGTCGCCGGGGCGCAACTCCATCTCGATGCCGATGGCCTCCAGCGCGCCGCGCCCGATGAGGTATCTGAGCGGGTCGTAGCCGAAGAGCGCGAGGTGGCCGGGGCCGGAGCCGGGCGCGACGCCTGGCGCGACGGGGATGGTGAGGCCTGCGGCGGACGCCTGGGCAAGGCGGTTCAGGTTCGGGATGCGGGCGGACTCCAGCTCGGAGCGGCGGGAGCCGGGCGCGGGCGCGCCGCCGAGGCCGTCGGCGACGAGCATCAGTATCTTCGAGTCGGTCTTGCGAACGATGTCGGACAGGTAGGGGAAGTCGATCATTCGCCGCTCCTAGCGATCGTCCAGCGCCGCCACGCCGGGCAGTTCGGCGCCTTCGAGGAACTCGAGGGACGCGCCGCCGCCGGTGGAGACGTGGGACATTCTATCGGCCAGGCCGAAGGCCGCCACCGCTTCTGCGGTGGAGCCGCCGCCGATGACGGTCGTGGCGCCGCTCTCGGCCAGCGCCTGGGCGACGGCGCGGGAGCCTTGGTCGAAGGGGGGAACCTCCGCCACGCCCATCGGGCCGTTCCACACGATGGTCTTCATCGTGCGCAGCGCGGCGGCGAAGGCGGCGGAGGCCTGGGGGCCGATGTCCAGGACCATCCAGCCGTCCGGCACGGCGGAGGCCGCCGTTATCTGCGTGGGCGCGCCGGGCTCGATGCGCTGGGCTATCGCCACGTCTTGCGGCAGATGGAGGGCTACGCCTGATTCCTCCACGCGGCGGAGGGCGGCGGCGCAGAAGTCGATGAGGTCTTCCTCCACGAGCGAATCGCCTACGCTGTGCCCCTGCGCCTTGAGAAAGGACGCGGCCATGCCGCCGCCGATGAAGACCGCGTCCGCCTGCAGCAGCAGGCGATCGAGCACCTTCACCTTGTCGCTGACCTTCGCGCCGCCGAACACGGCGGCTAGGGGACGTTCGGGCGATTCGAGCACGGCGCCGAGATAGGCTAGCTCCTTCTCCATAAGCAGTCCCGTGCAAGCGGGGAGATGGGCGGCGACGCGCTCGGTGGAGGCGTGAGCGCGGTGCGCCGTGCCGAAGGCGTCGTTGACGTAGGCGTCGGCCAGGCGCGCTAGGGCGGCGGCAAAGGCGTCGGAGTTGGCTTCCTCGCCGGGGTAGAAGCGAATGTTCTCCAGCAGCAGCACGTCGCCGGGGTTGAGCGCCTCGGCGCGAGCGCGGGCGTCGGTGCCGGGGGCGTCGTGGACGTAGGTTACGGGCGCGGCGAGCAGCTCGGACAGTCGCTCGGCGATGGGGCCGAGCTCGAGCGCGGGGTCGGGCTTGCCCTTCGGCCGCCCCAGGTGCGTAACGAGGATGACGGCGGCGCCCTGCCCTCGCAGATGCTCGATGGTGGGGAGCGCGGCGCGGATGCGGGCGTCGTCGGAGATGCGGTCGGCGCCGCGCTCGAAAGGCACGTTGAAGTCCACGCGCACGAGGGCGCGCTTGCCCCGCCACTCGACGTCGCGGACGCTCTTCTTGTTCATTCTTCGCTCGCGAGGGCGGCGGCGACCTCGCGCCAGCGCTTGAGGCGCTTTGCGGGAAGTCCGGCGTCGGCGAGGGCGGCGAGCGCCTCTTGTGCGGCGCGACGCGCCTTCTCCTCGGCGTAGGCCTTGGAGCCCGTTTCGTCGAGGATGGAGCGGACGGCGTCCAGGTCGGCGGGGGTGAGGACGCGTTTGAAGTAGGCTTCGCCCAGGGCGCGCTTCTGAGGCAGCGGGGCATGTTCGAAGGCGTGGACGATTGGCAGGAGTTTGCTCTTGTTGAGGGCGCGGGGGCGGGCGACGGGCGACGGCGGCCACAGGTCGTTCACGTCGTCGCGCATCTGCGCGGCGAGACCCAACGCCTCGCCGAATGCTTGGAATGCCTGGACGGTCCCGGCGTCGCGCCCCACGGCGAGGGCGCCCATAGCGGCGGAGGCGCCGAACAGGGCGCCGCGCTTGGCGGACGCCATCGCTACGTACTGCGCTTCGGTTACGTCGAGGCGCTCCTGGTAGGCGAGGTCAAGGTAGTGGCCTTCGTAGTAGCGCAGCGCCGCCGCGTCTAGGATGGAGACCGCTTGCAGCGTCTGCCGCGAGGTCAGGCCGTGCGGGGCGTCGAGCAGGGCGAGGCGGGCGAGGGCGTGGAGGCCGTCGCCGACATTGATGGCTTGCGCGGGCCCCCAGAGCCACCAGACGGCGGGGCGCTCCCCGGCGGGGCCGTCGGCGGTCTGCATCTCCTCATGGACGAGGGCGGACTGGAAGACGAGTTCGGCGGCGGCGGCGGCGAGGCGAACGGGGGGCGCGTCGCGGCCTGCGGCCTCGACGCACACCGCGCCGTACAACCTGTCCGGGGCGGGCGCAACCTCCGGCGCTCCGTCCTGCCCGATCCAGCCCATGTGGTAGCGCATCATGCGGTAGAGGGGCAGGTCGGACTGCGCGTCGAAGATGGCTCGAAGCGCCGCCTCGACTGGGCCGTGGTGGTCGAGCAGAAGGAGGGGCGCCCTCACCTGCCCGTCTCCACCGCGTGGGCCACCTCGACGACGGCGCACAGCGCCTCGACGGAGACGGCGCCGCGCCGCAGCAGTCCCGCGGGAGCGCGGGTGAGGTCAAGGATGGTGGAGGGCGCGGCGGCGGGAGCGGGGCCGCCGTCCAGCAGCACGACGAGTTCAGTGCCCAGTTGGCGCTCCGCCTCGTCGGCGTCGGCAGGCGGCCGGCCGCCGTGCCGATTGGCGCTCGTGCCAGTGATGGGGCATCCGGCCAGGCGCGCGAGGGCGCGCGGCGTTGGGTGGTTCGGCAGACGCACGGCGACGGTGGGGCCGCCGGTGAGGTCGTCGGGCAGGCCGGGCGCGCGCTTGAGCACCAGAGTCAACGCGCCTGGCCAGAATCGCTCGGCGAGCAACCGCGCATCGGGCGGGATATCGGCGGCGACGCGCTCGAGGTCGTCGAGGTCGGCGATCAGCACGGGCATGCCCATAGCGGCGCCGCGCCCCTTGGCGGCGAGGGCGGCAGCGACGGCGCGCGGGTTGCGCGCGTCGGCGCCGAGGCCGTAGAGCGTGTCAGTTGGGTAGGCGACGAGGCCGCCGTCTCTGATAGCGGCGGCGGCGGCTTGCAAGCCCGCTTCGTTGTCGGCCAAACGCAACATCGAGGGTCTCGCCTCAGTATAGCAGCGCGGCAGGGGCGCCGGGGCGCCCTTCGAGTTCCCTCAGGGCGAACGGATGGAGGGAGCGCGGGGGCAAGGCGCAGCGCCTTTGCCCTTGGCACGGGGGTGCATTACTATGCGGAGCAGGGAATAGGATGGAGACTACGGGGCAGGATCCGACGCATCGCGTGGCGGCCTCCGGAGACGTGGAGGTCGCCGCCTACTTGGAGATCGCGCAGGAGCGCGAGGGGCGCTCGGCTGCGCCGGAGCCGGGGCGCGGCGAGGGGCGCGGGCGGACGGACGCCATCGTCATCCTCGACTTCGGGTCGCAGTACAGCCGCCTTATCGCGCGGCGCATCCGCGAGCAGCGCGTCTATTGCGAGTTGCTGCCGCACGATGCGGCCAGAGAGGCGATAGCCAACCTCAACGTCAAAGGGATCGTGCTTTCGGGCGGCCCTGCGAGCGTCTGGGAGCCCGGCGCGCCGATGGCGCAGGGGTGGGTGTTCGACCTGGGCGTGCCGGTGCTGGGCATCTGCTACGGGATGCAGTTGATGACGCACCAACTGGGCGGCGTGGTGGCGCCGGGGCGCGAGCGGGAGTACGGCTACGCGGCGATTCACCAGGAGGGGCCGAAGTCGGCGCTGTTCGCGGGGCTGGACGACGAGATTCCCGTGTGGATGAGCCACGGCGACCGGATCGACGCGATGCCCGCCGGGTTTCGCTCGCTGGCCTACAGCGGCAACTCGCCCGTGGCGGCGATGACCAACGACGAAGGGTTGTTCGGCATCCAGTTCCACCCCGAGGTGGCGCACACACCGCAGGGCAAGGAGATGCTGCGGAACTTCGCGTTGGAGGTGTGCGGGTGTGCGGGCGATTGGACGCCTCGTAACTTCGTCGCCGAGGCGGTGGAGCGCGTGCGGGCGCAGGTGGGCGCAGGGCGCGTCATCTGCGCGCTGTCGGGCGGCGTGGACTCCGCCGTAACGGCGATGCTGGTGCACCGCGCGGTCGGGAGCCAGTTGACGTGCATCTTTGTGAACAACGGCCTGCTGCGCCGCGAGGAGGCGGAGCGCGTCCGCGCGGTCTTCCAGCGCCACTTGGGGCTGAATCTGGTGTACGTGAACGCGAGCGAGCGCTTCTTGTCGGCGCTGCGGGGCGTAACCGATCCGGAGGTGAAGCGGCGGCGCATCGGCAACGAGTTCATCGCAGTGTTCGACGAGGAGGCGGCGGCGCTGGGCGAGGTGGACTTCCTCGCCCAGGGGACGCTCTACCCCGACGTGATCGAGAGCCAAACGCCGGAGTCGAGCGCGTCGCACAAGATAAAGACGCACCACAACGTGGGGGGGCTGCCGGAGCGGATGCGGATGGAGTTGGTGGAACCGCTGCGCTACCTGTTCAAGGACGAGGTGCGCGCGGTGGGCGAGGAGTTGGGGATGCCGCCGGAGGTGCTCTACCGCCAGCCCTTCCCGGGGCCTGGTCTGGCGATACGCATCATGGGCGAGGTGACGCACGAGAAGTTGGAGACGCTGCGGGCGTGCGACTGGATCGTGATGGACGAAATCAAGCGCGACGGGCTGTATGACCGCCTGTGGCAGTCGTTCGCGGTGCTGACGGACACGAAGACGGTGGGCGTGATGGGCGATCAGCGCACCTATCAGCACGTGGCGGCGATCCGCGCCGTAACCAGCGACGACGCGATGACGGCGGATTGGGCGCGGCTGCCCTACGACACATTGGCGCGCATCTCCAGCCGCATCGTCAACGAGGCGCCGAGCGTCAACCGCGTCGTCTACGACATCACCAGCAAACCGCCGGGCACCATCGAGTGGGAGTGAGCGGCGGGGGCGGAGCCTAGCCCGTGCGCGCGCTGGTGCTGGGCGGCGGCGGGCGGGAGCACGCCATCTTGTGGAAGTTGGCGCAAAGCCCTCGCGCGCCCGAACTCTTCCAAGCCTCCGCCAACCTCGGCGCGCGCGGCCTGGCGCAGGCGGCGGGCGTCGCGCCGGAGGACGCGGTCGGCGTGGTCGACTTCGTCGAACGGAACGCGATTGACCTGACCATCGTCGGGCCGGAGGCGGTGTTGTTGGCGGGGGTTACGGACGCGCTGCGCGCTCGCGGCCACGCAGTGGTGGGACCGAGCCATGCGGCGGCGCGCATCGAGTGGAGCAAGACGTTCGCCAAGCAGGTTATGGCGCAGGCGAGCGTGCCGACGGCGGTCTCCGAGACGTTCACCAATTCCGGCGCGGCCAAAGAGTACGTCCGCAGGCGGGGGGCGCCCATCGTCGTGAAGGCGGACGGCCTGGCCGCAGGGAAGGGCGTTACGGTCGCGGCGTCCGTGGAAGAGGCGGCGGCGGCTATCGACGCGGCTATGGCGGAGCGCGTCTTCGGCGACGCAGGCGCAACGGTGGTGGTCGAGGATTGCCTGGCCGGCGAGGAGGTGAGCGTCTTCTGTTTCACGGACGGGGAGAGCGCGTCGCCGCTAATTGCGGCGCGCGATTACAAGCGCGTCTTCGAGGGCGACCAAGGCCCTAATACGGGCGGGATGGGCGGCTACAGCCCCCCGCCCTACTGGGACGCGGCGTTGGAGCGGCGCGTTCGCGAGAGGTGCATAGAGCCGGTGCTCCGCCAATTAGCCGCGATGGGCATCCCCTACGTGGGCGTGCTCTACGGCGGCCTGATGCTGACGGACGACGGCCCGCAGGTCATCGAGTTCAACGCGCGCCTCGGCGATCCGGAGGCGCAGCTCATCCTGCCTCGCCTCGAGAATGACCTGCTCGACGTTGCGGAGGCGGTCGCGCACGGCGGCATGGGCGCGTTGGAACTGCGCTGGTCGCCGACGGCGACGGTGGGCGTAACGCTCGCGTCGGGCGGCTATCCCGGCGCATACGAGACGGGCAAACCCATCCATGGACTGGACTCGCTGCCAAGCGGCGTAACCGCGTTCTACTCCGCAGTCGGCGAGGACGGCGGCGGCGCGCCCATCACGGACGGGGGGCGCGTGGTTACGCTGGTCGGCCAAGCCGTGACACACGCGGAGGCGCGCCGCCTCGCTTACGATGCGGCGGGGCAGGTGCGGTTCGAGGGCGCGCACTACCGGCGAGACATCGCGGCGTTCGCGGGGGGATGGTCTCACCCTGATCTTCCATTCGCTTGACACCCGCGCGATGGCGACGTACAATCCTTTCCGTACAAAATAATCCGTACGGAGAAGTGAAGTGGCGAGCAGGCTGGACGTGCGGCTCGATGCCGAGCATCGGCGGCGGCTTGAGGAGTTGGCCGAGACGGAGGAGCGTCCGATCTCCGAAGTGGTGCGCGACCTTATCGACAGCGGCTATGAGGACATCTTGCGGGAGCGGCGCAGGCAAGCGGTCGAACGCCTGGTGCAGTTGAGCGTGAACGACACGCCCGACCCGGACGCCCTCGCCCGCGAATTGGAGGCCGCCCATGAGCCAGGCGGTCTTCGTTGACGCGAACGTCCCCATCTACGCCGCCGGACGCGCGCACGCCTGCAAGCAGCCGTGCGCCCGGGTTCTCCGCCTAGCTGCGGAAGCGCCACAGGTTTTCGTAACCACTTCGGAAGTCCTCCAAGAATTGGTGCATTTCTACCTGGCTCGAGGGCGCTGGGCGCTGGGAAGAGAGGTCGTGCATTCTTTCGGTGAGGTGCTCAGCGGGCAAGTCGAGTCCGTCCATGCGGAGGACATCATCGCGGCAGCGAACTTGGCCGACCACCATCAGGGAATCAGCGCGCGCGACCTCGTCCATGCTGCGGTGATGCAGCGATTGGGGTTGAGCCGCATTGTCTCGACCGACGCCGACTTTGACCGCATTGAGGGCCTCGAGAGACTAGACCCCGTCCGCATCGATGAGTGGGAGGGTTCGCTGCTCCCCGGCCCTAGCGGCTAACGCGCCATCGGGGGCGACCAGCAGGTCGTCCCTGCAATATGTCTCCTGCTGCCCGGTTGACCGCTCCGGCCTTCCCTGCCCTACGCGTCGATTACCTCGCGCTTCAGGAGGGCTAGTTGCTGCTGGCGGGCTTCGCCTCGGGCGAAGAGGAAGCAGTAGAGGCGCTCGACGCCCTCGCTGCGCAACCGGTTGACGCGCTCGACTACGGAGGCGGGTGTTCCTGCGATGGCGAGGTGGTCGACCAACTCCTTGGCGACGGCGGGGTCTACGGCGGCGGGGTCGGACTCCTCGGGGACGGAGAGGCCGACGGCTTGGAGGCCGTCGTTGAAGAAACCCATCTTGAGCCAGGTGAAGACGACGGGCCAGACGCGCGCGTGGGCGGCGTCGGGGTCGTCGGCGATGGAGACGGCGGCATTGTGGGTTACGGGGATGGAGGCGGGGTCGCGTCCAGCGACGGCGGCGCCCTCGGCGATGCGCTTGGCCGATTGGGCGCGGAAGGGCGCGCTGAGACCCGCGAGCAGCATCGCCTCGTCGCCCAACTCGCCCGCCGTGCGCAGGGCGCGCGGGCCGCTGGCGGTGACCATCAGCGGCGGGGGCGGCTCGGCGGGGTCTTCGATGCGGCCGTTGGGGTTCGTGCCGAACGGGACGGTCTCGCCGTGGAGCAGGGCTCGGATGGAGACGAGCGCGTCGCGGAAGGCCTGGACGGTGGCGGGGGTGGTGCCGAGGTTCTGAATCACGCTGTCGCCGGTGCCGATGCCCATCTTGGTGCGGCCGGGGTAGAGCTCAGCGAGCGTGTTGGCGACGACGGCGAGGTGGAAGGGGTGGCGCGACTTGGGGTTGGTTACGGCGGTGTAGAGGGAGATGGCGCTGGTGCGGGCGGCGGCAAGGCCGAGGATGACGAAAGCGTCCTTGCCGTCCTCCACGTGGTCGGCGACGCCGGTTCCGGCGAAGCCGAGTTGCTCGGCCTGCTCGATGGCGGCGATCTGGTCGGCGATGGAGCCGCCGGGGCCGGTGGCGAGGTGCAGTTCGAAGGGCATATTAGGTGTCTCCTTGGGCGGTCGGGGTTGGTTCGAGCGTCGCCTGGGACGCGGGGCGCAGCCTGCCGTAGATGATAGCCGCAGCGGCGAGCGCGATGGTGAGCACGGGCGCGATAAGCAGCGCGGCCTCGTTGCTGCGCAGCAGCGCGTAGAAGGATACCGCGCCCACAACGTAGAAGGGCGCGCGCGCCGCCGGATGCAGCATCGCGCCCACCCATCCGCCGCTGGCCATCTGTATGCCGACGAGCACGATGGCTAGGGAGAGCACCACCGGCAGGGTGGCGAGGCCGTTGTCGGGGATGTCCCGCAGCAGCAGCAGGTCGTCCGGCGCGAGCAGCAGGACGATGGGGAAGACGTAGAAGGGCCACGCCATCTTCACCAGTTGCCACGAGACCTTGCCGTAGGTTGTTCCGGCGAGCGCCGCCGCCACCAGCGCGCTGCCGGCCACAGGGGGGACGATGAGGCTCAGTGAGCCCATGTAGAAGGCGACGAAGTGCGACGCGCGCACGTCCACCCCCATCCCGGCGAGGATGGGCACGAAGGTGACGGTAACCAGGAAGTAGATGGCAAGGTTGGGCAGTCCGGCGGCCATGATGACCGAAAGGACGATGAGCAGCGCTCCGGCCAAGGCGACGCTGCCGCCGCTCAGGTCTTCCACGATGCCGCCGAAGCGCGTCCCCACGCCGGTGTGCCCGATGGTGTCGGCGAGGATGGTTACGATGACCAGCACGACGGAGACGGCGCTGGCGTAGAAGGCGGCGTTCTTCATCCCGTTCGACCAGACCGACCATCGCGTTTCCACACGCAGAATCACGCCCAACATCAGCGTCGCCATCAGCGCGGCGGGCACCGCCGTCCGCAGCGTGAACCCCTCCAGCACTAGGGCGATGATGACGCCCACGGGCACGGCGGCGATGGCCGCCGAGCGCACGTACATTCCCATCGGGCTGCGGGTGAGGAGCGCCAGCGCGACGGAGGCCAAGACGCCGCCCAAGACCATAACGAAGGCGGACATCAGCACGGGGAAGGCACCGTCGCCGAACAGCAGCCAGGGGAAGATGCGAATGGTGGTGAGGTTCAGCAGCAGGAGCAGGAGCGGGACGAAGACGATCAGCGCGTTGCGCACGTAGGGCCACGTTTCCTGGTCGGCCTGGGGCTGGGCGGCGACCTCCGCCGCCGTCGCCTCCACGCGCTTGATGCGGTGGGCGTTGCGCTTGGCGTGGCCGATGATGTAGGCCGCCGTACCGATGTACCACATCGCCGCGGGGATGATGGCCATGCGGATGACCTCGAGGTAGCTGATGCCCAAGAGGTTCGCCATAACGAAGGCGACGATGCCGAGGATGGGCGGCGTGATGGTGGAGGCGTTGGAGGCGACGCCCTCGATGCCGCCGCCCTCTTCCGGCGTGTAGCCGCCGCGCACCATCGCGGGGATGGTGATGGGGCCGGTGATGGCGACGTTGTTGGGGCCTGCGCCGACAAAGGAGCCGGCGATGCCGGACGCGATCAGCGCGCCCATCGCTGGGCCGCCCACCAGGCGGCGTGAGAAGGCGCGCGCCATGCCAACCACCACGAGGCTCGCCCCCGCCGCCGCCAGCATAATGCCCCAGAAGATGAGGAGCCACAGGAAGCGCGAGGCCTGGTCGACGACGCCGGTGTGCTGCTTCTGGGCGATGCGCGTGAGCACCTCCTCTACCTCGAAGTCGGCGCCCCGCAGGAAGCCGGGCATGAACCCCGCCGTGAAGTGGTAGGTGATGAAGATCGCGCCCAAGATGGGGAACACCCACCCGAAGTACATATAGGAGACGGCGAGCACCGAGAGGAGGATCACCATCCCCAGCACCATGTCGGGCCAGGTGCCGAAGCGCGAGCGGTAGAAGAAGTCCTCCGCTACTTGGAAGAAGTAGATCTCGGCGATGGCGACGCCGATCATCAGCAGAACGGCGACCGCCCAGCGCGGCGTCGTGCGCTTGCGCATCACGAAGCCCAACAAGCCGATCCAGATGGCGAAGGCGAGGTGGGCGTTCTGGTAGGCCTGGACGGGCGGGTCCCATCGGAACTGGCCGAGGCCCATCGCCAGCATCGCCGCGAGCGAGAACCAGAACACGCCCGTCACGACGGAGTCGAGGCGGTCGGGCTTCCTCTCTTGTTGCGCGCCCCTGTCTTCTGCCATGCCTGTCTCCCGCGCCAAGCGCGGCCTCCCGGCGGCTAGCAGACGGCATTATAAGCAGGGGCGGCGCCGGGGGTGAACAGGGAAGAGCGCCTTAGCGGTTTTCCCACATTGCCAGTTCGTCGGTCGGCAGCGATTCGGAGAACTCGCCGCCGACCGCGACCACGCCCTTCCACGCGCCCGGCTCCCGCTTGCCGGGCGGCTTGTAGGGCGTCAACAGGGCAACGGGCGCGCCATCCTGAGCGATGATCACTTCCTCACCCTGTTCCACTAGCGCTAGCAGCGCAGGCAGGTCGACCTCCGTCTTATGAACGTCTAGCGTAAGCACGACTGTCTCATTTCTTGCGGAATTCGTAACACTAGATTAGCACATCCGCGGGGCGGCACTGCGATTGCGGGGACCTTGCGTAACTAGCCGCCACGGGGTGCCGGAGATGGCGGCGGGGGCGACCAGCAGTTCGCTCCTACAGGGAAGGCCGCCCACGCCATATCCGTCATTCCCGATATGCGAAGGGGTGGCTGGCGCATTCAGAGTAAGGTGTTCGGCGTTCGCGCCCCGCAGCCCCCGTGTCGTCGGGGCGGGTTTTGGGGGTTACGGGACGCCGCGCGTCGAGGTTCCTGCCTCCGCAGGAACGACGGAAAGGATGACCGCGCCTTATGCGGCGATCATGGCGGCTTCTCTGCCCTCTTGCGTAGCGACGTTAAGGCGGCGCAGGCGGGGGCTGAGGAGCCACATCGCGCTGGCGTTGAGGAAGACCACTGCACCGCCTAAGGCGAGCGCGGCGGGCGCGCCGATGAATCCGGCGACGTAGTTCAGCCCCGCCGCGCCGATGGTCGGCAGTATCCACGACAGCCCCCACAGGCTCATCACGCGCCCGCGCAAGCCGTCGGGGACAAGCGTCTGCATCGTCACCTCGACGGCCATCATATAGGCGAGGGAGCCCGCGCCGATGAGCACCTGGAGCGCGGCGCCTGTCCACAAGTCTCTCGTGAAGGCGAAGGCGGTCAGCGAGGCGCCGAACAGCATCCCTTGCAGCGCCATCGCCTTGCCGGTCGGGACGCGGCGGAGGACGGCTGGCGTGGTCAGCACCGCGATGAAGGAGCCCGCACCGCCGCTCGCCCACAGCAGCGACAGGCCGGACGGCCCGGTCTCCAGCACCTCGCCCGCGAACACGGGCAGCACGAAGATGTAGCCGAGGCCGGACAGGGAGCTGACGTAGGTCATGCCGATGACGATGCGGAAGAGGGGTTGGCGGCGGACGTAGCCGACGCCCTCGGCGAGGTTGCGCAGCACGCTCGCGCGGCCGTCGGCCGCGCCCGGCGCGACGGAGACGCGCAGGATGAGGGCGGACATCACGAGGAAGGTTGCGGCGCTGAGCGCGAAGGCCGGCCCTGCGCCCTGGTTCGGCCCTGCCCCGGCGTAGGCGACCACGGCGCCGCCGATGGCGGGCGCGATAGGCCGGGCGAACTGCCACGTCATCGCGTTCAGGGGCACGGCTTGCGCGAGCAGCGAACGGTCGGGCAGCAGGCGCGGATAGAGCGCCTGGCGGCTCGGTTGGTCGAACGACTGCGCGACGCCCGTAAGGAAGGCGGCCAACAACAGATGCCACGGCTCGACCCTGCCCATGATGGTCAGAGCGGCGAGGCCGCCTACCACGACCGCCGCGCACGCCTGCGACCCGGCGATGACGCGCCGTTGGTCGAGCCGGTCGGCGAATACGCCGCCGAACAGCGCCACCAGCAACTGCGGCAGGCCGATGAATAGGGTTACGGAGCCGACGAAGGCGGGCGATTCGGTCAGGTGGAAGGAGAGCCAGCCGATGGTGAACCACATCATCTGCTGGCCAATCACCTGCGCCAGCAGCCCCGCCCAGTAGAGGCGAAAGTCTCGGTTGCGCAGCACGGCGAACAGGCGGAACTGAGCGGCTACGGCGGAGAGCATAAGGCTGCTAGTGTATATGCGGCGGTTGACGATGAGGCGGCGCGCGCCTACGCTAGCCGTGCGCGGGGCGCCGCCCCGAAACGCCCCTCAGGAGAATCGCGATATGCCACTGGTCGGCGTGCTCGTTGGAAGCGCCAGCGACAAAGAGACCGTTCAGCACACGATGGACACGTTGGAGCAGTTCGGCGTGGAGGCGGAGTTGACGGTCGCGTCGGCGCACCGCAACCCCGACGCGGTGCGCGCCTACGTTGAGGAGGCGCCCGCACGCGGGGTGGAGGTGTTCATCGCGGCGGCGGGCGGGGCGGCGGCGCTGCCGGGCGTCGTGGCGTCGCTCACCACGCTGCCGGTCATCGGCGTGCCGCTGGCGTCGTCGGAGTTGGGGGGCGTGGACGCGCTCCATTCGATCGTGCAGATGCCGCCGGGGATACCGGTGGCGACGGTGGCGGTGGGGTCGTGGGGAGCGCGCAACGCCGCCATCCTGGCCACGCAGATGCTGGCGCTCAAGTATGGTAGCCTGCGCGAGGCGCTCGAGGCGCACAGACGGCGCCTGCGCGAGCGCTGAGCGTCTCGACGATGGGCCGACACTTCCGCCTCCGAACAACCGCTCCCCTGCCCTTGCGTCTCTACGCCATCCCCGTCTCGTCCAGCCGCGCGCCCGCGCGCCAGGAGCGCCGCTCGTGATCCCGCGCTACTCGCGCTCCGAGATGGCCGCTGTCTGGTCGGACGCGGGGATGTACGACCGCTGGCTGGCGGTGGAGATAGCGGTGTGCGAGGCGTGGACGACGGAGGGCACGATCCCGCCGGAGGACATGGAGAAGATTCGCGGCGCGCGCTACGACTTCGCACTGATGGAGGCGGAGCTGGCGCGCACCAAGCACGACGTCAACTCCTTCCTCTGGTCGATCGCGCCGAGCCTGGGCGCCGAAGGGCGCTGGATCCACCTCGGCCTCACTTCGAACGACGTGAAGGACACGGCGCTCGGCATGCAGTTGCGCGACGCGGGCGGGATTCTGCTGGCGGACGTGGATAGGCTCATCGAGGTGCTGGGCGAGCGGGCGGTCGAGTTCAAGCACACGCTCCAGATGGGGCGCACGCACGGCGTGCACGCGGAGCCAATCACCTTCGGGCTGAAGTTGGCGCTGTGGCGGGAGGAGATGCTGCGCAACCGCGCGCGCCTCGCCGACGCGCAGGCGCAGGTCGCCGTTGGCAAGGCGTCGGGCGCGGTGGGCAGCCACGCCACCATCCCGCCGCAGGTGGAGGAGGACGCGTGCGCCGCCTTGGGCCTCGCCGTCGCGCCGCTGTCCAACCAGGTGGTGCAGCGCGACCGCCACGCCCAATTCGTAACGGCGCTGGCCATCGTCGCGGCGTCGTTGGAGAAGTTCGCCACGGAGATACGCGGCTTGCAGCGGACGGAGGTGCGGGAAGTCGAGGAATTCTTCGGCGAGGGGCAAATGGGATCGTCGGCGATGCCCCACAAGCGCAACCCCGAGTTGTCGGAGCGCGTGTGCGGCCTGGCGCGCCTTATCCGCGGCCACGCCGTAACCGCGTTGGAGAACGTGGCGCTGTGGCACGAGCGCGACATCAGCCACTCGTCCGCCGAGCGCGTCATTTTGCCCGACGCCTGCCTTGCGCTGGACTACGCGCTCGACCTGTTCACGGGGGTTATGGCCGAACTGCGCGTCTTCCCGGAGCGTATGCTTGCGAACGTGGAATCGACGCGCGGGCTGGTTTTCACGCAGCGCGTTATGCTTGCGCTGGTGGAGCGCGGGATGGGGCGGCAAGAGGCGTACCGCCTCCAACAGGCCCACGCCCACGCCGCATGGGACGAGGGCGCGGACTTCCGCGAGTTGGCGCGCGCCGACCCCGAGGTGCGCGAGCGCTTCACGCCGGAGGAGCTGGACGCGCTGTTCGACTACGCCTACTACACTCGCCACGTGGGCGCGCTGTTCGCCCGCGTCGGCCTAGGGGAACGCTTTGGAGCCGCTACTCGATAGCGCCCTGCCCGATCGGCGGTACCGGGGCAAGGTGCGCGACACCTACGAGATTGACGACCGCCACTTCCTGATGGTCGCCACCGACCGCATCTCCGCGTTCGACGTGGTGCTGCCCAACGGCGTGCCCGACAAGGGCTACGTGCTCAGCCGTCTCTCGCGCTTCTGGTTCGACCGCACGCGCCACATCGTGCCCAATCACCTCGTCGGCCTGGCGGACGACGCGGCGGCGTTGAATGGGTTGGCGGCGCATCCGCGGCTCGCCGACCTGCCCGCGCAGGTCGCGCGGCAGGCGATGGTGGTGCGCCGCGCCGAACGCATCGACGTCGAGTGCGTCGTGCGCGCCTACCTGACCGGTTCCGCCCTCGCCGAGTACCGCCGCAGCGGGACCATCTTCGGCCTGCCCGCGCCCTCCGGCCTCACAGACGGCGACCGCCTGCCGGAGTTGATGTTCACGCCCACGACCAAGGCTGAGACGGGTCACGACGAGCCGATGTCGATGGCGGAGGTTGAAGCGATGACGGGCGCGGAGACAGCGCGGCGCCTGCGCGACGCCTCCTTCGCCGTGTTTCAGTGGGCTCACGACCACGCGCGCGAGATGGGCATCATCATCGCCGACACCAAGTTCGAGTTCGGCTGGGTGGACGGCGAGCTGACGCTCATCGACGAGGTGCTCACGCCCGATTCGAGCCGCTTCTGGGACGCGGAGGGCTACGCGCCGGGCAAGTCACAGCCGAACTTCGACAAGCAGTTCGTGCGCGACTGGCTGATCGAGGCAGGTTGGAACCGCGAGCCTCCTGCGCCCGCGCTGCCGGACGACGTGGTCGCCAAGACGCGCGAGCGCTACCTCGAAGCCTACCGCCGCCTGGTGGGCGAGCCCCTGGCGTAGGCGGAAGAGAGCGTGGCGGAGGAACAGGCACGCCCGCGCCGGGTGCAGCGCCGCAGCCAGTCGCGCGAGGGCCGGCGGCAGCGCTCCGAGTCGCGCAAACTGCGCCGCCGCGTCGTCTACACCACGCTCGGCGGCGCGGTCGCGCTCGCCCTCATCGTCAGCCTCTTCCTCCCTCAATTCGGCGAGCAGGCCCCAACGCCCGCCTTGCCCGACCAGGGCGAGGGCGTCGGCGCGGCGGCGCCCGTCCAGGAGGCCGTGCTGGTGGCTGACGGCGCACCGCACGATGCCTACTCCACTACGCCGCCCAACTCGGGCTTCTACTCCCCTACCTTCGCGCCCTGGGGCGTGAGCGACGAGCCCGTCGCCGACGAGCGCGTAGTCGCCAACCTGCGCCAGGGCGCGGTGTCGGTCAACCACAACCTCCAAGACGCGGCTGACGTGGCGCGCCTCCGCGACGTGGTCGAGGCGCTGCCCGGCTACCCTGCCTGCGTCGTTATGCGCCCCTACGACGCGCTCGCGCCCGGCGCCGTGGTGCTGACGGCGTGGGGGCGCATCCTCGAGGCGCAGGGCGTGGACGACGCGGACATCCCCGCCTTCTTCGACGCGCACCGCAACGACCAGGCGCCCGCGTTCCTCGGCAACGACTGCGGCGCGGGCGGCGCGTAGGGCGGCGATGCGCTTCCGCGCCAGCGTCTACGTCGCGCTCAAGCCCGCCGTCAACGACCCGCAGGGCAACGCGGTGATGGACGGCCTGCACGCGCTCGGCTTCGAAAGCGCCGCCAACGTCCGCGTCGGCAAGTTCCTCACCCTAGAGCTGGACGCCGCCGACCAAGCCGCCGCCAAGCAGCAAGCCGAGGCGATGTGCGACCGCTTGCTGGCGAACCCGGTCATCGAGACGTACACGGTGGAGGTGGGGGTGGCGGGGGAGTAGGGCGGGCGATGCAAGACCGCTACGTTGGCGATATCGGCGACTACGGCAAATATGGCCTGCTGCGCTGGCTCACAGGCATGGGCAAAGCCGATGACGGCGCCGTGCTGCGCCTAGGCGTGAACTGGTATCTGTTCGACGGCTGCGAGCAGAAGGCCACGAACGACGGCGGGTTTATCCAATACTTGTTCAAGCCTTCCCGCGTCGAGCGCACGCTGCCGGACTGCGACCCCGAGCTGTATGCCGCGATGCAGAGCATAGTGAAGTCTGGCCGTCGCTCGGTCGCGGAGGTGGAGCGCAGTGGCGTGCTGCCGCTCGACACCCTGTATTACTCCGCCGCCCTCAATTTCGATGACCGCGACGTTACACAGCCTAGCCGGGAAGCCGCTCGACGGAAGTGGGTCAAGAATGGTCTCTCCAAAATGGAAGGCGCAGGTATTGTCTTTGTGGACCCTGACAACGGACTGGGGACTCCAACAAAGGGGCGCTACTCCAAGGGAGGGCCCAAGTACGTCTACTACGACGATCTGCCGCCCTACTGGGAGCGGGGCCAAAGCCTCATCATCTACCAGCACGCCGACCGCAGTGGCGTTGAGAGGCTACTCGCCGAGCGCTGCGCGGAGTTGCGCAAGCGGCTATCCGGCGCAAATTCCATTGCCCTCCGCTTCCGCCGCCGCAACGCCCGCGCTTACATCATCTTAGCGCAACCCCATCACGCCGACCTCTTGGATGAGCGGGTACGCTCCTTCCTGGCTTCGGAGTGGGGCGCAGGCACCAACCCCCACTTCACACGGGCGCACTGCTAGCCCACGAGGGCGCTTGCGCTCCTCCCGTTAGCCCTTCAAATTCCCTCAGGGCGAACGGATGCCTCTACCCCGCTATGGTGCCTTTGGTGCTGGGGGGTTGGGTGGCGGGGGCGCGGGGGTCTAGGGCTACGGCGTCGCGGAGGGCGCGGGCTAGCGCCTTGAAGGTCGCCTCGGCGCGGTGGTGGGGGTTGATTCCCTCCAGCACCGTGGCGTGCAGGTTGACGCGCGCCTCGATGGCGAACGAGTGGAGGAAGTGGCGCACGAGGTCGCCGGGGAGGTCGCTGACGCTCGCGCCGCTGAGGCCGAGGTCGAGGGCGGCGTAGCCGCGCCCGCTGAGGTCGACGGCCACGCGGGCGAGCGCGTCGTCGAGCGGGACGATGGCGTGTCCCATACGGACGATGCCCGCGCCCTCGCCGAGTGCGTCGCGGAAGGCGCGGCCCAGGGCGATGGCGGTGTCCTCCACCGTGTGGTGCCAGCCGGTGCGAAGCCAGTCGCCTTTGGCCTCGATCTCCACGTCCATGAGGCCGTGTCGGGCGAGCTGGTCGATGAGGTGGTCAAGCATCCCGTTGCCCGTGTTGACCTGTGCGGCGCCGGCGCCGTCGAGGTCGACGTTCACGGACAGGTCGGTCTCGCGGGTGGTGCGTTTGTATGAGCCGGTGCGGGACACTTGGTCAGTTCCTCTAACGAATGGCGGCCATAGTACCGGACTTTGCGCCGCCCTCTACAGCGCCGCTAGCGCACGCTGAGGGCTTCGACTAGCCGGTCGGTGTCTCGGGACGTGCCTACGCTGATGCGGAGGAAGTCGGCTAGCCTGGGTTCGCTGAAGTATCGCACGAAGACGCCTTGGCGGGCGAGGGCTTCGAACAGCGTCTTGCCCGCGCCTTGGGGCACGGCGCAGAGGACGAAGTTGGCGTCCGACGGCCAGGGGTCGACGCCGTCGAGTTCGGCGAGGGCGGCGCGCATGCGCTCGCGCTCGTCGACGATGCGGGCGGCGCGCTCGTCCAGCAGGTCTGCGTCGGCGATGGAGGCGAGCAGCGCGGCCTCGGCGGCCTGGTTGACGTTGTAGGGCGGCTTGGCGCGCAGCAGCAGGTCGGCCAGTTCGGGAGCCATCATGCCGTAGCCGACGCGCAGCCCCGCCAGCCCGCCCCACTTGCTCATCGTGCGCAGCACGGCGAGGTTCGGATGCGCGGGCAGCAGTTCGGCGGCGGTCGCGCCCCCGAACTCGTGGTACGCCTCGTCCACGATGACGAGGCAGCCCGCGGAGAGCAGGCGCTCGAGGTCGGCGAGGGGCGTTGCGTTGGCGGTGGGGTTGTTGGGGGAGGCGACGGCGATGACGCGCGCTTCCTCGCGCTCCGCCGCCGCGAGCACGGCGTCCACGTCCACCTCGAAGCGGGGGCCGCGCTCGACGCGCACGGTTCGCCCGCCGCACACGTGCGCGGTAAAGGGATACATACCGAAGGTGGGCACGCTGTCGATGACGACGCCGCCGGGCGGGAGCACGGCGCGGAAGAGGAGGTCGATGAGTTCGTCGGAGCCGTTGCCGACAACCACGCGGGCGGGATCCACTCCGGCGTGGCGCCCCACCGCCTCGCGCATCGCGGTCTGGGCGGGGTCGGGGTAGACGTGGACGCGGTGGAGGTCGGCGAGCGCCTCGACGACGCGGGGCGACGGGCCGTAGGGGTTCTCGTTGGCGTTCAGCTTCACCAACTCCGACTCGGGTATTCCCGCGCGGGCAGCCAGCTTCTCGGGCGGATCGGCGGCGGCGTACGGCTCCAATTCCAGCAGGTGCGGGCGCACGAGGGAGAGGGGGTCGATAGGGCGTTGGCTCACGATGCGCTCCTAGTCTCGCCTTCGAGGCGGCGCTCGACGGCGCGCGCGTGGGCAGTGAGGCCCTCGGCGCGGGCGATGGCGGCGGCGGTCGGACCGAGACGGCGCACGGCATCGCCATCCAACGCAACGATGGGCATAAAGCGTAAGAAGTGGCGCACGCCGAGGTAGGAGGCGAAGCGGGCGGTTCCCGCCGTCGGCATCGTGTGGCTGGGGCCTGCGGCGTAGTCGCCCAGCACCTCGGGGCTGTTCTCGCCGACGAACACGCCCCCGGCGTTGCGGACACCTGCGGCGGCGGTCTCGGCGTCCTTCACCAGCAGGCAGACGTGCTCCGGTGCGTAGGCGTTGGCCAACTCGACGGCCTCCTCGATGGACGAAACGACAGCGGCGACGCCGTGCTCTCGAACGGCGCGGTGGGCAATCGCGGCGCGCTCCAGCGAGAATAGCTGCGCCTCCATCTCAGCGGCTACGCGCTCGGCTAGGCTTTGGGAGAGGGTGATGAGGATGGGCGAGGCCATCGGGTCGTGCTCGGCCTGGGCGAGCAGGTCGGCGGCGGCAAGGGCGGGGTCGGCGGAATCGTCCGCGATGACGAGCGTCTCGGTGGGGCCGTAGAGGCCGTCGATGTCAGTCTCGCCGTAGACGGCGCGCTTGGCGAGGGTTACGTAGAGGTTGCCCGCGCCGCACACCTTGTCCACGCGCGGGACGCTCTCCGTGCCGAACGCCATAGCCGCAATCGCCTGCGCGCCGCCTATAGCGAAGAGGCGGTCGGCGCCCGCAAGTTTGGCGGCGGCCAGCACGGCGTCGGTGGGATTCGGCGAGCAGACGACGACTTCCTCTACCCCGGCAACCTTGGCGGGAATCACGTCCATCAGGACGGAGGAGGCGTAGTTGCCGCCGGGGACGTATATCCCGACGCGCTCCAAGGACACGACGCGCTCGCCCCAGCCCATCGCCTCGTCGCGCCACGGCGCGGGCATAGAGGCTTGGTGGAAGGCGCGGATGCGCTCGGCGGCGGCGGCAAGGGCGTCCGCAAGGGCGGTGGGGACGCGCTCGGCGGCGGCGGCCCACTCGAACGCGGCGACTTCGAGGCCGTAGAGCACAACGGAGTCGAGGCGGGCCGTGTACTCGCGCACGGCGGCGTCGCCCCGCTCGCGCACGGCGGCGACGATGCGCTCGACGTCTTGGACAGCGTCGGGGGCGGCGCTGCCTGCGAGGCCAGTTAGGAGCTCCATACCGGGGCGGCGCGTGAGGATGCGGCGCGCCTCTGCCGGGTCGGTGACTATCCGCATCGGCGCTCCATCGCCTCGAGCAGGCGGCGGTAGGCGCCGCTCTCCTGGCCGAAGACGTAGCCTGCCTCGGAGATGGTCACGGAGGCGCCGCCGATGGCGCGGAAGTGATCGACGATGGCGGAGAGGTTGGCGCGGTGGGCAAGCACGGTTACGGCGTGCCACGAGCCGCCGTCCGCCGTAAAGACGGGGGAGACGGTGGGGCCGCGCAGCCCGGCGGCCTCGCCGCGCTCCAGCACCTTGGCGGCGACCGCCGCCTCGGACGCGCCCTCGATGTTGGCGGTTACGCGCAGGTAGCCCTCCGCGCGGCGGTGCGCCTCCACCCGCTCGATGATCTCGCGGGCGGCCTCCAGCGCGGCGGGGCCGGCGGAGAAGGCGCGCAGATTCACGATGAAGCATCCTTCGGAGCGGATGACCACGCCGTCCACGAGGCGCTTGAGGCGGTTCTCGCGCAGCGTGGCGCCGGTGGCGGTTACGTCGATGATGATGTCGGCGTGCCCCATCGCGGGGGCGGCCTCGAGGGCGCCCGACACTTGGGGCATGCTGAAGTAGTTCACGCCGTGGCTGAAAAGGAACCGGCGCGCGAGGCGCTGCGCCTTGGTGGCGATGCGCAGCTCCCTGCCCGACTCGCGGAACTCCACCGCCAGATCGGCGAGGTCGGCCATCGACTCCACGTCCACCCACGCCTCGGGGACGGCGGCGACCAGTTCGCAGCGCCCGAAGCCCAGATCTTGAAGCACGATCTCCGTGTCGCCGCCCTCGACGCGGCGCTCCTGGAAGTCGTCGTAGCCGACGAACCCTGCGTGGGCGTTGGCGGCCTCGACGTGTCCGGTGATGTCGCGGGCGCGCTGGAAGATGATCTCGATACCCTCGACGGCGGGGATGCTGCCCACGTAGCGGCGCGCGTTGGGGCGGCTGACGCTCATGCCGCAGGCGGCGAGGAAGGCGAGGGTCGGCTCGTACATCGCGCCGTCGCTGGGGACGGCGAGGCGGAGGCGCGGGCTAGGCGGGGCGCTCGTCGACACTGCCGTCCCTCCCTACCCTCATAATGGTCTCGATGCCCCTGCGCTTGGCGTAGGCGGCCGCCGCCGCGTCGCCGTCGTGCGACAGGTCGAGTTCGGCGGGGATGCCCTGCGCGCGCAGGCGCTCCGCCGTTGCGACGGCCTGGCCGACGGCGGTCTCCTGCGCCGTAACCAGCACGCGGCCCGCAGGCGGGGCGTCGGCCTCGCCGAACTCGTCCGGCAGCAGATCAGAGGCACGCTCGAGGCTGAGCGCGAACCCGAGCGCGGGGATGTCTTGCGGCTCGCCGAGCGCCTTAACCAGGCCGTCGTAGCGTCCGCCGCCGCCCAGGGGCGGAGCGCCCGCGACGTCGGCGTGCTCCGCCTCGAACACCATGCCGGTGTAGTAGGCGATGCCGGAGGCGGCGCCCAGGTCGAGCACGAGCGGCGCGCCCATCAGGTCGTAGCGTCCGAGCGCGTCGAAGAGGCGGTCGATGGGCGCGAGCAGGCCGTCGTCGAGGCCGTGGTCGGTCAGCAGTTCGGCGACACGCTTGCGGGCGTGCTCCGGCTCTCCCGCCGCGTCGGCCAGGCCGGCGGCGAAGGAGAGGGCGCGTTCGACGCGGGCGGGGTCTTCCGCCTCGCGCACCTTCTTGAGGTAGCGGCGGAGTATCTCCTCGGGCGTGCGCTGCCCCGCGCCCGCGGCCACCGTGTCGGCGAACATCGCCTCCACCATCTCGCGCGCCTCGTCGGGGTCGAGGCGCGCCGCGAGCGCCGAGAGCCGTCGCGAGCGCCCGCCGCTGAGTATGCCGAGCTCCTCGGCGCGGCGGCGCGCCTCGGCCGCTCCGTCCGGACCTGCACGCAGCAGACCCAGGCTGCCGTGGATGAAGACGCGCGCGCGTTCGGTCAGTCCCATCGCCTCGAGGATGGCGTTGACCACGCCGACGTGGCTGACGCGAATGCGGTGGCCGGAGACGCCGAGCAGCGCGAGACCCTGCGCGGCAAGCGCAACGACCTCAGCGTCGGCGGCCTCTCCTACCACGCCGAGCAGTTCCGCGCCCAACTGCTCATACTCCAGCGCGCCGGAACCGTCGGCGCTCGGTTCGTAGCGGAACACCGGGCCGACATATTGGAGGCGCAACGGCAGCGGGCTGCGCAGCGAGCCGTCCACGTAGGCGCGGACGACGGAGGAGGTGAACTCGGGGCGCAGGCTGACGCTCCGTCCGCTCGGATCGGTGAAGCTGTACATACGGGCGGCCAACTCTCCGCCCGACTTGCGCAGGAAGAGGTCGGTCTGCTCCAGGGTAGGCAATTCCACCGCGTCGTAGCCGCGCCGGTCGAGGAAGGTGCGCAGCCGCTCGCGGATGGCCGAGCGCCTGCGCCATGCGTTGTTGTCGAGGTCGCGTGCTCCCATTGCGCCGCACTATGTCCGGCGCGCTTGGCGCGCCCCGGCCTTTCTCCATTCTAGCCTAGCGGGAGCGGGAAGGCGGCGCGGCCAGTGTAACCTCGCCGTCGCGCAGCACAATCAACTCGCCCGCGTCCGTGCGCACAAACAGTTCGCCGCCCTCGCCCACGTCCTCCGCGGCGCCCGCGACGCCGCGGTCGCCGGAGCGCGCCTCCACCCGTTGGCCCAGCGTCGCCAAGCGGCGGCGGTAGGCGTCTAGGAGCGCGGCCGGGCGCTCCGCCTCCGCCAACCGCTCGTTGAAGGCGGCGGCAACGGCGTCGGCGGCAACGAGCGCGTCGACGCGGCGCCCTGTCTCGGCGGCGATGCTCGTTGCCGCCTCGAGGCCAGGGGTGGACAGGTCGATGTCCAGGTTCAGCCCGAAGCCTACGACGGCGAGGGAATGGCCTGCCGTATCGACCCTGCTCTCAATCAAAATGCCGCATACCTTGCGTTCGTTAAGGAGCACGTCGTTCGGCCATTTCAGCGCGGGCGCGATGCCGTCGCCGAGGGCGCCGACGGCGTCCGAGGCGGCAAGCGCGGCCACTACGCTGAGACGGCCCGCAACCTCGGCGCGCGCTTCCACGGTTAACGACAGCAGCAGCGAGCCGCCCGGCTCGGAGAGCCACGGGCGCCCGAACCGCCCTCTGCCCGCCATCTGCGTCAGCGCCATCACGCCTACGGCGGGGTCGGCGATGCGCCACGCGGCGTCCATCGTGGACGCTACTTCGTCGTAGCACACGATGCGCCGCGCAACGCCCCGGCCGGGGCGCCGACGCTCCCAAACGACGCGATCGGTCAAGTGAATTCCTCCTGCTTCAATAGGGCAAGGGTACGGGGCAAGCGGCGGCGCCGTGAAGGGGGCGCGCTTGGGGCGGAGCAAGCGCGTAGGCTATAGTGGGGCGCAGGCCGCGAGCGGGAGTAGCTCAGTGGTAGAGCGTCTGCCTTCCAAGCAGATCGTCGTGGGTTCAATTCCCATCTCCCGCTCCAGCAGCGCCCCCATTACCCTGTAATCGCGCCAAGCGCCACTTGGCCGCCGGGCATTTGTTGCGTACCCTTGCCGATGCCGCCCGGCAGAATACCCGAGGAACCCCGCGCTATGACCGACTGGAAGAACCAACTCTACTTCGGCGACAACCTGCCCATCCTGCGCGAGCACGTGCCGGATGAGGTCGCCGACCTGGTCTACCTCGATCCGCCGTTCAACTCCAACGCCACCTACAACGTACTATTCCGCGAGGCGAGTGGGGAGGCGTCGGCGGCGCAAATCCAGGCCTTCGACGACACGTGGCATTGGGACATGGGATCCGAGACCGCCTACCGCGAGGTGGTGATGGAGGGGCCGAAGGAAGTGGCCGACCTGCTCCAGGCGATGCGCTCTTTTCTTGGCCAGAACGACATGATGGCCTACTTGACGATGATGGCGCAGCGGATAG
>CAZLKC010000008.1:0-11004 GCA_964560025.1 uncultured Dehalococcoidia bacterium
GGCTTCCGCCTCGCCCTCCCGCGCGGCCCCCTGATGACCGAGTTCTGGCACTTCGTCATCGTGGACAAGGACGCGCCGGAGGAACTGCAGGGCTACCTGCGCTGGGGCCTCGGCAACAACAACGGCGTCGCCGGCCTGTTCGAGCAGGACGACATCGACAACTGGCGCCAAGTCAGCCTCTCCGCCACCAGCCCCCTCGCCCGCAAGTACAGCCAGTGGCTGTCGATGGGGCGCGGCCACACGACGGACAACCACCCCGAGTACGTCGGCCACGTCTCGGAGCGCTACATCTCCGAGAGCAACCAGCGCAACTTCTACACGCGCTGGGAGGAGTTCATGAACGCCGACTCGTGGGCGGACATTTCCATCGAACCCATCACCGCGGACTACGAAGGCACCGCGGCTATGAACAGCTAGAGGAGGCGCGCTATGGCAACGCAGACGCAGGCATCGCCGCAGACGACCGACCGCGAGTTGTGGTCGGAGTTGATGGACTTCTACATCGAGGAGGCGTGGATCCTGGACGAGCGCCGCTTCCACGACTGGCTCGACCTGTTCACCGAGGACACCTTCTACTTCATGCCGCGCCGCAAGAACGTCTACCGGCGCGACCTCGCCAAGGAGTTCTCCGGCCCCGGCGACCTCGCGCTCATGGAGGAGCACAAGACCGACCTCCAGATGCGCGTCGCCCGCCTCGACACCGGCATGGCGTGGGCGGAGGACCCCCCCTCCCGCACGCGCCACCTCGTCGGCAACCTGGTTATCGTGTCCGTGGACGGCGACGAAGTGAAGACCAAGACGGCGTTCATCGCCCACAAGTCGCACCTCGAGACCGACCAAGACCTCTACACCGGCGCCCGCCACGACACGCTGCGCCGCGTGGACGGCCAGTGGAAGATCGCGCAGCGCACGGTGCTGATCGACGCCAACGTCCTCCTCTCCAAGAATCTCAGCATCTTCCTCTAACCGCAACCTCGCTCAAACGCGAAAGGCCCGCCCCGCAAAGGCGGGCTTTTTGCGTTATGAAGATGCCTGAATTTCGTGCGCCCGGAGGGAGTGCCCACGCCGGGGCGGTGATACAATTTCGCCAAACACACAGGGGGCCTCGCCATGAGCCAAGCGCAGCGGCGGATAGAGGTCAACAACGTCTGGAAGGTGTTCGGCAATCGGCCGGAGGCAGCCCTGCGTCCCGAGTACGCCGCCAAGAGCCGTGCGGAGATACGCGAGGAACTCGGCGTGGTGGTCGGGCTCAGGGATGTCTCCTTCTTCGTCGACAGTGGCGAGGTCTACGTGGTGATGGGGTTGTCGGGCAGCGGCAAGTCCACCCTCGTGCGCTGCCTCATCCGCCTCGCCGAGCCGAGCGCGGGAGAGATCCGCTTCGACGGCGAGGACATCCGCGCCTACTCGTCCGAGCAACTGGTCGAATTCCGGCGCAGCAAGGTGGCGATGGTCTTCCAACACTACGGCCTCCTGCCCCACCGCAACGTCATCGACAACGTCGCCTACGGCCTCGAAGTGAAGGGACTGACGCGAGAGGAGCGCTACGAGGCCGCTGCCCAGGCCATCGAGACGGTCGGGCTGAAGGGCTGGGAGCAGAATTTCCCGCAGCAGATGAGCGGCGGGATGCAGCAGCGCGTCGGCCTGGCGAGGGCGCTGGCGCTCGACGCCGACGTGCTGCTGATGGACGAACCGTTCAGCGGCCTCGACCCGCTCATCCGCAGGGAGATGCAAGATGAACTGCTCTCCCTGCAAGCGAACCTCCGCAAGACCATCGTCTTCATCACGCATGACCTCAACGAGGCGCTCAAGATGGGCGACCGCATCGCCATTATGCGCGACGGCGAGATCATCCAAGAGGGTTCGCCGGAAGAGGTGGTTACGCTGCCCAGCGACGAGTACGTAACCGACTTTGTGCGGGACGTGTCGCGTGCGAAGGTTGTACAAGCAAAGGCGATTATGCGCGAGCCGGACGTGGTTATCTACGAACGCCAAGGCCCTCGTGCAGCACTGCACGCGATGCGGAGCCACGGCGCAGACGCGGTGTTCCTCATCGCGCGCAACTTCACGCTGCGAGGCATCCTGACGGCGGAGCAAGCGCACGCGCTAGCGTCGGAAGGCAAGGAGTCGCTGGAGGGGGCGGAAGTCCCTCCGGCGATGACCGCCAAGCCCGAAACGGCTATCGAGGAGATCGTCCCAATGGCCGCCAAAACCGCGCAGCCCATAGCCGTAGTAGCCGACAACGGCAGCCTCCTAGGTGAGATAGACCGAGGCAGCCTCCTCACCGGCATCGCAGGCGACGAGGAGCAGGCGGGCGCGGCATAGTTTTGCGTTGCGGGGAGGTGGGCTTGCCCGCCCGGGCACGCGCCGTGGCCAAAGACAGGGCGCCCTCGATAGCCAGTTAGCGCGGAGGGTTTGTGTGCCAGGCGCCCCACGGGGCTTTGCGGCGGTGGAGCAACGCAATGAAGAGCGGGTTCGTCCAGATCAGGATTCGCCAGGTCGGCCACTTGTCGAAGCGACGGTTCGAGGGTTGTACGCGCGGAGTCCGCAGGAAGCGTACCTTACGGCGCGATGCCTTGGCGAACCGTTTGAGGCTCCAGTAGAAGTCGACGTCCTCGCCTATCCAAGCACGCTCGTCATAGCCTCCGACCTTCTCGAAAGCGTTGGTTCGGCAGAATTGGGCGGCGCCTTGCACCATGCCGGTAAGGCGGGCAAGGATTCTCCAAAGCTGCAGATAGAATCGAATGGCAAGGCGGCGCGGACGGTACTTGACGTCTACGCCTCCGCCGATGCAATCCGGGTCGCTCATCGCGTCGTGAATCGAGCTCAGGAGCGCAGGCGGAACCAGTACGTCTGCGTCGATGAATACGAGCACTTCGCCCTGTGCGGATAGCGCGCCGGAGTTTCTGGCCTTTGCGATTGACCGCACCGGCTCGTGAACCACGCTAGCACCCATCTCTCGAGCAACAAGCGCGGTTTCGTCCGTGCTGTCGTTGTCTACGACGAATATCTCAGTGTCGGCGTTGGGTTCGGCGCGTAGATGCGCAGCGGCAGCCTCTATGGAGCGCAGCGTGGATGGGAGGTACGCCTCCTCGTTGAAGGCGGGGATGATGACGCTGATTTTCACGCGATGCCCCCTACCCTCCCTGCCAGGCGCGGTAGAGCGCAGCCCACTCGGCTAATCTGAGGGTTTGGGCGCGGCGGGTTGGGTCTATGCCTACCCAGTCCAGGAGGCGGCGCGCCTCGAACGCGGTGAGGCCGAGCCCGCCTCCGGCTAGGGCGTTGCCTAGTTGCTTGCGGCGAGTGCCGAATCCGGCGCGGGCCAGGCGGAAGAAGGCGGCGGGGTCGTCCACGCCCTCGGCGGGGGCATCGTACACGTCGATGGCGACTACGGCGGACGTGACTTTGGGCGGCGGGTTGAACGCGCCGGGAGGCACGCGGCGCACGATGCGCGGCTTGCCGTAGAGTTGGACGGCGAGCGAGGCGAGAGACATGTCGCCGGGCTGGGCGCAGATCTGCTCCGCCACCTCCAGTTGCACGAGCACGCCTGCGGCGTCCGGGCGCGGCGCGTCCTCCAGGAAGCGGCGCAGGATGGGCAGCGCAGCGTAGTAGGGCAGATTCGCGGCGAACTTGTAGGCGACTGCGCCGCGCAGCAACTCCGACGGCGCCGTCTCGCGCGCGTCGGCGTGGACGACCTCCACGTTCGCAGGCATCGATGCGCGCAACGAATCCGCGAGCGCCGCGTCCAATTCCACCGCCACTACCCGCGCCGCGCGCTCGGCTAGCAGCCGCGTCAGCGCGCCCCTGCCGGGGCCTACTTCGATCACCGTATCGCCCGAGCGCACGCGGGCGGCGTCGGCGACGGCGCAGAGGATGTTGCGGTCGGTGAGGAAGTGCTGCCCCAGCCGCCGCCCGCGGGGCGCGCTCATCGGGCGCGGCCCCCGCTTGGGCGGCGGGCACGGGCGAAGAAAGCGGCCGTGCACCTCCCGTCGGTCTCGAACGCCAACGCTTGGCCTCTGAACGTCGCTCGAACCAGGCTTGTCTGCGGCGCACGACGCATTCCGCTTACCGCTGCTTCCTTCCGGACCTGACGGGGTTCACGGGGCGCCGCCGCGCAGGGCCCGACTCTCAACGCGATCGCCCGGACTAGAGGCGTTGACGCCGAGCTCTCGGGGAGGAGTTCGACCCCGCTCCAGCGGATTGCGGGTACAGGGCACCGCTAGCTCCCCGTCTAGCACGGCCGCCTATAGTATGCCACAACCCTATGCGGCCACCGCCTCGCGTTGGCGCGCCCTCGACGGCAGCGCCGCCGCCACCAGCAGCGACACGATCGACATCGCCGCTGCGAAGACGATGGCGAGGCGCAGGTCATTGGCGCCGATCGCGCCCGCCGTAACCGCGCCGAGCGCGCCCACGCCGTCCATAATGCTGAATGCCAGGCCCAGCGAGGTCGTCTCGCGTCCCTGCGCCACCTCGACCGCCGTCGCCAGCATCACCCCGCGCACGCCAACGATAAGTGACCCCGCCACGACGAGCCCGGCCACCATCAGCAGGCCGCCTCCGGCAAACGCGGCCACGAGCGCGGCGGCGCTGGCCAACGCGAGCGCGGCGATAGCCACTACGCGCCGCCCTGCTACGTCGGACAAGCGTCCGATGAAGGGCGCGGCCAACGCGCCAGCCGTCAGCATCGCCGCCAGCACCACGCCGATCAGCGCCGTGCTGTAGCCATGGTCGCGTTGGAGGAAGAGCGGCGTCATCGTCTGGAGCGCCACGAACGACGTCTGGTAGGCGATGACCATCGCGGCCACCGTCAACCCCAGCGGCGTGCGCCACGAGCGCCAGATAGCGCCCAGGTCGGCGCGTCCGATGCGCTCGCCCTGCGACGGAGGGATGCGCCGCCACCACCACAGCAGCAGCACGCCCATCCCGAGCGCAGGCAGCACCGATAGTTGGAGCACTTGCTGCCACTCGAAGTAAGTCAGCAGAAAGCCGACGCTGAGCGGCGCCAGCACGAACGCCAGCGTCCCGCCGATGGAGTGAACGCCGAGCGCCTGCGCGCGCCGGTCGGCCATCTGCTCCACCATCACGCCGGTGGCGACGGGGTGCCACGCCGCTACGCCAGCAGTCGCGAGCGTCAGCAGGATGAGGATAGGCCAGTAGCCAGGCGCGAACGAGGCGGCGAGGTAGCCGATGGTGACCCACCAGAACGCCGCCAGCAGCAGCAATCCGCGCCGCCGCACGCGGTCGCCCGCGAAGCCCGCAGGCGCGTAGGCGAGGCCCGCGCCCAACTGCATCGCCGTGAACAGTAACCCCACCTGCGCGGGCGACAGGTCGAGCGCGATGCCAATAGCCGGAACGATGAGGAGCAACGCGCCGCCGCCCCAATCGACCGCCATGTGTCCGGCAGGGAAGAAACCGAGTAGAAAGCGTTGACTCACTTGCGGCTGCGCACTCATCGTCTCCATTCTACCCCTAACGGCGCCCCTGCCTGCTAGACTGCCCGCATGCAGCCTGTCCGCACCGCCGTCGTCACCGCCGCCGGGCTCGCCACCCGCTTTCTTCCCGTCTCCAAGTCCATCCCCAAGGTGATGCTGCCCCTCATCGATCGCCCCGTCATCCAGTACGCCGTCGAGGAGGCACGCGCGGCAGGGCTCGAGCGCGTCGTCGTCGTCGCGTCGCGCGGCAGTGCCGTCATCCAGGACTACTTCGACCGCGCCCCCGAGCTGGAGCAGGCATTGGAGACGCGCAACAGCCCCTACTTGGCGGAGGCGCGCCGCGTGTCGGAACTCGCCGACGTCATTCTCGTCCGCCAGCGCGAGCAGCTGGGCCTCGGCCACGCGGTGCTGACGGCGCGCCAGGTCGTGGGGAACGAGCCGTTCGTCGTCTACCTGCCCGACGAGGTGATCGTGGGCGAGCCGTCGGCGACGGCACAGCTGCTGCGCGTCTACGAAGAGCGCGGCGGCGGCGCCATCGGCGTAGTGGAGGTCCCGCGCGAGCAGGTCTCGCGCTTCGGCGTCGTCGCGGGCGAGCATGTGTCGGAGCGGGAGACGCGCCTCACTCACGTAGTGGAGAAGCCGCGCGTGGAGGACGCGCCGTCCAATCTCGCCATCACCGGCCCCTACGTGCTCACGCCCGCCATCTTCGACGCGCTCGAGCGCGTCAAGCCTGGCGCGGGTGGCGAGATCCAACTCACCGACGCCATTGCCGCCGTCGCGGAGCAAGAGCCCGTCTTCGCCTACCGCTACGAAGGCGGCCGCTACGACTGCGGCACGCCGCTAGGCTTGCTGAAAGCGAGCGTGGAGGCCGCCCTGACGCGAGAGGACATCGGCGGCGACGTGCGGGCGTGGCTGGCGGAACTAGCGGTGCGGCAGGGCTAATGGCCTCCTGCCCTACCGTTCCATGCGGAGGACGGCTAGGAAGGCTTCTTGAGGGACGTCTACGTTGCCTACGCGCTTCATGCGTTTCTTGCCCTCGGCCTGCTTCTCTAGGAGTTTGCGCTTGCGGGTTACGTCGCCGCCGTAGCACTTGGCGAGGACGTTCTTGCGCTGCGCCTTGACGGTCTCGCGGGCGATGACGCGGGAGCCGATAGCCGCCTGGATGGGCACGTCGAACATCTGGCGCGGGATGAGCGAGCGCAGTTTCACCACCAGGCCGCGCCCTTGGCGTTGCGCCCCCTCGCGGTGCGTGATGAGCGACAGCGCGTCCACCGCCGTCTCGTTCACCAGCACATCGAGGCGCACCAGGTCGGCCTGGCGGTAGCCGTCAAATGAGTAGTCGAGGGAGGCGTAGCCGCGGCTGCGCGTCTTCACCTGGTCGTAGAAGTCGACAAGCACCTCTGCCAACGGCATATGTGCCTCGATGAGCACGCGCGGATCGCTGGACGGCATCCCCGTGTCGCTTGCCGCCGCCGCCGTGTCGAGATACTCGGTGCGCTTGAAGAGGCCGCGTCGCGCGTTCACCAACTCCATCATCCCGCCGACGAACCTCGACGGCGTGACGATGGTCACGCTCAGCCACGGCTCCAATATCTGCTCGCGTCCGCCGCCTGCGGGCATATCCGTGGGGCGCGACACCTCTATCTCCGAGCCGTCTTGGAGCACGACGCGATAGGCGACGCTGGGAGCGGTGGCGACCAACTCGAGGCCGTATTCGCGCTCCAAGCGCTCCTGCACGATCTCCATATGCAGGAGGCCGAGGAAGCCGCAGCGGAAGCCCGGCCCGAGCGCGGGCGAGTTCTCCGGCTCGAACGCCAGTGCCGCGTCGTTCAATTGCAGGCGCTCGAGCGCCTCGCGGAGTTCGTGGAACTCGCTGCCCTCGCTCGGATAGAGGCCCGCGAACACCATCGGCTTCTGCGCGCCGTAGCCCGGCAGCGGCTCGCCCGCGCCCGCGCCCGCGCGGGCCAAGGTGATGGTGTCGCCGACGCGCGCCTCTCCCACGCTCTTGAGGCCCGTGGCGACGTAGCCCACCTCGCCCGCCGTCAGCGCCCCCACTTTCGCCATCGCCGGGCGGAACACGCCCACCTCCAGCACGTCGGCCAGCGTGCCCTTCTGCATCATGCGGACGCGCTCGGCGCCGCGCACTTGCCCGTCCACTACGCGCACGTAGGCGACCACGCCCTTGTAGGAGTCGTACTTGGAATCGAAGATGAGCGCGCGCAGGGGGCGCTCCGGATGGGCGGCGGGCGGGGGCACGCGCTCGACGACGGCGGCGAGCAGGGCGGGCACGCCGTCGCCCTGCTTGGCCGACACGCTGATCACTTCGTCTGGCTCGAACCCGAACGCCTGGCGCAACTCGTCGAGGCTGCGCGGAACGTCGGCGGCGGGCAGGTCGATCTTGTTCAGCACGGGGATGATGGCCAGGTCGTGCTCCAGCGCCAAGTAGACGTTGGCGAGCGTCTGCGCCTGGATGCCCTGCGTGGCGTCCACCACCAGCAGCGCGCCCTCGCACGCGGCGAGCGAGCGCGACACCTCGTAGGAGAAGTCCACGTGCCCGGGTGTGTCAATCAGGTTCAGCTCATACTCGCGCCCGTCGTGCTGGAGACCCATGCGCACGGCCTGGGCTTTGATAGTGATGCCCCGCTCGCGCTCCAGGTCCATCGAGTCGAGCACCTGCTCGCGCATCTGGCGCGAGGAGAGGGCGCCCGTCAGCTCGAGCATCCGGTCGGCGAGGGTGGACTTGCCGTGGTCGATGTGCGCGATGATGCAGAAGTTGCGGATAAGGGAGGCGTCCATCCCCTGCCCTAGCCGAACCAGTCGTCGCGGTGAGTGGCGTAGCCCCCAGACAGGCCGATAGGTTGGCCGTCGCCGCGCCAGCAGGCGCCGCCCATCAGCAGCCCCGACGCGGAATCGACCATCACGCCGTTCATGCAGTTGGCGATGACGGGGGCGTGCGTCATTTGATGCCCCATTCGCTCCAACTCCGCCACGACGGCGGGGTCGCAGCCCGATTCGAACTCCACGACGGCGCCGCTCGCCCAGATGCGCGGAGCCTCCACCGCCTCCTGGATGTTCATCCCGTGGTCGATCACGTTGAGTATGCCCTGGAGCACGGTCGGGAAGATGCGGATGCCCCCCGGCGTGCCGATGGCGAAGAAAGGCTTGCCGTCCCGCTCCACGATGGTGGCGGCGGTGGCGGTCAGCATCCGCTTGCGCGGGCCGACGGAGTTGGGGCGCCCGGGGCGCGGGTCGAACAGCGCCATATTGTTGTTGATGAGTAGCCCCGTGCCGGGGACGACGACGCGCCCGCCGAACGAGTTGTTCAGCGTCGTGGTCTGCGTAACTGCCGAGCCGTCCGCCGCCATAATCGTCAGGTGCGTCGTGTGCCCCGACGTTACGGACACGGGGTCGCCGCCTTGCGGACGGCCCACCGCGTCCATGCGTATCTCCGACGCGCGCTGCTTGGCGTAGCCTTTGTCCAGCAGCGCGTCGTGAGGAAAGTCCACGAAGTTCGGGTCGCCCAGGAACTTTGCCCTATCGGCGAACATAATCTTCAGCACCTCGATCAGCAGGTGCCAGTACTTGGCGGTGCCGAAGCCGAGCGAGGCGACGTCGAAGTTCTCGAGGATATTGAGGCCGAGCTGGTTGAGCAGGCCGCCGCCGGAGCTCAGTGGTGTGCCGGTGAGGTCGTACCCCCGGTAGGTTCCCCGTATCGGCTCAGGGTAGCGCACCTCGTACGCCTCGATGTCCTCCAGCGTAACGATGCCGCCGCCGCGCTCTACCTCGGCGGCGAACGCCTCCCCAAGCGGGCCGTGATAGAAGGCGTCGGAGCCGTGCTTGGCGAACGTGCGCAGCGACTCCGCCAACTCCGGCTGCACAAGGCGGTGCCCGACGGGCGGCGCTTTGCCGCCGACCAGGAACACCTTGGCCGACTCGGGGAACATCGCCAGTTGGCGCTCGGTGTTGCGGAAGGAATACTGGAGGTAGGCCGATATCTCGAAGCCGTGCTCGGCGGCGTCGATGGCGGGTTGCATCACCTGGGCGAGCGGCAGCCTGCCCTTGAGCTCGTGGAGGCGCAGCCAGCCTTTGGCGTTGCCCGGCACGCCGGTCGCCAGGTGTCCGGTCTGGTTCTTGTCACCTTTGACCATCCCGAACCCGGCGGCCTCGTCCGGCTCGTAGAGCGTGTCGGTGGCGGCGGATGCGGCCTCGGCGTAGTTGTCGATGACCAGCACGCCACCCTCCGCATCGCGGAAGACGATGTACCCGCCGCCCATAGGCCCGACCATCTGCGGCTCGACTACGCCGCAGGTGAAGGCGGTGGCGACGGCAGCGTCGGCGACGTTGCCGCCCGCGGCGAGCATAGCGATGCCCGCCGCCGAGGCGATGGGCTGGTTGGCGGCCACCACCGCGCGCGAGCCGTAGACGGGTTGCTTCTGCGTCGGGATGCTGGTCATACAAAACCTCCAGTGATTGTCGCCGATGCTATCGGCGCGCACGCAGACGGGCAAGCAAGGCGCGGCACATATTCGCGGCGCGCTGCGTGTGCGTGGCGGCAGGTCTTGCGGCTACGGGGTGTTGCGTGTCGAGGTTTCTGCGGAGGCGGGAACGGCGGATGGGGTGTTACGGCTCTAGGGGTTCGTCTTCGGGGGCGGCGCCTAAGGGCGCTATGCCGGACGGGTTCTGGAGGAAGCGGAAGAGGTCGCTGTTCGCGTTCAGCACCAGCGTCGAATTCTCTTGCAGGAACTCCCTGTAGGCCTCTAGCGAGCGGAGGAAGGAAAAGAGCTCGGGGTCGCGCTCCAGCGCCTCCGCCAAGATGCCGATCGCCTCTCCCTCGCCTTCACCGCGCAGACGGTTCGAGGCCTCTTCCGCCTCGGCGGCGATGACCTCGACGCGGCGGCTCACGTCGGCGGTGATGGTCAGGAATTCCTCTTCGCCCTCCGCCCGCAGCCGCTGCGCTTGCACCTCCCGCTCCGTCCGCATGCGCGCGAACACGCTCTCCTCGGTCGCGGCGGGGAAGTCGGCGCGCTTGATGCGCACGTCCAGTATCTGGACGCCGAACGCCTGGCCTTGCACCAGCGCGTCGGAGCGGTCGCGCACGCGGCGCGTGATGGCCTCGCGCGTTGCAACGCCGTCGGCCTCTACGATGGGCTCAACGACGGACACGCCGCCGTCGACGCCCGCCACAAGACGACCTCCGATGATTTCGGTGCGGTTGCGCTGGCCAATCTCGGCGCGGAGCTCGGAGACAACGATGTTGCTGATGCGGGCAGCCGCGTTGAGCTCGTTCAGCAGCACCTCGCGGAAGGAGCGCGGGTCGATGATGCGGTAGCGCGCGTAGGCGTCGATGTCGAGGAACTGGTTCTCGACGTCCGGCATGCTGGAAGGCGGAACGTCCACCCGCAGGATGCGGCTGTCAATCACGTTGACCTGGTCGATGAAGGGTGTCTTGACGTTCAGGCCTGGCGTCTGGATGACGCGCTGCACCTCGCCGAAACGGGTGATGACCACGAACTGCGTCTCGTCCACCGTGTAAAGGGTCTGCGGCCCGATGATGGCGGCGGCGATGATGAGG
>CAZLKC010000008.1:11014-28310 GCA_964560025.1 uncultured Dehalococcoidia bacterium
GTTGCCTCCCGTCCCTAGGTTGTTCGCGCCGGGCGCCAGCGGCAGGAAGGGCAGCACGCCGCTGCCCGCCTCAGGGTCGAGCACGTAGAGGGTGACGCCGGGCAGCACCTCCTCCATCGCCTCCAGGAACAGACGCTGGCGCGTCACGTTCTTGGAGCTTTCGTATTCCTCCAGGATGTTGATGAATTGCTGCGCTTCGCCGCGCGCCCTTGCGATGCGCGCCTCCTTGAACGCCTGGGCGGCCTGGATCACCTGCTGCGCGTCGCCTTGGGCGCGAGGGATGCGGTCTTGCTCGAAGGCTAGGGCCTGGTTGATGCGCCCCTCCTTGTCCACGCGGGCGCGCACCACGTCGTCGAACGCGTCGCGCACCTGATCCGGCGGCCTGACGGTCTGCAAGACTACCTGGAGAATCTCGATGCCCGACTGGTAGTCGTCCATCAATTGCTGCAGAAGCACCTTGGTGTCCTCCTGCACCGCCTCCCTGCCCGCCGTGAGCGCGTCGTCGATGGAGCGCTGCCCCACCACCTGCCGCAGCGCGGCCTCCGTCGCGTCCCTCAGCGTGCGGCCGTCCGGGCGGCCCTCGCGCGGGTCGCGGTCGGCATCCCCAGGGTCGTCCACTTGGAACAGGAACTTGCCTAGGTCGACGATGCGGTATTGGACAACCATCTGGATGTCGATGATGTTGAGGTCGCCGGTGATCATCAGCGCTTCGACCGACACGTCGCGCGCGGGCTCGGCGCGGAAGCCGAGCTCCATCGTCTTCGTTTCGAGGATCGCCTCGACGTTGCGGGTGCCGATGGGCGCGGGCGGGTACCAGTGGAGGCCCGGCCCTTCCGTGCCGCGGAACTGCCCGAACAAGCGCACGGCGGCTTGCTCCTCGGGGCTAACGGTGTAGAAGCCGGTGGCGCCCCAGAGTAGCGCCAGCGCGAGTAGGCCGCCGAAGGCAAGCAGCACTGCGCTGAAACCCCGCGGCACCGAACCGCCGAAGCGGCCTAATGAGCCGCGCAAGTTGCGCATCAACTCGTCGGGGTCGAATTCGGGTCGTCGTTCGCCGTACATAAGAGCGCTAGCCGGAGCAGCAGGCGCAGTCTATCCCCCGCGCTTATGTCTGTCAAACGTGCGGTCTCTGCGCCTCGCCTCCCGATAGCGTAACCTCTTGCCTATGCCCCAACGTTACGATGTCTACGGCATCGGTCACGCCAACACCGACACCGAGGTGCTGGTCGAGGATGCGCTCCTTGCGGCGCACGGCATTCGCTCCGGCCTGATGACCCTCGTGTCCGATGACGAGCAGCGCCGCCTGCTGGACATCCTCGGCGATCGACACAAGGTCTACGCCGCAGGAGGCTCAGCCGCCAACACCATGACCGGCGTCGTCCATTTCGGCGGCAGCGCATCCTTCCTCGGCAAGGTCGGCGACGACGACTCCGGCGCCTTCTATCGCGAGAGCATGACCGGCGTGGGCGTCGACTTCCACGGCGGCGCCGCCCCCGCCCCCACCGGCGTCTGCGTCATCATGGTCACGCAGGACGGCGAGCGCACCATGCAGACCCAGCTCGGCGCCGCAAGCATGCTCGACCCCGCCGACGTGGACGAGCAGCGCATCGCCCGCAGTTCGATGCTCTACGTCGAGGGCTACCTCTGGGGCTCGCCCTCCAACGCGCGGACGGCCCTGCACGCCATCGCCTCCGCCAAGCGCGCGGGCATTCCCGTGGCGATGAGCCTCTCCGACCCCGCCATCACCAGCATCTTCCTCGACGCCTTCCGCGATGTCGTGCGCGCATCGGCGGACATCGTCTTCTGCAACGAGCATGAGGCCGCCATCTACACCGGCGCCGCTACGCTCGACACCCTCAAACCGTCCCCCGAACTCCGCCACGCGTCCCTGGCCGCTCTTGGCGCCGAGGCCGAGCGCGTCTTCATGACCTGCGGCGCCGACGGCTCGCTGCTATGGGAGCGCGGCGAGGCGCTGACTGTGGAAGGTCATCGCGTGCGCGTGATGGACACCACGGGCGCCGGTGATCAGTACGCCGCGGGCGTGATCTACGGCCTCACCCACGGCTACGGCGCCCGGGACGCCGCGCGCCTGGGAACCTACGCGTCAGCCCGCGTGGTCACGCACATGGGACCGCGGCTCTCGGGGCCAATCGCCGCCGAGGTTCCCGCGATTCTTGCAGGCGCGCGGCCGTAGGCGGCAACCAACCTCTTCCGTTCGTCCTTCGATTCCCCTCATGACGAGCGGAAGGCAGGCGGCGCTGGGCTGCGCCTACAGCCTGCCGCCGATGTAGTCGATGAGCACCTGGTCGTGCTCCTCGGGGTGCTCCCACTGCGGCCAGTGGGCGGCGTCGTCCATGCAGTAGTACTTGGAGCCGGGGATCAGCGAGTGGAACTTCTCGCCGACGTCCGGCCCCTCGCCGGGGTTGAACTCCGTCCAGAAGACGAGCGCGTCCTCCTTGAAGTTGGCGCAGTCCTCCTCTTGCACCCAGTAGTTCTCGAACTGCTTCAGTTCGACGAAGGCGTTGCGGTAGACGTTGTTCATCGAGGCGCGTACAGCCGGGTCTTGGTAGAGCTTGAGGCGGATGTCCACCAATTCGTCCGTCACCCGGTCGGGCTTGGCCATCAGCCACTCGAGGCGCTTGCGGATAGTCTCCGGCGTCGGGTCGTTCACCGCGTTGAGCGAGGCCGTGGCCAACGCTTGGAAGCCGTCGGGATTGTCGCGGAAGCCCGGCCTGTCCTTCCAGATCACTGGCGCACCCGTGTTCAGAATCAGCTTGCCCGCCTTGCCGGGGTACTTCAGGCCAAGGTGGAAGCAGACGATGGAGCCGAGCGACTCGCCCTCGATGTGCGGGCGCTTCAAGCCCTGCGTGTCGATGAAGTCCACCAGCGAGTCCACGTAGGCGTCGATGACGTGGTCGCCGTCGAACGGCTCCTTCTGCGAGTAGCCGTGGTAGAGCATGTCCATCGAGAAGACGTGGAAGTGCTTGGCGAGGTTGGGGATGTTGCGGGCGTAGGTCTCGCCGTGGCCGCCGATGCCGTGCAGCAGGATCAGCGGCTCGTTGGACGGGTCGCCCATCTCGATGCCGCGCAACCACCACTGGTTGCCCTGATACACCTTCACCTGCGCCCCCATCAACTCCACCCACACCGATTGCCACTCCGTCAGCGGCTTCTCCTGCACCGACACCTTGGTCGTCATTGCCCGGCTCCTAGTCGCGAGGTTGCCCGCGTTCTACCACGAGCAGCCGCGGGCGGCAACGCCGCCCTATAATCCCCGCGTGGACACCGCCGCGCGCATCGCCGCCTCCCCCGCCGAGGTCGACGCCGCCCTCGAGGTGCGCCGCGTGGTCTTCATCGAAGGGCAGGGCGTAGGCGAGGCGCTGGAGCGCGACGGCCAAGACGGCGCGGCGGTGCACGCGGTCGCCTACGCCGCCGGGCGCGTCGTCGCGGCGGGGAGGATGCTCCCTCAGGCCGACGCGAGCGGGACGGTGGGGCGCGTCGGACGCATGGCGGTGCTGGCGGAGCATCGGCGCAAGGGGCTGGCGACGGCGGTGCTTGGCGCACTGGAGGCGGAGGCGCGGAGGCGCGGTTGGCGCGCGATCGAACTGCACGCCCAGATATACGTCGCTGGCCTCTACGCCAAGCAGGGCTACGTTCGCCAGGGTGCGCCCTTCTACGAGGCGGGCATTGAACACGTTACGATGACCAAGGGCCTGTAGACACGCGTGTGGACGCCCCGCCCGCAGCGCCGCCCCCCGCTCGCTTAGCAGGCCACGTCTGGGAGGTGTTCTTCGCGGCGGGGAGGCTGGGCCTCACGTCATTTGGCGGGCCGACGGCGCACCTGGGCTACTTCCGCGAAGAGTACGTGGCGCGCCGCCGCTGGCTGGACGAGGCCGCCTACGCCGACCTGGTCGCGCTCGGCCAACTCCTGCCCGGCCCGGCGAGCAGCCAAGTCGGCATCGCCGTCGGCGTTCGGCGCGCCGGACTGCCGGGTGGCTTTGCGGCGTGGCTTGGCTTCACCGCGCCGTCGGCCATAGCGCTCATCCTGTTCGCCGTCGGCCTCGGCGCAGCGGGCGACCTGGCCGACGCGGGTTGGCTGCGCGGGCTGAAGAGCGTGGCCGTGGCGGTGGTCGCCCTAGCGTTGTGGGGCATGACGCGCGACCTTGCGCCCGATCGAACGCGGCGCGCCATAGCCGGCGTCGCAGCCGTGTTCATGCTGTTCGTGAGCGGCGCGGGCGCGCAGATCGCGGTCATCGCCGCCGGAGCGCTCGCCGGGCTAGCGCTTCTCCGCGCCGCCGCCGCCCAGCGCGCGTCCGCCGCGAGTGCGCCCGCCTCCCCAACCGGCGGCGTGCCGCGTGCGGTGGGCGTGTTAGCGCTGCTGCTGTTCGCGGCGCTGCTAGTGGGATTGCCGTTGGCGGCGCGCGCCGTGGACAGCGAGCCCCTGCGCGCGTTCGACACTTTCTATCGAGCGGGATCCCTGGTCTTCGGCGGCGGACACGTAGTGTTACCGCTGCTGGAGACGGAGGTTACGCCGCAGGGTTGGGTCAGTGCGGACGAGTTCATCGCGGGCTACGGCGCGGCGCAGGCCGTCCCCGGCCCGCTGTTCACGTTCGCCGCCTACCTGGGCGCGACGATGCAGACGTTCGGCAGCGCGTGGGCGGGCGGCCTCTTCGCCCTCGCCGCCGTCTTCCTGCCCTCGTTCCTGCTGGTTGCGGGCGTGCTGCCCTTCTGGGACGCGCTGCGCGAGCGCGCCGCCGTGCGCGCGGCGCTGCGGGGTGTGAACGCCGCCGTCGTCGGCCTGCTGCTCGCCGCGCTCTACGACCCCGTGTGGACGAGCGCCGTCAAAACCCCGGAGGACTTCGCCTTGGCTGTGGTGGCATTCGGCCTGCTGGCCGTGTGGCGCGTCCCGCCGTGGATAGTCGTCCCGCTCGCGGCAGGCGCTGGCGCGGCGATGGCGGCAGTGTGAACGCCGCGCCCTCTATGCGCTAACCTATCCCCATCACCGCACGAGGAGCGCCTCTATGCCTGTCCCCCTTTCGCAAGCCGCCCAAGACTTTCTGCGCGAGAAGGTCTACGCGCACATCGCCACGCTGATGAAGGACGGCTCGCCCCAGGTTACGCCGCTCTGGGTGGACACCGACGGCGCGGACATCCTCATCAACACCGCCACCGGGCGCCTCAAGACCGCCAACATGGAGCGCGACGGGCGCGTGGCGCTCTCCGTGATGGGCCTCGAGAGCGCCTACCGCTGCCTCTGGGTACGCGGCGTGGTGAAGTCCATCGAGCCGGACGACGACCTAATCGACCAACTGTCGCTCAAATACACCGGCAACGCGCGGTACCAGGGTCACCGCGAGGGCGAGACGCGCGTCACCGTGCGCATCGAGCCTATCCGCGTGATGGAGCGCGGCCTGGGTTAGGGGGATTACTCGGCCCATTTCGCGTTGGTCCTGGCTGGCCCACAATCCGTTGCCCTTGCAATCGGGTCGAGGGTATTGTCCCTTCTTAGCAGCAAGGCTACATAGAAAGAGAATTGGTATGCCCGTACACGACAGAGATTGGTATCGAGAAATACATCGGAGGGATTACAATCTTCGGGGAGACGCCATCCGCAGGCCAGGGCAGCGAAGCTCAGGGGCTGGCCGTAAGCTTTGCTGGACTGTTTTTATATTTATCCTCGCGGCCTCGATACTTGGAGCGGCGTTCTTCTCGCCTTTGGGCGAGAACATCGACAATGAAACGTTTCAGGAGTTCCGCGGAAAGGCCAAGGAGTTCCTCATGAACGTGATAGAGCGGATGGAGAGCCAACCCGAGGCAAGCGAGACCGGCCCAGCCGGCACAAGCAGAAGCGCTCCAAACGAGCCAACAGAATCTAATCTTACTCCAAAGTCGAACTGTCGGACTGAAAAGGCGACTATTGGTTCCGATGGGGAATACTCGAGCTCTAACCTTAATGTCATAGAAGTGACAATAGAAACGTCAACGGAATCCTTGACAGGCATCCGAGGCGAAGTGATAGACCGTTGCCAAGAAGCCTGGGCTTGGGCGAGCGACCCTGGAGCGTTCGGAACATTTACTATCTATTGCTACCCAGATCAGGCATGCTTCGAAGGACTACGATGTCCCCCAGAAGACTCGATTGGGTCTGTCTTGCCTAGAAGTAATTGGATACTAGAGAGCGGCGATGTGATTACGAGTACCTACGCGCTCTCTGAAGACGTATTTATAATCGAGTTTCGTAGGAAGCCTTCTTGAGGCCTTCCCTACCGACTAGGCGTATGGGGTTGGAATGTCGAAAATAGAACGCCAGGATTACTGGCTGATGTCGTTGTTCGATAGCGCAACATAGCCCTCCTGGCCTGTGGCTCCGACACGACGCGACAGTCGGCATGGCTGCCCTGTTTGTGCTGTTTCCGCGTGATGGAGCGCGGACTGGGCTAGGGGTAGGGCGCAGTCGCCGTTACGGGGGCGACCAGCAGGTCGCCCCTACGAGGAGGGCAGCAGGCAGTTCACGATTACGAGGAGCGCCTCCCAATCCTGGCGCGTCGGGGGCTCGCGTCTCTCGATCTCCAGCGTCCAGCCCTGGAACTCCTGGTTGTATCCGGCTATGGCCAGGGCGGCGGCCTTCTTGGCGAGAGCCATTACCTTGGGGCTGGCGGCGAGGGCTTGGATGATGCCCGTGCCCCGGTCGTCGCCCTCCCACTTCACGCCGGTAACCCTGCCGAACAGAGGGAACGACTTCTTGCGGGAGGTCTTAACATCGATCGACCGCTTGACGTCGAGGGCGCGCAAGTCCTGCGGGCTGTCGTCCGGGACGCAGTAGATCTGCCACCATCGCGGGGGGCTGTACTGCGACCCGTCCTGCTTGACGAGATTGACCCAGGGGATAGGCCCCTCGGCCAGGTCGACGATTCCCAGCGAGCGCCTGAAGGTGTCCTTGCGCACCTTTTCCTCCGGGCGTTCCCTCTCCGACATCGCGGCGGGAACGCCCATGGCGTTCAGCGCGTCGGTGAATTCGTCGCGCGTCTTGTCGCGGAATCTCTCGCGCATCCGCGCCCCTACAGCACGCGGAACGCCCAGACGTTGTAGATCAGCTCCGGTTCGCCCTTGGGCAAGCCCTGGAAGGCGTCGCCGCGCTCGAGCAGGCTCGCCTTCCCCGTCGCCTCCAATTCCGCGTGCTTGGCGCCGAACCCATGCGACTCGAGCAGGTCGGGGCGCAGCGTGTAGACGAACAGGCCGCCAGGCTTCACTACGCGCACCAGTTCGTCGATGGCGCTGGCCGGGACGTGCCCGTAGGTGAGCGTGCCGACGCACAGACAGCCGTCGTAGGAGTTGTCCTCGAACGGAACCCGCTCCGTCAGGTCCACCTGGCGCAGGTTGCGGTACACGCCCTTGGCCTTTGCCTCGTCCAGCATGCCCTGGGACAGGTCGATGGCGTCGATGACGCCGAAGCCCCGCTTGGCCAGCTCCACGCCCGCCAGACCGGTGCCCGCGCCCGCGTCCAGCACGACCGAGTCGGTCGGGAGGAAGCGGGCGAACATGTCCGCGGCGCGCGAGGGAGCGACGTAGCCGAACTCGTCGTCCAGGTCGCGGTCGTATTCCGCCGCCCACTGGTCATAGCGGGCTTGGAGCTCCTCCTTGCTGTCCGCCTGATAGATCCACTGCACGCGGTCGCTGGGGTTGATCATAGTTTGCGCCTCCTGGGGATTGGAATGGGCGGGGCGCCGATGGGCCGGCGTGCTTGCGCAGCGCATGGCCCTGCCTCGGATGCGCATCTTATCGCAACGGCGAGAGCGGGCGGGAATGGCGCCCAAGGTGTTCGGCTACAACCCCAACGCCGGGCGCAGATCCGTCACGCGTTCGATGACGATGTCCGGCGGCGGCAGGTCCGGCGGGAACGACCGCCCTCGCGTCACCCACGCCGTCCGCATGCCGGAGGCGCGGGCGCCCTCCACGTCCGCCACCGGGTTGTCCCCCACGAACAGCACCCCCTCGGGCGACGTGAGGCCCAGCGCCGACAGTGCGTCGGCATAGATGCGCGGGTCCGGCTTCGCATACCCCTGCTCCCCGGAGACAATGATGCAGCGAGCCAGCCCGCCCAGCCCCGCCAGCCTGCACTTGTTCCGCTGGTTGCGGCCATCGCCGTTGGTGACGATGCCCCACGGCACGCCCGCGCGGTTGACGCCGCCGAGGAAGTCGTTGATTGAGGCGTCCGGCAGCGTGCGCCGCTCCATCGCTTGCCGATACCAGGCGTTCAGCGCATCGAAGTCGAGGCCGGCCTCGGGCCACTGGGCCAGCACCGCCTCCCGAAACTCGCGGCGGTTCGAATATCCGTCCTCGTCCCACTCCACCATGAGGGCAACCGCCTCCTCGCGGCTCATCAACGCGGCCGGCGCCAGAAACTCGGCGTAGAAGTCCTCGGCAACGCGCCGAAATGCAGTCTCCCTGTCGAACAGCGTGTTGTCGAGGTCAAAGAGGAGGGCGGTGATGGGTGAGGTCATGGAACTCTCCCGGGCGCCGCCACAAGCCGGCGCGGCGGCGCCCGGGCGTTATCAGGCCAGGGCGTAGAGCTTGGCGCAGTTGTCCCAAAGAATGGCTTGCTTGACCTCGCCGGTCAGGTCGGCGCGGGCAAGGAACTCGCCGACGGAGTCGGGGAATTCGGAGTCGTGGTGGGGATAGTCGGACGAGAAGACGACGTTGCGGGCGCCCAAGGCGTCCACCGTGTACCGCAGTTCGGACTCGTCGGCCTCGGCGCCGACGTAGCAGTTGCTTGCGAAGTACTCGCTGGGCGTTCGCGTTAGGAAAGGCGCATCCCAATCGCGGTAGAGCGCGTAGTCGCGGTCCATCCGTCCAAGCCAGAAGGGCGCCCATCCGGTGTTGGCCTCCAGGTAGGCGGCGCGCAGGCGGGGGAAGGACTCGAAGACGCCGCCGCAAATCATGCTAATCATCGCCTTCATCATGCCGATGGGGTGGGAGCAGGCATGCAGCATCAAGCGGTTGCCGGCGAACTCGGAGTCGTCCTGCCGGTACGCAGAGCCTGTACCTTCGTGAAAGCCGACGGGGACGTTCATCTCCTCCAACGCCGCCCATAGCTCGGCATAGTCGGCGCTGTGGAAGGTGACGCCATTGACGAAGTTAGGCCGCATGTAGACGCCGACGGCGCCCAGTTCATGCACCGCGCGGCGCGCCTCCCGCACGGCCTCTTTCGGGTCATGCTGAGGTACCATAGCGGCGACCTTCATCCGCGCGGGGTCCGCCTGGCAAAAGTCGTAGAGCCAATTGTTGTAAGCGCGGCAGACGGCCGCCGAGAGCGGCCCGTCCACGCCGTCGAGACCGTTGGGGATGTAGAGGCAGACAGTGGGATACATCACCGCCACGTCTATCCCTTCCATATCCATCGCCTCCAACTGCGAGGGGCCGTCGTAGCCGCGCTCGCGCATCGGGCGGGTGGCGGCGTCGGTGCGGCTGCTCATCCCGTACATGCGGTGCGGGTTGTCCACGTCGCAGGTGGGCAGGCGGCTGCCTTCGAATAAGAAGGCGCCGCCGCGCTTCCCGGGCGCGCGGGAGATGCGCGGGGCGCGGCCCGCGAAACGAGCGTCGAGATACTCGTCGAACAGATTTGACGGTTCGACGACGTGCATGTCCGAATCCATCACTTTGTAGCCGTTCTTCGCCATACGCGTCTCTCCTTGTGCGCAAGCGCCGCTATCGGCTGGGGGCGGCGCCCTCTGAAGGATGCCGCTGCGGCGCCCCGCGCTCAGTGGTCATACAGGTCGGCGGCTCTTGAGTTTGACGGGAAGAAGGGCAATCGGGCGGCGCGGCTCCAAAGTGCCGCGTATGTCCCGCGCTTCCGACGCGCCGCTCTCCACCATCGCGCCGCGCGCGCTGCTGCGGTGGCCGCGGCGCACCTCGGCGGCCACTATCCACTCGCCGTTCGCCAAACGCTGCTCATACTCCTCCGCCGCGTCCTGGTCGAGGCCGCGCTCGCCGCCGAACATCACGCCGAGCCAGCCGCCGAAGGCGGCGCCGAATTTCCAAGCCGACACCAGCATCAACACCTTGATGGCGCCGTCCACGGGCAGAAAGAAGAAGAGCACGATGAACGGCGCCTCGGTGAGGAGCGCGCCTGCGACACCCCACTTCAACCCCGTCCGCAGCATCGACTCGCCCCGGTGCAGCAGTGGCGTAGGGCGGCTGAACGGCGCGCCGCCGGGCGGAGCGAGCACGCTGACCGACTCCTGGTCGTAGCCGGCCTGCTCCAATAGACGGCAAGCCGCGCCCGCGCCGCCGCGATCCGCGAACAGGCCGACGATGCTGCTCATTGCGCCCGCCTAAGCCGCCGCCCCCTTCAGCGTTTCGTCGAAGAAGGCGAGCAGCTTTGGCCATGCGTCTTGCGCCGCGTGCTCGCGGTAGGAGAGCGGGTTGGAGAAATCCATGAATGCGTGGCCGGCGCCGTCGTAGGCATGGAAGCGGTGCTCCTTGCCATACTTGGTCAATTCGTCATCTATCTGCGCCACCAACTCCGGCGTCGGGTTCGTATCGTCGTTGCCGAAGAAGCCGATGAGCGGGCACCCCACCGCCTCCGATTGCTCGACGGGCGCGGGACCTTCGATTCCCCACGGCATCGTCATAGCGGCGGGGTAGAACATCCCGCCCGCCGCGAGGTCAGGCAGGCGCGCGGCGGCGAGGAAGACCACGCGCCCACCCATGCAGAACCCCGTTACGCCGATGGGCGACGGACCGATCTCGTCGTACCCGCGCAGCAGATCGAGGGTGGCCTGCACGTCGCGCACTATCTCGTCGTCGTTGAACTTGCCCAGCTTCTCCATTAGCCGCCCGAGGCGCTCGGCGCCGTGCGGCATGTCCGCCACCTCGCCAAGGATGTTGTCCCTCTGCCGGTGGTAGAGGTTCGGCGCGGCAGCCACGTAGCCTTCGGCGGCGAGGCGATCGCAGGTCTCCTGGATGAATGCGTCCACGCCGCCCGCGTGCTGAATCACGATCACCCCGGGCGCGAGGCCGTCCGCGTCGGGGCGGGCGACGTACACGTCCATCGGGTCTCCGTCCACTTCCAGCGTCACCCAACTGTGCGACATGGCGCATGCTCCTACCAGGACATGCAGGTTCACCTCACCGTAACAAACGCCCGCCGCCCCCGCAACGCCGCTCGCCCTCGCGCGCCGCGCGCCGTTCGTGTACGCTTGGCGCGCACCCAAGGAGGCCGCATGAGCGAACGAGAGGACGCCTTCACCCCCGCGTGGCGGTGGCGCGAGATGATCGCCGCCAAAGAGGTCTCGCCTGTCGAGGTTGCGGAGTTCTACCTACGGCGCATCGAGGCGCTGAATCCGCAGCTGAACGCCTACTTGACGGTGGCCGCCGACCGCGCCCTCGCCGACGCCAAGAGCGCCGAGAACGCGGTCGCGCAAGGCGCCGGCCTCGGCCCTCTCCACGGCGTGCCGATGGGCGTGAAGGACCTGACGGAGACGGGCGACATCCGCACCACCAACGGGTCGCGCTTCTACAAGGACTACGTGCCGGAGAAGGACGAGTTGACCGCCGCGCGGTTGCGCAACGCAGGCGCCGTCATCCTCGGCAAGACGAATACACCCGAATTCGGCCACTCTGCCACGACAGAGAACATGCTGGGTGAGCCATGCCGCAATCCATGGGACACAGAGCGCTCCCCCGGCGGCTCCAGCGGCGGCACGGCGGCGGGCCTGGCGGCGGGGATGCACCCGCTGGCCACCGGCTCCGACGGGGGCGGCTCTATCCGCATTCCCGCTAGCATGTCCGGCGTCTACGGGATCAAGCCAACCCAAGGCAGAGTCGCCCGCCCCTACTATCCGCCCGGCGGTTGGCGTCCCTTTTCCTGCAACGGGCCGATGTCCAACACCGTGCGCGATTCCGCCATCCTGCTGAGCGTTATGGCAGGATACGACGCTTCCGACCCGCCCTCCATCCCCGGCCCGTCGCCCGACTTCACCGCCGGACTGGATGACGGGGTGGCGGGGCTGCGGATCGGCTGGAGCGCCGACATGGGCAGCGTGCCGGTCGACCCGGAAGTGCGCCGCATCGCCGAGTCCGCCGCCCTGGCGTTCGGCGATCTGGGCGCGCACGTCGAGCAGGCGGCGCTCACCATCGACCACGAGCGGGTGTTCACCACATGGGAGACCATCTGGTTGTCCGACATGGCCGCCAACTATGCCCGCTATTACCATCAGCGCCCCTATGACCTGACGCCGACGCTGCGCGAACAGATCGCGCGCGGCCTCGCCTTCCGGGGGACGGACATATCCCTCGCGCTCCGCGAACTGGAGTGGCTCCGCGCCGAGATCAAGGAGGCGGTGGGATGCTACGACCTGCTGCTGACGCCGACGATGGCGACGGCGGCCTTCCCTATCGGCCAGCGCCCCGCCGTCATCGACGGGCAAGCGGTGGAGCCGTGGTGGGGATTCACCCCCTTCTCCTACCCCATCAACCTGAGCGGACACCCCGCCGCGAGCGTCCCTTGCGGCTTTACGAGCGAGGGTCTGCCCGTCGGTCTGCATATCATCGGCCAACACGCGGACGAGGCGGCGGTGCTGCGGGCGTCCGCCGCGTTCGAGCAGGCGCGGCCCTGGTCGGGGCGGCGCCCGCCCGTCAGTTAGAGAGAGGAGGCGCTATGGACGCGCTCGATTCGGTGCTCGCTTTGGCGGGCTTGGAGTTGCAGCCGCAGGAGGCGGACAGGCTCAGACGCCAGTACGCCTCCTACCGCGAATCGCTCACGCCGCTGTTCGAGGCCGACCTGAGCGACGAAGAGGTCGCGGGGCGGTTCGTGCCCGACGCGGAGGTTCACCGTGACGAGTAAGCCCCTCCACTACTTGACCATCGGCGAGGCGGCGCCGCTCATCGAGTCGAAGCAGCTCTCGCCCGTCGAATTGACGGAGGCCTACCTCGAGCGCATCGACTGGCTCGACGGCGTCCTCGCCGCCTACCTCACCCTCACCGCCGACCGCGCCCTGGCCGACGCCAAGGCGGCGGAAGCGGAGATAGCGAACGGCGGCTACCGCGGCCCCCTGCACGGCGTGCCCATCGGCCTCAAAGACCTGTTCGACACGGCGGGAATCGAGACCACCGGCCAATCGCGTGTCCTCGCCGGGCGCGTCCCGGGCGAAGATTCCGCGCCGACGGCCAAGTTGCGCGAGGCGGGCACGGTGCTGCTCGGCAAGCTCACGATGTTCGAGTTCGCTCTGGGCGGCCCCGACACCAGCATCTACGAGATATCCAAGAACCCATGGGACGTCACCAAGGCGTCCGGCGGCTCCAGCAGCGGTTCGGGAACTGCCGTGGCGGCGGGGCTGTGCATGGCCGCGCTCGGCTCCGACACCGGGGGCTCCATCCGCATACCCGCCGCCTACTGCGGCATCGTCGGCCTCAAACCCACCTACGGGAGGGTGAGCCGGCGCGGCGTGCTGCCTCTCGCGTGGTCACTTGACCACTGCGGGCCGATGACGTGGACGGTGGAGGACTCGGCCATCGTGCTCCAGGCCATCGCCGGGCACGACCACGGCGACCCCACGTCGTCGACCCTTCCCGTTCCCGACTACAGGGCGGCGCTGGGCGGCGACCTCGACGGACTGACAATCGGCGTTCCGCGCGAGTACATCGCGCGCCCCGGCGTCCAACTCGACTCTGAGGTGGGCGCGTCTTTCGAGGAGGCGCTGAGCGCGTTGGAGGGCTTGGGCGCGTCCGTCGAGGAGATCAGCATCCCAGGCCTGGAGTGGGCGACGGTGGCCAACTCGATGATCATGATTGCCGAGGCGTGGTCGTACCACGAGCCAAACCTGAAAGCCCGCCCGCTGGACTACGGCGACACTGCCCGCGCGTGCTTCGTGCTCGGCGGCGGCTTCACCTCCGGCGACTACCAACTTGGCATGCGCGCGCGCAGCCGTCTGCGCCGCGAGTACGCACAGGCGATGGAGCGCGTCGACCTCATCGCAACGCCGACGATGGCCACGCCCGCGGGCGACGCCGACTACGACCTGCTGCCCGTGCTGATGATCGAGAACTTCATGGGGCCGATGAACCTCACCGGCATGCCCGCGCTGTCCGTCCCGTGCGGCTTCAGCAGCGGCGGCCTGCCCATCGGCCTGCAACTCGCCGGACGCCCCTTCGACGAATCTACCGTGCTGCGCGCAGGCCACGCTTTCGAGGCGCAGGCGGGGCTGCTCGACAAGCGCCCGCCCGTGGAAGACCTCGCGTGACCTCCCCTACCCGCCCCGAATCGGAGCGCAACGACGTGTTCGACGTGCTCCAGGTCGCTCGCGGCACGAAGTTGGAGGACATCGTCGGCGCCGACGTGGTCGGCGTGGAGCCGCACAGCACGTCTCAGATTCACCGCCACAACCTCGCCGAAACCGTCCTCTTCGTCCTCGCGGGCTCGGGAACCGTGCGCGTCGCCGACGAGGACGTGCCCGTGCGCGAAGGCGACCGCGTGCTCATCCCCAAGGGGGCATATCACGGCGTCCGGACGGGCGCGGAAGCGCTGCGCTTTCTCTCGGTGCAGAGTCCACCCATCCTGAATCGAGCGCGCGACACGCTGGACCTGGAGCCGTTGGAGGAAGGGTAGCGAAGAGGGCTGCGCAGGCAGCCTTACAGGGGGTTGCGCCAGCGCAGGCCCGGGAAGCGGCCGAAGTCCGCGTCGTTAGAGTGAACTTCGGCTTGGTGCTCCATCGCTAGGGAGGCCACGTGGGCGTCCGTCACCAGGTTGGCGCCCACTCCGGCGGCGGCGAGGGAACGGCGGAAGTGGAGCAGGTGCTCGGCGCCGGGGTTCAGGGGCGCGACGTGAGGGTAGCGGAACCACTGCTCCACGAAGTCCAACGCCTGCTCGGGCGTTGCGGGGCGCTCCAACACGGCGCGGTGGGTAAGCAGCCGCACGAAGCCCATCGTCACTGCCCACGGAATGCCTACGCGCTCCGTGCCGTTCACCAAGCCTTCCCACCACCGGCGCGCCGGAACATGCTTCGAGGCGCCGCGGTTGTACGCGTAGACCAGCAGGTTGAGGTCGGGGACGATCATCCCTGCCCTACTCGGTGAACTCCTGAACCGCCAGCTCGTCGTTGAGTTGGTTGAGCCTCAACGGGTCGACGCCGGGCAGGAACCCGCCGGGCAACGGAGCAACGCGGAAGGCGGGCCTGCTCTTGGCCGGAGAGGGCGACAGCCCTTGGCGCAGCGCGTCGTTGACGACCTGCTTGAAGGGCAGGCCGAGCAGCCGCGTCCGCTGCTTGAGGGAGTCGGCGATGTCTTCGTCGAGCGTCAGTGTGGTTCGCATGCAGACATCATGATGCCTTTACAACCTGATGTCAAGATGCCTGCATGCGGAATACCCGCAAGCGGCGCGCGGCAAGAGCGCGCCGCTTGCGGCCTGCGCTGCCCTAGTCGCCTGGGGCGCGGTAGGTAACCGTCTTGCCGATGGCCGCGTCGATGTCCTCGGCGGTCAGCAGCGGGACGGTGCTGATGCGAATGGCGCCCCTCGCGCTCACCGCCAGCGAGATGGCCGCCGCCGACACCGCGTCCGGCAGGTCGACGATCATGTAGAGGTCGGAGCTGCCGAAGGCGTAGTAGAACGCCTCCAGGCTGCCGCCCTGCTCCGCCGCGAGGTCGGCGAACACCTGGCGGCGCGAGGAGCCGCCCTCGCTCAGCAGGCCCGTGGCTCCCGCGTCGGTGTAGCTGGCTTGGTAGAGGTACTTGGGCATTGGCCGCCTCCGGAGTATGGGGTTGTGGTCGAGCGCACGCCTATCTTCACGGCGCACAAGCCGGATTGTCAACGGCGTGGAGGCGGGGCGCCTGGCAGAGGAGGCATGGGCTAGCGGCCGTCTCGCGCCCTGTCCTCGCTAGCGGCTCACCCTAGCGTTTCGTTGACTAACGACAGCCCGGTCTCGACCCTGCCGCGCCAGTCGCTCTGCGGGCGGCGAATAGCATTGGTGCATACCCTGAACAGGCAGACGGCTTCACGGAACGCCAGTTCGCTCTGCGTCCAGCGGAAGCGCTCGAGCGCCGCTTGGCGGAACTGGCAGTGATACGCGCCGGCTCTGTCGCTTACCGTTTTATGCCCGAAGCGAGACTCCCATCGCAGGTGCGCCAGAAAGTTGCCCACGTCCAGCATAGGATCGCCTTGGCCTGCTTCTTCGAAGTCCACCAGCGCGATCCTGCCGTCCGGCAGAACCAACATCTGGTCATCGTAGAAGTCGTTATGCGCGATGCCGATTGGGCGCCACGATTGAACGAACGGGTCTAGAGACTTGACCGCGTCGGTCAGGCTGCGCAGAGCAACGCCGTCGTCGCGCACGTTGTGCGCGAAGCTCCGTTTGGCTCGCCGGTACGCTCCCTGCAGATTGAATGGGCGAACGGCGGGCGGCGCGGGTGCATTCCAGAGCGTCTGGAGGCCGCCGAGGATCAGGTCGGGGCTAGGGGCGGTTCCAACTTGTATGCGCCGGCGCAGGTTCTTGCCCGGTATCTCCGAGAACCATACGACCCCTCCTTCAACCCAATATCCGGCAAGCCGAGGCAACACGAAAGCGGATTGCGCAACTACCTCTTGAGCGGCGAGCAGCGGCGTAACCGCATGGGGCTGCATGGTTCTGGCGTAGAATCGAACTCGCCCCACGCTGTGGCGCAGCACTGCGCGGCTAGCAGGCCTGTAGCGAATCAGTTCGACTTTCGCGCGCCGTGCGCGAACTGCCAGCACGTAGCTGTTCATGAGATTGAGGGCGCCTTCGGGATCGGCTGCTTGGCTCAGTCCCGGCAGATAATCGTCCTCCGGGTACCTAAACATCTCGATAGGCGCGTCTCGTTCGACCTTGATTGCTAAGTGCTGCGAGGGGATGTACTCATCATCTCTCCACTCCACCTCATAGCTAACGAGCGCGACCCTGCCCAGGCTGTGGGAGAATTGGCGGATTCGTATGCGATGAGGGTCGGCGCTCGGCCTCCCGTAGCGGCAGCAATACGATCGCCATACCCACTCTGCATCGAAGAGCATCGACAAGTCGTTCAGGCCCGGGTCTTCGGGAAAGGCGACATCCGGATAGAGCGGCACGGCCACTGCGGAGAAATCGTCTCCGCTAGTCACTGTCGTCGCTGTCGCCGCTTTCGGTCGGCGTAGGCGTGTCGATACCGTCGCTGTCGGTCCCATCGTTGTCCGTCGGCGTGGGCGTGTCGACCCCGTCGCTGTCCGTCCCATCGTTGTCCGTCGGCGTGGGCGTGTCGACCCCGTCGCTGTCCGTCCCATCGTTGTCCGTCGGCGTGGGCGTGTCGATCCCGT
>CAZLKC010000008.1:28410-56965 GCA_964560025.1 uncultured Dehalococcoidia bacterium
ACCCCGTCGCTGTCCGTCCCATCGTTGTCCGTCGGCGTGGGCGTGTCGATCCCGTTGCTGTCGGTTGAAGGCGTGTCCACGCCACCGGTGTCCGTGTAGGGAGTCGCGGCCTCGTCGTCGTTACCGCCGCCTTCGTCATCGTCTCCAACGTCGTCGTCGGGGGCAGCGATGGATGCGCGCGGGATTGCTGCCTCTATCTCCGGGGCGGCCTCTCGTATCGCGAAAACGGCGCCGCTGGCCACGAGCGCTAGGGCAAGGGTCAGCGCGAGAACGAGCGCGCCGATGGACCTCAGCTTTTTCACGAGGCGACTCCTCATCCTGCTTGGCGATGCAATATCACGGGCGTGCGGTGCATGCAAGGACGCAACGAGCGGGTTGACGCGCTTGGTGGCCCCGTTGGGACTCGAACCCAAAACGCCCGGGTTAAAAGCCCGGCGCTCTGCCATTGAGCTACAGGGCCGCGCACTGCATAGCCTACCAGGGCGGGGCGGCGCCGCTCTCCAGCACGTTCAATCGATCCGGCGGCCAGTAGATGAGCCACGTCTTTCCGATGATGTTCTCGCGGGGCACGGTTCCCCAGGCCCGCGAATCGCTGCTGCCCGGCCGGTTATCCCCCAGCACGAAATACTCCCCGTCGCCTACGGCGACCTCCGGCAGCGTTTCGTGCGCGCCGAACTCCACGTACGACTCCTCTAGCGCTTCGCCGTTCAGATAGACCACGCCCTGCTCGAGGCGCACTCTGTCCCCCGGCTCGCCGATGACGCGCTTCACGAACACCTGCGACGGGGCGTTCGGGTAGGCGAACACCACCACGTCGCCGCGTCTCGGCCCGCCGAACGGCTCCCACGCCGCGCCCGGCTCCGCGTCCATCCAAGGCAACAGGCGCGTGGTCGGCTCCGCGTCGAGGCGCAGGTAGGCCGCCCTGTTCAGCAAGACGCGGTCGGCGTGGTGCAGCGTCGGCTCCATGCTCCACCCTTGCACCTGATAGACCTGCCCAGCCGATTGGAAGAGGAGGGTGAGGAACACGGCGATGGCCAGCGCCTCGATTGCCTCGCGGATGAGTGAGCGCATAGCAGCAGGGCGCCCGACGACGCCCGCGTGAAGTATACCAGCGCGCGCCGCCACGCCCTAGAATGGCCGCGTTCCCTTGAACGAGCGCGCGCAGCACGACGACAGTGAGGTTCAGTGGGTGGCCGGCGCTCAGCGCGGCGACCTTGCCGCGTTCAACGCCATCGTCGAGCGCCACCAGCGCTCCGTCTACAACCTCGCGTTGAGCATGCTGCGCGATCCGGCGAGCGCGGAGGATGCTACGCAGGACGCCTTCATCGCCGCGTACCGCAACATCAAGCGCTACCGCGGCGGCAGCCTGTCGGCGTGGCTGCTGACCATCGTCGCCAATCGTGCCCGTGACCGCCTGCGCTCGCCTCACCGCCGCCGCGCCGTATCGCTGGACGCGATCGTCGAGGCGGGCGATCCCGGCGGCGTCTGGCCTGTCGACGAGCCCGGCCCCGCCGACGAGGCCGAGCGCGCCGAAACCGCCGCCGCCGTCCGCGCCGCCGTGGCGCAACTGCCCGACGATCAGCGGCTCGCCGTTACGCTGGTCGATCTGCAGCAACTGGACTACGCCGAGGCGGCCTCGGTCGCCGCCGTTCCCGTCGGCACGCTCAAGTCGCGCCTCAGCCGCGGACGGGAGCGCCTCCGCGTCCTCCTGCGCCCCTACCTGGAACTTCCCGGCGCCTCGGCGCGTCTAACGGAGGGTAGCGACCAATGATCGGACGATTCTTCCGAAAGCCCGACCCGTTCGACGATCTGCTGACGGACGCCGCCAGCGGCCGCCTCGACGCCGACGGCCTGCGCCGCCTGGACGAGCTCGCCGCGCACAGCGCCGAGCGCCAGGCCGCGCGGGACGAGACGCTCGCGCTTGCCGAACTGCTGCGCAGCCAGCCGCCGGTTCCCGCGCCGCGCTCCTTCACCCTCGCGGCGCCGCCGGAACCGCGCCGCGCGTCCGCCCTTCCCCGCCCCGTCCAAGCGATGACCGCCGCCGCCGCGATCGCCCTTGTGGCGCTCATCGCGGTCGACTTCGCGACGGCGCCGCAAGGCGGCGCGCCCACGGCCACGCTCTCCACCACCGCCTTCGAGCGCGCGCAGAACGACGCGCCGCCGCCGGAGGCCGCCGGAGCGCCGGACGCTGCGTCTGCCGGGGCAAGCGAGGCGGAGTCCGCGCCATCCGCCGCCCGCGAAGCGGAAGGCGTGGATGCGGAGGGGGGCAAGGACGCGCAAGCCGCTCCGGGCCTCGCCCCTACGGCGCCGGAGATTCAGCCCGTCAGGGAGTGGCGCGCGCTGGACTGGGCGGTCGCCGCCGCAGGCCTCGCCACCGCCGCCTTTGCGCTCGCGCATCTCGCCGCCGCGTGGCTTGCGCGCCGCCGCTTATGACCGCTCCGGCGCGGCGACCTGGAACTTTTCGCCCGCCCGCCGCGTCTTACCTGCGACAAGCCCGGCAAACCGCCAAGGAGAAGCCAATGAACATCCGCACCCGCACCCGCCTCCTGCTGGCCGTCCTCTGTGCCGCTATCGCCGCGTTGCTCCTCGCCGCCTGCTCGAACGGCCAGGACACCGCCCCCTCCTCCGCCGGAGGCGCGAACGGCGCCAGCGGCATCCAGGTCAACGGCGCGGGCAAGGTAGAGATCCGCGCCGACGTCGCCATTCTCGCGCTTGGCGTAGAGGGCTACGCCGAGACGGTCGCCGAGGCGCGCGCCACCGCTGCCAATGCCCTTGCCGCTATGCTGGACGCGCTCCGCGCCCAAGGCGTCGCCGACGCGGACATTCAGACGCGCCACTTCAGCATCCAGGCGGAGTACGACTGGGTTGAGAGGCTCGACGGGCGCGGCTCCGAGCGCGTTCTCACCGGCTACCGCGTCGACAACGTCGTGAGCATCAAGGTGCGCGACCTCGATCGCACGGGCGCCGTAATCGACGCCGCTGCCGCCGCCGGAGGCGACGCAACGCGCATCGACGGCGTCTCGTTCGACGTGGAGGACCGCTCCGCCGCCGAGGCCGAGGCGCGCGCGCTGGCGCTCCGCGACGCCATCGCCAAGGCCGACCAGTTCGCCGCCGAAGCGGGCGTAACGCGCGGTCAACTCGTTCACCTCGCCGAGACCTCCTACGCGAGCCCGCTCTTCGCACGCGCCGAGCCGCTCGCCGCCGCCGACAGTTTCGGCGCGCCAACTCCGGTCATCCCCGGCAGCCTGGAGGTGGCGGCCACAGTGCAAGCGGTGTTCGCCATCGAGTGAGGCAAACGCTTGCGGTAAGACGCTAGCGCTACAGGGGCGGCCGGGCGGTCGCCCCTACGCGTATGCGGCGCCCTCCGCCTTCGGCACGGGAGCAGGCTCCAAACCTGCCTTCACGAGGCAAGGCGATGCGGCGGCGAAGGATGGGGAGCGCGAGGGGCTGCTTGCGGGAGAGGCCGCTTCTGTTTCCCGTCCCAGATTGTCCGATTTCGTCCCAGCGGAGAGTGAGGTAGTCGGCGGCGTGGGGCGGAGAGTGGGACGATATGAGGCAATTCGGGAGGTGATTGGAACAATGTGGGACGGAGACGAGACGATTTGGGACAGGGGCCTGGGGTTGAGAGGCGGAGGCTTCGGCCTCGCGGGGGAGATCTTCGGGCTGAGAGGAGGGGGAGTGCGTGTTGGCGTCCATAGTGGGCATTATCGCACGAATGTTCTGTTTAGGTGACAAGGAAATGTCAGAGGGATGGCGGGGCGCTCTTCGAGTTTCGTGAGGGCGAACGGAAGAGGCAGGAACGGCGGGATGGAGGTGGAGCCAAGGCGGCCTGTAAGCCGGATTCTGTACCCTTGCGGGCGGCGGTCATCTATCTAGCCCTCCCGTTGCCGAGAGGGTCGAGCGGCCAACCCGGGGGCGCGTCCAGGCGCGCGTAGCCCCTCTATTCGGCCTTGCTCCGGGCGGGGTTTACCAGCGCCGGCGTCACCGCGCGGCCTGGTGCGCTCTTACCGCACCCTTTCACCCTTGCCTGTGCCCCGAAAGACCGGGGCCATCGGCGGACTGCTCTCTGCGGCACTTGCCGTCGCCTCGAATGAACGAGGCGCCTGGGCGTTACCCAGCGCCCTGCCTGGCGGAGTCCGGACTTTCCTCCCCGGCGAACCGGGGCGACCGCCCGGCCGCCTTGGCTCCATCTCAATTATAGCGCCTGTTCGGGCGCGGACGTTCCCCGCCCCGCCACCTGCACGGCATCGTCCTTCAGCGTAACCCGCGCGACCAGCGCCCGGAGGACGCTCTGCCGTTCGGCGGGCGTTAGCGCCTGCCATACCTGCGGCGCCAGATTGGCCCGCTGTTCGTCCGGCGTCAGTCCGCTCGACGCTGCTTGTGGCGGCGCCCTGCGCGAGGCGCCGGCCTCGGCTACGGCGGCGCGCAGTTGCGCCATCGTCATACCTCCCGCCGCCGCCCGCTCTACGGACGCTAGGTAGCGCCTGTCCATGCCCCGTTCCCGATGCGCCGCGCCGTTGCCCTCGCCGTTGGTGTGCGGCGGAGCGGCAGTGAGCGCGGGACCGGCGCGCAACTGCGAGACGACCTCGGCCTCGACGCGTTCGGCTCTGACGGTGCGGTAGGCGCACGCGTCGTTGTTGATGCGCGATTGGCATTGGTAGTAGCGGTATTCCGCGCGGCGGCGCTCGCCATCCTTGCGGCTCCACGTTTGGCGGCGCGTTACGCCCATCATCCGCCGCCCGCAGTGTCCGCAGTAGAGCAGCCCCGCCAGCAGGAAGGGCTGCGAGCGCGGATGCTTGCGCACCGGACGGCGGCTGCTCATCTTCTCCTGCACGGCGCGAAAGTCGGCGGGCGCGACGATAGGCTCCAGCGCGCCGGGGATCCGGAGTCCGAAGCGGCGGTAGGCGCCCATATAGGCAGGGTTGCGGAGGATGTCCCGCACGGTGACCATGCTCCAGCGGCGGCCCTTGCGCGTGCGCATGCCCTGCGCGTTGAGCCGCGCGGCGGAGGCGCGAACGCCCAAGTCGTCGTCCAGGTACATGCTGAAGACGGCGCGCACCACCTCGGCCTCTTGCGCCGCGACGCGGAGCGTTCCGTCGAAGGCGACCTTGTAGCCGTAGGGCGGCTTGCCCAGGCCGAGGCCGCGGGCGGCCTTGGCGCGCATGCCCTCGCGGATGCGCTCGCGCCGGTCTTCGGGAACCGCCTCGCCTTTGGCGGCGCGAACGGCGGCTTGGAGCGGGTCGGGCGTCTCGGGGTCGTCGCACACCACCTCGCAGTTCAGCGCGTCAAGTTCGAGGATGCGCTCGACCTGCTCGCGGATCGAAGCGCCCAGGTGTTCGACCGAGGGAACGACGACGAGGTAGCCTAGTCCGGAGGTCTCGATGCGGCGAAGCATCTCGTGGAAGCCGGTCAGCGCCTGGTCTTCCTCTTGCTCTGCGAACACGCCGTAAGGGATGTGGCGATGCTCGGCGCAGTAGGCGGCGAAGGCCTCTTCGCCCGCCCGCGCGTCTTGGGTCCGGTGATAGCCGAGTGCTCGCATTGGCCTACTCCAAGATGAGGATGAGCGCGCAGTTAGGGCAACGCAGCAGGTGCGTTGCGGCGCGCAATTCCTGCACTACGCGCCGGGGCAGCCCCACACGGCACGATTCGCAGGTGTCGTTGCGGACGCGCGCCGCCGCCCTGCCCTGCGCGTTGCGAGCGCGCACCTGCTCGTACAACGCCAGCTCGCCCGGCGGAAGCGCCGCCGCCTGCGCGTCTCGGCGAGCCGTTAGGTCGGCGACTTCGCGCTCGAGCACGCCTTGCTCGCTTAGCAGCGATTCTTGGCGCGCCTCCCAAGCCTGCCGCGTCTCGCTGAACTGCGCCTGCGTCTCCGCGCGCTCCTTCTCCAGCGGGTCGAGTTCCTCCAACACCTCCAGCAGCGCCAACTCCTGCGCATCCCGCTGCCGCCCGAGTTGAGCCACATCCGCTTGCAGTCCCTGGAGTTCGCGCGGGTTGACCACTGCTCCGCTGTACAGCCGCGCCTCGGCGAGGCCGATGCGCTCCGTCAACTGCGCGATAGCGTCGTCGAACTCGCGCTGGCGCGAGGCGAGCGCGCCAGCCGCCTCGGACACCTTCTCTAGCCGCGCGGCCAGCGCATCGAGCGCGCGGCGGTCGCTCAGCGCCTCGGCGATCTCTCTTAGGCGGCGTTTGCGCGCGTCGGATTCCAGATCGACGGCTTGCAGGGCGTAGAGTTCGCGGAAGGCGGGCATAGAGATGGTGCTGCGCTTTTCCATCGTAGGCAGCGAACCTAACCGCCGCCATAAAAGAACGATGCAGGTTTGGCTTACTTACGTGCGGCGGGAGGCACCCTCCCTCTTCAAAGTCCTTGAGGCGAAACCTCGCGCCACGCGATACCCAAGCGCACGCCCAACTCCTCCGTAACCGCCGCCCGCGCTTCCGCCATCGGTGGCGCCTCTCCGAGCGCTGAGGCTATTGATGCAATCGGCCTATCCGCGATGCCGCAGGGGATGATCGACGCGTAGCGCGCCAAGTCGGTTGAGACGTTGAGCGCGAATCCGTGGAGCGTAACCCCGCGCGATACCTTCACTCCGAACGCCGCGATCTTGCCGGCCTCCGTCCACACCGCCGTCAGCCCCGGCTCGCACCACGCGCGCACGCCGAAGCGCGCCAGCGCCGCGATGACGGCGCCTTCCAGCGCATCCACGTAGGAGCGCGGACCCGTCCTGTGTTCGCGCAGCGAGACGATAGGGTAGCCCACCAACTGCCCCGGCCCGTGATAGGTCGTCTGCCCGCCTCGGTCGGTCTCGACGAGCGGCGCGGGCAGCGTCCCGACGACGTGCTCGGCGACGGCGCGCCTCCCCGCCGTATAGACGGGCGCGTGCTCCAACAGCAGCAGCGTGTCGGGAATCCGCCCCTCGCTCCGCAGCGCGGCCAACCGCTTCTGCAACACCCACGCCTCCTCGTAAGGCACGTCCGTTCCGAGCCACGCCGCCTGCCCCTCGATCATCCCGCCTCCCTTAGTGGTGAAACAGCCGCGCTCCCGAGGCGACCATCACGATTCCGTACTGGTCGCACGCCGCCGCGACCTCCTCATCGCGCACCGAGCCTCCCGGCTGCGCGACGTAGCGCACGCCGCTCATCGCCGCCCGGTCGACGTTGTCCCTGAACGGAATGAAGGCATCGGACGCCATCGATACTCCGTCCAGCCGCTCGATCCACTCCCGCTTCTCCGCTGCGCCCAACCGCTGCGGCGGCGCCTCGAACGCTTGCGCCCAGATTTCCAGTTCGGCAGGCACCAGGTCATCGCGCAGGAATCCGTCCACCGCGTTGTCCCGCTCCGGGCGCCCCAGCCTCTCGCGGAAGCGCAGCCCTAGCGCAGCGGGGTGTTGGCGCAGCCACCAACGGTCTGCCTTGTCGGCGGCGAGGCGCGTGCAGTGGATGCGGGACTGCTGCCCCGCGCCCACGCCGATAACCTGGCCGTCCACCGCAAGGCACATCGAGTTGGATTGGGTGTACTTGAGCGTTGTCAGCGCCACTACTAGGTCGCGCGTGGCCGCGTCCGGCAGTTCTGTGCGCTGCGTGAGCGCCTCGCCCAGGTTGTTCAGGGAGGCCGTCCAGTCGTTGCGCGGCTGCTCCAGCGTCACGCCAAACACCTCGCGCGTCTCGCGCTCCGGGGGGGCGTAGGCGGGATCGACGCGCAGCATGCAGTAGCGCCCGCCCTGTTTCTGCGACAGCAACTCTATAGCGGCGGCGCTGAAGCCGGGCGCGATGATCCCGTCCGAGACTTCGCGGCGCAGCAAGCGCGCCGTCGGCTCGTCCACCTCATCGCTCAGCGCCGCCCAGTCGCCAAAGGAGGAGAGGCGGTCGGCGCCACGCGCCCGCGCGTAGGCGCACGCCAACGGCGACAACTCGACTCCCCCGGCGAACGAGGCGTCGCGCGCGCAGTCGGACAGCGTTACGCCGACCGCCGCCCCTGCGGGCGAGACGTGCTTGAAGGAGGCGGCCGCGGGCATACCGAGCGCCTGCCGGAGTTCGCGCACTAACTGCCACGAGTTGAGCGCGTCCAGCAGGTTGATGTAGCCCGGCGCGCCGTTGACCACTTCGAACGGCAACTCGCCTCCGCCCGCCGTAAACGCCTGCGCGGGCGCTTGGTGCGGGTTGGCGCCATAGCGCAGCGGGAGGTGAGAGGGCATGAGGGACTCCGGTGGCAGGGATGCCCTGATGTTGACACGCCCGGCGGCTTCGCGCCAAGAGGGGACTAGAGCGCGCCGCCTAGCATGAGCACGCCTACGGTCACCGCGAAGATGATGGCGACCAGCGCCAGCATCCAGAGGTTGAAGGTGATCGCGCCCTTCCAACCGCGCGAACCTTTCCACAGGTGATGCTCGTCGCCCTCGTGACCTAGCGGCTCCGCGCCGGGGTGCGGCTTGTACTCGCCGCCGAACAGACGGGCGTGCCGCCTGCGCCACGCGGCGTTCTCTGGGCCGAGCAGGCGGCGCGGGCGGCGCTTCGCCTCCTCGTTGGCCCGTTCGTCCTCGTCGGCCACTGCCTATGCGCTGGGCGTGTCGGCGCTCAGCACCTCGAGGCGCGCCTTGACTTCGGCGAGGAAGGCGGCTACCTCAGCGCCGTCGCAGACGCGGTGATCGAAGGCGGCGCACAGATTCATCATCGGGCGCACCGCGATGGCGTCTCCCGCCACTACGACAGGGCGCTTCACCACGGCTTCGGTGGTGAGAATGGCGGCTTGCGGGTGGTTGATGAGCGGCCCGGAGAGCACGGAGCCGAGCGAGCCGGTGTTGTTCAGCGTGAAGGTGCCGCCCCGCACGTCGTTTAGGTCGAGCATCTGCGCGCGCGCCTTCTGCGCGAGGGCGTGGATGGCGGCGGCGAGGTCACCGACGCCCAACCGCTCCGCGCCGTGGATGACGGGAACGACGAGGCCGTCGTTCGCCGCCACGGCGATGCCCAGGTTCACGCTCGGGTACTGCTTCACGTGCTCGCCCGCCCATCGCGCGTTGAGCGACGGGTGGCTGAGCAGCGCCTGCGCCGTCGCGTGCGCGGCAAAGGCGAGGTAGGTGAGCGGCGCGCCGCGTTCGCGCTCGAATGCCTCGCGGCGCTCGTCGCGCGCGGCCACCAGGCCGGTCGCGTCCACCTCGATCATCGCCCACGCGGAGGGGATCTGCCCCGCGCGCTCCATCCGCTCAGCGATGGCGCGGCGCGTGGGCGTCAGCGCGATCTTCTGCGAGCCGTCATCCGGCTCAGACTCCACTTCCACCTCCGGCGCCGGGGCGGGCGGGGTTTCTGCCGCGCGCCAGGCCTGAGGCTCCGGTCCTCGCTGCGCCTCGAGGTAGGCAAATATGTCGTCCCTCGTTACGCGCCCGTCCCTGCCCGTGCCCGGCACGTGGGAGACGTCCACGCCGTGCTCCTGCGCGATGCGCCGCACCAACGGCGACACGATGGAGGCGCCGCTGCCGTCGAACGGAGGCGCTTCCTCGTCGACCTCTTCGCCCAAGAGCGCAGAGACGGTAGACGCGGAGGCTGGCTCGGCTAGCGCCGCGTCGGGACGTCCTGCCCCGCCCTCGCCCGACCCTGTCGGTCCGACGGCGCGCACGTCCTCGAGGAACTCGCCGATGCGTGCGCGCCGCTCGGCCTCGCGGTCGAGAGGCGATTCCAGCTCGGGGGCCGGCTCAGGGCTAGGGCGGGGGTCGATCTTGATCCCTGCGTTGGCCTGCTCGACGAAGAGCTCGCCGATGCGGGCACGCCGCTCGGCCTCGCGGTCGAAGGGCGGCTCCGGTTCGGGGGTGGGTTCGAAGCTGGGGCGCGGGGCAATCTTGAGGCCGGCGCTGGCCTGCTCGGCAAGGAATTCGCCGATGCGCTTGCGGCGCTCAGCCTCACGGTCGAGGAGCTGGTCAGCGTCGTAGGCGTCGCCCGCGCCGGCGTGCTCGATCTCGATCTCGGCAATGGGCTGCCCCATCGGGACGGCTTCGCCCTCCTGGGCGATGATGCGCGTGAGGGCGCCGGCGTAGGGCGACGGCACCTCCATGCTCACCTTGTCCGTCGTGATTTCGACGATGGGGTCGTACTTCTCAACCCGCTGACCGACGCCCACCAGCCACTTGCCGATGACGCCTTCGGTTACCGATTCGCCTACCTGGGGGAGTTGGATGATGATTGGCATAATGGTCGAATTGTAGCGCGGCAGCGCACAGCGCCCAACCACTTTAAGCGACAGGTAGCGGCAAGTCGCGCCGCGTGCGGCGCGTTAGTACGCCAGCAGTTCGCGCAGCGCCGCCGCGACCTTGTCCGCCGTCGGCATAAAGGCGCTCTCGAGCGTAGGGGCGAAGGGCATCGCAGGGATGTCCAGCCCCGCGCAGCGCATCACCGGCGCGTCGAGGTGGCCGAACGCGCCCTCGACGATGAGCGCGCTCACCTCCGCGCCTACGCCGCCTGTGCGGTTGTCCTCGTGGACGATGAGCGCCCTGTTGGTCTTGCGCACCGATTGCAGCACCGTCTCCGCGTCGAGCGGGCGCACGGAGCGCAGGTCAACCACCTCCACGCTCGCGCCCTCCCCGGCCAGCGTCTCGGCGGCTTGGAGCGCGTAGTGGACGGTCAAGCCGTAGGAGACAACGGTCGCGTCCGACCCCTCCCGCTTTACGTCCGCTGCGCCGATAGGGAGGACGTAGTCGCCGTCGGGCACGTCGCCGCGGACGGAGCGGTAGGTGCGCTTGTGCTCGAGGAACATCACCGGGTCATCGTCCCGTATCGCCGCCTTCAGCAGCCCCTTGGCGTCGAAAGGGGTGGCGGGCGTGACGACCTTCAGCCCCGGCGTGTGCGCGAAGTACGCCTCGACGGATTGCGAGTGAAACAGCCCGCCGCGAACGTGTCCTCCGTAGGGGCTGCGCACGACCATCGGCACGTGCACGCCGCCGTAGGTGCCGTAGCGCGCCCGCGCCGCCTCCCCGACGATCTGGTTCATCGCGGGCCAGATGAAGTCGGCGAACTGCATCTCCGCAACGGGGCGCATCCCCGCCATAGCGGCGCCCATCGCAATGCCCGCGATGGACGATTCGGCCAGCGGCGTGTCGATGACGCGCTCCTCACCGAACTCGTCCACCAGTCCTTGCGTCGCCAGGAATACGCCGCCGCGCCGTCCCACGTCCTCCCCCATCACGAACACGGACGGGTCGCGCTCCATCTCCTCGCGAAGCGCCTGGCGCACGGCCTCGATGACGGTGAGCGTGGGCATCTAGCGGCCGTCCGCCGCGTAGAGGTGATCGAGCACGTCGGCGGCGCTCGGATAGGGTGCGGCCTCGGCGTAGTCGGTCGCCTCATCCACCTCGCGCCGCGCCGCCGCGCGCAGTTCGGCATCGCGCTCGGGCGTGAGCACGCCCTCCTCCAGCAGGCGCTGTTGGAGTTTGGCGAGCGGGTCGCGCTTCTTCCCCTCCTCCACCTCTTCGCGGGCGCGGTAGGTGGAATCGTCGTCGTCGCTCGTGTGGGGCAGGTAGCGCTCCACGTCGAACTCGACCAGCGACGGCCCGCCGCCCTGCGCCGCGCGCAGCGCTGCCTCAGCCGTCGCCGCGTAGGCCGCCGCAACGTCCGTCCCGTCCACCGTCACCCCCGGCATGCCGTAGGCGGCGGCGCGCTCGGCGACGCGGTCAATCGCCATCTGCTTGTGCAGTGGCACGGAGATGGCGTAGCCGTTGTTCTCGACCAGGAAGAGGACGGGCAGGTTGTGGACGGAGGCGAAGTTCATCGATTCGTGAACGTCGCCCTGGCTGGCGGCGCCGTCCCCTAGGTAGACCGCCGTAATGGTCGGCTCGCGCCGCAGTTTCGCCGCCAACGCCCAGCCGACGGCCTCCGGCACGTGCGAGCCGACCACGTTGGACAGGTTCATAAAGCCGCGCCCTACGTCCGCGCCGTGCAGAGGGAACTGGCGAGCGCGGCTAATGGGCTCGCCCTCCTTAGCGAGGAATCCGAGCATCACCTCTTGCATCGTCAGCCCCTGGGCGACGCAGACGCCCATGTCGCGGTAGTAGGTGAAGCAGAAGTGACGTGCGGCGTGCTTGCGCAGCGCCCACACGCTGCCGAGTTGCGCCGCCTCGTGCCCCTGGCAGGATGCGACGATGGCCGCCTTGCCCTGGCGGTTCAGTATCCACACGCGCTCGTCGAGGGCGCGGACGCGCACCATCGCGGCGTAGAGGTCGAGGAGGTCTTCGGGGTCGAGGGGCTCCGCCCTGGCGGGCGCGAATTGGGGTTGCTGCATGGCGAGGCGATTATAGCGGCTAGAATCAGGGCATGGAGCAGCCGCCCTATGTGCTCGTGCGCGTCCACGAGGTCGCCCTCAAACGCGGCAACCGCCGCCGTTTCATGCAGGCGCTCACGGCGAATCTGCGCCGCGCGACCGATGGCCTCGGCGTGCGAAGCGTGGAGGCCGACCACCTGGTGGCGCGCCTCGCGTTGGAGGACGGCGCGGACTGGCCCGCCCTGCGCCAGGCGCTCGCCAAGACGCCCGGCGCGGTCAAGTTCACCCCCGTCTACCGCGCCGACCTCGACTACGACGACATCGCCTCCCTCGTTGCCCGCATGGCCAAGGCGCGGCGATTCGGCGCCTTCCGCATCAGCGCGCACCGCTCGGACAAGCGCTTCCCGCTCACCTCGCGCGAGATGAACGTCAGCCTCGGCGCCTTGGTCGAGCACGAAACGGGCGCGCGCGTCGACCTCAAGCGCCCCGAACTCAACATCCGCGTCGACGTGTTCGCCAGCGGCGCGTTCGTATGGACGGACGAGGAGCCGGGCGCGGGCGGCCTGCCCGTCGGCACCGGCGGGCGCGTGGCCGTGCTGATGTCCGGCGGCATCGATTCGCCGGTGGCGGCGTGGCGGATGATGCGGCGGGGCTGCCGCGCAACGCTCGTCCACTTCCATTCGTTCCCGCTGGTCGAGGGGCGCTCGCGGGAGAAGGCGCGCGAGTTGGCGGCGGCGTTGAACGCCTACCAATTGGACACGCGCCTCCACCTCGTCCCGTTCGCCGACGTGCAGCGCGCGATCATCCTGTCTACGCCGGGGCCTCTGCGCGTCGTCGCCTACCGCCGCTTTATGGTGCGCATAACGGAGGCTATCGCGCGGCGAGAGGGGGCGCAGGCGCTGGTTACAGGCGAGAGCCTGGGGCAGGTCGGCTCGCAGACGCTGGCGAACATCGCCGCCGTGGGCGACGCGGCGACGTTGCCGGTGCTGCGCCCGCTAGCGGGGATGGACAAGACGGAGATCATCGAGCAGGCGCGGGCTATCGGAACGTACGAGACGTCGATCCTACCGGACGAAGATTGCTGCTCGCTGTTCGTGCCGCGCTCGCCCTCAACGGCGGTGAGCGTTGAGGAGGCGCAGGCGGTGGAGCGCAACCTAGACAGCGAGGCGCTGGTGGCGCAAGCGGTGGAGGCGGCGGAGATGGTCGAGTACCATGTCGGCGGCCAACCTGTCGGCGCTTAATCCCTGCTAGCCCTCTGTCCCACTCTACCGAAACCCCAAAGGCGACCCTGCGCGATTCCTCCGCGCGGAACGCAGGGATGCTGCTGCTCCTGACCGCGGCGGTCACGGTGGTGATGGTCTACGCCCGCGTCTCGGCGGACGCCGATCAGCCCAGCCTGCTCGAATCGCTGCACGCCATCGCCGCCAACAAGGCGATGTACAGCGTCAGCGGCGCCGCGAGGCTCATATCGGGGCTGACGCTGCTCGCCGCCGCGTGGTTCCTGCTGAGAGCGTGGAGCGTTCGAGAGCGCTTGGGCGCGCCGCTTGTCCCTTACCTGTTCATCGTGTCGGGCGCGTTCACCGCCGCGTCCGGCCTATGCGCGCTTGGCCTTGCCGCATCCACGCCGAGCGTGTCCGAGACCGCCGTTCTCGCCGCCATAGACTCTTCGACCGAGACCATCGCCTCCCTGCGGTGGCTCACCGGCAAGATAGGTTTCGCGGCGGCAGGGTTGGCGCTGGTAGTGGCGGCGCGGAGCCAATGGGCTAGCGGCGGCGCACTACGGCGCATCGCCCCGGCGTCGGCGCTGGTGGGCGTCGGGATGCAGTTCATCTGGATAGACGCGGCGACCGTCATGCACCAGGTGATAGGAGTTGCGTTCTTCGCGTGGCTGGTGCTGATAGGCGCGCTGCTGGCGGCGGGGAGGGCGGAGCGGGAGCGTCCTCTACCGTAGGGACAGGTTTGAACCTGTCTCTACCCGTCTATCGCTCTATGGGGATCCCTCCCCTACCCTAGGAACTCCGCCGTCACGCGGCAGAACTCTTCGGGCTTGCGGGCTAGGGGGATGTGCTCGCCCTGGTCTATGAGGATCAGTTTGCCGTTGGGGAGGAGGTCCGCGGCTTGCTGGCCGTGCTCTGGGCCGATGATGTGGTCGTCGGCGCCCCAGACCACTAGCGTGGGCGCTTGCACCTCCGGCAGGCGGTCGGGCAGCCAGAAGGCTTGGCGCATCGCAGGGTCGTTCACGTAGGCGAGGACGGCGGTGAAGGCCTCCGCTATGCCGGGGCGCTCGATGCGCGCCATCTGCTCGTCAACCATCGCGTCCGTTACATCGAAGCCGGGGCCGAAGGTGTTCTCGAGGGAGCGACGGGCGGCGCCGCGGTCGGGCAGCTTGTAGTTCTGCGGAGGCGTGGGCGCGTTGCGGTTCAGCCCCGCCGTGTTGACGAGGATGAGTTTGCCGACGCGCTCGGGGTGTTCGTGCGCGACCAACGCGGCGACCCAGCCGCCGAGGGTGTGGCCGACGAGGTGCGCGCGGTCGATCTCTAGCGCGTCGAGGAAGCCGACGGTCGAGTCCGTCCACGCCTCGAAGGAGTAGCCAGAGGCGGGGCGGTCGGACCAGCCCCATCCGAAGCGGTCGAAGGCGATGACGCGGTAGCGCTCGCCCAGGATGCGCATAGCGAGGACGAACTGGTCGGCGGAGGCGTCGAAACCGAGCCCGGCCTGGAAGACGATGGGGTCGCCCGCGCCGGCCTCGATGTAGCGCAGCCGCCGCCCGCCCACCTCGATGAACCTGTCCTCCGATACCTCAGCCATGTCCCCTCCTGTAGCGAGCAGCGTTGGCGGTGCGGATTCTATCCGACGGCAGGGCAGGCGCAATGGAGGGCGCGGCATAGGTGATAATGGTTGCGGTGCGAATGAAGTCGACCGAGCCGCAATCCACTAACGACGATAGGCCGCTCGACGCTTGGGGGTCGGCGGAGCGGGCGCCGCGGTATGGGTTGGCGGGGCGGCTGTCTCGGTTGGCGGAGGCGGGGCTGCTGATCGCTATCGGGGCGAACCTGGTGGTGCAGGTGCTTGACCAGTTCCGCCCGCCGAACGTGTCCGCCTCGCGCGTGCATATGGCGCTGGTGGGAGCCATCGTCATCCTGGGGTTTATGGAGCGGCAGCGCGGCGCGGGGCGCTGGCTGCTGCATGGCTTGGCGCTCGTCTGCTTCCTCGCCACCAGTTACTACTTCCTTCAGGTGTGGGCGCGGGCGTTCCCGTCGCGGACGGACGACTACGCGCTGTGGATATTCACCTCGCTACTGGCGGCGCTCGTCATCTTCTACGTGTACCGCTTCTTCGGCGCGGCGTTCGCGTTGCTGGGCGCGGTGTTCGGGGTGTACGCCTTCTTCGCGCACCTGGCGCCGGGCGTGCTGCAGGGGCCGCAGAACGACTTCTCCTACGTGTTCGAGATACGGATGAGCCGCGCGATGTTCGGCGACCCGTTCAGCCTCGGGGCGGAGTTCATCTGGCTACTGCTGTTCTGGGGACAGATGCTGACGGCGTTCGGAGCGGGGCCAGCGATAGCGTGGGTGAGCCGTCAGCTGGCGCGGAGCACGGCGGGCGGCGCGGCGCTGGGGGCGGTGCTGAGCAGCGCCATCGCAGGTTCGTTCACCGGAGCGGGGGCGCAGAACGTGGCGATAACGGGGCCGGTGACGATTCCGGCGATGCGGCGGGCGGGTTACAGCGGGGAGATGGCGGCGGCGGTGGAGGCGGTGGCGTCGAACGGGGCGGCCATCACGCCGCCGGTGCTGGGGACGGTGGCGTTCATCATGGCCAACCTGCTGAATATGCCGTTCGCGCTCATCATCGTGATGACGCTGCTGCCCGCGCTGCTGTGGTACCTGTCCATCGGCTTGCACCTGGTCGCCCACGCGCGAAAGCACGGCCTAACGACGCCCGACGGAGCAGGCGAGGCGCCGCCTCCCGTTTCTCCGTGGCTGCTCATGCGCTCGGCGTTGGTGGGCGCCGTGCCGGTGGGCGTGCTGGTGGCGATGGTGGCGAGCAATCAGCCACTGCAAGCGGCGGTGTTCTACGCCTTCGTAACGACCGTCATCCTCGGCGTAGTGCTGCGCGTGGAGACGCGCATCGGCGTGCTGATGGACGCGGCCAAGACGGCGGCGATATCGGCGAGCGCGGTGAGCCTGACGCTGGCGCTGCTGGCGCTGGTTACGCGCGTGATGTTCTTCACCGGGCTGGGCACGCGGCTTGACGACCTCATCGAGGTCGTGAGCGGGGGCTACGCGCTGGTGGCGCTGTTGCTGATGATCGTGGCGGCGGCGGTGCTGGCGGGGCCGCTGCCACCGGTGGCGATGTACTTCATCATGATCATCACCTTCGCGCCGGTGCTGACGCGGATGGGCGCGCCGTTCGAGGCGTCGCACTTCGTAGCGTTCTATATGGGGTCGCTGGGGACGATCGTGCCGCCCATCGCGCAGTCGACGCTGATGGCGTCGGTGATAGCGCGCACCAACTACATGCGGACGAATCTGGAGGTGCTGCGCCTCGCTTGGCCGCTGTTCGTGCTGCCGGTGATATTCATCGCGGCGCCGGAGCTGCTGCTGGTGGCGGGCGGGCCGCAAGACCCGCGCGTCATCCTCACGTCGTTGGCGCTCGCCGTGCTCGCCTACGCCTTCGCCGCGCTCGCCACGGTCGGCTGGATGTTCACGACGATGACGCGCCCCGTCCGCGTCCTCGCCGCCGCCGTGCCATTGCTCGTGTTCGTCAGCATGTACACCGACGCGCTCGCCTACGGCGTTGCCGGCGCGGGAGCGGCGGCGATCGCAACGGCGTGGCAGTGGGCGGCCTACCTAAGGCAACTGCGCGAGCGAGGAGTCAATCCGTTCGCCGGAGGCGCGATCGCCGGGGTCTCGGTGGGGGCCATGCGCGGACTAGGCGCCGCGAGCGGGGGGCTGGCTGCGCTGCTCGCGCTCGCGTGGGCGGTGATGGCGCTCAGTCCGTTGGCGCCCGGGCGTATGTTCCGCTACGCCAGCGACGTGGACGAGTTCACTCGCGCTATCAACCTGGTGTTCGCGGCGCTGCTCTCGGCGGCGGCGGGCGTCGCTGCGCTGCTCCTGCTCCTAGCGTGGCTGCGGAAATGTAGGCGGTCTGGCGCGCCTTAAGGGAGGCCGCGGCACGCGCGCTCGGAGAGAGAGCAGAAAGGCTGCGTGTAGTATGTGCGCGGCGAACCCACGCTCACGATGCGCGGCGCCGCGCCGCTCGCAGGCCGGACAGAATTCTGAACTACGGCGAATTGGCGGAAGTGAAGATGGCATTGGCCGAACGGTTCAAGACGGGCTTGGCCCTGGCGCTCGCGGCGCTCGCGCTCACTTTGGCCGCCGCGTGCTCGAGCGGCGGCGAGGCGACGCCCACGCCCACTACCGCCCCTGCGCCTTTCACGCTTTCGACGCCTACACCCACTATCGCGCCCGAACTCGCTGCAACGCCGACTCCGCAGCCGCCGCTCGGCCCGGTCGCCTTCTCTACCTGGCTGAACGGAGACCTCGGTGTCTCGCTGCGCCATCCCTCCGCGTGGGAGGAAGCCGATTCGGAGGACATCAACGTTTGGGCGACGTTCTCCGACCCCGATACCGGCGCGAGCCTGACGCTGCGGGCCGAGTTCGTCGCTCTCGACGTGTCTCTCGAAGACCGTCTCGCCACCGCCGTCAGCCGCAGCACGCCCGATGATGTCGACGGCGCCTACGCCGTGCGCCACGGCTCGGCCTCCCTTGCCGACGGGACGGAGGCGATGCGCGCGGACGTCGTGTTCGTGCGCGCCGGAGAGACGTTGGTCAGGCGTGTGCAAGTAGCCCAACGCGGCGCGCTCACGGTAACGGTCGTTCTCCACGCGTCTCAAGCCGTGTTCGACCGCTGGGTCGGCCCCTTCGCCACGACGCTTGACTCGCTCTCCGTCTTCCTGCCCTCTCCCTACGGCGTGCCGCGCGAGCGCGCGTTCGTCATGCCTTTGGGCGAACCGAACACGCTCGACCCGGCCATCGCCAGGGAGACCGGTTCGCACCCCTTCGTAACGGCGCTCTTCAGCGGCCTGGTGCGCTTCGACGAGAACCTCGAATTCGAACCCGACCTTGCCGAGCGCTGGGAGGTGGACGTGACCGGCACGGTCTACACCTTCACCTTGCGCGACGGAATCGCCTTCCACGACGGGCGCTCCATCACCGCGCACGACTTCAAGTACTCCATCGAGCGCGCCGCCGATCCCGAACTCCATAGCGACACCGCGGCCCTCTACCTCGGCGACATCGTCGGCGCGCACGAACGCATCGAGGGAGAGGCGTCCGAGGTCTCCGGCGTCGAGGTGGTGGACGATCGCACCATCCGCATCACCATCGACGCGCCCAAGACCTACTTCCTGTCCAAACTCACCTACCCTGTCGCCGCAGTCGTAGACCGTGAGACGGTCGAAGGCCGGGGCGAGGAGTGGTGGCGCGGCGGCGCCATCAACGGCTCAGGCCGCTACAGATTGATGCTGTGGGAGGCAAGGGAGGCCGTCGTGCTGCAACGCAACGACGCATACCACGCGCCCGCCGACCTCGAGTATTTCGTCTCGCCCATCGCTAGACTGCCGGGCGCCTCGGCGCTCGATATGTATCACTCCTACGCATGGGACGCCGTCCAGGTCGGCATCGGCTCGCTCGACTTCGTGCGCGAGAACCCGATCCTTCTCGCCGAACTGTACGAGTTCGACCAGCTCACCACCACCTTCGTCGTGCTGGACAACACCCGCCCGCCGTTCGACGACCTCAACGTCCGCCGCGCCTTCGGCATGGCGCTCGACCGCGAGGCGCTCATCGAGGAGATCTACGGCGGCGACGTCACCCTCGCCGTCGGTCTCCTCCCGCCGGACATGCCCGGCTACTCCGCCTCCCTGCGCGGCATTCCCTACGATCCGGAGCAGGCGCGGCGAACGCTAGCCAAGTCCGACTACGCCGACGACTTCCCATTCGTCACGTTCTCTGCAGTCGACATCGAGGGCCAGGCGCCCGCAAACGTCCAATTCATGCTCGCCGCGTGGGAGGAGGCGCTGGGCATCGAGGTGAACCTCGATCTGATCGATCCGGATGTCTACTACTACCAACTCGAATCGGTGGCGGAGCACCTGTTCAATTACGGATGGGTCGCCGACTATCCCGACCCGGAGAACTTCCTCGACCTGCTGCTCCATTCCTCCGCGCACGACGCGCGCTACGCCAACCCCGAGTTCGACCGCCTCGTGGAGCAGGCGCGCACGGAAACTAACCGGCAACAGCGCCTCGCCCTCTACCATCAGGCCGAGCAACTGCTGATGGACGACGCGGGCATCATTCCGCTGTTCCACGTGAGGGATTACGTGCTGGTCGCGCCCTACGTGCGCGACTTCGGCGTTACGGCGGCGGGGCAACCGGACATCGCGCGGATCACGCTGGGCTCCATCGCGCGGTAGGGCGGCTGCTCCTGCTCTTAACGTGGCTATGGAGACCTCAGCGGCACAGCGCGTCTCATGAAAGGCGGCTGTCCGCGCGTCCGCCCGCGTCGATAGGCGCGGCGCTGGCCTGTGGTAGCCTGCCCTGGCATTCACCTACCGATCGGGGGGCGTTATGAGCATCACACTTGCGGAAGCGCAGAAGGCCATCGCGGCGAGCATCGCCAAGGCGGAGGAACTGGGCGTTAAGGTCGGCGTCGCGGTGGTCGACGACCAGGCGCGCATCGTCGCCGTCGCGCGTATGGACGACGCGAACTTCACCTTCCTCCCGGAGGCGGCGGTGGGCAAGGCGATGGCCACGGTGTTGTGGAACGGGCAGCCGAGCGGCGCGCTGCAAGAGCGCGCGGGCGTGCCCATCTTCCAGGCAGTGAAAGACCTGCACGGCGGGCGCGTCATCTACCAGCAGGGCGCAGTCCCCGTAACGCGCGGGGGCAAGACGGTCGGCGCCGTAGGCGCGGGGGGCGCATCCGCCCAGATCGACGAGGACATCTCGGCTGCGGGCGCGGCGGCAATCGGCGACTAGCGCGTCGGCGCCTACACCTCTCTCCGTCATTCCCGCGAAGGCGGGAATCTCGGCGTTTGGCGCCCCGCATCCGCAAGGCCCGCTCCGACGACATGGGCGGTTGTGTTTGCCATCGGCCACGCCACGTAGGAACAGAGGGAGGACGAATGCGGTTGTCGCCGCTGATCCCGGGTTGATTCGGGAGGTGGCGCGTCGAAATTCCCGCTTTCGCGGGAATGACGGATAGAGGGCAGGGGAGCGAACTGGCGACCCGGACCGGATTTGAACCGGCGATCTCCGCCTTGACAGGGCGGTGTGTTAAACCAGGCTACACCACCGGGCCGCGTTGCTCGCGCGGGCCTCCAGGCCCGCCTCTAGAACTCTCAGCCTGCGCCGCGAAAGCCAATCGTAACGACGCCGCTCTCCACCATAACAGGCGTGATGCGCTCGCCGCCGGTCAGCCGCTCGACCTCTTCCACGCGCTCCGGCTGGCGGGCGAGGTCCACTTCCGTGAACGCCAACCCTTTCGCGCGCAGGTCGTCGCGCTGCGCGTCGGAGTAGGAGCAGTCGGGGCGCGTGTACAGGATCAAGGCGGGTTCGGCTGTCATGGCCTTATCATAGCAGACTGGGCGCCGCGCCGCACGGGGCAGTTGTCCGTGCTCGGCGGACTTGGCGCGTCTAGCCTTCGTAGGCGCCGAACACGAGGCAGGCGTTCTGGCCGCCGAACCCGAACGAGTTCGACAGCACGACGCGCACGTCCGCCCGGCGCGCCTCGTTCGGGACGTAGTCGAGGTCGCACTCGGGGTCGGGCGTCTCATAGTTGATGGTTGGATGGATAGCCCCTGTGCGGATTGACTGCACGCACGCCACGGCCTCCATGCCGCCCGCTCCGCCGAGCGCGTGCCCGATCATCGACTTGGTGGAGCTGATAGGGACGGACGCCGCGTGCTCGCCGAACGCGCGCTTGATCGCCCGCGTCTCCGACGCGTCGTTGAGGGGCGTGGAGGTGCCGTGCGCGTTGACGTAGTCCACCTCGCCGGGGCTGACGCCCGCGTCCTCGAGCGCCCAGCGCACGGCGCGCGCGGCGCCTTGCCCGTCTTCGTCCGGCTGGAATTGGTGATGCGCGTCGGAGGAGGCGCCGTAGCCGAGCACCTCCGCCAGCGGCGCGGCGCCTCTGGCGAGCGCGTGCTCCAACGCCTCGACGATGAGGATGCCCGCGCCCTCCGCAGGGACGAACCCGTCGCGCGCGGCGTCGAACGGGCGGCTGGCGCGCTCCGGCTCGTCGTTGCGCGTGCTCAGCGCGCGCATAATGCAGAACCCCGCCAGGCCCAGCTGGCTGATGCCCGCCTCTGCGCCGCCGGTGATCATCACGTCTGCGGCGCCGCGCCGGATGATCTCCGCCGCGTCCCCGATCGACTGGGTAGAGGCGGCGCAGGCGGTGGTTACGGTGCTGGACGGCCCCAATGCGCCGAACGCGCGGCTGACGTTGGCCGCCGCCATATTCGGCAGTGTCATCGGGAAGTAGAAGGGCGTGATGCGCATCCCGCCGCGCTCGACCAGCACGCGCATCGCGGCGTCGACGTCGGGATAACCGCCGTTGCCGTTGCCCAGCAGCACGCCCATACGCTCAGGGTCGACGCCGTCGTCCAGGCGCGCTTGGGCGGCGGCCTCTTGCGTTGCGGCGATGGCCAACTGCGAGAAGCGCGACATCCGCCGCGCCTCGCGCCGCTCGACGTAGCGCTCGGGGTCGAAGCCGCTCACCTCGCCCGATATGCGGCACGGGTAGTCGGTCGGGTCGGCCAGCGTCATCGGGCCGACGCCCGAGCGCCCCGCCAGCAGCCCGTCCCAGAACTCCGCCACCGATTCGCCGAGTGGCGTTAGCGCGCCCACCCCGGTGACTACGACGCGGCGGCGCTCGTACTCGGCCATCAGCGCGCGCCTGCCCGCGCCGCCGGGCGCGCTTGAAACTCGGGGTACACCTCGCCATCGACGCCCTGCCACGCTTGAAGCGCCTCCGCCGCCACGAAGAGCGAACCCGCCACCACCACGCTGTCGTCCGCCGACGCGCCGGCCGTCGCGGCCTCCAGCGCTTCGGCGACCGTCCCGCGCGCCTCAGCCGCCGCGCCCGCTGCACGGAACGCCGCGGCCACCGCGTCGGGCGGCACCGAACGCGGGTGCCGCGAAGCGCAAGCGACCACCCGCGACGCGGCGCCCGCCAATCGCGCCGCCATTCCCGGCAGGTCTTTGTCGGCGGAGCACCCGAAGACGTAGGTGACGCGTCCCGGCGGCAGGTAGTCGGCGACCGCCGCGCGCAGCCGCGCGACCGAGTCCACGTTGTGCGCGCCGTCCACCACCAGGTAGGGATAGCGCGAGAGCACCTGGAACCGCCCGTCCCAACGCACGGAGGCCAGTCCCTCTGCGACTGCGGCCTCGCTCACGCCGGGGCGGAGCGCCTCGGCGGCGGCGACGGCGGCGGCGGCGTTCTCCAGCTGGTGCTCGCCCAGCAGCGCCATACGCGCGCGGTAGCGGCGGGAGGGCGTACACACCTCGATGTCCTGCCCCGTCAAGTCGCGCGCGCCCCCCTCCCACGCAACGTCTTTGCCGAGACGCAGCAGACGGGCGCTCCGGCGCGCCGCCGCCGCCTCGACCACGGCGTCCGCCTCGGGCGGCTGGGGCGCGGAGACTACTAGCGCGCCACGCTTGATGACACCCGCCTTCTCCGCCGCGATGCGCTCTATGCTGCCGCCCAACACGTTCGTATGGTCGAGGCTAAGCGAGGTGATGACGGCCACGCCCGCGTCGGCCACGTTCGTCGAATCGAGCCTGCCTCCGAGTCCCACCTCCACCACCTGCGCGTCCACCCGTTGCGCGCGGAAGAGCAAGAACGCCATCGCCGTCAGCGCCTCGAAGGTGGTCGGCGCGCGCGCCTCTCCTTCGCGCGCCATCGCCTCCACGTGCTCCCATACCTCGTCGAGCGCGCCGGCGAAGAGGCCGGGCGCGATCGGCTCGCCGTCGATGCGGATGCGCTCGCGGAAGGTGTGCAGATGCGGCGAGGTGAACAGGCCGACCCTCAGGCCGTCCGCGCGCAGGGTCGAGGCCGCCATGCTGGCCACCGAACCTTTGCCTTTGGTGCCCGCCACGTGCAGCGTCGGCGCCGCGCGCTGCGGCTCCCCCAGCCGCCGCGCCAACTCGCGCATCCGCAACAGGTCGGCCTTGGGGCGCGGCGCGTCCTGCCCCGTCATGCGCTCTACGTCGGCCAGGCTCAGCAGGCGGTGCAGCGCCCTTTCGTAGGCATCTGCGTCGACTCGCTCATTCATCGCGAGGAGCGTATCACAGGCGGCGCCTCGCTCCCGCCTGGTGGACGAACGCCCATGAGCGCATACAATGGTCGCATGGACTTCCATTCCTTACGCGACGACATCGAGGCCGCTCGCAGCATGACCTACCTCAACACGGGGTGGGCAGGACCGTCGCCGCGCCGCGTGCTGGCGCGCATGACCGCCGCCGCGCAACAGGAGAGCGACGGCGGCCCCGCCGGGCCGGACGGGTTGGCGATCGTGCGCGCCATCGGCGCGGAGGCCACTGCCGCCGCAGCGCGCCTCCTCGGCGCGGACGAGGACGAGGTGGCGCTCACTCACGGCACGACCGAGGGTGTGAACACCGTCCTCCACGGCCTCGACTGGGCGCCGGGCGACGAACTGATAACGGCGGAGTTGGAGCACCCGGCGCTCGCCCAAGCCTCAACCGTCTTGGAGCAGCGGCGAGGCGTAGTGGTCAAGCGCGCCGCCTTCCCCGCCGACGCCTCGTCCGCACGGATGCTCGCCGCCGTTACGGACGCGCTGACCGACCGCACGCGCCTGGTGGCGCTGAGCCACGTCCAATACACCTGCGGCCTGCGCATGCCCGCGCGAGAGATTGCCGACGCAGCGCACCGCTCGGGCGCCCTAGTCTTGTACGACGGCGCTCAGACCGGCGGCCACTTGCGCCTCGATATGCGCGAGATAGGCGCCGACTTCTACGCCGTATCCGGGCAGAAGTGGCTGCTCGGGCCGACGGGCGCGGGGGCGCTGTTCGTGCGCCGCGAGGAGGCAGAGCGCCTGCGTCCGCTCTTCTCTCCAAGCGCCGAGCGTGGACGCGGGCGCGATCTGCGCCCTTACGAGATGACCTCGCACGCGCCCGCCGCGCTCGCGGGGTTCGCCGAGGGCATAGCCATCTCGGAAGAGTTGGGGATGGCGGCCATCGAGGAACGCACGCACGCGCTGGGCGACCGACTCAGGGAGGCGCTGACCTCCATCCCCGGCGTGCGCCTCACCGGGCCGTCGGCGCCGGAGACCGCCTGCGGCCTCGTCTCCATCGCCGTGGACGGCCTTGAACCAGCCGAGTTGGTCGCGCACCTCTGGGAGCACCATCGCGTCGTCGCGCGCACGGTGAACTTCCCCGCCGCCGTCCGGTTCAGCACGGCGCACTTCAACGACGAGTCCGACCTGGAGCGGGCTGTCGAGGCGGTCGAGCAGGCCGCCAAGCGCGCTTCCGCCTCGTAGACGCGCCGCCGCGCGCCTACAACATCGTGTGGGTCGGCGCCGCGAATGCGCCAATAGTTGGGCATATTGGTCTTGGTGAGCGCCGCGACCCGCCCTATAATGGGCGCCAGGCCGCAGAGCCGCCGCTGCTATGTCTTTCACGCACCTGCACGTCCATACCGAGTACAGCATGATCGACGGCCTCAGCCGCGTGGAGCGCCTGGTCGAGCGCGCCAAGGAGCTGGGCATGGGGGCGCTGGGCCTCACCGACCACGGCGGGATGCACGGCGCGGTGGAGTTCTACGCGGCGTGCGAGAAGGCGGGGATCAAGCCCATCATCGGCTGCGAGCTCTACGTCGCGGCAGGCAGCCGCCACGACCGCAACCCCTCCGACAAGCAGCCCTATCACCTGACCGTGCTGGCGCAGACGAACGAGGGCTACCGCAACCTCGTTCGTCTCGTAAGCCGCGCCAACCTCGAGGGCTTCTACTACAAGCCGCGCGTCGACCGCGCCCTGCTGGAGACGCACGCCGACGGCCTGATCGTGCTGTCCGGCTGTCCCAGCGCCGAACTCTCCCAACTGATCCGCAACGGCGACGCGACGGGCGCGGAGGAGTGGACGCGCTGGGCGAAGGACACCTTCCCCAGCTTCTACCTCGAACTCCAGCGCCACGGTGGCCTCGACTTCCTGGAGCCGCTGAACACGGGGCTGCTCGACCTCGCCGAGCGCCTCGACGTGCCCATCGCCGCGACCAACGACCTGCACTACGTCGATCGCGCCGACGCGCCGCTCCAAGACCTGATGGTCTGCATCCAGACCAACACGAACGTCCATGACGAGCGCCGCCTCAAGATGTCGGACGATTCCTACTACCTCAAGAGCGCGCAAGAGATGGAGGAACTGTTCGCCGACCTGCCCGAGGCGGTGGCGGCGACGGAGCGCATCGCCGAATCGGTCGATATGGCGCTCGATTTCTCCACGCTGCACCTGCCGGAGTACCGCGTGGCGGGCGGAGAGGCGCCGGACGCGCACCTGCGCGCGAAGAGCTGGCAGGGGTTCACGGCGCGCTACGGCGAGGGCACGGAGGAACAGCGCGAGCGCCTCGCCTACGAACTCGACGTCATCGACAAGACGCGCTACACGAACTACTTCCTCGTGGTGTCGGACATCGCCGACTTTGCCCGCCGCGAGCGCATCATGTTCGGCGTGCGGGGCAGCGCCGCGTCGTCCATCGTCCTCTATTGCCTCGGCGTAACCGAGATCGACCCGCTCGAGCATCAGTTGGTCTTCGAGCGCTTCCTGAATCTGGAGCGCAAGGAGATGCCCGACATCGACCTCGACTTCCAGGACGACCGCCGCGACGCGGCGATTCAGTACGTGGTGGACAGGTACGGCGCCGAGCACGTCGCGCAGATCATCACCTTCGGCACGCTGGGGGCGAAGGCGGCCATCCGCGACGTGGGGCGCGCGCTCGGCCTCCCCTACGCCGACGCCGACCGCATCGCGCGCCTCATCCCCACGCGCCCAGGCGTAACCCTCCGGCAGGCGATGGATGAATCGCCGGAGATGCGCGAGGCGCACGCGGGGGACGAAACGCTGCGAACGCTCATCGACACGGCGCAGCAGCTGGAGGGCGCGGTGCGCAACGCGGGCACGCACGCCGCAGGCGTCGTCATCTCCTCCGAACCGCTCACCAACCACGTGCCCTTGCAGCGCCCCATCAAGGGCGGCGAAGACAGCATCGCTATGACCCAGTACGCCATGGACCCCGTGGCCAAGCTGGGCCTGCTTAAGATGGACTTCCTCGGCCTCATCAACTACACCATTCTCGACAGAACCATCGCCCTGGTGCGCGACCGCCACGGCGTCGAGCTCGACCTCCAGCAGACGCCCTTCGACGACCCGAAGACCTATGACCTGCTCGCCTCCGGCGAGACGACGGCGTTGTTTCAGTTGGAATCGCCGGGCATGCGCCGCTACATCAAGGAGCTCAAGCCCGCGAACCTGGGCGAACTTGCCGCGATGGTCGCTCTCTACCGCCCCGGCCCGATGGAGCACATCCCGCGCTTCATCGACTCCAAGTTCGGGCGCGCCCCTGTCTCCTATCCGCACCCTGCCCTCAAGGAAGTTCTGGACGAGACCTACGGCGTCATCGTCTACCAAGACCAGGTGCTGATGATTATGCGCACCTTCGCAGGCTACTCCCTGGGCGAGGCGGATGTCGTCCGCAAGGCGATGGGCAAGAAGATCCGCGAATTGATGATTCAGGAGCGCGAGCGGTTCGTAGGCGGCGCCGTCGAGCGCGGCTACGACCGCCGCGTGGCGGAGCAGGTGTTCGACCTTATCGAGCCGTTCGCGGGTTACGCCTTCAACAAGGCGCACAGCGTCTCCTACGCGGTGGTGGCCTACTGGACGGCGTACTTCAAAGCCAACTACCCGGTCGAATTCATGACCTGCGTGTTGAACGCGTACGACGGCGCCGGCGACCGCGTCGCGGCGGCCATCGCCGAGTGCGACCGCCTGGGCATCCGCGTTATGCCCCCCGACGTGAACGCCAGCGCCGACGCCTTCGCTCCTGAGCGCGGCGACGACGGCGAATGGCGCATCCGTTACGGCCTCGCCTCCGTCAAGAACGTCGGCGCCGCCGCCGTCGCGAGTCTGGTCGCGGACAGAGAGCAGCGCGGCGTGTTCGCCTCGATCGAGGACTTCTGCCGCCGCGCCGGTTCCGGGGCGGCCAACCGCCGCGCACTTGAGAGCCTCGTCCGCGCGGGCGCGCTTGACAGGCTCGGCCCGCGCGGGGGGCTGCTCGCGAGCGTAGACAGCCTTGTGCGCCTCATTCAGCGCGAGGCGCAGATACGTGAGTCGGGGCAGTCCACGATGTTCAACCTGTTGGGCGAATCGGCGCCTGCGCCTATGGCGCGCGTGCAGCTGGAGCGCGCCGACGAGCCTATCATGCGCGAGATGGCGGCATGGGAGCGCGAACTCCTAGGCGTCTCCTTCAGCGAACCTGACCTCTCCGGTCTCTTCGCCGGAGCGCCGCCCGACGCCATCCTCTCGCGCGAGGATTTCGAGACGCGGACGGACGGAACCAAGGTGCTGCTGGTCGGCCAGGTGGCATCGGTGCGGTTCGTCGTCAACCGTCAGCAGCAGCGCCTCGCGTTCGTCGTCCTCACCTTGCAGCGCGGCAGCGTCGACGTCGGCGTCAACAGCCGCGCCTACCCGGACACCGCCCCGCTGTGGCGGGAAGGGGCGTTCGTCCAGGTCGTCGGGCGCGTCGGGCGGGGCCGCAGCGAGGAGCCTATCGTCTGGTGCGACGAGGCCGCGCCCTACGAACTCTCGTCCACGCCCGCCGCAGAAGAGGCCGCCCTCGCCGACGTGCCGCTCCCTCGCGTCGCCGAATGGGGCGCGCCTTACGACGCAGGCGCGTCTACCGCCACACTCGAGCCGCCCGCGCCAACCGCCGCGTCCAACGGCGCGAATCAGCATCCCGAACCCGTCCCCGCCGCCGCTCCCGAACCGACGCCGGCCGCTGCCGCGCCTCAGCCGCCCGCCCCTGCCCTTTCCAACGGCGCGAAGCGGCACGCCAGCCCCTCCCCTCCCGCTGCGCCAACCTCAGCAGGCGGCGAGCGACGCAAGGTGTTGGTCAATCTGACTGAGACGGAGCGCCCCGAAGACGACGCATTCCTGCTGAAGTCCGTGCTCCAGTTGCTACTGGAGTTCCCAGGGATGGACGACGTGGACCTGGTGATCGCCAGCGGGGGCAAGCGCTGGCGCGTCG
>CAZLKC010000008.1:56975-79462 GCA_964560025.1 uncultured Dehalococcoidia bacterium
CATCAAGACGGAGTACTGCGACGACCTGGCGGCGCGCCTCGGCGAACTACTCGGCGCGCAAGAAGCAGTGACGGTTTCCACGGGCTAACGCCGTCCTCTATCCGTCGTTCCCGCGCAGGCGCGGGAGCCTCGACGTTCGGCGCCCCGCAACCGCAAGACCGGCCCCGACGACAGGGACTGGTGCGGCTGCGCTCGCTGGCAGCCACGCCGTATAGCGGGGATGGGAAGACGAAAGCGGTTGCCGATGCTAGTCCCTGGCAAGCTCGACAAGTTGCGCGTCGAGGTTCCCGGCTGCGCGGGAGCGACGATGTGGAGTGTGGGCGCGGCCCGGAGGAAGGCTAGCGCGCCTCCATCTCCAACAGGCGCGACTTCATCCCGATGCCGGGGCCTGCGAAGCCGTGCAGGCCGCCGTCGCTGCCTACCACGCGGTGGCAGGGGATGAGGAGCGGCACGCGGTTCTTGGCCATCGCTTGCCCCGCCGCGCGCGACGCTAGGACATTGCCTGCCTCCTCCGCCAGCCAGCGGTAGGTGCGCGTCTCGCCGCGCGGAACGGAGGCGCACGCCTCCCAGGCGCGGCGGTGAAAGGGGGCGGCGCCCTCCAGGTCGAGCGGCACGTCGAACGCTTGCCGCTCCCCTGCCAGGTACTCGTCGAGCTGGCGGTGGAGGTCGGCAAACGCGCCGGGGCGGTGCTCCGGCTGCTCTTTCGCCATTGGCGCCGCCAGGTGGTCGAGCGCCCGCTCGGGCGTGACCTCCGGGAGCGAGGTGTGACGCACGCCCTGCTCGGAGCCGATGGCGGCCACCCATCCCCAATCGGTGTGGAATACGTCGTACCAGCGGTTTTGGGACTTGGCGTTGCTCATAGCGGCATCCTACACCTCCGGGGCGCTACGCGCATCACCGCCTGCGCGGGGGCGCGTCGTCGTCCACGCCCATTCCCGCCTCCAGCGCGCGGCGCACCGCTCGCAGCGCCACATCTCCCTCGTTCCGCGCCGCCTCCAACGCGCCTGCCGTGAGGGCGGCGACAGCCTCGCCGACCGGAGCGCCCCGGTCGGCAGCCGCCTGCCTGGCTGCGGCCGCCGCTTCCGCCACCGCCTCGCCCAGGTCGCCGCCGACCTCGATAGCGCCCTGCACCGCCCCGCGTCCTACGCCACGCAGCGCAACCGTGAGGGGCACGCCTCGCCTGGTGAGGGTTCGCGTCGTCCCCAGCGCGGCGCCGTGCGTAACTCTGCCTATCTGCCCGGCAGCCGTGCCGCGCGCGTGCGCCGCGCCGCGCGTGGCATGGCGCGCCAGTTCCGCGCCATGCTCCGCGACCACGCCCATTTCCACCATGCCCACCTCCAACGCGCCGCCCACTACGCGCGCCACTTCCCTCGCCAGCACCCTTCCTTTGCCGGCGGACTCCACGGCGGCCTGCGTCGACGCCGCCAGCTGATACGCCGTAACGCCCAGCGCCACGTCGGCGCCTGGCGCGCGCTTCAGGTAGCCGTAGAAGAAGGTCAGCGCCGTGCCCAGGCCGGGCACGGACGACACCGCGCGCGCCACCGGATTCGCGCGCGCCGCCAGCTCGCCCAACGCCACGTCGCGCGGCGCCTCTCCCTCTTCCCGCATCGCCACCAGCATATTCAGCGACATCACGCTCACCGCGAACGCGACGACGAACAGGAAATCGAATCCCCCAGCGCAATTGCAGGCAACTCCAGCACTCCGCTAGGCGATGCCCAGCTGAAGTCCACGCGCAGCATCCGGACCGAGAAGTAGTCGGCCATCAGCCCGCCGAGCACTGGCCCCATTCCTGCGCCGATGCTCGCCGCCGCCCCGGCCACGCCCAAGAACGGCGTCGCCTTGTCGTTCGGCGCCGACTTCAACGTCAGCGTGCTCATCGTAACGGTTGCTCCCGCCACCGCCGCGCCCGCGAAGAAGTGCAGCAGGCCGAGCAGCGGCAGCGTCAAGAAATGGCGGTCAGGATGGGTCGTGAACACCCAACCTAGAATGACCAGGGTGTAGAGCGAAGCGGACAGCGACAGCACCGGTTTGCTCCCTATTCGGTCGACCATCGGCGCCCACACGCGCACGAAGAACACCGTCGTCAACTGACTGAGCACCGTGAACCCGATGACCGCATACAGCGGCAATCCGATGGTCGTGAGCATATAGACGGCGAAGAAGGGGGTCGCGAGGTTCGCCGCCAGGCTCCACAGGAATAGAAATCGCACTAGGTGAGCGAAGTTTTTGTCCTTGAGCGGCTCCAACAGCACCGCAAGCGCCGATTGCTCCGATCGACGCGCCGCCGCCATCAGCGGCTCCTTCACCCGCGACGCGAACACAGGCCCCGCCAAGCCGAACGTCATCGCGCCTCCGATAATCAGGAACGAATACGCCCACACCTTCCTCTCCGGGGGCGCCCACTCTTGCCAGGCAAACACGAACACGCTGCCCGCCAGGCTCACGACGGAGACGACGATGGTTATCGCCGCCAACCGCCGCCCGTAGTACGCGCCCAGCACCTGGTGCGGCACGAGGTCGCGCATCCAACTCGTCCAAGCCGTAACCCACACCGGCGCGAACAGGCCGCGGAGCGCTTGCAGCCCGATCAGCGCCGCCACCGCCGGAGCGCCTGGCGCGTCGAGCAGGAACGGCACGGCGCCCGCCGGTATCCATAAGAGTTGCGCCGCGAACCAGCAAGGGAGGCCCAGCGCCTTGCGCATACGGAAGCGCTCGATCAGCAGGATGGCGGGCAGCTGCATCACCTGCGTGAAGAAGGGGAGCGCCGCCAGCACGCCGATCTGGAAGTTGTTCGCCCCCAGCGCGAGCGCGTAGGCGGCCATAAAGCCGCCGCTCGCCACGCTGTGCATCGTCATCGCCGACACGCCCTCGCGCGTCATCAGGCGCAGGCCGCTCTCCACGTCGTGTTGCGTGAGCGTCGAACTGGGGCGCAGGAAGGCGAGCATGGCGACCGGTCTCACCCGCCAAGACGGAAGGGCTGTGAAGACGCTTGATGATAGCCCGCGCCGCCGGTCGCCCGTCCCTAGTTTCAGCAGCGCTCTCCGCCCCGATTCGCTGCCTCCGCCCTGCCCAGGCGCGGCGCAGCATGCGCGTCAAAGACGATGTAAATCGGCGCGCGCGTGCGTAGGCTGCATGCTGGAAGGAAGGCCGCAATCTACCAGGAGGCGCCTTATGGCAACGAACTCCGTGGAGCGCTTGGGGGCTATCTCGCTCGTCGTCGGCCCCATCGTGTCGTTCGTCTTCTTCCTCGTCAGGCCGGGCGTGCTGCTCGTCGACAGGGCGGAGTCGACCGACGAAGTGGCGCAGATAACCGCGCTCGCGTCCAACTCCACCCTCACGCACGTAGCCGCGCTGATAGGGCCGGTCGCGCTCGTCGTCACCCTCTACGGCCTGTACGTTGCGCAAAGCCGGTTGCGCGACGGGAGCCGCGGCGACGCGCTGATGGGCCTGGGCTTCATGTCCCTCGCCGTTGGCGTCATTGGCTGGGTGACCGGCTTGAGCCTGCAACACGTGCTCGCCAACACCGACCTAGGCGCCGCGGGCGCGGTCGAGGCGATGGAGCCCGTCTATTTAGTGCAAGCGGGAATCACCCTTCTCTCGACCATGCTGGTCGCCCTCGGCTTCCTCTGCTTCGCGCTCGGCGCGGCTCAGCGCAGCGAGTTCAACAGGATAGGCGCCCTGTTCATCGCCGCCGTCTCGGTGGTGAGCGCCGCAAGCCTCACGGTGGGCATCGTCCTCCCCGAGACCGCCGCGATTTCGACCACCATCGCGCGGGGCATCTACCTCTTCTGGGTGGTCTGGCTCGTCATCCACGGCGCGGGCCTGCTTAAGAGCAGCAACGCCTAGCCCGCATGCGCGCCATCTGATCGGGACAGGTTGGGAACCTGTCCCGACGAAGGCGTTGTGAGGTTTGGCGGCGGCACGTTGTAGGGGCGACCGGCCGGTCGCCCCTACCTTTTACGCCTCGCACGCCCCTAGTTGTTGTCGAGAAAGTCGAGCACGATGCGGTTAAACTCCGCCGCGTGCTCGTACTGCGCCCAGTGGCCGCAGCGTTGGAAGGCGACCAGCCGCGAGTTCGGGATGGCCGCCAGCAGCCGCAGGCTGTTCTCGAACGGCACTACCCGGTCTTGCAGGCCGTGGATGATGAGGGTGGGCGCGGCGATTCCCGGGAGTTGCGCGCTGATGTCCCGCATCGCCGTGCTGGACTTGGCGCGCGCGTCCACGTGCGCCATATTGCCGACGGTGGCCTGGTAGCGCTGCTCCAACACTTCGTCCGGCACTTGGGAGCCGTCGTAGAGCATGATGTTGATGAGCTTGCGGAAGCCCGCAACGGAGGGATCGTCGAACACCTCGTTCAGCACCTTGCTGCCCTCGGTGGGCGACTGGCTGAAGATGTTGGCGCCGCCGCCGGAGCCGGAGCCCATCAGCACCAGTTTGTCCACGCGGTCAGGGAAGTCCACGGCCACGCTCAGCGCGGTGGCGCCGCCCATGGAGTTGCCGACCAAGTTGGCCTTCTCGATGCCGAGGGCGTCCATCAGCCCCACTGTTGCGTTGCCGTTGACCTGCGAGCGCGTCTCGCCGGGGCCGATGACTACGGTGTCCGTCTTGTTGTAGCCCGGCTGGTCCATCAGCAGGCAACGGTAGCTCTCGGAGAAGACCCCCACGTTCCTGGCGAAGTTGCTCCACGACGAGGCGCCGGGGCCGCTGCCGTGCAGGAAGATCACCGGCGCGCCCGTGCCCGCTTCGTTGTAGTGGATGCGGATGTTGTTGGAGACGGCGCCGGTGTCGGCGTATTTGCTTGTTGCGGCTTCGGTCAGCGTGGCTGTGGCCATAGCGACATTCTCCTGCGAACGATCTTACGCCCCGCAAGGGCGCGGATGCCGATACGATACTACGCCAGCGCGCAGCGTCAACGCCCGCCCGGCGCGGCGCGGCGGGGGGCGTAGTCAGCGGCGGCGCCCTGCCGTAGGCTTAGCGCACATGCTCATCGTCGATCGGCAGTCCCGCGCGCTCCAGGGCGAACTTTGGCACCTGGTGCGCGAGGTCAAGGGCAGCGACCCCCTCGCGCCCGTAACCGTCGTCGCGCCCTCGCAGTACGCCGGGCTGAGCCTGCGCCAGGAGCTCGGGCGGGACGGATTCGCCAACGTGCGGTTCATCATCCTTCCGGTGCTGGCGGAGTTGCTGGGCGGCGGCGCGCTGGCGCGAGCGGGGCGCAAGCCGTTGCCTTCCTTGCTGGAGAGCGTTTGGCTCAGGACAGCGCTTGCGGAACGGGGCGGAGCGCTCGGCGGCGTGAGCGCGCACTCGTCGACGCTAACCAGCCTGCGCGCGTCGTTCGCCGACCTACGCCGCGAGGGGGAGGACGTGTCGGCGAGGCTGGAGGAGCAGCAGGGCGTGCAGGGAGAGGTGGCGCGCCTGCATAGCGACTTCCGCCGCCAGATAAGCACCGAATGGTACGACCCGGAAGACCTCGCCCACGCGGCGGCGGACGCAGTGAAGGGCGGAGAGACGACCGCCCTGGCCGACTTGGGGGCGATTCTGTTCTACCTGCCGCACAGCGTCAGTCCGGGGGAGCGGCGGCTGATGGAGACGCTGGCCCAGGGTGGAAAGTGCTCCGCGCTCATCGGCCTCACCGGGGACGATGACGCGGACGAGCCGTCGCGGGCGCTGGCCGAGGCGCTCCGCCCGACGCTCGGAGTGCCTCAGCCGGCGAACGGAGGAGGAGGCGCGGCGCCGGGTCTGCCGCCGGGCGAGGCGCGGCTGCACGTAGCGCCGACGGCGCACGAGGAGCTGCGCTGGGTGATACGGCGCATCGTGCAAGAGGCGGAGGAAGGCGTGCCGTTCCACCGGATGGCGGTGCTCTACCGCATAGAGCGCCCGTATGCGTCGCTGGCGCTCGAGGAGTTGCGGTTCGCGTGCATACCAACGGCGGGGCCCGACCGCGAGACGGTGGCGGGGACAGGCGTGGGGCGGGCGCTGCTGGGGTTGCTCGAACTGGCGGACGGGAGCCTCGAACGCGCCAATGTGATGGCTTGGCTGACGGGCTGCCCCGTTCGCCCGCCCAACCTGCGGGGGGCGGGGTTCAGCCCGAGCCGCTGGGACGCTATCACCAAGCGCGCCGGAGTAGTCGGCGGGTTGGAGCAGTGGCGGAGTCGGCTCACCTTCTACGCCGAATCACAAGGAGCGAGCGCGGCGGGAGGCGAACAAGGCGAGGGAGTCTCGGAGGCGCGCGCCGTACGGATGCGCGCCGAGGCGGGAGAGGCGGAGCAGGCGCTGGCGTTCGTCGAGGGGTTGGCGGAGGCAGTCGAGCCGCCTGCGGAAGGCAGCTCGTGGGCAGCGTTCTGCGATTGGGCGGTGCGGTTGCTCGACCGCTACTTGGCCCGCGGCTTGCCGGGCCAGGAAGAGGCGGTGCGAGACAAAGCATCCCGCGCGTTGGAAGAACTGCGCGCCGCCGACTCCATCGGCAGGGGGACGGAACTGAGCGAGTTTCGCCAGGCGGTAACGGAGGCGCTGCGCGTTCCCGTTGGTCACCAGGGCGCGACGGGACAAGGAGTGTTCGTGTCAAGCGTCGGCTCGGCGGCGGGGATGACGTTCGATCGCGTGTGGTTCGTGGGGATGATCGAGGGCGGGATGCCGCCCGCCGTCCCGCCCGACCCCCTGCTGCCGGAGCACGATTGGCACGCGGCGGGCGGCCAATCGCGGCTCGCACAACGCGTCGCCGCCGAACGCTACGACTACCTGTCTGCGCTGGCTACGTCGGAGCAACGCGAGATGTCGTATCCGCTGGCCGACCCGGGCTCCCAGCGAAAGGCGTACCCATCGCGGTGGCTGCTGGAGCAGGCGTCGGCGCTTGAGGGTTCGCGGGTGGACAGCGAGACGCTGCCCACGCTGCGCGACAGGGCGTGGCTCAGCGTGGACGAATCGGCGGAGCACGCCTTGACGCAGGCGCAGGATTCGGCGTTGGCCGACCGCCACGACTACGCGCTGCAACGGCTGCTGCGCTGGCGGCGGGCGAATCTGCCCCTGCGCGAGCATCCGTTCGCGCGCGAGGGAACACTGCGCAGAGCGGCGCTTCTGATTGATGGCCGGAGCGGGAGCGCGCTCACGGAGTACGACGGCAACCTGTCGGCAGCGGCGGCTGAGGGCGTCTTCGAGCGCAAGTTGCGTGAGTCGGCGATGTCGGCCACTAGCCTGGAGAGCTGGGCAACCTGCCCGTTCCGCTACTTCCTGGGCCACGTGCTGCGGTTGAGCGGGTTGGACGCGCCGGAGGACGCCGTTTCCATCACTGCCCTGGAGCGCGGGTCGCTGATGCACACGGTGCTGGAGCGGTTCGTTAAAGAGGCGGACGCGGCGGGGAGGCTGCCCCCGCCCGGGGAGGAATGGAGCGAGCAAAGCCGCCGCCGTCTGCGAGAGATCGCGGAGGAGGAGTTCCGCAGCGCGGAGCGGCGCGGCGTTACAGGCAAAGGGCTGCTATGGAGCATCGAGAAGCAGAACATCCTCGGCGACCTGGAGACGTTCTTGGAAGAAGACGCGGGTCTTCGGGGCAAGCACGGGACGCGGCGCGTGCTGGTGGAAGCGGGGTTCGACATGGGGGAGGACGGCCTCACCGTCGCACACGACGCGACGGGCGTCCGCTTCCGGGGATACATCGACCGCATCGACGTGAGCGCGGACGGGCGCTCCGCCCTGGTGCTGGATTACAAGACGGGGCGCGCCGACTACTACAAGGCGCTGAACGACGATCCCATTGACAAGGGGAAGCGGCTGCAGTTGGGCGTGTACTCGCTGGCGGCGCGGGAGTTGGCGCCGGATGCGGAGCGCGTGGAGGCGGCCTACTGGTTCGTCACCACGGGCGGCGGGTTCGAGTTTGCGCCAACAGGCCACTTCGACATCGGCGACGCCGAGACGCGGCAGCGCTTCGACGACGGCCTAGCGACCATCACGGCGGGGATACGCAGCGGCGCGTTCCCCGCGAACCCGGGGCTTTTGCGGCAGGGAGAACACGACAATTGCCGCTACTGCGACTTCAATTCGCTCTGTCCGTCGGGACGGGCCGAGGCGTGGGAGCGCAAGCAGGGCGACGCGCTGCTGGCCGACTACCTCGAGCTCGCAGGCGTGGAAGAGGAAGGGGAGGAGGCGGGCGAATGAACGCGGCGGCAAACTCCCAGGACGCGGGCGGGTTCGTTCCCGCCGACAGCGGCGTGCGCGTCGAAATCGAGGAAGCGCTGGACGAGACGCTGTTCGTCGAGGCGAGCGCGGGGACGGGCAAGACGACCAGCCTGGTGTCCCGCGTCGTCAATCTGGTGAAGACGAAACGGGCGACGCTCGACCGCGTGGCGGTCATCACCTTCACGGAGGCAGCGGCGGCGGAACTGCGCGACAAGGTGCGGCAGGGGTTGGAGCAGGCGGCGTCCAACGCGAACCTCAGCGAAACGGAGCGGGAGCGCTGTCGGCAAGGTTTGTCCGACCTCGACCAGGCGGCGATTCAGACGCTGCACGCGTTCGCGTCGGCGCTGCTGCACGAACGGCCACTGGAGGCGGGGCTGCCGCCCGCGTTCGAGACGACGGACGAGATCGGCGCGAGCCTCAGGTTCAACGAGCGATGGAGTGCGTGGTTGGACGCTGCGCTGAACGAGGATTCGCCCCTGGCGAACCCTTTGGGCGTCGCGCTCACGCTCGGCGGCCCCGACCGGATGCTCAACCAGTTGAAAGACCTGGCTTTGGACTTCCACCGCAACTACACCGATCTCGAAGGCGCGGTTCTGCCGACCTCTCCCGCACCAGACCCGACCGAGACCGTCCGCCGCCTCCTCGCGGAGTGGCCCAGCGCCGAACGCCTCTGCGAATTCGCCAACCAACCCGACGCCGACCGCCTCTACGCCCACGTCCAAAGCAAGGCGCCCGCTATGCGCAGGCTCGCTGAGGCCAGGTCCGGCTCCCTTCCCGCCTACCGCCTCCTGCAAAACCTCCTTCCGCTGCGCCAGACCCGAGGCAATCAGTCCGACTGGCAGACCGACGACGTAACGGGCGTGAACGCCTGCAAAGCGCTGAAGACGCTGCTCCAAGACTGTCACGACGCCGTCGCGGACGAACTGAACCGTGTCCGCGCCGCCGCCCTCGGCGCCCTGCTCGGCGCCCTCCGCGCATTCGCCCGCGATTACGCCGCCGCACGCCGTGACGAGGGGCGCGCCGAGTTCCACGACCTGCTGACGTGGGCGCGCGACCTGCTGCGGGACAAGGTCGCCGTGCGCGACCACTTCCGCCGCCGCTTCTCGCACGTGCTCATCGACGAGGTGCAAGACACCGATCCGATTCAGGCCGAGATAGCGATGTTCCTCAGTGAACAGGTCGAAGAGGGAACGCCGGACGGCGAGCGTCCGGCGGCGTGGGAGCGAGTGGTTCCCGAGCGGGGCAAGCTGTTCGTCGTGGGCGACCCCAAGCAGTCCATCTATCGCTTCCGGCGGGCGGACGTTGCGCAGATGGAGCGCTTGCGTGAGCGGATGGCGCGGGCGGGCGGACGGGCGCTTAGCCTGACGCAGAACTTCCGCTCGCACGCGCCGGTAGTGGACTGGGTGAATCACGTCTTCACGGAATGGATGGCGGACGAGGACGGCGGCGGAGAGGCAGGCGCTTTCCGCCAGGCGCGCTACGAGGAGATGACGCCGCGCTGGGAGGGCGGCCTGGGAGGCGGCGCCAGGCCGCACGTGTGGGCGTTGGGCGACGAGGCGACGGAGGGCGGGATAGAGCGCGTCCGCAGGCAGGAGGCGCGGGAAATCGCCGCGCTGCTGCGCCGCATCGTGGAGGAGCCGTGGCAGACGCTAGACCGCGAACGGACGGAGGAGTGCGGCCAACAGACCTACAGGCCCGTCGGCTACGCGGACGTGTGCATCCTGAGGCCGACGCGCACGGGGATCGGAATCTTGGAGCAGGAGTTGGTCACGCAGGGCGTCCCCTACCGCTTGGAGAGCGCTTCGCTCATCTTCCAGACGCAAGAGGTGCGCGATCTGCTGAATTGCCTTAAGGCGATCGACGACCCGTCCGACGCGGTGGCGACGGCGGCGGCGCTGCGCTCGCCCGCGTTCGGATGCAGCGATATCGAGTTGCTGCGGCACTACGAGGCGCGGGGAAGTTTCGACGCGACGCAGGCGCAGGACGAGCGTGGCGACGGCGCCGTGCGGGAGGCGCTGGCGGCGCTGCGCGCGTATCACGAATCGCGGCTTTGGGAGCCGCCCGGCGCGCTCATCGACCGCTTCGTGCGCGAGCGCGAGTTGATGGAGGCGGCGGCCGGACAGCCGCGGATGCGGGAGCAGTGGCGGCGCTACCGCTTCATCGTGGAGCGGGCGCGGCAGTTCGCGTCGGCGGGCGGGAATTCGCTGCGCGGGTTCGTCGAATGGATGGAGGATCAGATGAGCGAGGGTGCGCGGGTTACGGAGGCGCCCGTGCCCGAATCGGACGAGGAGGCAGTGCGGATAATGACCATCCACGCGTCCAAGGGGCTGGAGTTTCCGGTGGTCATCCTCACAGGAATCAACTCCGAACCCCGGCGACGCCCGGACAAGGCGCTTTTCGACCGCGCGCAAGGCAGCGTCGAGGTGGGGTTCGGGTACACCGACCGGCGGTTCGAGACGCCCGGCTACGAAGCGGCGGCGGAGGCCGAGCAGGCGATGTCGGACGCCGAACGGGTGCGCCTGCTGTACGTGGCGTGCACTCGCGCGCGAGACCATCTGGTCGTCAGCCTGCGGCGGACCGCGAAGAGGAGCGCCAACTCGAATGCCGCCCTCATCTCCGGCTACCTGGCGGACGCGCCGCACCTCTGGCAGCCCATCGCCATTGACGCGGCGCCCCGACCGCCTGTCCAGCCCACATCCGCGCCATTGACCGAACGCGCCGCCGCCGAACACTCCCTCGACGCCCGCGACGAATGGGCGCAGCGGCGCAAGGCGCTGTTCGCCAAGATGGGGCGTCCCTCTTACGTCGCTGCAACCGCCCTCGGCCAACAACAGACAGGGGAGCAGGCCGCAGCCCCCGATCCGTCCGTCAAAGACGAATCCGCACCCGACGCCGCCGAGCCGTGGCGCAAAGGGCGCGCCGCAACCTCGCTCGGACGCGCCGTGCACGCCGTGCTCCAATCCATCGACCTGGCGACAGGGGCGGACATCGACGAACGGGCGCGAGGGCAGGCGGCGGCGGAAGGCATACCGCGCCGGGCGGCGGACGTGGCGCGGCTGGCGCGCGCGGCGGTGGGAAGCGCCATCGTCAAACGCGCCGTCGCCTCGGCGCGCCTGTGGCGCGAGGCGCCCGTGGCGGCGCCGAGAGGCGGCGGCTCGCTCCACGGCTTCATCGACCTGCTGTTCGAGGAGCCCGACGGCCTCGTGGTGGTGGACTACAAGACGGACTCGGTGAGCGCGCAGGAAGCGTCGGAGGCGGTGGCGCGCTACCGGTTGCAAGGCGGAGCGTACGCCTATGCAGTCGAACAGGTGACGGGCAAGCGCGTGAAGGAGGTGGTCTTCCTCTACCTAGAGCCCGCACGCGAGGCGCGGCTAGACGACTTGGCCGGGGCGATGTCGGAAGCGGCGTCGGAAGCGGAGGCGCGGCTAGGCGCAGGGTGAGGCGACCCGTCTCCTCCGCGCGCATGAAAAGAGGTTTCCGGGGGGACGGGCTTGCCTAGTACCCCTGCCAGCCCCTCCCGGACAGTATCCCACGAATGTAGCCGATCTGCCCGGCGTGGTTCACGCCGTCGTTCACCATCGGGCGCAGCGTGCGCCAGCCGGGCTGCATCCCGCGCCCCGCGTCCAGCAGGTATTCCCTGTCCAGAATCTCAGCCGTGAGGCGCCCCACGCGATCGAGCGCCGCCTGCTGGCACGCCTCCGCGTAGCCCAGCACCGCCTCGAACGGAGGGCAGAAGGCGCGCACCTGCTCGGGGTCGTCGCCGTAGCCCGTGTCGCCGGGGGCGCGTCCTACGCGCTCGGCCCATCCGCCCGCCGTCCACACGTGCGCCTCTCCGTAGCAGACGGCGGAGTAGTAGTCGCGACGGCGCATCATGTGCCAGACGAGCCAGCCGATGGAGTTGGACTCGGGCGCGGGCTGCCAGTAGACCTGCTCCTCGGAGAGGCCGTCGCAGGCCTGGCGCATAAGGCGGTACGACCCCTCCAGCAGTTCGTGGATGAGGTCGACGGCGGCGCTAATGTCGCGGGGCATCGGCGAGCGCGCTAGGCCGCGGAGACCTCGTTCAGCCGCCCCGTCGCGCAGTCGTAGACGAAGCCGCGAATCTGGTCTTTCGCCGGGATGAAGGGGCTCGCCTTGATGCGGGCGATGGACTGGCGCACGTCGTCGTCGAGGTCGGGGAAGGCCTCCAGCGCGAACGAGGGGCGCAGGCCGGTGTCGGCGAGGATCGCGTCCTTCACGTCGTCGTCGCGGAAGGTGAGCATGCCGCAGTCGGTGTGGTGGATGAGGATGACCTCGCGCGTCCCCAGCAGGCGCTGGGAGATGGTGAGCGAGCGGATGGCGTCGTCCGTCACCACGCCGCCGGCGTTGCGGATGACGTGGGCGTCGCCCTCGTTGAGGCCGAGCAGCTTGTGCGTGTCCAGCCGCGCGTCCATGCACGCCACCACGGCCAGTCCCCGCCCAGGCGGCAACGGAAGGTCGCCTTTGTCGAACGCCTCGGCGTAGCGGGCGTTGTTCTGCAGCAGTTCGTCGGTTACGGACACGAGGCGCTCCTTTGGCGGCGCAAGCCGCGCCGAAAGACTAGGCCGCGCATTCTAGTTCCAAACACTGGGGTGTCAAGCGGCAGCAGGCCACTCGTCCCACAAGCGCTGTAAGGCGGTAAGAAAGGCGTGGGCGTTCTCTATCTTCCATTGCTCTTGCTGCTTGCCGAACAGCGATATCTTGCCGTTCTGACATTTGAATCGGTTAATGTCAGCCTGGCGTAGCCACTTCACGATGTGTTGATATCGCCAGGCTAAGCTGTTGCGGAAAAGCTCATCGGGAACGTTATAGAGGAGGCATTCTATGAAGTAAGAGGGGGCAGTCTGTTTGCCAATCTTTCCTTTGTTGACAATCTCTCTTCGCGCTGCCTTAAACATGCGAATAGTGCGCTTGTATTCATTGTTGGTTTTTTGTTCTTTATTTACCCCTCGGTTATGATGTTGTTGAGGGTAGCTCACCAGCCATCGGCGTTCGTCGGGTAGGTAGAATGCGATGCCATCGCCGCATTGGAGTGTGACGACCAAGTCAGCAGGTGCGTGCAATTTGCCTTTCGCAATTTTGATGGACTTGCGGCCACTCTGCACTGTGTTTCCGTACTCTGCCTTCATTGCTTTTAGTGCCATCCTGCGAAATGAGCGCCAGCGCGCTAGCGCATCCTTGTGCGTGGTGCTCGCCTGGAGTGCCTCGCTTGTGAGCGCCGTCACGCGAGGTGTGATGCTCGACTGCAAGCGAATGACTACGTCGACATCGCTGTCCTTGCTGAGGGTTGTGGCGTTCTTGTAGGAACCCTGGAGGAAAACCTTGTAGCCGAATTCGCGAAGGGGTTGATATGCGGTAAGCGCCTCTCGTATGGGCACGTGGGCTTGTATGGAGGCCGTTGCTGCGCTTGGGTGACTCCATTGGCCAAGTATGCGTTCGGGTATTGGCATGTCTTTACTCGTCAGCCTAGCTCACACCATGCGGGGCTCGGATTTCCGCTACGGAATCGCCAGCGCCCTCTCCTATTGCTTGCGCGCCAGGGTCAAGCGGTGGCGTAGGCGTCGAGGGACAATCACTCGCGGGCGTCTAGGCGGTCGAGGCTGCCGCCCCAGCGCAGGATGCGGTCGTCCACCGTGACCAGTTGGTGGCCGTCTTGGGCGGTGGCGACGATGATGCGGTCGGCCGGGTCGCCGTGGAGGTCGGGGAGGAGCGCGGCTCTCGCGCCTATCTCTCCGTCAACGGGAATCTCGACGAGGCCGCGCACCAATAGTCTGGCGCGCCAGGCCGCCACGTCCCCGCGGAAGTCGATTTTCCCTTTGGCCTGTAGCATGGCGAGCTCCCAGAAGGAGAGCGCCGATGCCGCGAGGTTGGCCTCTCTCCTCGCCTGCTCGATTCGCCGGCGGCATAGGGGGCCAATCCGTCTGCTGCCGAAAGATGACCAAAACAAGACGTGGGTGTCGAGCAGCATCACGGGTTGAGCACCCTGTCGGGGTTGGTCTCCGCCTCCCATTCCACGTCAATGGGTTCTGTGAGGTCGACATCCTCTAGTATCCGGATGTTGTCCCGTTCGGCGCCGAACCACAAGCCGGGCTTCTTGCGGTAGGGCGTGAGCCGCGAGACGGGGTTGCCGTTCTTGGTGATGATGATCTCGCCGCCGGTCTCCGCCACCTCGTCCATCAATTTCAGGCACTTGGCCTTGAACTCGGACGCCTTGATGGTTCGGGAGCCGCTCGGCTCGCCACTAGTGGTCATCGCGGCCGCCTCCGTGCGCAGGATATCCGCAGCATACCATGGTCATGACCATAGTCATACGCCTCCCGAGTAGGAGGGCGGCTGGCGCAGAGCTAGCCCGCCACGGGACGCGGGCGATGGAGGCAGGGCTGGCAAGCAAGTCGCTCCTATGACATTCGTCCGTTGCGCAAGCCGCATCCCTGTGAAACCATTTCCCTATGGACACACGCGCGCTCATCCTGCTGCTCCTCTCCGGCCTTCTCCGCCAACTCGCGCCGGCGGCCAAGGCCCTTGTCCGTATGTGTAACGCCAACGCCGGCCAATGCCACATAGCCCGCCGTACGGGTGACACCCATCTGTTACGCCTCGGCGGGGCGCTCCGCCGTAGATGTGACACTTTGGAACACATTTTCACGAAAATTTCCCCCAGGCGGACATGCCGGGCGTATCGAGGCGCAGCTCTCCCCACCTTGACCGACCCGCGCCGCCCTTGTAAACAAGGCGCGAGGGCTGCGGGCGCGGCCCTCCCCTACCCCGCCCGGCAGGAGGCGCTCCCTTATGGCCATCGCAGACAAAGCGCGTATCGGATTCCCCGTGCCGCAGATATTCACCGGCGGCGCCGTCGACCGCGCGCTGATGCGCCAGGTGGCCGCCGACGCGGATGCGCTGGGCTACGACTCGTTGTGGACGCAGGAGCAGCAGTTCGGGCGGGCGGACTCGCTGGAGCCGCTTGTGAGCCTTGCGACGGCGGCGGCGCTGACAGCGCACGTGCGCGTCGGCGTGTCGGTGCTGGTGATGGCGCGACACGACCCCATCCAGCTGGCCAAGCAGTTGGCGAGCCTCGACCAGGTTGCGGGCGGGCGCCTCATCGCCGGAGTTGGCGCGGGCAGGCCGAACGTTGCGCCGGGCGTCGAGGGCATGCCCACCGACCGCCGCCTGCTGCGCTTGGAGGAGGGCATCGGCGTGATGCGCGCGCTGTGGGCGAGCGACGACGCGGTCTTCGAGGGGAAGTTGTGGCGGCTGAACGGCGTCTCCATCAACCCCAAGCCCGTCCAGCGGCCGGGGGTCCCGCTGTGGTTCGGCGCGGGCGCGGACGCGGCGCTGCGGCGCGCGGCAAAACTCGGCGACGGCTGGATGGGCGCGGGTTCGTCCTCGGTGGACGACTTCAAACAGCAGTTGCCCAAACTGCGTGCGATGCTTGAGGAGGAGGGGCGCGACCCTGCCGCGTTTCCCATCGCCAAGCGCGTGTACGTCGCCATCGACAATGACTCGGCCCGCGCTGAGCGGCGGCTGAAGGAGTGGTTCGGCGCGTACTACGGCACGGACGCGATGGCGGCGCGCGTGAGCATCTGGGGGCCGGAGCGCATCGTCGCCGAGCGCATCGAGGAGATTGCCGACGCGGGAGCGGAGACGATGCTGCTCAACCCCGTCTTCGATCTCGCCGAGCACCAAGCCGCCCTGGCGGAGGCGTGCGGCCTGACGCCCCGCACAGGGTAACGGGGCGGGAGCGGCTACTCCAAGACGCCGTCGGCGTAGAGAGCGTCGATCTCGTCGTCGGCCATGCCCAGCGCCTCGCGGCATACTTGGCGCGTGTGCTGCCCTAGCAGCGGCGCGGGGCGGACGTAGCGCGCCGGGGTTTCGGAGAGGACGAACGCGTTGCCGTCCGTGGCGTGCGGCCCCATCTCGGGGTGATCGAGGCGGACGAAATGGCCGCGATGTTGGAGTTGGGCGTCGGCGAACAGGTCTTCGCAGGTCTGGACGACGCCCGCGGGCACGCCTGCGCGCTGGCAGCGCTCCATCACTTCGTGGGGCGCTAGGCTCGCCGTCCACGCCTCCACCGCCGCGTCCAGCGCCGCCTCGTTCGCCTTTCTCGCCGCGAGCGTGGCGAACCGCGCGTCCGCCGCCATATCGAGGCGGCCGATGAGCGCGGCGAGAGCGACCCATTGCTCGTCCGTCTCGCAGGCGATGGCGCACCAGCGGTCGTCCCCCGCGCAGCGGTAGACGGCGTGCGGCGCCATCGCCGCGTCCGCGTTCGCCTGGCGCGACGGCGCGCGTCCGTTGACCTGGGCGTCGAGCAGCGCGGGCGCAAGGTACTGGAGCGACCCTTCTAGTTGGGAGAGTTCGATGTGCGAGCCCTCGCCCGTCCGCGCGCGCTTGTCCAGCGCGGCGGCGATGGCGGCGACGGCGAGGTGCGGCAGCAGGAAGTCGGTGTAGGCGCCGTAGGGGGTGGAGGGCGCGCGGTCGGGCCAGCCCGTGAGGTGCGACAAGCCCGCGAGCGCCGTGAGCACCGGGCCGTAGCCCGGCTGCGCCGATCGGGGACCGCCGCCGCCAAGCATCGACGCGGTGAAGGTGATGACGCGCGGGTTGACCTCGCGCAACGCGTCGGGGCCGAGACCCCAACGCTCCATCGTCCCCGGCGTGAAGTTGTCCGTAACCACGTCCGCCCAGCGCACGAGGCGCTTGGCGAAGTCGGCGGCGCCCGGACGCCCCATATGCACCGTGATGCCCAGTTTGTTGACGTTGTAGTTGGAGAAGTAGCCGCTGCGGTTCGGGCCGGGCGTTCCGTCCTTGAAAGGCTGGGAGAGGCGGAGCGTCTCCAGGCGGCTCTTGGACTCGACGCGCACGACGGTCGCGCCAAAGTCGGCCAGGTAACGCGTTACCATCGGCCCGATGACGACCCAGCAGAAGTCGAGCACCTTCAGCCCGGCGAAGGCCTGGGCGCTCATACGATTCCCCGCGCCGCCAAGTCCGCCGCCTCCGCGTCCGTAACTCCCGCCTCCGCCAGCACCTCCCGCGTGTGCTCGCCCAACCGAGGCGCACGCCGCCTCGCCCCTATTCGCTCGCCTGGAACGCGAACGAATCCGCCGGGCACGCGCGCCGCGCCGGTCTCGCCCAGGTCAAGCGTCTGCCAGAACTCGCGCGCGGCCAACTGCGGATGCTCCAGCAGTTCGTGCGCGTCGGTCACCGGGAAGAGGATGACGCGGTGGGCGGCGGCGCCATCGGCGAGGACGCGCTTGGAGCGAGGCGCAAAGAAGCGGGACAGCGCTGCGTCCAGCCGGTCGAGCACCGCTTGCGGCGTGGTTCCGAACTCGAACGCCTCCCAGTCCGTCCCCTCGATGAATGCGTCCGGCTCGCCCTCCGCGCGCATCCACGCGGCGAGGCCGCGCATGCTCCGCGCGCCGACTGCCCCGGCAGGAAAGAAGAAGGCCGCGTAGCCGTCGGCGCAGGGATAGGTGATGCGCATCGTAACGTCGCCGATCATCCGGTAGGCGCCGCTGCGGCCCAGGTTCACGCCCGCCAGGTCCCACACCTGCGGCGCGTGGGAGAGCGTGCGCGCCATCGCCTGCTGACACGACACGTCCACGTGCTGCCCCTCTCCGGTGAGCAGACGATGGTGGTGCGCGATCATCGCCCCCGCCGCTCCTGCCGCGCCGCCAACGAGCCAGAACTGCGGGGAGTGGGATATCCGCACGGGAGGCCGGTCGGGTTCGCCGGTCATCGCCATCGAGCCGCCCAGGGCAACGCCGGTGAGGTCGGTCGCCGCGTACCCCGACTTAGGCCCGGTCGAGCCGAAGGGCGTGACGCTGACCATAATGAGGCGCGGGTTGAGCGCCCTCAACGCCGCATAGCCTAGCCCGAGCGATTCCATGAAGCCGGGCGCGAACGACTCGACGAGAAAGTCGGCTTGGCAGACAAGCCTACGCAGGACGGATTGGCCCTCGCTCCGCGTGATGTCGAGGGTGAGGGAGCGGCGGTTCGCAGCGAACGCCTGCCAGAAGAGGCTGCGCTCCGGCCCAGGCTCGCCGCCCGCGAACGGGCCTATGCCGCGCGCAGGGTCGCCGCCTGGCGGCTCGACCTTCACTACGTCGGCGCCTAGGTCGCCGAGCGTCTTGGCGCAGAAGACGCCGCGATGGTCGGCCAGGTCTATGATGCGCAGATGCTCCAACACGGGAGGAGGATAGCGGACGCGCGCCTTGTGCCCATTTTCACGAACCGTTATCCTGCGCCCCCGATGGCCATCATCGCAATCATCGGCGGCTCAGGCCTCGAGGGCCGGGGCTTGGGTCTGCGCTTCGCTATGGGCGGACACGCGGTGATTCTCGGCTCGCGCGACGCCGCCCGGGGGCGCGAGGCCGCCGACGCAGTGGCCGCGCTCAGCCCCGGCGCCGCCGTCTCCGGCGCCCTCAACGCCGACGCCGCCGCCGACGCCGAGTGGGTCGTCCTCTCCGTACCCTACGAGGGGCTGGACGACACGGTGCGCTCCCTCGCGCCGTCGCTCGACGGCAAACCGGTGGTCAGCGTCGTCGCGCCGCTCGCCTTCGAGGGCGGGCAGCCGCGCGCGGTGCTCGTGCCAGAGGGGTCGGCGGCGGAGTTGGTGCAGGGGCTGGTTCCGAGCGCACGGGTGACCTCCGCCTTCCACAACCTCAGCGCCAAGGAACTGCTCAAGCCGGACGAGCGGCTGAACGGCGACGTAATCGTATGCGGGGACGACGCGCAAGCCAAGGCGGACACGCTTGGTCTGGTGAACATCATCCAAGACCTGCGCGGCGTGGACGGCGGCCCGCTGTCCAATTCGCGCATCGTGGAAGAACTGACGGCGCTGCTGCTCTACGTCAATATGCGCGCCAAGAGCCGCGCGACCATCAAGCTGCTCGGCCTCGACTGACCGCCCCGGCTACGCCCAGCGCACCGCCGCCACCTCGAACCCTACGCTCCCCAACTGCGCCGACATCGCCGCAGGGGTGATGGAGCCAAGGTCGAAATCGACGGCGAGCCGCTTGGCCGCCAGGTCGCCCTCGACGCTGAACACGCCGGGGAACACCTCCAGCACCATCGCCGCGGAGGATACGCAGCCCGCGCAGTGCAGCCCCGGCACGTCCAAGAGCACCCGCGCTCGCGTGTCGCCGTTCATACGCACACACTACCACGGATTGGGGGCGGCGCCCCCATCTTGCGCGGGCGCGAGGCGTATGCTTGCATGCCGGTACTACTTGGCGAGGCGAGGGATGCCGGACAACCGCTACGAGCGCGAGATCGAGGAGATCCTCGACAAGGTGGACGACGGCCTCCCCGGCGACGGGAAGCAGGCGAAGGTCGCGCGCCGTCGCTCCCGCCCCCGCGCCGCGCGTCCCGCCCGCAGCCTGCCGGGCCTCGGCGCGCTGCTGACGCCCTCGCGTCTGCTGGCCGCGGGCGTCGTCCTCATCGTCCTCTCCCTGGCGCTCAGCATGAACCTGCTGCTGTACGCCGGGCTGGGCGCCATCGTCGCCGCCTACTTCGTCTTCTTCAACAGGCCGCGCCGCTCGACGGAGAGGCGCTGGCGCGGCGAGAACATCGAGGAGGACGAAGGCGGCTTGCGCTTCTGGAGGCGCCGCGGCCCGCGCTAACGGCGCCGCGTCTCCACCCGTTCCTCTCCTTGCGCTCCTACCTGTCTCACCTCGAATGCACGGCGTGCGGCTTCCGCTGCGGCGCGGACGAGCCGCGCAACCTGTGCCCCGTGTGCGGCAAGGTGCTCTACGCCCGCTACGACCTCGACGCGGCCAAGCGCGGCATCGACCGCGCCGCTCTGGCGCAGCGTGCCGCCACGATGTGGCGCTACTTCGAACTGATGCCGGTACTCGACCCCGAGCACGTGGTTACGCTCGGCGAGGGGGGCACGCCGATGCTGCGCGCGCGGCGCATCGAGGCGGCGACGGGCGCGCACACGCTCTACCTCAAGGACGAGGGACTGAACCCCACCGGCTCCTTCAAGGCGCGCGGCCTCTCCGCCGCCGTCTCCAAAGCCAAGGAACTGGGGCTGCGCCGTCTCACGCTGCCCTCGGCGGGCAACGCGGCGGGCGCGTTGGCGGCCTACTGCGCCCGCGCAGGCATGGAGGCGCACGTCTTTATGCCGACGGACGCGCCGGACGCGAACAAGAAGGAGAGCGAACTGGCGGGAGCGTCCCTCACGCTGGTCGAGGGGCTTATCTCCGACGCGGGCGCGCTTGCCCGCGAGGCGGCGGCAAGGCTCGGTCTGTTCGACGTCTCCACGCTGCGCGAGCCTTACCGCGCCGAGGGCAAGAAGACGATGGGCTACGAGATCGCCGCCGACCTGGGCTGGCGCCTGCCCGAGGCCATCATCTACCCGACCGGCGGCGGCACCGGCATCGTGGGAATGTGGAAGGCGTTCGACGAGATGGAGGCAATGGGCTGGATCGGCGCCGAGCGCCCCAAGATGATCGTCGTCCAGGCGGAGGGTTGCGCGCCGCTGGTGCGCGCGTTCGAGCAGGGCGCGCGCTTCGCCGAGCCGTGGCGGAACGCGCAGACCGTCGCCGCGGGCATCCGCGTGCCCTCCGCCGTCGGCGACTACCTCATCCTCGACGCGGTGCGCGCGTCGGGAGGCACGGCGCTCACCGTAACGGACGCGGAGTTGCTGGACGCGACGCGGCGCATCGCGTCGCTCGAGGGCGTGTGGCCCGCGCCGGAGGGCGCTGCGACGCTGAGCGCCTACGAACATCTGCGCGCCTCGGGCTTCCTCGCGCCCGAAACGGAGACGGTGCTGATGAACACCGGCTCCGGCTTCAAATACATGGAACTGGCGTAGGGCGCGCCGGTTGGGGCGGCGGCGCGCCGGTTGGGGCGGCGGCGCGCCGCCGTAATCGTTGCGGCGCACGCGCGTTCGGCGCTACAATCCGCCTGAGGCGCCCGACGGCCTAGCCGCGTTCCCGCGTAGCTCAGTGGTAGAGCGGTCGGCTGTTAACCGACTGGCCGTAGGTTCGAGTCCTACCGCGGGAGCCAAGGGCGCGGCGCGATACCCCCACGAACGGAGCGGCAAGCGGCGGCGCGATGGGCGAACGCATCTACATCAAGAGCGGCGGCGGCGGCATTGAGCCGCTGGACGAGACGGCGTTTGAGAGCGAGGACGCACTGCAAGCGCTGATTGCCAACCATCCGGAGTTGCTGGATGGGGAACAGATGCGGCCGGGCAACCCCTTGCGCTGGCTACTGGTCTCTCGCGAGAAGGGCATCGCCTCCGATGCAGACGCAGGCAATAGGTGGGCCGTTGACCACCTGCTGGTGGACCAGGACGCGACGCCAACGCTAGTCGAGGTCAAGCGCGGCGCGAACACGGAGATACGCCGCACCGTCATCGGCCAGATGCTTGAGTACGCAGCCCATGCGGCGCAGACGTGGACGGCGGACGAACTGCACCGATCGTTCGAGGCGTCCGCCAAGGCGCGTGGGGTCGAGCCCGCCGACGAGCTCCGCAACTTCTTGGAATTGCCTCTCGAGCCCGCCGAACCCGGTGAAGAGCAAGAGGGGGGCGACTTCTGGGAGCGGGTGGCGACCAACCTCGAAGCGCGTCGCATGCGCCTCCTCTTCGTGGCCGACGAACTACCCGACGAGCTCAAGCGTGTGGTGGAGTTCCTCAACGCCCAGATGTTCGGCATCGAAGTATTGGCCGTAGAGATCAAGCAGTTCCGAGGCGGCGCCGCGCAGACGCTCGTGCCTCGCGTCTACGGCAGACTCGCCAAGGAGCCGGCAGGCGGGGGTGGCAGGGGGCCGCGCCCTCTCATCACCCGTGAGCAATTCCTCGCGTCGCTTCCCGACGACGCGACGCGGGGCACCGTCGAAAAGATTCTCGACGCGGCGCAGCACGCCGGGGCCAGGTTGGAGTGGGGTTCAGTAGGCGTGAGTATCCGCGCTCGCTGCGCGCTCTGGTATCAGCCGCTAACCGTTGCATGGCTCTACCCGCCGGGAGTGAAGGGCTGGTACGGCTTGACGGATATCGCCCTTGGCACATCGTACTACCCGTCATATATGGAAGATTCGTTGCGCCGCGTTGTTCAACGATACATCAAAGGCCTCAAGAAGGACTTCTATGAGAGTCGGGACGCTTGGGGTTTGGTTAGGTGCATCGACTACGCCACTGCCGCCGCGAACATCGACGTGCTGACGGAGCGCCTCGACAAGGTCATCGCGGATTTGCAGGCGCTGCCCGCGCCGGAGGCGTAGCGGCTACCCTTTCGTCTTGGGCAGGAGAGGCGGAGAAGCAAGGCGCGCTCCTTGACCGCCGCAGGGGAGCGTGGCACACT
>CAZLKC010000009.1:0-78612 GCA_964560025.1 uncultured Dehalococcoidia bacterium
GCTCCAGGCGATGCGCTCTTTTCTTGGCCAGAACGACATGATGGCCTACCTGACGATGATGGCGCAGCGGATAGTGGAGTTGCGCCGCGTGCTGAAGCCGACGGGCAGCATCTACTTGCACTGCGACCCGACGGCAAGCCATTATCTGAAGTCGCTGATGGACGCGGTGTTCGGAGCGACTAACTTCATCAACGAGATTACGTGGAAGCGGTATGCAGTCCACAGCCTTGCCGAAACCGGATTCAACAACATCGCGGACACCCTGCTGTTCTACGCCGCCGACCGCCGCCGCGCGACCTTCAACCAGGTCTACGGGGAGACGGAGGAAGCCGACCTGCTCGACCGCTTCCCTTACGTGGAACCCGAAACGAATCGGCGATTCCAGCACGTCGCCTTGGAGCAAAGCTCCAACCGCTCCAGTGCCGGTCAAGTCCGGATGATAGGCGGGAAGGAAGTCGTCAGCGCCCTGGGATGGCGCTGGTCTCAGGAAACTTTCGACTCGCGCATCGCCGAGAACCCTCACCTCATCTATTGGACCAACAGCGGCCGCCCGCGCTACAAGTTGTACGCCGACGAATATCAAGGGGCTCCGCTCGGGAACATATGGACGGACGTTGCCTATTTGTCCGCCGGAGACGCGGAGCGCCTGGGCTATCCGACGCAGAAGCCGGAGGCGCTGCTGGAGCGCATCATCCGTTCCAGCAGTAACGAGGGCGAGGTGGTGCTCGACCCCTTCTGCGGCTGCGGCACCGCCATCGCCGTCGCGGAGCGCCTTGGGCGGCGGTGGATGGGCATCGACATCACGCATCTGGCCATTTCGCTGATGAAGGGGCGGCTTCGCGACGCGTTCGCCGACGACCTGCGCCCCTACGACGTGGTCGGCGCGCCGCAAGACCTGGCGAGCGCGCTGGCGCTGGCGACGGAGAGCGAGCACGACGGGCGCTACCAGTTCGAGTATTGGGCGCTGGGTCTAGTGGAAGCACGCCCGGCCAACCAGGGCCACAAAGGCGCCGACGCGGGCGTGGACGGCTACGTCAACTTCTTCGACGACGATTCTGGGAAGGCAAAGCGCGTGCTGGTGCAGGTGAAGAGCGGCAAGGTGCAGCGGGGCGTGATTGCGGCGCTCAAGGGCGATATGGAGCGGGAGAAGGCGGAGTTAGGGTTGTTGGTTACGTTGGAGCCGCCGACGGAGCCGATGCTGCAAGAAGCGGCATCGGCGGGCATCTATGTGCCGGAGCGTTTCCCCGACCGCCGATTCCCACGCGTGCAGATTGCCACCATCGAGGAGTTGCTGGACGGACGGCTGCCTGACTTGCCGCGCCTGGGGCTGGCGCAAGCGTCCACCTTCCGCCGCGCTCCCCGGCGGCGGCGCGCCTCTCCGGCGCGGCGGATGTTATAGCCCCTACTCCAGCGCGTTCAGCAGGCCGGTGGATTGGCCTACTTCGATCAGGTAGCCGTCGGGGTCGCGCATATAGCAGCGGATTTCGCCGCCTCTGTCGATGGGCGGAGTGAGGAATTCGGCGCCCTTGGCGCGCCACTCCTCGTAACAGGCGGCTATGTCGGCCACGCGCAGGTTCATGAAGCCCTCGAGGCGCGACAGGTCGGCGGGCGGCTCGACGACGAGGCGCGGCTGGTCGGGCGCGGGATCGGCGGCGCGGCCCAGGGCGACCCAGCCGTTGGCGAGCTGCACGAGGCTGAACGAGGGGCTGTCCATCACCACGACGCCGCCGAACACGTCGCGGTAGAAGTCGCGCGAGCGGGCGCAGTCGCGCACGGTGAGCTGATGGACGACGAGGAACCCGGCATCGGGGTGGGGGAAGTGGTCGCGGCGGTTCATAGCGGCACCGCGGCGCTACGAGGCGCGGTAGGCGTCTATGAGGACTTGGGCGACCTCGGGGCGAGTGAATTCTTCGGGGGGGACTTGGCCGTTGGCGAGCATCTCGCGCACCTGGGTGCCGCTGAGGGAGACGCGCGAGTCGGCGGGGTGGGGGCAGGTCTTGGAGGTGGCCATGGCACCGCAAAGCGAGCAGTAGAAGGAGTTCTCGAAGAAGAGGGGCGTAACGCCCAGTTCGCCGTTGGGGAAGGCGCTGAAGATGTGCTGGGCGTCGTAGGTGCCGTAGTAGGAGCCGACGCCGGCGTGGTCGCGCCCGACGATGAAGTGGGAGCAGCCGTAGTTCTTGCGGACGATGGCGTGGAAGATGGCCTCGCGCGGCCCTGCGTAGCGCATAAAGGCGGGGAAGACGCTGAGGAGCACGCGGTCGGCGGGGTAGTAACCGTCGAGCAGCGCCTGGTAGCAGCGCATCCGCACGCCGGCGGGGATGTCGTCCGCCTTGGTCGCCCCCACTAGCGGATGGAGCAGGAGGCCGTCGGAGGTCTCCAATGCGATCTTCTGGATGTATTCGTGGGCGCGGTGGACGGGGTTGCGCGTCTGGAAGCCGACCACGGTGCGCCAGCCGCGCTCGGCCAGCGCCTCGCGCACCTCGGCGGGGCGGCGGTAGTGAGCGTGCGCCGCAGGGTCGATGGGCGGCATGCCCTCCAGCATCGTGATTTTGCCGCCCAGCAGCACGCCACCCTGCGCGTAGAGTCCGGCGACGCCGGGGTGCGCCTCCTCCGTCGTGCCGTAGACCAACTGCGCCTCACGCTGCTTGTCGTAGGCGAACCGCTCCCCGATAGCGATGGTTCCCAGCAGCGCGCCGTCCGCGTCGCGCAGCGCCGCCTCTGCGCCGTCGGTCAACTCCTTCGCCTGCTCCTCGCTCACGCTGAGGGTTACGGGCAGCGGCCAGGGGAGGCCGTCCGCCAGGCGCATCTCTTCGACGACGCGCGTGTAGTCGGCTTTCCCCATAAAGCCGTCGATGGGGCTGAACGCGCCCTGGGCGATCATGTGCGCGTCGGAGACCTCGCGCTCGCTGAGGACGACGGAAGGGACCGACGGCGCGCGGCGGCGCAGGTCGTCCGCCTCCGCGCCGCTCACGTAGCGGTCGATCAGGGCGCCTCCGTGGGGGGCGATAAGGGCGTCGGACGTGGGGGCGAGAGTCATAGGCGCGCCGTAATGGTCAGGTTTGGGGCGGTCAGGCGGCGGCGGGAACGCGAACGTAGCCAAGTTCGTCCAACTTGGCGAGCACTTTGGCCACGCTCTCCTGGGCCGTCTCCTGCTCGGTGTCGAGCAACACGTCGGGTTCGTGGGGCTCCTCGTAGGGGTCGGAGACGCCGGTGAAGTTGGCGATCTCGCCGCGCAGCGCCTTCTCGTAAAGGCCTTTCACGTCGCGCCGCACCAGTTCGTCGAGGGAGGCGTGGACGTGCACCTCGACGAAGTCGCCGATGGCCTCGCGCACCTCGTCGCGGATCTCGCGGTAGGGGGAGATGGCGGCGACGATGACGGCGACGCCGTTGCGCGTGAGCAGGTTGCTGACGAACCCGATGCGACGGATGTTCGTGTCGCGGTCTTCCTTGCTGAAGCCGAGGCCTTTGGAGAGGTTGGTGCGCACCACGTCGCCGTCCAGCACCTCGACCTTGCGGCCCAGTTCGCGCAGGGCGGGGGCGAGGAGGTCGGCGACGGTGCTCTTGCCCGCGCCGGAGAGTCCGGTCAGCCAGATGGTTACGCCGCGTTCGGCGTTGGCGGTGCTCATATCGTTGCGTTCATCCTTTCGCGGCGGCGGGCGTCTCGCGCCCGGCCATAGTGTCTGCGTGGAGGCCGCACTCTTCTTTGCCTTGCTCCGCCCATCTGCCCGCGCGAAGGTCTTCGCCGGGGCGCACAGGGCGGGTGCAGTGGGTGCAGCCGAGGCTGGGATAGCCCTGGTCGTGGAGCGGGTTGTAGGGCACGCCGTTGGCGCGGACGTAGTCCCACACATCGGCCTCCGTCCATGCCGCCATCGGGTTGACCTTGACCAGGCCGAACTTGGCGTCCCACTCAACGGCGGCGATGGCGGCGCGGGACTTGGCCTGGTCGCGGCGCAGTCCCGACACCCACGCCTGCTTGCCCTCGAGGGCGCGCCCGTTGGGCTCCACCTTGCGCAGTTGGCAGCACAGGTCGGGGTCGCGCTGCCAGAGCGCGGGGCCGAACTCCGCCGCCTGCTGCTCCGGCGTCCAGCGCGGCGCGTAGGCGCGGACACGCAGGCCGTAGCGCTCGGACGCCGTCCGCACCAGTTCGTAGGTCTCGGGGAAGAGGAAGGCGGTGTCGAGGTAGAACACCTCGATGCCGGGGGCGGCGCGCGAGGCCATGTCCAGCAGCGCCATGCCGGTGACGCCGCCGAAGGAGCACGCGAGCGTCAGCCCCTCGCCGTAGCGGGCATAGGCCCACGCCAGCGCCTCTTGCGGCGGGGCGCCGTCGAGCCGTGCGGCCGCGCGCGCCACCTCGTCGGCGGTCTGCGGGTCGGGCGGGATGCGGTTCAAGCGCCGCGCCCTACTTCGCCGACCAAGACGGCCCGTACCGCTTGCCGAGCCACGACGGCCCGGCGTCGATGGCCTCGAGGCCGCCGGGCAGGTTGTCCCGCAGCCAGTCCTTGAGGCTTCGCAGCGCTTTGATCATTTGTGGTCGCTCCTTGTGCGCGGTCAAAGAGAGAGGCCCCTCGCAGTCTCTGCTGGAGGGGCCTCTGCCTGTGTCTTGCGTGGTGTTGGGTGCGGCGGCGTCAGGCGCGCGCTGCGGCAAGAGAGGGCGGAGCCTCCTCCGGGCGACAGCAACACATACAGAAGCAGGTGTGGCGCATGACAGTCCGCACGCTAGCAGGGCGGGAGCGGCGTGTCAATAGGCGGGGGCGCGCCGTGTCAGCCGCTTGCTGTGCTACCCTCGGCGCTGATGGAGGCGTATCGCGGCATCGACTTGCTGGGGCTGGAGGCGGAGCTCTCGGACGAGGAGCGCCAGGTGCGCGACGCGGTGCGCGAGTTCGTGGAGCGCGAGGCGCTGCCGCTGATTCCGCAGCACTTCCGAGACGGGACGTTCCCCATGGAGTTGGCCGCGCGGATGGCGGAGCTGGGCCTGTTCGGGGCGCACATCAAGGGCTACGGCTGCGCCGGCCTCGACCCCATCGCCTACGGCGTGGCGATGCGCGAACTGGAGCGGGGGGATTCGGCGCTGCGCTCCTTCTGCTCGGTGCAGTCGTCGCTGGCGATGACCGCGGTGTGGCTCCACGGCTCGGAGGAGCAGCGCCAGCGCTGGCTGCCGCGCATGGCGGCGGGCGAGGCGATCGGCGCGTTCGCGCTGACGGAAGCGGAGCACGGCAGCGACCCGTCGCGGATGGAGACGCGTGCGGAGCGCACGGCGAGGGGCTGGCGCCTCAGCGGCGGCAAGTTCTGGATAACCAACGCCTCCATCGCCGCGCTGATGATCGTGTGGGCGGCGACTGCGGAGGGCATACGCGGGTTCATCGTCGAGGGCGGCCTGCCGGGCATGAGCGTCGAGCCTATCCACAACAAGTTGTCGCTGCGGATGAGCCTGACGGGCGCGGTGGGGTTCGATGGGGTGGAGTTGGCGGAGGACGCGCTGCTGCCGGAGACGAAGGGGCTAGTGTCGGCGTTGGAGTGTCTGAACCACGCGCGCTTGGGCATCGCGTGGGGCGTAACGGGCGCGGCGGCGGCCTGTCTGCACGAGACGCTGGAGTACGCCAAGGGGCGCGTGCAGTTCTCGCGCCCCATAGCGGCGTATCAGTTGGTGCAGGCGAAACTGGCAGACATGCACACGCAGTTGGCGGCGGCGCAGCTGCTGGCGCTGCAAGCCTCGCGGAACAAGGCGGCGGGGCGGCTGCACTACAGCCACATCAGCGCGGCCAAACACCACAACGCGCAGACGGCGCTCGACATCGCCCGCACTTGCCGCGACCTGCTGGGCGGCGCAGGGGTGCTGGACGATTTCGTCACGATGCGCCACATGGTGAACCTGGAGGCGGTCAACACCTACGAGGGCACCCGACACATGCATCAACTCATCCTGGGCCGCCACATCACCGGCATTTCCGCCTTCGATGGATGACGCGCCGCACGCGTCCGCGCCTCTGACGGACGGCGCTCCAGGCCAACGCGCGCCCAGCGGACGGCGGCGCTTGGCGCTGTTCTGCCTTGCGATGGCGCCCGTCGCCGCGCTGGTGGGGCTGCTCGCCTGGGCGGCGGTTCAGTCGGGCGGCAATCCGGGCGGCCTGGGAGTGAACGCCACGCCGGGCGAGGAGGCCGCCTCGGGCCGCCGCGCCCCCGCCTTTGCGATAACGACGCTGGACGGCGGGCGCGTCTACGACAACGCGGCGCTGCGCGGCGAGTACGCGCTCATCGACTTCTGGTCGTCGTGGTGTCCTCCCTGCCGGGCCGAGGCGCCCGATCTGGCGGCGGTCTACGAGGAGTACGAGGACGCGCCGGTGGAGTTCCTCGGCGTCGCCATCTGGGACCAGACTCGCGACGTGCTGGCGCACGTGGAGCGCTACGGCGTCGGCTATCCCAACGCGATGGACGCGGACGGCGATATGGTCGTCGCCTTCGGCGTGCGCGGCATCCCGGAGAAGTACATCCTCGACCGCGAGGGCAGGATCGTACGCAAGCTCACCGGCCCCATCTCCCGCGAGCGCCTGCGCGAGATATTGGACGACTTGCTGGCCAACGATGGCTAGCGCGGACGCGAACGAACTCCACCGGCGCGTGGGCGAGTGGTACCGCGTCAACGCGCGCGATCTGCCCTGGCGGCGCAGGCGCGACCCCTACGCCGTCGTGGTGTCGGAGTTCATGCTGCAGCAGACGCAGGCGTCGCGCGCCGCGCCCGCGTTCGAGGCCTTCCTGCGCGCCTTCCCCACGCTCCAAGCATTGGCGGACGCGGAGGCGAGCGCCGTCATCCGCGCGTGGGCGGGCATGGGCTACAACCAGCGCGCCGTGCGCCTCCACCGACTCGCCCAAACGGTGATGCGGGAGCACGGGGGCGAGTTGCCGCGCTCCGTGGAGGAACTGCGGCGACTGCCGGGCGTCGGCCCTTACACCGCCGCAGCCGTCGCCTGCTTCGCCTTCGGTGCGAGCGTCCCCGTGGCCGACACCAACGTCTACCGCGTGCTCAGCCGCGTCCTCTACGGCGTGGACGCGCCAAGCCGCGTGGTGGTGGACAGGCGCGTGGCGGAGTTGACGCCCGGCGCGGATAGCCCGGCGACGGCGCAGGAGTGGCACCAGGGCTTGATGGACTTAGGCGCGTCCGTCTGCGCCGCCGCCAAGCCGCGCTGCATGCTCTGTCCGCTGCGCGAGGTGTGTAAGGCCGCCGACGCGCTCCAAGACGGCGCACGCCCCGCGCTTGCCGAGGCGTCCATCCCCTATGCGCCCAAGCAGGGACGCTACGAAGGCTCCACGCGCTACTATCGAGGCAAGACGGTCGAACTGCTGCGCGCCCTGCCCCCTGGCGAGACGTTGCCCCTGACGGCGCTCCGCGAGCGCCTGGGCGACGCGGCGCTGGCTGTCGTCAACGGCCTGCAACGCGACGGCCTAGCGGTGGTGGAAGACGGCGCGCTGCGGCTGCCCTAGCCTGTGCGGAGGATGCGGAGCAGCTGCGCGGCGAGCTTGTGCGGGTCGTGGCGAGTGGGCAGGCGCTCGTCCACCATGTCGGCGCTGATGAAGGCACCCTCGAACCAGGGCGGCTTCTCCGGCTGAATCGGGTCTTGGCGGAACTCTTGTTCCACGGCGATGGGCTTGGCGTTGACGAGGAAGTGGGAGACGGCTACGCCGGCCTGCTCTTCGAACACGCGCAGATGGCTCTCTGCGTCGAAGTTGTCCGTCTCGCCGTACTGCGTAGCGACGTTGCAGACGAACACCTTGGGCGCGTTGGAGTCCTCGACGGCCTTGCTGACGCCTCGGATGAGAAAGTTGGGCAGGATGCTGGTGTAGAGGCTGCCGGGGCCGATGACGATGATCTCGGCGCGGGCGATGGCCTCCAAGGCGGCGGGGTTGGCGGGCGCGCCGCGCGGCTCGACCCACAGGTGCGCGATGGGCTTGTTGGCGGTGCCGACGGCCGATTCGCCATGCAGAAACACCGCGTCCTCCGTCTCCGCGTGCAGCATAAGGTCGGGCTCGCGCGTGGAAGGCACGACTTGGCCTTTGATGTTCAGCAAGTGCGCCGCCGCCTGGAGCGCGTCGTGCAGGTCGCCGCGGTTCTGCGCCAGCGCCGTCAGCAGCAGGTTGCCCATGCTGTGCCCCTCCAAACCCTCGCCCGTCTCGAAGCGGTAGGACAACACCTCGTCCATCAGCGGCTCCGAATCGGACAGCGCGATGAGGCACTGGCGCGCGTCGCCAGGCGGCGAGACGCCGAAGTCGGAACGCAGCCGCCCCGAACTGCCGCCGTCGTCCGCCGCCGTTACGATGGCGGTGATGTCCTCGGTATAGCGCTTCAGGCCGCGCAGCAGCGACGCCATACCTGTGCCGCCGCCGATGGCCGCGATCGCCGGGCCGCCGCGCCGGCTGCGCCGCACGGATAGATTCTCGACGACGCCGCCTCCGGCGCGCCGGTAGGTGACCGCCGAGAGGAGCGTGCGGTAGGCCTGGAACGCGCCCGCGCCGAACACCGCCAGTCCTAGCGCGCCGAACAGCACGCCCCGCCACAGCACGGGCAGCACGTTGGCCAGCGTCGCCACGCGTCCGAAACCGATCAGGCGGTCGGCGGCCTCCAGCGACAGGGCGGTCAACTCGAGCGCGGCGAGGGTGGATCCGAGCACGAGCAGCAGCACGCCCGCCCCGGCGAGCGCCAGCCACCGCTTCAGACCGATGCCCGGCAGCAACAGCACGCCGAGGTTCCGCTTCCAGTTGTCCATACGCGCTTCTCGCGTCCCCCTGCCCTTCGCCGCTAGGGACGCGTCCAGGCTATCGTGCCGCCTCTCGCGTGAGAAGGCGACGCGGGTGCGTAAGCCGGGGTATTGCCGGGCCTCGGCCCGGCTCGAACCTCGTTGCTCAGCTGCCGGCCCGGCGCCCTATCCTGCTGCGGAGCCGCCTCCGCCTTGCCCCGCTACTTATCCACCCGGCAACTGATGATGTCCAGGCCGTGGTACTTGCGGTGGTGCACCGCCGACGCATAGTGACGCAGGATGCGGACGGAGAGTTGCTGTTCGTCTTCGAGCGCCTGGTCTTGGCCCAGATACGCCATGCGATTCTCGATATTTCCCTGGATAGCGTCGCCTGAAGCGACCACAATTTCAAGCTCCGCCGAGCCGCTTTCAGGGCGAATGGCGGCGGCCAGTCCGCGCTTCTGCTCGGTAAGGTTTTCCTGCTCTTCTTCAAGCAGGCTTAAGAGGATCTCTTCTCCTACTAGGCGTAGCCGGGCTTTCCCTTCATCAGTCCACGAATGTCTGTCGGCGAACTGATGGAGGAAATCGTCAAAGGCGGGCAGGGACGATTCGGACAGGTCGATCCGCAGCTTCTTGGCGCGAAAGCCCGATAGTTCGGTGAATGCGGTCAAGCCTACAGCCACCATGCCGCCGATGACGACGGTGTTCCCTACAAGGTAACTGGGGGTCGCGTCGAAGAATCCGCTGAAAACCCCTGCGGACAGGCCCATTACCATGGAAACGCCGGTGATAGCAGCCTTTTTCTGGTCAACTTGTCCTGCGAATGCCGTTCTGGCGCCTTCGATAAAGAGCAGGCCGAAGATGATGATGTACACTGCGCCGACCACCTGGCTAGGAACGGCGATCAATACGGCGAGCAGTTTGGAAAACAAGGCGGCTGCCATAGTCAATATTCCCAGGTATACCCCGACAATTCTGGCGGCGACGCGGGTAAAGCCGATATAGACTGCGGTGGCCGACCACGGAGCGGCAACGGGCAAGGTTCCGAGGAGGCCGGAGGCGAAGGTCCCTATCCCGTACACGTTCAAGCCACCCTGCACCGTGCGGAAGTCAATAGCAGGTTGATTCCGGTAAGAGGCGCGGTGAATTACCGATAGGTCCCCTACCGCCTTTATGAAGGCTGAGAGGTTCACAAGCACAAAGACGGGAAGCAGGTTCCAGAAATCGGGGCCAAAGGTCAAGTCCAGCCCCGGCCATTCGAGATAGGGCAGGCGCACCCATGGGGCGTCGGCTATGACGGCGGCGTCGTAATAGCCGAGGGGCACGGCCACAATCAGACCGACGGCCACGGTGGCCAGCAAGACCCACATACGCCAGGCGGGCGCATCTTGCAGGGACATCAGCACCCCGGCGGCCAGTGCGACTATCCCCGGCGCCAAGAAGAGGAGCGTCGAGCCGTCTTCCGGCGGAATGACCGTTCTGCTGATGATGAACGGCACAGCCGAGACCGCGACCAGCATGACGACCACGCCGCTCACCGTCGGCGTGAATATCCGGCGGAGCGAGGCAAGGCGCAACGTCAATACGGACTGCACCAGGGTGGAAGCCACTATCAGACTGGCCAGCAAACCGGGGCCGCCGACGTGGAGCGCCAAAGCGCAAACCGCCAAGAACGGGACGTTGAAGTTTGCGACGACTAGGCGGCCCGAGCCCAGATAGCGCAACCGGAGGGTCTGCAAGATCATACCGGCTCCGGTGATTGCTAGGACGGAAAATATCACCCATGACAGATAGGCTTCCGACTCGCCGGACGCCCGCACCACTAGCGCAGCCAGTATGACGAGGCTGATGGTGTTGGGTATGAATATCTGTAAGGCCGAGGTGATCGCCACCAGAGGCGGACACTTCTCATCCGGCTCGTAATCGATTCCGGCGCGCCCCTGGGCTCTTCTGAACATCTAGCCGAATCCGCTCTTACCAGCGGGCCGGGGAATTGCCCCGGCCCTATAAGCGGCTCTCTCCAACGCCCCTAGGACGCGTCGGGAACGTCAGGCTGGTCGTCATAGTAGCGCGACATGAAGAGCAGCCCATCGTAGCGGATGGCCCACGTGTGAGCGTACAGTGTCTCGGACGACCTGGTGTTGGGGAAGATGAAGGTAACCCAGAGGCCATCCTCCGTGGCCGCCGTCACCTCTCGGCCTCGGCCCGACGCCCCAAGCGCATTCAGGTTGATTCCTACGAGGTTCGGAGACAGGAAAGCCACCCGCAGCGTATCGGTCTCGTCGGCCAGGGTGAGGCTCCACTGTCCGTCGAGGCTCTCTTCGCTGTTGTAATAGTCAATGGTGGCGTCCAACCCGTTGGCGTCGTAGTAGTCGATTGCCTTCTGGACGTAGGCGACGGTGTCGCCCGCGGGGTCATCGACGCGCACGTAGAAGCCCGACGCGAAGAGCATGCCGTCGCGGCGCACGGCGTAGCCAACCTTCAGAACTTCCTTCAGCGTCACCGGGTGAGGCCAGAGGTATTCCACCCACACGCCCTCGTCGTCGGTGGCCCTGGCCAGCGCCTCGCCCAGTCTGTAGCCGTCAGGGCCGCTCACGTCCTTAATGTCCGTCCCTATCAAGTGCGGCAACAGCGGGTGGACGTGGTAGATGTCCTCGTCGTCGGTGGCGAAGAGGTACCATTCGCCCTCGAAGCTGGCGACGCTGTTGTAGTAGTTGAGCATAGACTCCAAGCCGTCGCGCTCGTAGCGCTCTATGGCCTGGTTCACGTACCGGAGCGTGTATTCCCGCGGGTCGGCGTCCTGCCAGGCGGGCGGGCCGGCCTCAGAGCCGCCCGCATAGTAGCCGGAGGCGAAGATCAGCCCGTCGTGGCGGATGGCCCACGTGACCTTTTGCTGCTCCTGCCGCGATACGGGGTGGGGCCATAGGTATTCCACCCACGCGCCATCCTCGGTGGCTTGCGCTATCTCCTTGCCCAATTCCTGCCCGTCGGAGCCGACCACGTCCTTGATGTCGGTGCCGATGAGGTGCGGGAAGATGGGGTGCGCCAGGTAGAAATCGTCCTCGCCGATGAGGAACAGGTAGAACTGCCCCTCCAGGCTATCCTGGCTGTTGTAGTGGGCTATGACGGCATCGAGTCCGTCCGCTTCGTATTTGGCTATGGCCCTGTCTACGTATTCCTTGACGGAGTCCGCCACGTCCTCCACCAAGGCCGAATGGGAGGCGGAGAAGACTAGGCCGTCATGAAGGATGACGAAGACTCTCCGCGGTTCTTCCTGCTTGGTCACCGGGTTGATTCCCCGAGTCGTGAGCCAGTAACCCTCTTCGGTGGCAGATTCCATCAATCGCGTGAACGAGGAATATTGCGAGCCTGGGCCGATGTATTGGCCTTCCAGAAGGGGTATGCTGCGGTACACCAACAGCTCGCCTTCGGCTTCGTCTATGAGAATCAGCGTCCGCCCGTTTTCCGCGCTCTCCTCAGACTTGTAGAAGGCGACAGTCGCGTCCCGTCCGTTCTCCCCATAGAAGTCTATCGCCTTCGTTATGTAGGCTTGAGTTAGGGCCTCGTCATCCGGCGCAGTGGGTTCCGGCGTGGGCGTCGGCGGCGGCCTGAGGGTGGCGGTGGGCGTCGGCCGCACTGTTGGGGTAGCGGTAGGCGTCGGCGGCGGCATCGGAGTGGCCGTAGGCGCCGGGGCAGTGGTTGGCGTGGGAGTCGGGGCGGGGTCGTCGCCGCAGGCGGCTGCCAGGGCTGCCAGGGAAGCCGCAATCACGAGCAAGAACAATACGCGCAAGCCGCCGCGCCTCACCCCTCCTCGCGTCCGGTTCGTGCGCGTGCTGTCCGCCTGCTCGGTTCGCCGCATAATCCGTATTCCCTCCGACTAGCTCCGCCTGATTCTATGAGTCGCAGTATACATCCTACTGCGATGGTTTCCGCTCGTCCAGCGGGTGAGCCTGTGGGGCATGCGGGAGAGGTGCGGGCGCGCCGCGCTATGCCTCGGCGGGCTGCCAGCCCCAGGGGTGAGGTCCCCATTCGAGAGGGGTGAGCTCGCCTGCCCTAACGGTGTGAACGGGGCGCAGCGCCCTCTCGCCCGTGAAGGAGTTGCCTTGCGAGTCTTGGAAGCGCCATTTGCCGTTCAATTCTTCGATGATGGAGAGGTCGGCCTCGCGGCCAACGGCGATGGCGCCGATGCTGTCCTGCATGCCAAGCGCCTTTGCGGGCGCCTCGGTGACCATGCGCACCGTCTGCTCGAGGGTGTAGCCGACGGCCATGAACTTGGACATCGTCTCGGTGAGGCTGTGGATGGGGCCTTTGCGCCCGTTGAGGGTCAGGTCGGTGCTGATGGTGGTGGGGTGAAAGTCCTGCTGCGCGAGGCGGTTGGCGACGTCGAAGTTGAAGTTGCTGCGCCCGTGCGCGGGGTCGAACACCGCGCCGTTCGCCTCCGCCTCCCGCAGTTCGGGGAGCACCTTGCCGTTCGCGTCCAGCACGCCGCCGGGCATCGACGTGCACACGTGGGTGAGGATGTCGCCCTCGCCCATCTCTTTGAGCAGCGTGCGCGTGAGGCCTTGGGCGCGGTCGTCGAATCCGATGATGTCGCCAACGTGCGCCATCAGGGGCAGATTGGCTTCGCGCGCCGCCTCCTTGGCGAGGCGGATGAGGTCGGCGCCCATCGAGAAGAGCGCCGGGCCGACGAGGCGCACCTTGACGCCGCGCACGTGCTCGGCGTACAGGTCGGCGAGGCGGATGGTCGCGTCGAGGTCGACGTCCTCCGTGGTGTAGATCTCCGGCTTGCCGATGGCCTGGCCGGGGATGCCGAACTTGCCGATGTTGAGCAGAGAGAGCAGGCGCGTCTTGGCGCGGTTGGCGACGTGATGCAGGTAGACGCCGTAGTTCCACGCGCCCGTCGTGCCCGCGTCAAGCAGCGTGGTGACGCCCGATTGAACGCCCGCGAGGTCGGGCGGCGCCGCGATCTCGTTGAGGCCCGGCGTGGCCGCCCCCTGGATGACGTGAACGTGCAGGTCAATCATGCCGGGAATGACGGCGCGCCCGCCCACGTCGATCACGCGCGCGGCGTCCGGGTCGTCGATGACCGGCTCGACGGCGGCGATGCGTCCGCCGCTCACGCCGATGTCCATAGCGCCGTCGAGGCCTTGGCCTGGGTCGACGACGCGCCCGCCTTTCACCACCAGGTCGTACACGGGAGCCTCCGATCTTCGCAGCGCTGATAAGGGAGCAGGCAAGTTGTACGGCAACGGGGCGCGCGGGTCAAGGCGGGGGGAGGGAGCGGCGCTTGACTTGGGCGCTGCCGGTGTATAATGAGCGCTACATCCGTGCGCCGCGCCGCCCTGTGGACGCGGGCGAGAGCAAGGAGGCGACTTATGGGCGAGATCCTGGGCGTCGGGTTCACCCACTACCCGCCCTTTATGGGGGGCAAGCCGGAGACGTACGCGGGCATTCTGAAGGGCATTCTGCGCTCTCCCAACGTGCCGGAGGAGGCGAAGGACCCGAAGAACTGGCCTGCGGGGATGCAGGACGAGTGGGAGCACGAGGTGGAGCGGGCTTACGACCACCAGGAGCGCCACCGCCAGGGCTTCAAGAAGGTGCGCGCGGCTATCGACTCCTTCAAGCCGGACGCCGTGTTTATGTTCGGCGACGACCAGTACGAGAACTTCAAGGAGACGATCATCCCGCCCTTCAACATCTTCTGCGCGCCGCAGTTCCCCTCGCGCCCCTTCCGCTCGGAGCAGAACCTGTGGGGCATCGACCCGGAAGAGACGCTCACCTACGCGGGCGCGGCGGACCTGGCGAAGGAGGTGGCCAACGGCTTTGCCGAGCGCCACTACCCCATCCCCTATTCCTACACGCCACAGACGCTGCACTTCGACCGCGGCCTCAGCCACGCCTTCGTCAACGGCCTCGTCTACCTCGACTGGGATCGTGACAACCCGTGGACGTACCCGACCATCCCCGTCGCGGTGAACTGCTACGGCCAGTACGTCATCTCCAACCGGGGCGGCTCGGCGAACATCCAGGACACGCGGACGGACGCGGAGAAGGACGCGCTGATGGACTACCCCGGCCCGCACGGGCCGTCGCCCAAGGCGTGCTTCACGGTGGGCGAGATTCTGATGGACATCCTCCGGGAACGCCCGGGCCGCTACGCCATCATGGCATCGTCCGGGTGGTCGCACGCCTTCTTGACGACAAAGCACCACTGGCTCTACCCCGACCGCGAATTCGACCGCGCGCGGTTCGAGGAGCTCAAGAACGGCGAGCACCGCAACTGGGCGAACCTGACCAGCGACGAGATCGACGACGCGGGCGATGGCGAGTTCAAGAACTGGATCTGCCTCGCCGGGGCGATGAAGGACCGCACACCGAAGATCATCGATTACATCGAGACATGGATCTTCAACTCCGAGAAGTGCTTCGCGGTCTTCGAGCCGAACGGCCACTAGGCCACATCCGCAACGGTGAACTCAAGGGGCCGGCGCATTGATTGCGCCGGCCCCTTCGCTTATACCTCCATCTCGCCCCGCCGCCTGCGCGCCGGGGTTGTCTTGCGGTTGCGGGGCCCGCGATGAAGGGACAAGTTTGAAATCTGTCCCTACGGGGAGAAGGGAAGGCGGGGGCGGGGGGTATTGACAACACAGAATTTCTATCTACACTCGCATATTGTTCGTATATACGAATAGTCGAGGTTAGCGTCGGCATAAGGAGCGGCGCAGATGAACGGACGAGGCATATTCACGGGGCGGGCATGGTTGGGCGCTTTGGCGCTGCCGGCGCTTGCAGCGGCGGCGCTGCTCGGCGCGTGCGGCGGAGACGACGAGCAGACGCTGACGGTCTACTCGGGACGCAGCGAGACGTTGGTGCAGCCGGTGATCGACCAATTCACCGACGCGACGGGCATCGCGGTGGAGGTGAAGTACGGCGGCACGGCGGAGCTGGCCGCGACGCTGCTAGAGGAGGGCGACCGCACCCCGGCGGACGTCTTCTATGCGCAAGACCCGGGCGGAATCGGTTCGGCAGAGCCGCTGCTGAGCGAACTGGATTCGGCCACGCTGGCGCGCGTGCCGGAGTGGGCGCGCTCGCCCGACGGCCTGTGGGCGGGCGTATCGGGCCGCGCCCGCGTGCTCGTCTACAATCCGGAACGGGTGAGCGAGAGCGAGTTGCCGGACACGCTGGAAGGCTTGACCGACCCCAAGTGGCGCGGACGCCTGGGCTGGGCGCCGACCAACGGATCGTTCCTGACGATGGTTACCGGAATGCGCGCCGTCTGGGGCGAGGAGCGCACCCGGGCTTGGATAGAGGGCATGGTGGCCAACGAGACGGCGGTCTACCCCAAGAACACGCCACAAGTGGCCGCGGCGGCGGCGGGCGAGATCGACATCGGCCTGGTGAACCACTACTACCTCTACCGCTTCGTGGCGGAAGAGGGCGAGGATTTCGCGGCGCGCAACTACCACTTGCCCGGCGGCGGCCCCGGCTCGCTGGTGATGGTGTCGGGCGTCGGCATCTTGGAGGCGTCGGACAACAAGGAGCTGGCGCAGCAGTTCGTCAACTTCCTGCTCTCCACGGTGGCGCAGCAGTACTTCGCCAGCCAGACCTACGAGTACCCGTTGGTGGACGGCGTTAACGTGAGCCGCCTGCTGGCACCGTTGGAGGAGATTGAGCAGCCGCAGATACGCTTGGCCGACCTGTCGGACTTGGCGGGAACGCAAAACCTGCTGCGGGAGGCGGGCGCGCTGCCCTAGCGGCGCCAACCTCCCAGCCGCCTTCGTCGGGGCACGTCTCCGGCGGAGGCGGCAGAGGAGGCTGAGGGCGACGTGGCAAGCGAACGGCAGGCGCCCTACCCTAGCCGCCTATGGCCAATCTGATGTCGCGTTCGCAGCGTCCGCCGCTGTTCATCGCCGTACCCGCAGCGCTGATCGCGCTGCTGCTGTTGCTGCCGCCCGCCTACCTGGTTGTGCGCACGTTCGACGCGGGAACGGCGGTGTTCGACCTGCTGCTCACGGCGCGGACAGGCGGGATCCTGCTCCGCACGCTGCTGCTGATGGCGATCGTTACGGCGGCGTCCGTCGCCATCGGCGCGCCGTTGGCGTGGCTGCTGGAGCGCACTGACCTGCCGATGCGCCGCGTGTTGGGCGTGCTGACGGCGCTGCCGCTGGTGATGCCCAGTTACGTCTACGCGCTCATCGTCGTGCTCGCGCTCGGGCCTCGCGGGATGGTGCAAGGCTGGCTGGAGCCGTTGGGCGTGGAGCGGCTGCCGGAGGTGTTCGGACTGCCGGGCGCCGCCTTGACCATCACCTTGCTCAGCTACCCCTATGTGCTGCTGCCGGTTCGGGCAAGCCTGGCGCGGATGGACCCGGCGTTCGAGGAGGCGGCGCGGAGTCTGGGGCGGTCGGCGGTGGGCGCGTACCTGCAAGTAACTGCGCCGTTGCTGCGTCCGGCCATCGTGGCGGGGGCGCTGCTCGCCGCGCTGTACACCTTGAGCGACTTCGGCGCCGTGTCGCTCCTGCGCTACCACACCTTCACGTGGTCAATCTTCATCCAGTACGGCTCAACGTTCGACCGGACGTTAGCGGCGGGGTTGTCGCTGGCGTTGGTGCTGCTGGCGCTCGCGCTGGTGGCGATGGAGGCGTGGAGCCGAGGCGGCGGGCGCTACTACCGCGCGGCTCCGGGCGCGGCGCGGCGGGCGCGGCGGATAGCGCTCGGCAAGTGGAAGTGGCCGGCGGCGGCGTTCGCGTGGGGCGTGGTGGCGGTCGCGCTCGCCGCGCCCCTGGCAGTGCTGGGTTACTGGGTCGCGCGCGGCGTGAGCGCGGGCGAGCCGCTGGACGTGCTCTGGACGGTGGGGCGCAACTCGCTCTACGCCTCGGGGCTGGCGGCGCTGGCGGCGGCGGCGGCGGCGTTGCCCGTGGCGCTGTTGTCGGTGCGCTATCCAGGCTGGGCGGGCGTAGTCCTCGATCGTCTGACCTACGTGGGGTTCGCGCTGCCGGGGATCGCGGTGGCGCTGGCGTTCGTCTTCTTCGCGACCGCCTACGCGGGCTTCTTGTACCAGTCCATGCCGCTGCTGGTGCTGGCGTACTTGGTGCTGTTCCTGCCTGCCGCCGCGGGCGCGGCGCAGGCGTCGCTGCGCCAGGTGAGCCCGCGCTTGGAGGAGGCTGCGCGCAGCCTGGGCCGAACGCCGTGGCAAGCGTTTGCGGCGGTTACCCTCCCCCTGCTAGGACGCGGCGTGCTGGCGGGCGCGGCGCTCGTGTTTCTGCTGTCGATGAAGGAGTTGCCCGCGACGCTCATCTTGAGCCCCATCGGCTTCAAGACGCTCGCCTCGGCGGTGTGGTCGGCGGCGGAGGAGGCGTTCTTTGCGCGCGCCGCCGCGCCCGCCCTGCTCCTCGTCGTCGCCGCGTCGCTGCCCCTCGCCTACCTTAGCTTCCGGCAGGAGCGGGAGGAGTAGGCGGCGGGGCAGCGCGCGGAACGGCGTAGGGACAGGTTTGAAACCTGTCCCTACGGTGCGATGGCTATGGTGTGCAGTTAGGCGGCGGCGCCCCCGCAGGGGCTAGCTCAGGTCGTAGCGGTCGAGGTTCATCACCTTGTTCCACGCGCTCACGAAGTCACGCACGAACGTCTCCTGCGCGTCGTCGCAGGCGTAGACCTCGGCCAGCGCGCGGAGTTCCGAGTTGGAACCGAACACCAAGTCCACTCTGGTGGCCGTCCACTTGACCTCGCCCGTCCGACGGTCGCGTCCCTCGAACGCGTCCTCGGCGCCGGACGATGCGCTCCACTCCGTGCCCATGTCCAGCAGGTTCACGAAGAAGTCGTTCGTCAGCGCCCCCGGCCGGTTGGTGAGGACGCCGTGCTGCGACTGTCCAGTGTTCGCGTTCAAGGCGCGCAGGCCGCCGACCAGCGCCGTCATCTCGGGCGCCGTCAGCGTCAGCATGTACGCCCGCTCGATGAGCAACTCTTCCGGCTGGCCTGTCTGCCCCGCCTGCACGTAGTTGCGGAACCCGTCCGCCTTCGGCTCCAGCACCGCGAACGACTCCTCGTCCGTCCACTCCTCCGAAGCGTCCGTGCGCCCGGGCGCGAACGGAACCTGCACGTTGTGGCCGCCCTTCCGCGCGGCCTCCTCCACGCCCGCGCACCCGGCCAGGACGATGAGGTCGGCCAGCGACACCCGCTTCCCGCCGCTCTGCGCGCCGTTGAACTCCGACTGGATCTGCTCCAGCGTCCGCAGCGCCGATCCGAGCGCCGCCGGGTCGTTCACTTCCCAGTCCTTCTGCGGCGCGAGGCGGACGCGCGCGCCGTTGGCGCCGCCGCGCTTGTCCGTGCCCCGGAACGACGACGACGACGCCCAAGCCGTCGCCACCAACTGCGAGACCGACAGCCCCGACGCCAGAACCTTCGCTTTCAGGTCGACGACGTCCTGCGCCCCGATCAACTCGTGATCGACCGCCGGGACGGGGTCTTGCCACAACTGCGGCTCCGCCGGAACCAGCGGGCCGACGTAGCGGCTGCGCGGCCCCATGTCTCGGTGAATCAGCTTGAACCACGCCCTGGCGAAGGCGTCCTCGAACGCCGCTTGGTCTTCCAGGAAGCGCTTGGCGATGACCGCGTAGTTGCCGTCCATCCGCAGCGACAGGTCGGTCGTCAGCATCATCGGGGCGTGCTTCTTCGACGGGTCGTGCGCGTCGGGCACCGTGGCCACCGACGCCGCGTTCGTGGGCGTGTACTGCGACTTGCCGGCGGGGCTCTTCGTCAACTCCCATTCGTGGCCGTGCAGGTTCTCGAAGAAGTTGTTGTCCCACTGCACGGGGTTGTTGGTCCAAGCGCCCTCCAACCCACTCGTCACCGTGTCGTTCCCTTTGCCGCTGCCGTGCCTGTTGCGCCAGCCCATGCCCTGCTCTTCGATACCCGCTCCCTCCGGCTCGGGGCCGACGTTCTCCTCGGCGGCGGCGCCGTGCGCCTTGCCGAACGTGTGCCCTCCGGCAATCAACGCCACCGTCTCCTCGTCGTTCATCGCCATGCGCTTGAAGGTGTTGCGGATGTAGTTCGCCGCCAGCGCCGGGTCGGGGTTCCCGTTCGGCCCCTCCGGGTTCACGTAGATCAGGCCCATGTGGTCGGCGCCCAGCGGCCCCTCGAGGTCTCCGTCTCCGGTGTGGCGCTCGTCCCCCAGCCACGTCTGCTCCGACCCCCAGTCCGTGTCCTCGTCCGCCTCCCACACGTCGGGGCGCCCGAACGCGAACCCGAACGTCTTGAATCCCATCGACTCCAGGGCGCAGTTGCCTGCGAAGATGATGAGGTCGGCCCACGAGAGGTTGCGCCCGTACTTCTGTTTGATCGGCCACAGCAGGCGGCGCGCCTTGTCGAGGTTTCCGTTGTCCGGCCAGCTGTTCAGCGGCGCGAACCGCTGGTGGCCCGCCCCGCCGCCGCCTCGCCCGTCGCTGATGCGGTAGGTGCCCGCCGCGTGCCACGTCATCCGTATGAACAGGGGCCCGTAGTGCCCGTAGTCCGCCGGCCACCACTCCTGGGACGTGGTCATCACCTCTTCGATGTCCTTCTTCAACGCCTCGACGTCCAGCGTCTTGACCGCCTCAGCGTAGTCGAAGTCCTTGTCCATCGGGTCCGACTGAGGGGAGTTTCGGCGCAGCGCTTGCAGGCTCAGCTGATTCGGCCACCAGTACTGGTTGGTAGTCATGTCGTCCCTCCGCTCTCGTCTTCGGGTTGCGGCGCAGCGTTACAGAGGCTGGGCTGCCCTAGCATAGCACCGATTGTCAACTCTAACGCAAGCCGCGCCGCGTCCGCGCTAGGCGACAGGCCGCCCTTCACCTACCCTTTCAGGAAGTTGGCGATCACCCGGTCGTGCTCTTCGGGGTGCTCCCACTGCGGCCAGTGGGCGGCGTCGAGCATGCAGTAGTACGCCGCGCCTGGGATGATGCTGGCGATGCGTTCGCCCACGTCCGGCCCCGAGCCCGGGTTCTTGTCGCTCCAGAAGACCAACGTGGGATGCGAGATGGTCTTGAGGTCATCTTCGGCCAGGTACTGGTTGCGGTCTTTGCCGATGCCCAGGCCGTTGGCGATCACCTTGCGCAGCGCAGCGTTCACGTCGGGGCGCGTGTAGAGGGCGTAGCGCAGGTCGACCAACTCGTCCGTCACGCGGTCGGGCGCGGCCATCAGCCACTCGAGGCGGCGGCGGATGGTCTCCTTGCTGGGGCTTTCGAGCGCCGCGAGGGAGCGCTGCGTGAGCGCGTCGGAGCCGCCGGCGTTGTCGATCTTGACGACGCCCGGTTCCCAGCGAATCCCGGCGGTGGTGTTGAGGACGATCTTGCCGACGCGGTCGGGATAGCGCAGCGCGGTGCTCATCGCCACCCAGCCGCCGAGCGACTCGCCCTCGATGTGCGCCTTCTCCACGCCCATCTGGTCGAGCAGGTCGACGATCTGATCGGAGAATTGCAGGCAGTACTTCTCCTCGTTGAACGGCTCGGGCTTGCCGGAGAGACCGTGCCAGAGCAGGTCGATGGAGAGTACGCGGAAGCCCTCGGCGGCGAGGGGCAGCACGTTGCGGGCGTAGGCTTCCGCGTGGCCGCCGACGCCGTGGATGAGCACCAGCGCCTCGCCCTCCCCCGCCTCGATGGCGCGGGTTACGTGCTTGCCCTTGTCGTAGATCCTGACTTCGGCGCCGATCAGTTCGTTCCAGATGCTGGTCATAGGGCCTCTCTCGGGGGTGTGAATGGCGGGTGCGAGTGTTTCACGCGCGCCGGGGGAGCGTCAAGCGCCGGGATGCTAGTTGCCCTTGTTCGAGCGGCGGGCGCCCCGCATCGCCACGATGAGCGGCGCGAGCACCAGCCACAGCGCGATGGTGGCGGTCATCGCGTCGCCGTAGGAGAGGGTGGGGATGTCGAGGCGCGGCGCGAGCGCGCCCCAGAACATCATCAGCATCCACGAGCTGAGGAAGAAGCCGCCACCCGCGACGGGGATGGCGAAGATGGCCGCGCAACCCACGGCTAGGTCAGGCCAAGGTGCGCTTCGACGCGCGTCAGGGCGCGGTCTACGATGTCCACGATCTGGTCTAGGTCGTCCTTGGTGACGGTGAGCGGCGGGGTGAGGAAGAAGCGGTCGGTTACGCGGGCGAAGAGGCCGAGTTCGGCCATCGTGTTGTTCAGCAGTTTGACCGCCTCGGGGTTCGTCGCCAGGGGCGTGCCGTCGCCGGGGTCGGCGACGAGCTCGAGGCCGCACATCAGGCCAAGGCCGCGCGCCTCCGCCACGGCGGGGTGGCGGTCGGCGAGGGCGTTGAGGGAGTCGAGGAGGTAGGCGCCCATGCGCTCGGAGTTCTCAATCAGGCCCTCGCGCTCCATGATGTCGATGTTGACGAGGCCCGCCGCGCCGCCCGCGGGATGGCCGCCGTAGGTGAAGCCGTGGCGGAAGGCGGCGTCGGGCGTCTTGAACGTCTCGAACACGCGGTCGCTGGCGATGCACGCGCCGACGGGGAAGTAGCCGCTGGTGATGCCCTTGGCTACGGTCATCAGGTCGGGGCGCCCCTCCGGCCAGTGCTCCATCCCGAACCAGCGCCCCGTGCGTCCGAAGCCGGTGATCACCTCGTCGGCGATGAGCAGCACGCCGTGGCGGTCGCAGATGCGCCGCAGTTCGGGCCAATACTCGGCGGGCGGCACGGCTATGCCTGCGGAGAAGGAGATAGGCTCGGCGATGACGGCGGCGAAGGTGTCGGGGCCTTCGGCCAGCATGATGTCCTCGACGGCGCGGGCGCAGTTCAGCGCGAACTCGGCCGGGCTCTCCTTCATCCCCCCGGGCGCGTAGTAGAGGGGCTGGGGGGCGATGCGCGTGGTGTCGGGCAGGATGGGGGCGAAGCGGTCGCCGTCGGCGTAGTAGGACGACGTTACGCTCAGCGCGCCGCGCGAGATGCCGTGGTAGGAGTCGCGGCGGGCGATGAACTTGTTGCGCTGCGGTTCGCCGTTGTTGACGTGGTATTGGTAGGCGACCTTGAGCGCCGTCTCCACGGCCTCCGCGCCGCCGCTGGTGAAGTAGAGGTGGTCGAGGCCGGGCGGCGTGAGCGAGGCCACCTTGGCGGCCAGCGCGATGACCTGGGGAGAGGCGAAGTGGAAGGTGCTGGCGTAGTGGAGCGTGGCGAGCTGGTCGCGCACGGCGTCGGCGATCTCGGTGCGTCCGTGGCCGACGTTCACCAGCACGAGGCCTGCGGCGCCGTCGAACATCCAGTTGCCGTAGGCGTCGCGAATCTTGACGCCCTTGCCTTCCACGGCGATGGGCACGCCGTCCTCCGCGAGGTTGCTCCACGCCTGGGTAGGCAGCCAGTAATGGTCGAGGGCTTGGCGCTCCATCGCCTGGGCGGTGGTCTGCTGTGCGGTCATAGAGGCCTCCTGACTAGGCGATGATGATAGCGCAGAGAAGCGGCGCGCGTCAGCGGCCTTGAATGGTTACGCGCTGTGCGACGAGTTGGGCGATGACCGCGACGACGACGGTGAGGATGGTGATGACGACGCCGACGACGGCGGCGGCCTCCAGGCTCTCGTCGCGGATGAGGTCAAGCTGGAGCAGCGAGAGGGGGCGGTTGGCGCTGCCCGCAAGCAAGACGATGCGGCTGATGTCGCGCACCGCGCTGACGAAGGTGACCATCGCGACAGCGACGATGGTCGGCGCCATAATCGGGAGCAGGACGCGCCGGTAGGCGTAGAGCCACGAACCCCCTGATATGCGCGCGGCCTCCTCCACGTCCGCGCCGATCTGCAGGAAGGTGGCGCGGAACATCTGCACGCCGACGGTGATGGCGCCGAGGGTTACGGCGATGACCAGCACGAAGGTGCTGGTGTGCAAGGGGCGGAATATGGGGATGGAGATGACCATCCACAGCATTCCCAGGCCCAGCAGCACGCCGGGCAAGGCCCAGGGCAGCCACGATATGAAGTCGAGCGTCATGCGGAAGCGGAAGCGCGTCCGCACGACTACGTAGGCGACGAGGGAGAACCAGACGGCGGCGAGCAGGGCGGCGCTGCCCCCCAAGACCAGCGTGTTGCGCACGGAGCCGATGAAGATGGGGTCGGTGAGGACGCGGTCCCAGTGGTGCAGGGTGAAGGTGCCGTTAGGCAGGCCGAAGAAGCCGAAGAGTTTCATAAAGGTGCCCGTTATCAGGAAGGCGAGGGGCAGCACGGTGGCCATTGCGATGAAGAACATCACGGCGCCGAACGTAGGCCAACGCCAGCCGCCCAAGCGCATGCGGTTGACCTGGTAGCGTCCGGTTACGGTGGCGTAGTTGCGGCGGCCGATGAAGCGGTACTGCAAGAGGACGAAGGGGATCATCACGGCGAGGATGAGGATGCTCAGAGCGGCGGCGCGTCCCGGGTAAGCGGGGTCGAGCTTGACGAACTTCCAGATCATCGTGCTGAAGACGTCCACGCCTGCCCGGCCTCCGAGCGCCAGTTCGATCTCGAAGGCTTGCAGGGAGATGACGGCGGACATCAACGTCACCACCAGGATGGCGGGCAGCATGATGGGCACGACGACGCGCCACGCGGTGCCGAGCACGCTGGCGCCGGAGATGCGCGACGCCTCTTCGAGGGCGGAGTCCATATTGCGGAACGCAGGCGCCAGCAGCACGACCTTGATGGCGATGGAGCCGGTCAGCAGGTGCACCCAGACGATGCCCCACCACGAGTAGATGTTGAAGAGCGGGCCGTTCACGAAGGGCAAGCGCATCACCAGTTCGTTCAGATAGCCGTAGGAGGGATGGAGCAGCAGCACCCAGCCCAGCAGCACGGGCAGCGTGGGCATGAAGAAGACCATCCAGAAGCCGAACTCCAGCCAGCGGCGGCCGGGCAGGTCGGTGCGCGTTATGAGCCACACGAAGATGATGGCCACCGCCACGGCTATGGCCTGGCGCGTGATGGTGAGCGTGAGCGTGTTGATGAGCGACTGGCGGATGCCGGGGCTGGTGAAGGCGGCCTTCCAGCCTTCGAGACTGAACTGGGCGCGCGCGCCGATGGTCTCCGCCTCGTAGAAGCTGTTGAAGAAGATGAGGACGATGGGCGTGAGCACCAGGAAGGCGACGATCAGCAGCAGGGCGTAGAAGAAGAACGTTCGTCCGTCGAGCCTAGATGCGAGAGGGGGGCGGTCGGCGGCTACTGCTGCCATATGGTCAGGTGCTCCTTGGGAAAGCCGAGGACGACGGGGCTGCCCTCATCCCACCTGACGGTGCGGGGCACCTGCAACAGTACGTGCTGGTCTTCGCCCAAGCCGATGCGGCACTCGTAGGAGTCGCCCATAAAGAGCAGCGCCTCGATCCGCCCCTCTATCGAGTTCGGTCCAGGCGCGCCGTCCGCCTCGCCCGGCGTTACGCTGACCACCTCGGGGCGGATGGCGATGGACACATGCTGCCCCGCCTCCAGCGTCCCGCCCTCGAAGGCGCAGTGGAGCACCGGGCCGCCTGGGGCGCGGACGCGGACGGCGGCGTTCGCGCCGTCGTGGGAGTCAACGACGCCCGGCAGCACAACGACGCGGCCAAGGAAGTCGCGCACGAAGGGGCTCGTTGGCGCGCTGTACACCTCGTCGGGCGGGCCCAGTTGCTCCACGTTGCCCAGGTTCATCACGGCGAGGCGGTCGGACAGGCTGAGCGCCTCTATCTGATCGTGTGTAACCAGCAGCACGGAGATGCCGAGCTCGCGCTGGAGTATCTTGAGTTCGACGCGCATCTGCTCGCGCAGGCGGGCGTCGAGGTTGCTGAACGGCTCGTCCAGCAGCAGCAGGCGCGGTTCGTAAACGAGGGCGCGGGCGACGGCGACACGCTGCTGCTGGCCGCCGCTCAGCAGCGGGCCGGGGCGCTCCTCGAGGCCTTGGAGTCCGACCAGTTCGAGGGCGCGGAGGACGCGCTCGCGTATCTCGGCGCGGGGAACGCGGCGAGCGCGCAGGGGGTAGGCGACGTTCTCGAAGACGGTCATATGGGGCCAGACGGCGTAGGACTGGAAGACCATGCCCATGTCGCGCTTGTGGGGCGGGACGCTGATGCGCCGCGTCACGCTGACGATGGGGCGGCCCGCAAAGACAATCTCGCCCGCGTCCGGCTCCTCGAACCCCGCGAGCAGGCGCAGCGTGGTCGTCTTGCCGCACCCGCTGGGGCCGAGCAGGGTGAAGACCTCCCCTGCGCGGATGTCGAGGTCCATCGATGCGACGGCGCGAACGGAGCCGAAGGACTTGCTCACTCCCCGCAGTTGCAGGACGGCGCCGTTCTGGTCGGCGCGCTCCGAGGCGTTGGCCGGTGCGCTTTCCACGCTCTCCCCTTCCCTGCTCTTCTCGGCTTATCGGCGGGCCCGGCCTGAGTGAGGCCGGGCCCGCGCGTTGAGGCGTAGCGGAATGGCTACCTGCCGGCGAGCTCTTCTTCGGCGATGGTGCGGGTGGGCAGCAGGCAGCAGACGAAGTAGTTGGCCTCTTCGGTGGAGAAGTCGAACCACTCCACTTCGGGGTTGGGCATGCGCTCGGCGTTGCCCAGGGGCACGTCGAGGCGCCTCGAGTTCTCGCGGCCCTTCTCCGCCCACTGCGTCTGGCCGTCGACGGTCAGGAACCAGTTGGCCATCAACTGGGCGGCGTTGGGGTGCGGCGCGTTGACCGGGATGGACACGAAGTTGGAGCCGCCCTGGAAGCGCCCGTCCGGCGGCTCGATCCGCATAATCGTCGTGCCCAGGCCCTGGTCTTGGAACTCCTTGAGCACCGGGCGCGTTACGCCGATGCCGATGGGACAGTTGTCCGTCCGCACCATCTCCGTAACCATCTCTTGGGTGGTGCCGAAGATCTGCGGCTCTTGGACGCTCAGCAGGTCGCGGAGGAACTGCTCGCCTTGCGATTGCAGCAGGAAGGCGGCCATAAACTGGGGCGTGCCGCCCAAGCGCGGGTCAACCCAGCACACCTTGCCCTTGTACTCGGGGTTGAGCAGGTCGGCCAGGGAGGTGAAGCTGTCCACCGGGGCTAGGTCGTCGCGGACGAAGGCCGTCTCGGCGATGAACACGTGGAAGGCGAACAGGTGCTTGCCTGCGGCATCGAGGAAGTTCGTGTCGAAGGAGCCGCCGAGCCACGCGGAGTCGTCCAGCGCTTCGGGGTGGAAGATGACGTCGTGGAGGTCGAGCAGGTGGTTCTCGGTGGCGTAGGAGCCGAGGAGGTAGGTGGCGCCGGTGGCGAGGATGTCCCACTCCCAAACGTCGTTCTCCCATTCCGATTGCAGCCTGGCGTTGGCCTCGCTGCCGGCGAGGGCGACGTACTCGACGTTGATGCCGGGGTAGCGCTCCTCGAAGACGAGCCACGAGTCGCGGCGGAAGTCGCTCGGGTGGCCGCCGATGCGCACCGTGCCCTCTTCGCGCGCCTTGGCGTAGAGGTCGTCCATGCGCTGCTTGACGGGGTCCACCGGCGGCGGCACGGGAGTGGGGGTGGCGGTGGGCGCCGCCGTCGGCGTGGGCGTCGGCGTCGGGTCGCCGCCGCACGCGACGGCTACGGCAACGAGCACCGTTGCCGCGACGAGGAGCAGCGACAGGCGGATGGTCTTGCGGATAGTGATCATTGGCCTCCCCCTTTGGGATAGAGCAGGATGTCGTCACCTTTCACTTCGACGTCGTACACCGTGGCCCAGCTGCCGCGCTGATTGAGGCAGCGCCCGGTGCGGAGGTCGAAGATCCAGCCGTGGACGGGGCACTTGATGTTCTTGCCGAAGAGCAGCCCCTCGCCGAGGTCGCCCTCCTCGTGCGGGCAGGCGCGGTCGACGGCGCGCAGGGTGCCGTCGACGTTCAGAAGCACGATCTCGCGGCCGTCGGCGTTGACGATGGCGAGGTCGTCGTCCTCGTCCCTCAGTTCCTTGGGGTACGGAACGCTCAGCGGCTCTTGCGTGGGGTTCGTGGTCACGCCGGTTGCGGCCTCCGTGATCAGGGCTACGCCTTGGCGAGGCGGTGGAGCGTCTCGTCCTTCTCGAGGCCGTTGAGGAGCCAGCCTACCGGGACGCAGAAGCGGCTCTCCAGCAGCAGGTCGTAGACGGCGTCGCTCGCCTTGCGCTCGTCGATGCCGTAGGCGCCGACGCGCCCCTTAAATACGCTGTGCAGCCCTTTGCCGTCGTCCCAGTCGACGCTTCGGAAGTCGGACGCCAGCGCACGGGCGAACTCGCGCTGCTCACCGTCAAGGGCGGCGGCGTTGGGCGCCTCGTCGTCCTGCGCGGGCATGAACGACCAGTTCTCCTGCGCCGTCCCTGCCTCCATGTCACATTCGATCAGCTCGCCGTCCATCACGCAGTGGCTGGGGACGATCATCAGCGAGCCGGTGCGCTTGCCGCCCTCGCAATCGCGGAAGGTGTAGGAGCCTTCCTCGATGCCGAACACGGTAACGCGCGCCGGATAGCCGGGCGTGAGGCTGCCGATCATATGGTCGAGTCCCTGCGCCTTGGCCGGGTTGATGGTGACGCGCTCCACTACGTCCTTCAGTGTCATGCCGAAGTTCATAAAGAGCGACATCACGTGCGCCAGCGAGTGCGCCGGGCCGGTGATGTTCACGCCCTGGAGGTCGGAGCTGATGACGTCGGTGACGACGCCCTGGTTCAGCAGCCGGTCGTAGGCGTCGAAGCCGAAGTTCAGGCCACCGAAGCCCACGTCGAACAGCACGCCCCGCTTCTTGGCGGCCATCACCTCCGGGTAGACCGTGCCGCGGTCGTCGAGCAGGTTGCCCCAGTTGCCTGTGTAGACGTGGGTGACGATGTCGCCGGGACGCAGCATGTCGATCACTTCGCGAGTGATGATGGTCATGTGTTTGGGCTGGTTGCCGAAGTCGCCGATGTCACCGACGTGCATGTAGATGGGCACGCCCGTGGCCTCGGATATCTGCTGCGCCGCCGCGACGGGGGTGAACCCCAGCCGCGTGATGGCGGCGGACTTCACCATTTTCACGCGGTCGCGGTTGCGCCCAATGACATCCTTCCACTCCTCCAGCGGTATCTCCAAGACGTTGTTCGTCTCCACGTCGAGGATGGCGCGCGAGCCGGTGTAGATGCCGGCGGCGTTGTACATCACGAACGCGAAGATGTCCGTCTTGCAGCGCCCTTCCCAGTAGCTGCGGCAGTCGTCGTACGTCCACGCGCCCGCGCCGCCGGCGTCCAGCATCGTAGGCACGCCTTGCAGCACGCCGATGGTGTCGGGGTGGGAGAAGGCGAGGTGGCTGTAGGCGTGGACGTGCATGTCGAACCAGCCGGGCGTGACGTATTGCCCTGACGCGTCGAGCACGCGCTTGGCCTGCGTGGGGTCAACCTGCTCGCCCACTGCCGCGATCTTGCCGTCGGCGACGGCGACGTTGGTGATGCGGTCGATGCCGCGGGCAGGGTCGAGAACGTGGCCTCCGGCGATCACGAGGTCGTACTGCATGACTGCCTCCCAGCGGCGCGGCGCCTAGGCCGTCCGGCCGCGAACGGTCGCAAGGTTGCGACACTCTAGAACGCGGAGCGGTTTGCGTCAATACGCGCGGGCGCACAGCGCGGAAGTCGGCGCGCGGAGCGCAACGCACGGCGGATTGGCGCGCGATGCGCGGCAAGGCGCGCCGTAAGCATTTGACCGCCCCCAGCGCCGGGCGTACATTGGCGTAAGCCGAGGGCCCGTCGCAAGGAGGCGGCTATGAAGTACGACATCGTGATCGAGGGAGCGCGGGTCATCGACCCGGCGCAGAACATCGACCGCGTGACCAACGTGGCCGTCGCCGGCGGCAAGATCACGGCGGTGGGCGACGAGGTCGACGCGGCGGACGCGGCGCGGCGCATCGACGCGGCGGGCAAGTTCCTCTCGCCCGGCTGGATCGACATGCACGTGCACACCTATAGCCATCTCGCCTTCTCGCACCCGGACACCATCGGGGTGATGCACGGGGTTACGACGGTGGTGGACGCGGGCGGCGCGGGCGCGTGGACATACGACGACTGCCGCCGCTACTGGGAGGGGCGCACGAAGACCGACATCTACGCCCTGCCGCTCTACAACGCGGCGGGCATCTACCTGGGCGACCGCGGCGTGCTAGACCAGGAGCCGAACCAATCGCTCCAGGTGCCCCTGGACGACTGGCTGGACATGGTGGACAGGAACCGCGACCGCGTGCGGATGATCAAGTCGGCCACGGTTACGCGGCTGGGCTTCCGCCCGGTGGAGGCGGCGCGGGCAATCGCCGACAAGGTCGGCCTGCCGATGTACATGCACATCGGCGACCAACGCGGCGAATCGGGCTTCCGCGACGTGCTCCGCTCGCCCGGGCCCATCATCACCAAGGAAGTCCTGGACACGATGCGCCCCGGCGACTGCGTTACCCATACCTACACCGGCAACCGGGGCGGCTTGCTGGGCGAAGACGGCGAGGTGCTGCCGGAGCTGTACGCGGCGCGCAAGCGGGGCGTGTGGCTCGACGTGGGCTACGGCGGCCTGAACTTCGATTGGGCGGTGTTCGACAAGCTGCTCGCGGCGGATGTGGTTACGGACGCCATCGACACCGACCTGCAAGGCGTGAACGTCACCGGTCCCGTCCACTCTCTCGCGCACGTGATGTCCATATTCCTCAACCATGGGCTGACCGTGCCGGAGTTGGTGGAGCGCGTAACCATCAACCCCGCGCGCATCCTGCGCCTCGAGGACAAGATGGGCAGCCTAACGCCGGGCTACCCGGCGCGCGCGACCGTGTTCAGCATCGAGGAAGGGGAGTACGAATTCCGCGACCACAAGGGCGGCAAGCGCACGGGCAGCAGGATGATTACGCCCACCTTCTGCGTGATGGACGGCGAGGTGATCGAGTCGGACCTCGAGCCGTCGCTCGAACAGTCGAACTGGTCGTTTATGCCGCTGATGGCGGACGACGACCTGTCGGTGCTGGAGGGGCGTTTGGACGAGGAGCAGCGGGAATTCGCCCACGCGCTGGGCCGCGACTACGCGGACACGGCGTGGGATGAGGGCCACGACCTGCACAAGGCGTTCAAGCGGCGCGTGGCGGCGATGGGCATCGACGAGGTCCACGCGGTGGACGGCGTGTTCGACCTATTTATGGAGAACCGCTTCCTCGTCCCGGTCGGTTGGCTGCTCAAGACCTTCGACAAGGAGACGGCGGTCAAGCGCCTGCTGTCGGCATAAATTCGGGCGAGGGCGGCGTTCGCCCTTCGATTGCCCTCAGGGCGAACGGCTTGGCGCCCCCTATTCGCCCGGTGCACGCTCGCGGGCGTCGCGCAGCACGGCGAACTTGGCGCGGAGCGCGACGATTGCCGCCATGCCGACGACGCTCAGCGCGGCGATGCCTACGCGCGGCCCTAGCACCTCGGCCAGGAATCCCACCATCGTCATGCCGAACGGCCCCATGCCGATGGCCAGCGCCAACGCGCCCATCGCCCTGCCTCGCAGCTCCGCCGGAACCACCTCCAACACCAGCAGCGGCTGCATGATGCCGAAGCTCACCAGCCCCACGCCTGCGATCAGCAGCATCCCCACCGAGAGCGGGTACCAGGGCGAGAGGGCGAACCCCAGCATCGCGACGTGGAAGAGCAGCGTGCCCAGCGAGTAGACCGACCCGCGCCGCGTCGGATTGAACGACGCCAGCAGGATAGCGCCGACGAGCGCGCCTGCTCCTAGGCCTCCCGCCAGGACGCCGAACAGCACCTCCGATGCGCCCAGTTCGTCGCGCGCCATCACCGGTATCTGCGTGCTGATGGGCCAACCGAACAGGTTGAAACTCCCCGTAACCAGCACCGCCGCCAGGATCGGCCGCCGCCGCCGCGTAACCGCCACCGCCTCGGCGATGGCGTTGAACGGGTTCGCCCGCTGTCCCGGCGCGCGGTCGGTTCGCGCCGTCAGCACCAACGCGACGGTCAGCGCGCTCAGCAGCGCGATAGCGGCGTAGGCGCCGCCGAACCCGCTCCAACGAATCAGCGCCGTCCCGATCAGCGGCCCGGTGAGGTTGCTGCTGATGAGCACGCCGGTGTCCAATGCCATCGCATTGGTCAGGGAGCGCTCCTCGAAGAGCGAGGCGAGGTAGGCGCGGCGCGCCGTGTAGTCCAGCGCCCACGCCGTGCCGGTAACGCCGATGGCCGCGAAGGCGTGCCACGGCACGACCCGGTCCGTCAACAGCAGCCACGTCAGCGCCGCCACCGCCGCGAAGCTCAGCGCCTGCGCCGACGCCATCACCCACTTGCGCCCGAAGCGGTCGGACACGCTGCCTGCGAACAGACCGAGCGCGAACATCGGTGCGGCGCGCGACACGCCCACGAGCGCCACCATCGCGGGGGAGTCGGTCAACTCGAGGACGAGCCACGACAGCACCGCGAACTCCATCGCGCGGTAGGTGTAGTAGGCCCACGAGGCCGCCCACAGCCGCCGGAACGTGCCGTCGTGCAGCGCTGAGAAGACGCCCACCCGCGCAGGCGCCGCCCGCACTCCCTCCCTCATGCCCCACGTGCTCCCTTCCGCGCCCGCCTCGTCGTGGCGTTGACCGCGCACCGCCGCTACAATCGCCGCTCCGGCCGCACCAGCAGGTGGGCTTGGCTATGGACTTGACGGATACTAACCAAAGTCTAGTCGTTGTTCGAAGGGACTGACCGGACGGGATAGGGCGGCGGAGAGAGGGGCGCGAGGTGCTGCAAGGGGGAATCATCGGCGCGGGCGTGATGATCGGCCTGCTGCTGATCCCCATCGTCCACTTCTTCACGGCGCTGCCGTCGCCCTTCATCGGGGGCTTCATCGGCGGCTCCAAGACCGCGGCAGGGCCGCAGGAAGCGTTCGGCGTGGGCGCGGTAATGGCTGTGGCCGCCTTCGGCGTGGTCGCTATCGCCGCCTTCGCGTTGGACGCGGCTCTGCTCTATGCGGTCGCCGCCCTCGTCGGTCTCTACGTCGGCGGCCTCGGCGCGCTGGGCGCGCTGCTGGGCGGGCGCTCCGCCAGAGAGAAGAGCGCCGCCGAGGCGGATGCCGACCAGCTGCCCGCCGCGCCTTGACACCCTATACGTCCGCGCCCCTATGGAGCATCTCGGCCCTCTCCCTAGTGGCGGCGATAGCAGATTTTGGTTGAAGTGCTGAACCATATCCCGGAATTTTGCTATTGACATTTTGAGATTGCGCCTTTACATATGCGCTTCCACCACTTGTAGGAGCGTTTTCCGATGCGCAAGTCCGCCCTCCCGCCTCCGGAGCTCATTCGCGTTAGCACCACCCGCACCGATGGCGCATCCGTCTTCGGCGCAACTCCCAAAGTCGCCTGGGAGAACTTCTCCTCCCCCGACCGGCAGAACCGCGTGTCCTACGGCAACTACTCGATGCTCATCGACCACCCCGACGGCTGGATCCTGGTGAACACCGGCCCCGGCGACAAGCCGCCGCAGGGCACGGACGTCGCCCCGGTGCGCAGCCGCTCCTCGCTGCTGCGCGACCTGCGCGACCGCTGCATCACCCCGAAGGACGTCGCCCTCGTCGTCCTCACCCACCTTCACGAGGAGTATGCCGGGGGCGCAACCCATATGACCTCCTCCGGCAAGGTCGTCCCCACCTTCTCGAATGCGCGCTACGTTGTGCAGCGCAGAGCGTACGAGGCCGCCCTCAAGCCCAACGAGCGCTGCCGCCGCCTCTACCGCTCCGACGACTACCTGCCCCTCGAAGAGATGGAGCAGCTCGTCCTTGTGGACGGCGAAGAGGAGGTGGCGCCTCGCGTTTGGGTCGAATCCGCCCCAGGCCCCACGCCCGGCCACCAGGTGCTCCGCACGGAGGCTGCGGGGAAGACCTATGCCTTCCTAGGCCAGCTCGTGCCCACTACGCTCCACCTGCGCACCGCCGTCCTCTCCGCTAGCGACTGGGACCCCGACTTGACGATGGAGTCCAAGCGCGACGTGCTCTTCCAGGCCGCCGTGGACGACTGGCAGGTTGCGCCCGTAGGAATGGACGAGTGGGTGGCTGCCCGCCATGTGGTGGAGGTCACCGAGCGCGACGCGATAGTCCCCGCGCCCGCCATCGGCCTGCCGACGCTCGAGCCCACGCCCGCCGCCGTCGGCTAGCGCCTGGGGGCGGCGAGGATTCGGGGGGTCGGGTCGCCTTCGCTCAATCGGCGCGCCTCGGCGCTATAGTGGCCCGCGAGGTCAGCCGGTGACTACTCGGACCCAATGCCACTCCGCGGCCGATGCGGACTTCTTGGCCAAGACGCGCGCCTATCTGGCCGACGGCGACCTGCTCCATGCGCCCGCGAAGGGTTGGGCCCGCCGCTCAAGCGGTCAAGGCCGTGGCAGAGGCTCGCGGCTGGCCGCACAACAGGCACTACGAACTCTTCGCCGCGATCAACCATCTGACAGACGAGACGGGCGACGAGGGCGTCCGCCGCGCATTCGCCGCCGCGAACGCCCTCCACGCCAACTTCTACGAGGGTTGGCTGCCGCGCGAGACAGTCGCGGCGCACTTGTCCGACATCGAGGAATTGGCGGGCAAGCTCCGCGCACTCACCGTCTGAGGAGGCGGGCGCTATGAGCAACGGGCAACTTGACCAAGCGACGCTGGACGAAATCGTCCGGCGGGTCGTGGAGGTCGCCCAGCCGGAGCGCATCATTCTCTTCGGCTCCGCCGCGCGCGGAGAGATGGGGCCGCACAGCAGCGTGGACTTGCTCGTCGTAAAGAGCGGAGCCGACGCGCTTGACCTGATGCGCCGGATACACCGAAGCCTCTACGGAGTCGACGCAGCCGTGGACATCGTGGTGGTCACGCCGGAGAACGCGGAGCGCTACAAGGATGCCAACGGGCTAGTTATCAAACCCGCGTTGCGGGGGGCAAGGTAGTGTATGCAGCCGCCTGAACGCTTCCCTCCCGATGATCCGCGAGAGTGGCTGAATCGCGCCAGGAGCAACCTTGCGATGGCGAAGATCTACATTCCGGACGCTCACCTTGAAGACTTTTGCTTTCAGGCGCAGCAGGCCGCAGAGAAGGCTATCAAGGCCGTGCTCATCATGGAGCGCATCGAAGTCCCTTACGTGCACGGCCTGGCGGACTTGCTGGCGTTGCTCGAAAACGCGCGCAACGGCATCCCCGACCATATTTGGAAGAGTGCGGAACTCACGCCGTATGCGGCCGTCACTCGTTACCCGGGAGCCATCAGGCCCGTTTCTGTAGAGGAAATACCAAATCGCCATTCAGGCCGCTGGGGATGTAGTCGCCTGGGCGAAATCGCTCTACGCCCCGCCGCGTCCTTAAATCGCCCGCGCCCTCTACTCTTCCTCTCGCAGCATCGCCTGCTCCTGCGGCGTCAGGTCGGCGGCGGCTAGCAGGTCGGGGCGGCGGCGGCGCGTGCGGCTGAGCGACTGCTCGCGGCGCCAGCGGGCGATGGCGGCGTGGTCGCCGGAGAGCAACACTTCCGGAACGGCGCGGCCTCGGAAGTCGGCGGGGCGCGTGTACTGCGCGTGTTGGAGCAGGCCGGAGGTGTGCGAATCGTCGCCGACGGCCTCCTCGCCGCGTCCGACGGCGCCGGGCAGCAAGCGCGTAACGGCGTCGATGACGAGCAGCGCCGGAATCTCGCCGCCGCTGACCACGTAGTCGCCCACGCTCAATTCCATCGTCGCCAAGTGCCGGGCGACGCGCTCGTCGACGCCCTCGTAGCGCCCGCACAGCAGCGTCAGCACCTGCTGTTGGGCTAGGCGCTCGGCGTGCGCCTGCGTGAACACCTGCCCCTGCGGGCTGAGCAGGACGATCGGCGAACCGGGCGGCGGCGCGAGGCTTTCCACGGCGGCGAAGAACGGCCCCGGCGTCATCACCATCCCTGGCCCGCCGCCGAAGGGCGCGTCGTCCACGGTGCGGCGCTTGTCGGGCGCGTGCTCGCGCAGGTCGCGCACCTCCACCTGCGCCAGGCCTGCGCGGCGCGCGCGGCCCACCACGCCCGCCTCGAGCGCAGGCGCGAACATCTCCGGGAAGATGGTTACGACGTTGATCTTCACGGCCGGCCTAGTGGCCTCGGTCGCGGCCCGTCATCTGCCCCAGGGCGTGCCCCAGCACAGGCAGCAGCGCCTCCAGCCCTTCCTGCACGCCCCGCGGACTGCCCGGCAGGTTCACGATCAGCGTCTTGCCACGCACCGCCGCCACGCCTCGGCTCAGCATCGCCATCGGCGTCTTCTCGCGGCCATGCGCGCGCAGCGCCTCGGCGATGCCCTCCGCGAGGCGGTCGGCCACCGCGCGCGTCGCCTCCGGCGTAACGTCCCGCTCGGACAATCCCGTCCCGCCGGTGGTCACGATTAGGTCGACGCCGTCGTCGGCCCACGCGCGCAGCCGCCTCTCGATCGCCTCCCGATCGTCCGGCGTCACCGCGTAGCCGCGCAAATCGAAGTCGGACTCGCTCAGCGTCTCGCGCAGCAACTCCCCGCTCGTGTCTTTCCGCTCGCCGCGCGCCGACGCGTCGCTCGCCGTCAGCACGGCAAAGGAGTAGACCGGGCCTTGCGAAGAGGCGGCCTCTTCGCCTGCTCCTGTGAGCGCGTCGAGCGCGCTGCGGACGTTGCGGCCGATGAGCGCCTCGTGCTGGAACGCGCCGCGAACCACGCCGCCGCCGTCGATGACGTAGGTCAGGCGGCGCGGGACAGGCAGCGCGCTGCGCACCGCGTCGTAGAGGCCATGCACGGTGCGGTCGGGGTCGGAGCCGAGCGGATACGGTAGTTGCAGTTCGGCGCGGAACCGGCGCAGCGTCTCCACGGAATCGGCGCTTACGCCCAGCAGCGCCGCGCCTGTCGCGGTTACGGCTTCGAACTGGTCACGGAAGCCGCGCGCCTCCAGGCTTCAGCCGAAGGTGAACGCCTTGGGGAAGAAGAAGAGCACCACGGGCCGCCGGCGCTGCTCGCTCAACCGAAAGACCGCGCCGTCGTCCAACGGAAGGGCGAAATCGGGCGCGGTCGTCCCCGTCTTCAGCATATGCCCATCCTATCACGCGCCCTGCCCTTGCCCCGCGCCGCCGCAACCGCTACCGTTTCGCTCCATGGACTTGGACCTGAAAGGCAGGGGCGCCATCGTAACCGGCGGAAGCCGGGGCATCGGACGCGCCATCGCCGACGTGCTGGCCGCCGAAGGAGCGAACGTCGCCCTGGCGGCGCAAGACCCTGCGCGTCTGCGCCAAGCCGCTCGCGAAATCGAGGAGGCGCACGGCGTGCGAGCCGTCCCCATCTCCTACGACATCCGCGACGCCGCCAGCGTCGACCGTATGACGGCGGAGGCGGCGGAGGCGCTAGGCCGCATCGACGCGCTCATCAACAACGGCGCGCCCTCCGGCGGCGCGGGAACGTCGGCGACGAGCCTGACAGACGACTATCTCTTGGAGAACCTGAACGCCAAGTCGGTCGGCTACCTGCGCTGCGTCCGCGCCGTACTGCCGCTGATGCGCAAGCAGGGCTACGGGCGCATCGTGAACGTGGCGGGCATGGCCGCGCGCCACGCGGGCGCGATTCCCGGCGGGATGCGCAACGCCGCCGTCGCGGTTATGGGCAAGGCCGTCTCCCTCGGCGAGGGGCGGCGCGGGATCGCCGTAACCACCATCCACCCCGGCGGGACGCACACGGGGCGCACGGACATCCTGCGCTGGCAAGGCGCGGGCCCCCGGCGCGTCGCCGCGCGCGACGTGGCCTACGTAGCCGCGTTTCTCGCCTCGCCCCGCGCCGCAATGCTCACGGGAGAGACGCTTAGCGTGTCGGCGGGCGGGAGAGTGTAGGCGTGACTCTCGGCGACGTAGGCCGCCCTTCCGCCGCCGAATTCGCCGGCCAGCGCAAGGTGCTGCTCGTCCCGTTCGTCAGCGCTATGGGCGAGGAGGAGGACGCCGAGCTGCGCGGCTTGGTCGAGCGCTACTGGAGCGAGGCGGAGGCCCAGGTGCGCAACCTGGAGCGGCAACTCGGCAGCGTAACGCGCCTCTACCACGAGGGCGCAGTCGCCGGGGGCGAGGCGGAGCTCGCCATGATGGAGCGCGCCAACCCCGCCGCCTATCCGTTCGTCAAGGGAGCGGTCGAGCGCGGCGCCGAACTGCGCGCGACGGAGGACGCGGAGGCGTTGTTGGAGGCTATCGACCTGCAACGGTGCCTGCTCGTCGTTCAAGCGAGCCGCGCGGTGGCGGAGCGCCTGCGCGAGTGGCTCGGCGACGCGCGCAAGCGCCGCTACGACGCCATCGCGCGCGCCATCGGCGAGACGCTGCCTGAGGGCGGCGTCGGCCTGCTTGTCATCAGCCAAGACCACCAGGTGCAGTTTCCAGCCGACATGCGCGTCTTCTACGTAGCCCCACCCGCCCTCGACCAACTGGAGCGCCGCCTCCGCGACCGCCTCGCCGTCCCTGCGGAAAGCGAGGACGAGAACAACGAGGGCTGAGCCTCTCGCCGTACGGCCCCTCCATCCGTCGCTCCTGCGGAGGCAGAAACCTCGACGTGGCCAAGCTCCAATACGCGGAGAGGCATCCGACGCATGCGGGGAACGGGGCGGTCGGCGTTCGCCGTACCCTGCCCCTTGTGCGTCGGGGTTGGTCTTGCATATCGAGAAGTTGCGCGTCGAGGTTCCTGCCTCCGCAGGAACGACGGAAAGCGTGCGGGAACGATGGGAAGGGCACGCAGTTACGCAAAGGTCTCAGCTAGCGCACCGCGCGCTCCAGTGCCTCCAGCGCTAGGCGCGTGAACTCGCCTTGGAGCGTCAGGCGCGGTTGGCGGCCTAGCCGGTGCGACTCCGCCCGCACGCCACGCACATCGGCGACCGCGAGCCAGACCAGGCCGACGGGCTTCTCGGCGCTTCCGCCGCCGGGGCCCGCCACGCCGCTGCACGCGACGCCTACGTCCGCGCCGAACAGGCCGCGCACGCGCCGCGCCATCGCCGCAACGCTTGCCTCGCTCACCGCGCCGTGCGCCGCCAGCTCCGCCGCGTCTATCCCCAGAATCGCCGTACGGCTAGCGTAGTCATACGTCGCAATCGCGCCCTTGAAGTAGGCGGACGCGCCCGCGTAGCGCGTGAGCCGCTCGCCGAGGCGTCCGCCCGTCGCCCCTTCCGCCGCTGCGACGCTCACGCCGCGCTCGCGCAGCAGCCGCGCCACGCGCCGCGCAGCCGCGAGTTCGCCCTTTGCCATACGGAGCAGTCTACGCCGCTTGCGCCGCCGGCGTGGGATAGCCGCCGCCGCAGGTCGCCGCCGGACCGCTCAGCGGGCAGCCCGCGCAGCCGTTGGGGGCGTAGCGCTCGTGGAGCGAGGCAGCGTCTTCGCGCAACCCCGGCGCCGACGCCCTGCCCGCCTCCGCGCCGCCGAACAGGGGCAGCGCGCCCTGCGCGGCGGGCTCCGGCTTGTGGCCGGGGAAGCGGACGAAGTGACGCGCGCGCTTCCACACCACGCCCATCGCTTGGAGGTCGCGCCAGTGGTTCACGCGGTGCTCGCGGCGGTGGCGCACGATGCGGCTCGCGGCCAGCGGCCCGACGCCCGGCGTGCGTAGCAGCATTCCCTCGTCCGCCTCGTTCACGTCGATGGGGAAGCGCTCGATCTGTTGCCCTGCGATGATCAGTTTCGGGTCGGCGCGGTGATCGAGGAAGCCCGCGCCATCGAACGCCATGCGCAGGTCGTCCTCCTCGAACCCGTAGAAGCGGCTGAGCCAGTCCATCTGGTAGAGGCGGTGCTCGCGCACCTTCGGCGTGGCAGGGTGCTCCTCCAGCGGCGTGTGCTTGATGGGGCGGAAGGCGGAGTAGTAGACGCGCTTGAGGCCCATCTCGCCGTAGAGTTGGCGCATGCGCCCGAAGATGTCGGCGTCCGTCTCGTCCGCCGCGCCCACAACCAGCTGCGTCGCCTGCCCCACCGCGCCGCCGTAGGCCGCCAGCACGCCCTCGCGGATACGGCGCATCGGCGCCACGATGCCCTCCTCGAACTGCTTCATCCGGCTGAGCTTGGCCATATGCTCCGCCGTGGGCGCCTCCATATTGATAGACAGACGCGTGCCCAGGCGCTGCGCCGCGTCGATCAGCCCGTTGTCTTTCGTGCCCGGCATCACCTTCAGGTGGACGTACCCGGTGAAGCCGCGCTTGCGCACCGCCTCCACCACGTCCAGCAGGCGCGACTGCGTGGCGTCGGAGTCCTTGAAGATGCCCGAGCTGAGGAACAGCCCCGCCACCGTGCCGCGCTGCTGCATCTCGTCGAACAGCGACGCGAGTTCGTCCACCTTGAAGCCGAAGCGGCGCCGGGGCACCCAGTGGCTGTTGGGGCAGTAGTGGCAGTCCATAATGCAGTGGTCGGTGAACATCACGCGGAGGAGCGAGATGCGCTTGCCATTCGGCATCGCCGCGCGGTAGACGCCCGCCGTGGGCGTCCGCCCGCCGCGCGGCCCCACCGCGTTCCAACCCGAGGCGGGCGCCGCGCGCTCGTCACTCGCCGACGGCGCCAAGACGTCGTCGGTCGCCATGCCGCCGAGGTGGCGCAGCTTCTCGTACCTGTCAGGCGCGTGCTTCACGAGCATCGGGTTCCTCTCGCCGCCAATCCGAATGGTTGAGAACGAATGTTCTATCAAGCGGCGCGCGCGCGCAACCCCCGAATGGCAGAGAGAGCGTCGGTTACAATGGGAGGCGGCGGGGAGTGGCCCAGCGGAAGGGCGCCTGCTTTGGGAGCAGGAGGTCGCGAGTTCGATCCTCGCCTCCCCGACCAGCGCGCGCCCGCGCGCCGCGCAGCCCTACGAACGCGCCGGACTTGGCAGGCGCGTGATGAGGTCGGCGGTGGACGCCGCCAATTCGCACTCCCACACCAGTTCGACGCGCCAGCCCTTGCCGGACAGCGCGGCGGCGTTCGCGGCGTCGCGCTCCACGTTGCGGGCGATCTTGCGCCGCCAGTACTCGGCGTTGGCGGCGGGCATGCGCGAGCGGCGGCAGCCGTGCCAGTGCCATAGGCAGCCCTGGACGAACACCACCGTCCGGTGCTTGGCCAACACGAGGTCGGGGCGGCCGGGCAGCCGCCTATCGTGCAGGCGGAAACGGAACCCGGCGGCGTGCAGCGCCCGCCGCACGTAGAGCTCCGGCGCCGTGTCCACCGAGCGCACCCGCCGCATAATGCGGCTGCGCTCGGCGGGCGAAACGGTGTCGGCGCTCATAACGACTCTTCTCTCCTACGCCTGCTACGGCTCCGCCGGCCTTTACTCCAAGTCCACGCTACCCGGCACGCGCTAACTCATACGGCGCCGATGCCTCCACCGCGAGCGGCAGCAGGTAGTTCTTCGCTAGCCAGGTTACGGCGGGGACGCATACGGCGTCGCCTAAGGCGAATCGCGCCTGTGTCTCCGGCGCCGCTCCCCGGCGGAAGTTGGGCGCGCCTTGGAGGCGGCGTACTCCCGCGCCGTCATCCAGCGCACGCGCAGTTCGCCGCCGCCGCCCTCCACCAACGCTTGCCTGCTGGAGCCTCCCCGTGTCGTGCGCAGGCAGCCGCTGATGGGATCGGCCCGTATCTCCCACACCGCCTTGCCGCCGCGCGTCCGGCGGTAGGCAGCACGGCGCGTGAGGCGCGGGGCGTCGCGCAACGCCGCCGCACGCGCCTCGTTGAGCGCGCTCAGGCTGGCCGCGAACCGCGCGACGCTCTCCGCATCCCACCACCGTGAGTGGGACGGGGGCAGCCGTTCGGCCACGTCGTCCAGCGTTTGCCCCGAGTCGGCGGGGAGTGGCGGGAGCGGGAGCGGGAGCGAGAACGTCCGCAGGCGCGGGTTCGCCTCAATGAGGCTCGCGACCCGCTTGGGGCGCAAGAGCGCCTGTCCGTTGGACGCGGAGAGGGATAGCGGCGGCTCGGCGGCGGCGAGCACGAACAGGCGCGGGCGGCTCTGCGGGACGAAGCGGCGCGCGTCCAACGCCACCACGTCGCAGGCGTAACCGAGGCCGTTCAGCGCCTCCAACGTCGCCGCCAAATCGCGCCCGCCGTTGGAGGTGGCGAACCCCGCCACGTTCTCCAACATCACCGCCGCCGGGCGGCGGGCGCCCATCTCGTCCAAGATGCGCAGGAACTCGCCGACCAAGCCCGACTCGCGCCCGTCCAGGCCCGCGCGGTTGCCCGCGAGCGACAGGTCGGTGCAGGGGAAAGAGGCCGTCGCAATCTCGGCGTCGGGCACGTCGGCGCCCCGGAGCGCCTTGACATCGCCGAGCGTGAACTCGCCGCCGCCGAAGTTCGCCCCGTACATCCGCGCCTTGACGGGCGATACGTCGTTGGCGAACACCACTTGCGCGCCCGCCTGCTCCAACGCCATCCGCACCAACCCCACGCCCGCGAAGAATTCGGCGACGCGAGGCTTGCGGGCGGGGTGCGCGGCAGAGGCCATGCGGCGTTGATAGCACAGCGGCGGCCATGCGGCAACGACGCCGCCCCTGCCCTACCCCGGCTCCTCCAATCCCTCTCCGAAGTTCATCGCGTACAAGCGTGCGTAGAGGCCGCGGCGGTCGAGCAGTTCCTGATGCGCGCCCTGCTCCACGATGCGGCCGTGCTCCAGCACGACGATCTTGTCGGCGGTGGTGATGGTGGAGAGGCGGTGGGCGATGACCAGCGCGGTGCGCCCGCGCAGGACGGTCTTGAGCGCCTCCTGCAACTGGTGCTCCGTCTCCGAGTCCATATTGGCCGTCGCCTCGTCCATAATGACGACGGCGGGCTTGGCGGCGATGGCGCGCGCCATGCTGACCAGGGCGCGTTGGCCCATACTGAGGTTCGCGCCGCGCTGCTCGAGGACGGTGTCGTAGCCGTTCGGCAGCCGCTCGATGAAGTCGTGCGCGCCCACGGCCCGCGCCGCCGCCTCGATCTCCTCGTCCGTTACGTGCGGATGGTTGAAGCGGATGTTGGCGCGCACGCTCTCGGAGTAGAGGAAGGGTTCCTGGAGCACCATGCCCATCTGCCCTGCCAGCGATTCGCGGGTGGTGGTCGTCACGTCGACGCCGTCCACCAGCACGCGCCCGCGCACCGCGTCGTAGAAGCGGGGGACGAGCGAGACGAGCGTGGTCTTGCCGGCGCCGGTGAGGCCGACGAAGGCGACCGTTTGGCCCGGCTCGATGTCAAGGTTGACGTCCTTTAGCACGTCCAGGCCGGGGACGTAGGAGAAGGTGACGTTCTCGAACGTAACGCGCCCGCGCATCGGCGGCATCGGCGCGGCGTCCGGGCGGTCGCGCAGCTCGGGCTGCACGTCGAGGAGTTCGAAGATGCGCGCGCCGGAGGCCATCGCCTTTTGGAACATCGTGAACTGCATCGTCATCATCCGCACCGGTTCGAACAGGCGCAGCAGGTAGAGCACGAAGGCGGTGAGGACGCCGACCTGCAGTTCGCCGTCGAGGACGCGCATGCCGCCGAAGACGACGACCAGAGCGATGGCGGTCATGCTGATGAATTCGACGGGCGGCATAAGCATCCCGGAGAGGAAGGCTCCCTTGACGGAGGCGTTGCGGTGCTCCGAGTTGAGGCGGTCGAACTTGCCGAGGTTCAGGGATTGACGGTTCATGCTCTGAGCCACGCGCACGCCGGTGATTCCCTCCTGCAGGCTGCCGTTGACGGCGGATATGGCGACGCGGATACGCAGGAAGGTGGGTTTGGCCATGCGCTGCCACACGGCCATCGTCGCCAGCATCAGCGGGAACGGGATGAGCGCAATCCCCGCCAATTGCCAGTCGGTGATGAACATCGCGGCGGCGATGAAGATGAGCATCAGGCCGTCGCCGATGGTCGGCACGCTCAATTCCATAAACTCTTGGAGCGCCAGCGTGTCGTTCTGAACGCGCGACATGATGCGCCCCACCTCGTTGCGGTCGTAGAACGCGGTGGACTGGCGCTGCATGTGGTCGAACATGTCGCGCCGCAGGTCGTACAGGATGCGCGTGGTGACTCGCGCGAGCGCGCGGAACTGGACGTACTGCGAGGCGCCCAAGAGGGCGGTGTCGATCAGGAAGACGATCAGAACCAGCGTCAGGTTGCCGAAGCGCGTTTCGCCCTCGCCCGGCGCGATGAAGCCGTCGATGCCCCAAGCGATGATCAGCGGCTGCGCGATGACCGCGCAGATGTAGCCGACGATGCCCAGCACGGCGACGGCGAACGTGCCGGGGTAGCGCATCGCGTAGCCCATCAACCGCCGCACCACCGCGGCGTCGTAGACGTTGCCCAGGAACTGGTCGTCCAGGCTTGCGCCCAGAGTTCGACCGCGCTGAGAGGACGGGCGGGCGGTCACGGCCATCAGCCGGCCTCCTGTCCACTCTCGGCGGGAGCGCGCTCGGCGGCGGCCTGCGCGGCGAGGCGCGCCTCCTCGAACGGGCGCATCTGCGATTCGTACAGGTCGCGGTACTCGCCCGGCTCCGCCAGCAGCTCGTGGTGCGTCCCGCGCTGCACTATCTCCCCGTCCTTGAACACCAGTATCTGATCGGCCTGGGCGATGGCGTGGAAGCGGTTGCTGACGACGAAGGTGGTGCGTCCCTCCGTAACCGCGTCCAACGCCCCCTGAATCAGGCGCTCGGTATGGACGTCGACGCTGGAGGTGGAGTCGTCGAAAACCAGCACGGGCGAGTCGTGCAGGATGGTGCGGGCGATGGAGAGGCGCTGCTTCTGGCCGCCGGAGAGGCCGACGCCGCGCTCGCCGACGACGGTGTCATAGCCGTCCGCCAGCCCTGCGATGAAGTCGTGGAGTTGGGCGGCCTTGGCGGCGTTGATGATTGTCTCGTCGTCCGCCGCCACATTGCCGTAGGCGATGTTGTCGCGGATGGAGGCGGTGTGGATGAACACGTCTTGCTGGACAACGCCCACGTTGCGCCGCAGCGAGGTGAGGGTGAACTCGCGCACGTCATGGCCGTCGATGGTGATTTGGCCCTCGGTGGCGTCGTAGAAGCGCGGCACCAGGTGCGCGAAGGTGGTCTTGCCGCTGCCTGGGCGCCCGACCAGCGCGACGCGCGCGCCCGCAGGAACGTCCAGGTCTACGCCGCGCAGCACCTCCGCACGCCCGTCGTAGCCGAACGACACGCCGTTGAAGCGCACGTGGCCGCGCACGCGCTCGATGTCCCGCGCGTCCGGCAGGTCGTGCACGGGCGAGACGGCGTCGAGTATCTCGAAGAGGCGCTGACCCGAGGAGGCGGCGCGGGAGAAGTTGTTTACCGTCCAGCCGATCATCCGCACCGGCATAATCATCATATTCATATAGACGAAGAAGGCGGCCAGTTCGCCGGGCGTCATCCCCGTATAGACGACCTGGCCGTCGATGACGACGCGTCCGTCGACCACCTGCTGGCCGCCGTACCAAAGGATCACCGCCATCGCGAGCATGAACCCGAAGTTCATAATGGCGAAGTTGCGCGCCCAGGTGCTCTCGGCGAGGTAGGTCTGCTCTGCGACGGCGAGGGAGCGGCGGTGGAACTTCGCCTTCTCGTGCTCCTCGGCGGCGAACGCCTTGACGACGCGGACGCCCGTCAGACTCTCCTGCAAGACGCCAACCATATCGCCCGTCAACTCTTGCACACGCATCCACATACGCCGCAGGCGGCGGCTGGTCAGCGCCGCTCGGAAGGCCAAGAACGGGATGAACACCAGCGTCAGCAGCGCCACCTGCACGTCGAGCAGCAGCATGGCCACGCCGGAGCCGATGAGCATCACGACGATGAAGGCGGAGCGCACGGCGCCCATATTCACGAACATCCGCACGCCCTCAACGTCCGCCGTGGCGCGCGACATCAGCGAGCCTGTCGCCTGCTTGTCGTGGAAGGCGAACGACAGATGCTGCAAGCGGTCGTAGTAGTCGTTGCGGATGCGGTAGGCGACCTTCTGCGACAGGCCCTCCGCCGCCCACGTCTGCCCCCATTGGAACAGGCCGCGCGCCACCCCCAGCAGGATGAGCACGAGTCCCAGCGCGATGAGCGTCTCCACGCCCCGATCGCGGTTGGCCGGGTCGAGGGCGCGGTCGATGCCGGTGGAGAGGACGCGGGGAATCGCCAGCGCCGCGGCGGCGGCGCCGAAAACGGCCAGGTAGCCGAGCAGCAACTGCCGCCGATGGTAGCGGACTATCAGCCCCAGTATGCGGGCGAGGTGGCGCATCGCCTCCTTTCCGGGCGCCGTACCCTGACTTGCGCGGCGTAAGGGAGGCGTAGTGCGGGCGCAGCCGCGCGCGGTCGCGCGGCAAGCGCCGCGAACGCCGCAAGGCGCGCCTCCCTTAGCGCTGCGGCAACGGCGCGCCTCCATAGTAGTTGACGGCGCAAGCGTTTGCACCTATCCCCGCGCCCGTCCTGGGCGGCAGTTGGGCAGGGGCCGGTCGCGCCAAGCCCCCTCTCCCGACGCGCCTACGCGCTACAATGGCCGCCGCGCCCGCAGGGCGCGCTAGCGAGGAGGGGCGATGGCGCAAGAGGCGTTGCAGGTCGTGGGGTTCGCGGGAAGCCTGCGCAAGGGGTCGGTGAATCGGTTGCTGCTGCGGGCGGCGGCGCGCCTGGCGCCGTCCGATATGTCGGTTGCCGAGTTGGACGTGAGCGGCGTGCCGATGTTCAACGAGGACGAAGAGACGGCGGGGCCGCCGGAGGGCGCAGTGCGATTCAAGGAGGCGGTGGCGGCGGCGGATGGCCTGCTCATCGTTACGCCCGAGTATAACAGCGGGACGACGGCGGTCACGAAGAACGCACTCGATTGGATGTCGCGCAGGAGCCGTCCGGGGAACGTGCTCGACGGCAAGCCGGTGGCGATTATGTCTATGTCGGGCGGGCCGAACGGGAACGGGCAGAGCGCCCGCACGCAGGTGCGGCAGACGATCCTGTTCCCCGGCGCCGTGCCGATGCCGCGCTGGGACGTAGGCTCGCCGGGCGGCGCGTCGAACTTCGACGAGGCAGGCAATCTGGTCAACGAGGCGCTCGCCGAACGAGTCGCGCAGGCGATGGCGCGCTTCGCGGAATGGATACGCACTGTCTCGCGCTGGGGATAGGCACGGGGCGGAGGCGCCGCGCGTGATGAACGGGGGCGAAAGGGCGCTGCCCGCCGACGTGCGAGGGGCGCTGGCGTCGCACTTCTTCATACGCACCACCTTCTTTCGGCGCGACGGCAGGCCGCGCACGGTGCAGACCACTTTCGTATGGGACGGGGAGCGCCGCGTCTACCTATCCGGCTACCCGGGCAAGCGAGATTGGGTAGCGAGCATGGCGGTCAACGGCGCGGTGACCATCGACACGGTGGAGAAGGGCAAGTGGTTCGCCATCGCCGGAGAGGCGCAGGTGCTGCGCGAGCGCAAAGAGCGTATGCCGCACTTGCTGGCGTTCGTCGAGCATTGGGCGCAGCGGGCGCGCCCGCTGCGGTTCGGATTGCGCCCGGCGCTGTTGGCGTTGCGGGTGAACCGGCGTTTGGGGTTGCCGTGGTGGGGGCCGTTCTACCTAGCGCGGCGCATCCTCGACAGGATGCCATGCGTAGAGGTGCGCCTGGTAGGCGAACCCTGGCGCCGGTCCGAGGGTCCGCCGCGCCCCACTGAGCCGGGGCACGATTATCACGTGTGATTCCACTTCGCGAAGTGGTGCAGGGGTGCTGTCCTTTATGGAAAATAGAGGCGCGGCGGCAGAGTACGCAGGGCGGAGCGGTTGCAGGCGGGCGGAAAATGGGGCGCAGGCGTTTGAAAGTTGATTGACACTCTTGCGCGTTGCGGATACGCTTATCGCTAGAAGTGGCTATGTGGACTCGCCCGTCGCCCCTCACCGGCAAGACATCCATCAGGCGCCATTGCTTCTCTATGGCTTTGCACCACAGCACCTATCCCACCGTGCTCAAGCGAGCAGTCCCACTATGACCCGACGCGGCTATTGGTTGTCGGAAGACGCCTCCCGGCGGCTTGAGGGGATTGTCGAACGCATCGAGGAGAAGGCGAGCGTTGCCATCGACCCGTCGGAGTTGGAGGGCGTGCACGAGCGGTTGAACGTGCGCGAGGTGCTGGCCGACCTGCCCGAGGGGTTCAGCGAGGACGACTTCGTGGGCGTGGTCAAGCTGGCCATGCTCACCGAGTGCGCGACCGACTCTTACGCGGCGGTGTTCTACGAGGGGGCGCGGAACTACAACGCGCCGTGGCTGGGGCGGTTCACCGAGCGGACGTGGGTTCCGGACGAATACACACACACGGCGCCATTCAAGTCGATGCTGCTAAGCGTCGGCTTCGAAGAAGCGGAACTGGACCGCGAGATCCGTCAGGTGCTGGACAAGACCTACGTCCACTCCTGCGGCAAGACGCCGGTGGAGTTGACGACGTTCGGGATACTCCAAGAGTTCCTGACCGACCACTGGCACGGGCTGATCGCCAAGCTGCTGAAGAACCGGGCGCCGCACGCGGCTTCGCTAGCGACGCGGGTGAAGCGGCGGGAGACGCTCCACTACATCTGGTACAAGGAGATGACCGCCGCGCAGATCGAGGAGAACCCCGACCTGCTGCACCTGGTGGCGGCAACGGGAGCGTCCTTCAATATGCCGGGGGTCTCCCTCACGCCGGAGTACCAGTTGCGGGCGCTAGAGTGGATGCCGACGATGGGCGCCAACCTCGACCGCAACTCCCGCGAGATCGTCCGCCACCTCTTCGACATCGCTGGCAACACTCAGCGCGCAGGCGAGATGCTGCTCGAGGTCGCGGCGCTCCGGGGCATGACACTCGGCAAAGTGTCCGCCGAGCGCGCCAAGGCAATCCTGGACCGCCTCGGCGGGCGCGGCTACACGCTGCTGGGCGAGGCGGTGTTGGAGTGCGTAGGCCTGCCGATTCCGGCGGAGATTCAGGCCCGGGCCGACGCGCGCTTGGCCGGCGGCGTGCCGACCATCGGCGCGCTCCAAGAGCGCCTGCGTGGCATGCTGCGCACCTCCATCGCACGGCGCATTGACCTCAGCTCCCTCTCCAAGGCCTAGCCCGCTCGTGGGCGCGGCCAAGAAGTTCGCCGAGACATTCAAGAACAAGGCGGCGGAGCGCGCCTTCCTCCGCGCCGTATCGTCCATCGCCGTGGGCAAGTTGACGCTGACGCTGCCCGACGGGGAGCGGCGCGAGTTCGCGGGCGCGGCGCCGGGGCCGGAGGCGGAGTTGCGCGTCCACGCCGACCGCTTCTACGCCAAGGTGCTGCTAGGCGGCGAGATCGGCTTCGGCGAGGCGTATCAGGAAGGGCTGTGCGACTCGCCCGACGCTGTGGCGCTCATCAAATTGGCCATCATCAACCGGCGGGCGGTCAACTTCAACAAGGGGCCGCTGCGCCTCGTGTCCAAAGCGGCAAACCGCCGCCTCCACCTCGGCAGGCGCAACACCGTCGACCAGGCTAAGCACAACATCCACGCGCATTACGACCTGGGCAACGCCTTCTTCCGGCTGTGGCTGGACGAAACGATGACCTACTCCTCCGCCCTCTATTCCTCCCCCGGGGAGCCGCTGGCCGAGGCGCAGCGCAACAAGTACCGCGCGCTGTGCGAACTCGCCGACGTCCAAGCGTCCGACCACGTGTTGGAGATCGGCAGCGGCTGGGGCGGGTTCGCCGCCTTCGCGGCGCAGGAGTTCGGGTGCAGGGTGCGGAGCATCACCATATCCGATGAGCAGCATCGGCTGGCGTCGGAGCGCGTGGCGAAGGCGGGGTTGTCCGACCGAGTGACCATCGCGCTGGAGGACTATCGCGACGTCGCGGGGCGATTCGACAAGATCGTGTCCATCGAGATGTTCGAGGCGGTGGGGGCGGAGTACTTCGAGGCGTTCTTCCACGCCTGCGCGCGGGCGCTCGCGCCTGGCGGGCGGTTGGCGATGCAAGTGATCACGGTGCCGGAGCGCGACTTCTCCGCACAGCGCGACGGGGTGAACTGGATCCAAAAGCACATCTTTCCGGGAGGCGTGCTGCCGTCGCTGGCGGAGATGGAGCGGACAAGCAACGCGGCGGGGTTCGTGGTTGCGTCGGCGGCGGACATCGGCGCGCACTACGCGCAGACGCTCCACGAGTGGCGGGAGCGGTTCTGGGCGGCGATAGACGAGGTGCGCGCGGCCGGGTACGACGAGCACTTCATCCGCACGTGGGACTACTACCTCGCGCTGTGCGAGGCGGGGTTCGCGACGCGCAACACGGGGGACGTGCAGGTGCTGTTCGAGCGCCCTGGCGCTGTCGCCTAGAGCGCCCTTCCACCTCCTCCACAGCCTGCGCGCCCTGAGGCAACTCGAAGAGAGCGCGCCCCCCTACTCTACCGTCAGCACCAGTTTGCCGCGGACGCGGCGCTCCTCCAGGTAGCGGTGGGCCTCCGCCGCTTGCTCCAACGGCCACGTGCGGTCGATGGGGGTTTGGAGCGTGCCGTCGGCCACCAGGCCGATGATGCGTTGGAAGTCCTCGCGGCTCACGCCGCTGGAGCCGGAGCCGAGGATGGTGAGGTTCGTGAACCACAGTTCGGGGAGAGTCACCAGCGCTTGGCGTTGGCCGCCGGCGACGCCGTAGACGACGATGCGTCCGCCCGGCGCCAGCGCCTTCAGCCCTTTCAAGAAGACGTCGCCACCCACGCCGTCGATGATGACCGGCGCGCCCTTGCTGTCGGTCAGCCGTTTCACTTCCTCTACGAAGTCGTGCGTTTCGTAGTTGACGGCGTGGTCTACGCCGAGGGTGGCCGCCCACGCCAGCTTTTCGTCGGAACTGGCGGTGCCGATGACCGTGGCGCCTCGGTGCTTGGCGACCTGGACGTTGGCGATGCCGACGCCGCTGGCGCAGGCTTGGACGAGCACCGTCTCGCCCGGCTGGACGTTGCCCCGGTTGACGACGTTCTGCCACGCCGTGGAGTACATGCCCGATATCGCGGCGGCGCTCTCGAAGGGGAGTTCGGGCGGGATGTGGTAGACGGAGCCGGCGGCGACGGCGGCGTACTCGGCGTAGGTGTGGGCGTAGCCGCGGGTGAGGACGCGGTCGCCGGGCGCGAAGCCTTCCACCCCGTCGCCGACGGCCTCGACCACGCCCGCGCACTCGTAGCCCGGGATGTGGGGGAGCGATTGGCCGTGCGGGAGGGGGAAGGTTCCGCGCCGACGGCCTGCCTCGGCGAAGTTCACGCCTATGGCGGCGATGGCGACGAGCACCTCCCCTGGTCCCGCCTTCGGCTTGGGCGCGTCTACTAGGTGGAGCGCCTCGGGCGGGCCGGGCGCGTCGAACTGCATAGCCTTCACTGCTTGCTTCTCCTCGGACGGTGTCGCGCCCTATTGTCGCCCGGCGCGGCGCCGGGCGCTAGGCCGCTCCTCAGGTACACTCCGCTGCAATCCTGTTTGCACTAGGAGGCCGCTTATGACAACCCCCGCCCCGACTCCGGCGCCTGGCCCGTGGAACCCGTTGATGCCGCGCTTCGGCGAGTTGACGCGCGACGTGCTGTTCGGCGACGTGTGGGAGCGCCCGGGCCTTTCCAAGCGCGACCGCAGCCTGATCACCGTGGCGGCGCTCACGGTGCTCTACCGCACCGACCAGCTGCGGGGCCACGTGCTGCGCGCCATCGACAACGGCGTAACGCAGGAGGAGCTGGCCGAGGTGTTCCAGCACATGGCCTTCTACGGCGGCTGGCCCGTGGCGGTGAACGCCTACGCGACGGCGAACCAAGCGCTGGGGCTGAACGCCTAGCCGAGGGGCGAGTAGACCATCCGCGCCGAGCGGCGGGCGGGCGGCTCCGCCATCAGGTCGGCGGAGGCGGCGGCGTACTTCTTGAAGTGCGCCGTCTCGCGGTGCGCGTCCAGGTCCGCCTCTTCTCGGTACACCTCGTACAGGTAGAAGCGGTCGGCGTCCTCGCCGTCCTGCGACACGTCGAAGTGAAGGCAGCCGGGCTCCTGGTTGGAGGCGGCGGCGTTCTCGGTGATTGCGGCGATGTACGCCTCCCGCCCCTCGGGCTTCACGCGGATATCGACCATCAGCACGAACATAGACTTCCTCGCAGGCAAGAGATAGCGCAAGTGTAGCCCATCGCCGCCTATCATAAGGGCGGGTTATGGACGCCTACCGCCGCACCAAGATCGTCGCCACTTGGGGCCCGTCGCTCGCGGGCGAGCGGCGCTTGCGCGGCGCCGTGCGCGCGGGCGTCAATGTCTTCCGCCTCAACTCCGCCCACGCGACGCACGAGGAGCTGGCCGAGGCGATTCCCGCCATCCGCGCCGCAGGCGAGGAGGAGAGCAAGGCGGTGGCGGTGCTCCAGGACATCCAAGGCCCGCGCCTGCGCACCGGCGAGTTGACCGGCGGCGAAGTCGTCTTGGAGGAGGACGCGGTCGTCGCCGCCGCAAGCGACGCGGAAGCGAGCGCCGAGGGGCTGGTGGCCATCCCGCATCCCGGCTTCGCCGCCGACCTGCGCGTGGGCGACCGCATCCTGATTGCGGATGGGACGATAGTGCTGCGGGTGGAGTCGGAGGGGGCGGCGCGGGTGCAGGCGCGGGTGGAGCAGGGCGGGCGGCTCGGCGCGCACAAGGGGGTGAACCTGCCCGACACCGCCGTCTCCATCCCGCCGCTGACCGAGAAGGACCGCGAGGATATGGCCTTCGGCGTGGAGCAGGGCGTTGACTACGTGGCGCTGAGCTTCGTGCGCCGCCGCGACGACCTGCTCGAGTGCAGGCGGCTGCTCCACAGCCTGGGCGGGCGCTCGCCCATCATCGCCAAGATCGAGCACCCCGAGGCGCTGGCCGATCTGGACGGCGTGCTGACGGCGAGCGACGGGGTGATGGTGGCGCGGGGCGACTTGGGCGTGGAACTTTCGCCGGAGCGGGTGCCTATGGCGCAGAAGCACATCATCCGGCGCGCTATCGAGATGGGCGTGCCGGTCATCACCGCGACGCAGATGCTCGAATCGATGGTCTCGCGCCCCACCCCTACCCGCGCGGAAGCGTCGGACGTGGCCAACGCGATCCTCGACGGCACGGACGCGCTGATGCTGTCGGCGGAGACGGCGGTGGGCGGCTATCCCATCCACGCGGTGGAGACGATGGCGCGCATCGCGGTGGAGACGGAGGCGAACTCCGACCCCGTGCGCTTCTCCTACCCCACCAACGAGCAGGGGCACCTGATGGCGGCCCACGCCATCTCGTTGGCCGACGACCTGAGGGTGGACGCGCTGCTGGTGTTCACCAGGTCGGGGCACTCGGCGGAGTTGGTGTCGCACCAGCGCCCGCGCGCGCCAATCTACGCAATGACGACCGACCCGGCGGTGCGCCGCCGCTTGGCGCTCATCTACGGCGTAACGCCGGTGCTGGCGGACATGGCGGCGGGCGATTCGGGGGTGATGGTGGAGTACGGGCTGCAGACGCTGCTGCGGCGCGGCCTGGTCGAGGATGGCGCGCGCGTGCTAGTGCTCGGCTCCTCGCCCGCGCTCGGGCGCGGCCTCACCAACCTCATCACCGTCCGCACCGTTTCCAAAGCGGGGCTGTAGGGCGGTTGGGGGGAGGGCGACCAGCAGGTCGCCCCTACGAGAGAGGAGGCGGTCAGGGCGAGCGGAGTGGCGGGCGCCTCCCCACGTCCCCGGTGTCGCCAGGGCGGGTTCGGGGGATGCGGGGCGCCTCCCCTGCTCCGTCGCTCCCACACCCTCCCTTTCGCTGCTCCCGCGAAGGCGAGAGCCTCGACGCGGCCAACTCCCGCTAGACAACGAGGCGCCCGACGCACGGGGGAGAGGGGCGGGAGAAGAGGAATGCGCGTGTCGGCGGGGAGGGCTTGGGGGATGCGAGGCGCCGAGCGTCGAGGTTCTCGCCTCCGCGAGAACGACGGAGAAGAAGGCAGGAACGACGGAAGGAGAGGGCTGGAACGGCGGGCGGCGAGGAGCGCGCGGCGTTGACAGCGGGGCGTGCAGGGGCTAATACAGGGGCGACACCCCACCTTTGCGGAGGCGAATTATGGCGGCTGGCGACATGATTGCGGAGACTATCCGGCTGACGGGACACGGCGGCCTGTCCATTCGCGCCTACGTGGCGCGGCCCCCGGGCGCCGGGCCTTTCCCGGGCGTGCTGATCGCGCACCACATGCCGGGCTGGGACGAGGAGAGTTTCGAGACGGCGCGTCGGTTCGCGCACCATGGCTATGCCGCCATCTGTCCGAACGTTCAGGAGCGCGTCCCCGACCTTCCGCGCGCGGAGCGGATGCAGCACGTGCGGGGCCAGGGCGGGCTGAACGACGAGGAGATGTTGGGCGACCTTCAGGCGGGCCTGGACTACCTGCGCTCCGGCGGCGGCGGATTCGAGGTGGGGCGCGTCGGCGTCATCGGGTTCTGCTCCGGCGGGCGCGTGGCCTACATGGCCGCGGCGCGCCTGGAGGTGGACGCGGCGGTGGACTGCTGGGGAGGCAACGTCATCGCGCCGCCCGAGCGCATCTCCGCCAATCAGCCCGTCTCGGTCATCGAGATGACGGCCGACATCGGCTGCCCCGTCCTCGGCATCTTCGGCAACGACGACGCCGACCCGGACGTGGCGCAGGTGAACGCGACGGAGGAGGCGCTGCGCCAACACGGCAAAGAGTATGAGTTCCACCGCTACGACGGCGCGGGGCATGCCTTCTTCAGTTGGGAGCGCCCCGCCTACCGCGCCGAGCAGGCGGCGGACGCTTGGCAGAAGGTGTGGGCGTTCTACGAGCGCTGCCTGAGCGACGCGAAGACGGCGGCCGCCGGGTAGCGATGAACGGCGCGGAGCAGACAGGCGCGTCCAAGGCGGTCGTCAGGCGGCTGTGGGACGAGGTCTTCAACATGGGCAAGTTGGAGACTGCCGAGGAGTTGCTCGCCGCCGATTGCCTCGACCACAACCCCTACGGCGAGGCGGCGGGCGCGGCGGAGAGGGTCAAGCACTGGTTCGCGCCGTTGCGCGCCGCCCTGCCCGACGCGGCGGACGCCTTCCCCGACCTGCACTCCACCTTCGACGCCATCATCGCGGAGGGGGACCGGGTGGTGGTGCGCGGCTCGGAGCGCGGGACGCATCGCAGCCCCTACCGGGGCGCGCCGCCGACGGGCCGGTATTATCGACTGAGCGTGCTCAACGTCTTCCGCGTAGCGGACGGGCGCATCGTGGAGCGCTGGGGCGCGGCGGACACGCTGGGTTTCGCCAAGCGCGTGCTGCTGGAAGAGGAGTAGGCGCGCCGATTTGCGGGGAGGGCGACCAGCAGGTCGCCCCTACGTGAAGACAGCGTGCCGCCGGGCGAGGAATAGACGCACAGGTTTGTAGGGGCGACCTGTCGGTCGCCCGTTTCGTGCAGGCCGCCTAGGAGACAGGCGCCGCCTCTTCCGGGGGCGCCATCAGCGACCATGCCTCTTGCAGGTCGGCTTGCAGTTGCGCCTTGCGGTCGGGCCAGTCCTTCTTCAATTCGCCGATGCTGCGCTTGAACGAGTCCATAAACCTGCCCTCAAACGCCTTGGCGTTCCACGGGCAGACGCGCAGGCAGATGGCGCAGGCGTAGTGGCTGGAGAAGTAGGGCGTGCACTTCTCCGTGTCCACGACCCACTTCATCACGCCGCGCACCTCCTGCTTCTCGTGGCTGATGGCGTCGCCGGGGCAGTAGGTGACGCACATTTGGCACTTGGAGCAGAAGTCGTCGATGCCGTCGTCGCGCCGCGCGTCCGTCTCCATCTCCAGGTCAGTGGTGACGACGGCGAGGCGGAAGGAGCAGCCCATCTCGCGGTTGATGAGGGAGCCGTGCTTGCCCAGTTCGCCGATTCCGGCGGCCTGCGCGAGAGGAATCATCGCCACGTCTTCCTTGCGGACGGTGTGGGCGCGGGCGGGGTAGCCCTGCTCGCGCAGCATGCGCGCCATCTCGACGGCGATGCGGCTGCACCGGTCGTAGATGCGCAGGTATTCGGCGTTCGACTCGATGCGCGGGACCTGGAGTATCACGTCCATATCCATCGCGCAGGCGATGACGACGGCGAAGGCGTGGGGAACGTCGTGGCCTTTGTAGACGTACTTGGGGTCGAGCGGCGCAACGCCCACCAGATCGGCACCCAACTCCACGCCCATCTCCTTCACGGCGGCGGACGCGGCGGCGGGGCCCGCGTAGAGGGCGGCGTTCGGCGCGGGCTCGCCGTCTTGGAGCGCGACGCGTCCGCTCATCTGGAAGCCGAAGTCGAGTTCGTCCCAGTTACGCTCGTGGCGCATCTTGTAGCCGAAGTAGTTGTTGGCGGCGCCGGGGCTCAGGTAGACGAGCTCCTCGCCGCTCCATTCGGGAACGCTCGGGTGCGGCATAGCGATGTCCCTCCCCTACCGGGTTGCGCGGATTGTACTCCTAAAGCGGGGCGGCATGCGCCTAATTCGCAAGGCCGCGCCCGGCGCGCTATCCTTTCGTCACTAGTTCGACGGGAGGCGAGGGCATGGCGACCGAAACGCATTGGCGCTCCATCTGGGTGGAGTTGGCGGGCAGCACCATCCGCGTGGTGAAGGGCAAGCGCTACGACACGCGCGTAATCGAGGCGGGGTCGGGCGACCCGCTGATTCTGGTGCACGGCATCGGGGGGTATGCGGAGGCGTACGCGCGCAACGTGATGAACCTGGCAAAGGACTTCCACGTCTACGCCATCGACGCGCTGTACCACGGCTTCTCGACCAAGGAGCCGTTCGACCCGGAGGAGACGACGCTGCGCCAGGCTGAGGCGATTGTGGATCTGCTGGACGCGGAGGGGCACGAACGGGCGCACATCAAGGGCGAGTCGATGGGCGCGAACATCGCGTTCGAGTTCGGCCTGCACTTTCCGGAGCGCGCGCACAAGCTGGTGCTGGACACGGGCGCGTACTTCATCAAGTTCGACCGCGAGTTCGAGGAGCGTCCCGGCGGCGGCAGCGCCCTGGCCGACCTCTCCCGGGAGGCGATCGTCAACCCGAGCAGGGAGACGGTGCGCAAGCGCCTCGAGTGGCTGGTGGCCAACCCCGACCGCATCACGGACGAGATGGTGGACTTGCGCTTGAAGTACTACACCGACCCGGCGATCAACGCCTCGATGCGGCGCGTGAACGGCATCGACGGCCCGCGCCAGCGCAACCCGCGCTACGCGGAGGCAGACTGCGCGCGCCTGACCGTGCCGTCGATGGTGTTCTGGACAGAGCACAACCCCGGCACAGGGCCGGACGTGGGCGAATACTTCGCCAGCCTCATCCCAGGCGCGGAGTACTACTGCATGGCGGACGCGGCGCACTGGCCGATGTGGGAGCATCCGCGCGAGCACGACGAGGTCATCACGGCCTTCCTGAAGAAGTAGACCGGCGGCGCGGAGCGCGGAGGCGAACCTATGGCGGTGCGGCTGATCGTTACGTTGGAGGCGTTCCCGGGCAAGCGGGAGGAGATGCTGGCGGCCTACGCCAAGCGCTGTCCGAGCGTGCGCGCCGAGGCGGGGTGCATCGAGTTCCGCATGTCCCAGGACATCGAGAACCCCGACCGATTCGTGCTCATCGAGGGGTGGGAGAGCGAGGAGGCGCTGGCCGCGCACGGCGCGCTGCCGCCCGACCCGAACGCGCCGGACGTGCGCACGCTGCGCAAGCACCTCGGCGGCGAGCGCTACGAGTACGAGCCGAAGCCCTAGGCGGGGACGCGCTCGAGTTTGACGACCTTGAACTGACGCTCGAAGCGCATCGGCTTGCCGCAACCACCGAAGGGCGCGTCGCCGTCGTGCGCCAACTCGGCGAGGTACGCGCCCGTCTCGCCCTCCGGCGATCGGAAGTCGATGCGCACGCGCGCGTCCTCCACGTCGTTCAGCCAGGCGGGCTCGGCGTACCGGGCGCCGCCCGCCTCGGTGGCGCCGCGCTTGGCGTAGTCGAGCCACGGCCACCCCTCGCGCAGGAAGACCTCCCGGTCCACCACCTGCTCGAGGCGTCCGAGTCCCGCCCAGCCGCGGAAGTGGCGCGCCATCTCGTCCGGCGCTCCCGTGCGGCGGACGAGCGCGTCCAGCGCCGCCTCGTCCACGTGCGCCCACGAACGTCCGTCGGGGAAATCCATCAGCGTCGGCGCGAAGCGGTGGCCGCCGGTGTGGCTGGTGCGCCAGACACGCAGATGCTCGCCCGCGTACTCCTCGCGCAAGCGCTGGTACACCGGATAGCCGAACGTGCCGCAGCAGGCGTCGCGGACGCCGTGGGTGCAGACGAACACCTCGCGCACGCCGTCCGAGGGCTGGCGGTACGCGCCGAACCGCGCCGCCGCCCCACGCCCTTCCAGCACCGCCTCCAGCACCGGCGCCAGCCTGTCGGCCGGGGCGAGGTAGTGGTGCTTTTCGAACCGCGAGAACAGGCCCTCCGGCCTGCTGAACACGAACAGGTGGCGCAAGCCTCCGCGCGAGTACTCCGCGTCGGGCGCGGCGCCGAGCGCCGCCGCGTCGATGCCCCGCTCGCGCGCCTGCGCCAGCACGCCCGATAGTTCGCCGGGCACGCCGCGCGAGCGCATAAAGTCGAACTCCCAGGGGAACGGCGCCTCGACGAACACCTGATGCGCGGGCGTTCGCGCCTGGCCGATCGGGTCGTCGCCGGAGGCTTGGGAGAAGAGGGAGCAGCGCTGTTCGGTGTTGAACGGCGCGGCTTGCTGCGTGATGATCTGCGTGTCGTCCATAGAGCGTTTTCTCCGTCGGGCGCGGCGCGCTTTGGCTGAGCGCGGCGCGCGCAGAGGATACACGAACCGGCGAGACCTCCCCTAGCGCGTTCTCCGTCCCGTTTCCTCGCGACGCTCCCCGTGTAAACGTAAGCGCGACGCTTTTCACGCGAATCGCGGGCGAGGAGCGCATGCCGGACGAATCGGCGCGCGGGGGGCAAGGTTAACGCGCAAGGGATGTTGTTGACGGCTGGATTATGGTTCTGCTAGCATCCCGCGAACACGGTCAGCAGCAAGTGTTGCCGTAGGTTATTGGAGGAAGTTATGAGACGAACCCTAGCGTTGCTGGCGATAGCGGCGGCGTTTGCGCTGACCTTGGCGGCGTGCGGCGGGGAAGACCCGACGCCGACGCCGCGACCCACGGCGACGCCGACGCCCGACACGTCGATGCCGGGGCCGGACCCCACGCCGACGCCCGACGACGGCAGCAGGCCCGGGCCGGACCCCACGGCGACGCCGACGCCAGGCAACAGCATGACCGCGCCGGAGATTCCGACGGCGAGCTTCCGCGCTCTTGCTCAGCAGTCTACCTACGCCCCCTTCATCGAGGGTTGGCGCGAGATGATTGAGCAAGGCACGGGCGGCAAGATCACACTGACGCCGCAAGACGCCAGCGAGCAGGAGGCGATGGACTTCATCCTTCGCAACCGACAAGAGTACGACGCAGACGGCGTCGAGAGCCCTGGGATGATCTTCCGGTTGAACGAGGACCACGTGCCGCTGTGGGACACGGCGGAGCAGTTGGGGATTACGCCGCAGCAGGCGGTGGCGCAGAACATGAACTTCACGGGCGGCCTGACGGTCGACCCGCGCCCGCAGAACCTGTGGATGTCCTTCCCTGCGGCGTGCATGAACTGGTACACGCTGGACCCGGAGATCCGGTCGATCCACGACTTCGTGGGCAAGCGGGTGTACATGGGTCAGCCGGGGAACACGGTGTTCCCGGTGGCGGTGCTGTTGACGGAGGCGGCGGGCATCCGCGGCCAGTTTGAGGAGATCATCGGCGGCGCCAAGCAAGGCCAGGACTACCTGCAAGACCGCGACGTGGACGTTTCGGGGTCGGGCATCATCTTCGCGGGCCACCCGCTGGGTTCGGCCACCTCGGCCTACAACCAGATCGCGCAGTTGACGGGTTCGCTGTTCCAGGTTGACTCGGACCTGGCGGTGATTCAGCAGGCGCAGGAGGACAACCCTGTGTGGGTTGAGAACGGCCTGCTGCCGGCGGTGAAACTGCACCGCGGCGACCTGAGCCGCGCGGCGAACGTGGACTACGACATGGTGCGCGCTGAAGAAGAGTGGTGCACCGGGTCGATCACGGTGAACTTCATGACCGGCCCGGCCTCGAGCGAGGCGGCCATCTACCACATCGGCCGCTCGATCGCGGAGAACATCGACCTAGCGGACGACTACTTCCCGTTCATCTCGCTGACGTGGAAGGAGCGCCTGGCGCACACGTGGAACCCGCAGTCGTCGTTCCACCCGGGCATCCGCCGCGCGTGGGAAGAGGCGGGCATCACTTACGGCATCGAGGGCATCCGCGAGTGGGAGGCCAACTTCGACCGCGAAGCCTTCATCCGCACCTGGGAGGCCAGCCAGTAGCCTCGAACCGGTAGGACGGCAAAAGAGGGCCGGCAGTTCGACTGCCGGCCCTCTTTCTTGCTCGCGCCCGGCGGGCGCGCGGGTTAGGCGCGCGCTACTCCTCTTCGTATTCGTAGCGCTCCATGCCGAGCATCTCGCGGAGCGGCTCGCGCGGCTCGGCGGCGGAACGGGCGCGGAGGCGCTCCCAGTGCGCCTCGAGCGCGTCCTGGCTCGCCCACTTCTCCAGCAGCATGAACGAGTCGGGGTCTTCGATGTCCTGGAAGAAGGAGAACTGGACACACCCCTCCTCTTCGCGGACCTCCTTGGCGCGCGCCGCCGATTGGGCCATCATCTGCTCCCGCTTCTCGGGCAGCGCGCGCATCGCCACTACTAGCCGAATTCCCACGATGTGCCTCCTTAGCTCCGGCGCTCGCTGAGCGCCGGGCGCGACTCGATGTTAGCGGCAGGTTAGCGCAAAGGCAGGGCGAGCGGAGTCCCTCTGCCCCGTGTCGTTGAGTCAGGTCTCGTGCGTGCGGGGCGCCCCTAGTGTCGAGGCTCCCGCCTACGCGGGAGCGACGAATGGAGGGGGGCGGGAACGACGAACAGGGAGGGCGAGAGCGACGGATGGGGGGCTAGCGGGGCGAGTGGGCGGGCAGGTCGAAGAACAGCGCCTCGTGTGCGGCGCCCGTGTCGTAGTTCACGAGCGACTGCGCGCCGCCGCCCTTGGGGGCATAGCGCATCGAGCGGCGGAAGTAGTCCATCAGCGCGTCAGGGACGGGCTGGCGGGCGCGCGTCAGCAACTTCTCGCCGCCGGGCAGGCGTAGGACGGCCAGCGTCTCGCCCTCCGCCGCCTCGGGCGAGCGGAGCGAGAAGACGACGGCGTGACCAGCGGGCGCGGCCTCCGTCCACAGGGTCGCGCCGCCCGCGCCGCCGTCCGTTCGGGGGCGCGGCTCCATCGCGCCGAGCGTCGGGACGACGATGGTGAAGCCGTGGCTCCAAGAGGTGCGCGGCGGGCCGGGCGGACGCCAGCGGCGCACCATATTGCCGCCGGAGCGCGGCGGAGCCGGCCCCGTTTCGTCGTGCAGGGCGAGCAGGCCGCAGGCGTCGGGGCGGATGGTGAGCCGCCACCACACGCCCGCCGGCTTGGCGGCCAGCCACGCGTTGTCGCCGTCCGTTCCGAGCGACCAGACGGCGGAGCGGTAGTCGTCCGGGCCGCCGACGGCGAACCTAGCGATGGTCTCCATCGCCGGGCTACGCCCCTGCCCTGCCCGCCGCAGGCAGGAGTTCGGCCATCTCGGTCAAGAGTTCTTCGAGGGGCATAACGCGCCCGAAGAACATATCGATGGTCTTGAGCGAGGCGTCCTGCATCGCGTCGTCGAAGGTGGCGTTGCAGTCGCTGGGGAAGGCGACGTTGTAGTCGCGGAAGAAGGCGGAGCGGGCGGTGGACTCGCAGCAGACGTTGGTCGCCGTCCCTGCGATGATCAGGGTGTCCACGCCGCTGTTGCGCAGGATGGCGTCGAGGTCGGTCTCGAAGAAGGCGTCGTACTTGTGCTTGACCACGCGGTGCTCGTGCGGGAGAGGCTGCGGCATATCGGGGTAGAGGCGGAAGGAGGCGTCGCCCTTCCACAGCACGTTGTCGTCGCGGATGGGCGGGAACTTGCGCAGGAGGATCCCGCCGTAGGGCGCGCTGTGGTCGGACTGCGTCCAGACGATGGGCATCGCGTGCTCGCGGGCGAAGGCGATGAGGCGCTGCATGCGCGGAATCATCTCCCGCGCGCCGGGGCTCTGATAGACGCCCTCTTCGTGGACGAAGGCGTTCTGCATGTCAATGACGATCAACGCCGTCCGCTCGGGGCGGACGGTGAAGAAGTCTTTGCCGAAGAGGATGCTCTGCGTCATACCGGCGCCTCCTGGGATGAACGCGCGCATCCTAGTGGAAACGGCGCGCCCGCGCATCTTGCCCCTGTTCGCGCAGGGGAGATCGGAAGGCTCCCGCCCCACTTGCGCGCGGGGCGCGCAAGGCGTAAACCGCTATGCGAGGGGAGGCGCCGCCGAACGGACGCCTCCCGTGAAAGGGGGCAAGTCTATGCCGGTCATCACCGTTACAGGTCTCGTTGGCAGCGGCAACCGCGAGCTGGCCGCCGGGTTGGCGGAAGCGCTCGGCCTGGAGTTCGTGGACAGGCGGGTCATCAGCGAAGCGGCTGGGCGCGTGGGCGCCTCGGTGGAGGCAGTGGAGCGCCAGGTCGAGCACGGGGCGCCGGGGCCGATGGCGCGGCGGCTCGTCGGGTTGTTCGAGCGCATCGCCGCAAGGGGCAACCCGTCGTCAGGGTTCAGCCAGGAGTTGTTCGGCGAATACCGGCACGTTCCGGACGTGGAGGCGACGGGCGTTCGGGACAGCGATTTGGTGCAGACGCTGTCGGAGGTGATGCGCGAGGCGGCGGGCGGTGGCAACGCGGTCGTGGTCGGGCGCGGGGCGAACAGGGTGCTGGCCGATTGGCAAGGCGCGGTGCACCTAGGCTCGGCGGCGGGCTTCCAACGCCGCGTGGAGCGCATCCAGGATCGCGACGGGGTGAGCGCGGCGGAGGCGACGGCCTACGTTACGGAGAACGACGCGGGCTTGACCCGGTTCTACCGCCGCTTCTTCGACTCGGAGGTTCTGGAGCCGAGCCGGATGCACGCGGTGCTGAACACCGAGTTGATGGAGGTGAGCAGCGCTGTGGAGGCGGCGGCGCGGATCGTAGAGGCGGCGCAAGGGAAGTAGAGATAGAGGCGGGGGAGCGGCGCCCTTTATCCGTTGTTCCTGCTTCCGCAGTAGCCTCGACGTGACCGAGCCCGGATACGCGAAGAGGGTCCGGCGTTCGCCCCTCATGCCCCCTGTCGGCGGGAGTAGTCTTGCGGTTGCGGGGCGCCTCGTGTCGGGGTTCTCACCTGCGCGAGAACGACGAAAAGAGCGCGGATGCGCGAACGCCCCCTGCCGATGCGGCAGGGGGCGTTTTGTAGGAGGCTGCATGCCGTGCGCGGGCGCGGCGGCCGGGGTGAGGTTAGTAGAAGTTGGGGTGGGTGGAGGCGATGACCGAGAGTTCGATGTCGCGGATAGCCTGCGTCATCGTCTGCCCGATGAGGTCCATCTTGCGGATCTGGTCGATGCGCTCGGCGGCTCGCTCGAGCTCCTGCCTGGAGAGGAGGCGCTGGAGGATGCCGCAGGCGTGAGAGAGGCTGATGATGACCACGTCGCGCGGGTCGGGGAGGTTGTCGCTGAAGAGCACCTCCATAATGCGGAGCTTCACCTCGCGCTCCGCCTCCCCCTGCACGGTGGGATAGCGGCGCGTACGGAAGACCCAAAGGAAGCGGCCCTCTTGAGATTCGATGATGCCTCGGGAGATCAGGCTCTCCAGGGCGTCCTCGCGGATGGCGTCGCCGCGGTTGGCCGTGCGCTCGACCCAGAAGCGGGCGTCGCGGCTCGGCTGCTCGCGGGCGGCGGCGATGTCGGCCAGGGTGGGGTCCAAGAGTTTGTCGCCCAGGGGCGTGGCGTCGAGCAGGATGAGGTTCTGCAGGTCGGTGTCGATGCGGTTCTCGAGGGCGAGGTCCATCAGGACGCCGCCGGCGAGGGCGTAGTTGAGGGACGAGTAGGGGACGTGGACGAAGGTGCCGTCCTCGTCGTCGAGCAGGAGCAGAACGAGCTCCTCGGCGAATCTGAGCATGATGGCTGCACCTCCCGCTAGGCCTCTCGGCGGCCCGCTCACCGTGGCTATGATAGTCTGTAGCATAGCCTACGGCACTGGAGCGCCGCAACGCCCGGATGATTGGTTTTGGGATTCGGGGCGGCGATGGGCGCCAAACCGGCGCCGGATAGGATAGACTTGCCGCGAGGGACGCGCTGAGGCAGTCCTGGGGGAACAGCAGAAGCCGCGCCCCTATACACGCGGCGCGGCGCATGCCTATAATGCGCCTGCCCTGGGCGCTTAGGGCAAGCGGACTATAGAAGCAGAGAGGGAGGCAGTACATGGATCTCGCTGTCACACAAGAGCAGGGCGGCATCGTCGTAATCGGGGCGCCCGAGCGCGTCGACGGCACCAACGCCCGCGACTTCCAGAGCGCGCTGGAGGGGGCAATCGCCGACAACACCAAGGCCGCCATCCTCGACATGAGCGGCCTCTCCTACATCAGCAGCGCGGGGCTGCGCGCCATCCTGCTGATCGCCAAGTCGCTCCAGGGGCGCGACGGGTCGCTGTCCGTCTGCTCCCTGACCGACTCGGTGAAGGAGGTCTTCGAGATCAGCGGGTTCGACAACGTCATCCCTGTGCGCGCTTCCAGGGAAGACGCCATCGCCGCCCTCAACTAGCCGGGGGCGGCGCGCATGCCCGGCGGGGCGCCGCCCCCGTAAGCGGACGCCCCGCGTAGATTCTGAGGTGAAGCGAAGGCATGGCAACGCCGAAACGGCCCTATAAGATTCTAGTGGTGGACGATGAGCTCGATGTCGAGCCCCTTGTCCTCCAGCGCTTCCGGCGCGACATCCGAGCGGGCGACTATCAGTTCGTCTTCGCCCACAACGGGGTCGAGGCCATCGAGGTCTTGAACACCAGCGAAGACCGCATAGACATGGTGGTGTCGGACATCAACATGCCCCAGATGGACGGCCTCACGTTGTTGGAACAAATCCCCAAGGTGGATCCCAACGTCCGCTCCGTCATCGTCTCCGCCTACGGCGATATGGGCAACATCCGCACCGCAATGAACCGCGGCGCCTTCGACTTCGTCACCAAGCCCATCGACTTCGAAGACCTGAAGGTCACCATCGACAGGACGCTGCGCCACTTGGAGGAGTGGCGGGCCGCGCTGTCCGCCCGCGACAACCTCGTCGCCCTCCAGAACGAGTTGAGCGTCGCGCACGACATGCAGCAGTCCATCCTGCCGACGGTCTTCCCCAACGACCCCCGCTACCACCTGTTCGCGACGATGGACCCTGCGCGCAACGTGGGCGGCGACTTCTACGACGTGATACGCCTCGCCGACGACCGCGTCGGCCTCGCCATCGCCGACGTCTCGGACAAGGGGGTGCCCGCGGCGCTCTTCATGATGTCGAGCCGGACGCTGCTGAAGGGGACGGCCATCGGCGCCGAAGACCCGGGCGACGTGTTGACCGAAGTGAACAACCTGCTGAGCGAAGACAACGATTCGGCGATGTTCGTCACCCTCCTGTACGCCTACTACGACCCGGCCGACGGCACGTTGGTCTACGCCAACGGGGGGCACAACGCGCCGCTCGTCGTGAGAGCCGACGGCGGGGTGGAGTTCCTGCCGCTGACGAAGGGCATCGCTTTGGGCGTGGCGCCCGTGTTCACCTACAAGTCCGACTCCTTCAAGATCGAGCCCGGCGACACGATCATCCTCTACACCGACGGGGTGAGCGAGGCGATGAACGAGGGGGGTGAGGAGTTCGGGACGAAGCGGATGGAGGAGGTGTTCGCGGGCAAGCCGCCGATGAGTTCGGAAGAGGCGACCATCAGGCTGTTCGAATCGCTGCGGGATTTCGTCGGCGAGGCGGTGCAGTCGGACGACATCACCTGCCTCACGCTGTACCGGCCGAGGTCGGCGTCGTGAGCGACGGGCAGTTGCACCTGCAGATGGCCGCGACGCTGGCCACCGTTGAAGACATCCTGACGGCGATGGACGAGTTCGCGGAGCAGCAGGAGTGGACGCCCAAGCTGGCCTTCACCGCACGCCTGGTGGTGGAGGAATTGGCGATGAACGTGGCCAGCTACGGCAGCGACGACCCGGCCAAGCCGCCCGACATCGAGGTCACGGTCGACTCCGAACCCGGCGCTCTGCGCATCGACATCAAGGATACGGGACGCCCTTTCGACCCGAAGGACGCGCCCGATCCTGACCTCCACGCCTCCATCGAAGACCGCCGCATCGGCGGCCTTGGCCACTTCTTCGTCGAGGAGATGACGGACGAGATGGTCTACCGCCGTGAGGACGGCAAGAATCACATCACCCTGACCATCTACAGGACATGACCCTGCGGGACAGCCTCACGAAGATCGCCCGGCAGACCCGGACGGCGGGATTGGCGGGCGCCTTGTCCGCCGTCGTCCTCCTCATCGCCATCTTCGCCCTCCTTTCTTGCAACAGCGACGCGTCCGGCGCGACGCCAACGCCGACCTCTTCCCCGGGACAACCCAACGGCGCGGCCGCGTCTCCCGGCATAACCGCCGACCGCGTCCTGTTCGGCCAGTCGGCGGCTTTCACCGGCCCTGCCGCGCAGTTAGGCCAGAATATGCGGTTGGGGATCGAGGCCGCGTTCAACGAGGCGAACGAGCGCGGGGGCGTCCATGGCCGCCGCCTCGAGCTGACGCACCTCGACGACGCCTACGAGCCGGAGGCGGCCATCGCCAACACGGCGTTCCTGTTGGAGCAGGAGCAGGTGTTCGCGCTCATCGGCGCGGTGGGCACGCCCACCTCGCGCTCCGCCCTACCCGTCGCCTTGGCGGCGGGCAGCCCGTACATCGCCCCGTTCACCGGCGCGGGCTTCCTGCGCGATCCGGAGTGGGGGAACGTAATCAACCTGCGCGCCTCCTACGCGCAGGAGACGGAGGAGATGGTCGAGCGGCTGACGACCGACCTGGGCATCGATCGCATCGCCGTGATGTACCAGGACGACTCCTACGGACGCGCAGGCTACAACGGCGCACTGGCGGCGTTGGACCGCAGGGAGATGGGACTAGCCGGCGTGGGCGTCTACACGCGGAACACCACGGCGGTGAAGACGGGGATACTCGACCTGCGCCAGGGCAGCCCGGACGCGGTGATCGTCATCGGCGCCTACCAGCCCGTGGCGGCGTTGGTGGCGTGGTCGCGCTACATTGGCTGGGACCCCATCTTCATGACCGTCTCGTTCGTCGGCAGCAACGCGCTGCTGAACGAGCTCGGCGCCGACGGGGCGGGCGTGTACGTTACGCAGGTAGTCCCCTTCCCCACCGACGCCTCCGTGCCCATCGTCGCGGCCTACCACGAGGCGCTCGCAGCCCACGCTCCCGACGCGTCGCCCGGCTTCGTCTCGCTGGAAGGCTACCTCGCAGGCCGTCTCGCGGTGACCGGGTTGGAACTGTGCGGGCGGGAATTGGACAGAGACTGCTTCTTGAAGAGCACCTTGGGCGCAGGGGCGATCAGCCTGGACGGGTTCGAGCTGGAGTACGGGGCCAGAGATAATCAGGGATCGGACGCGGTATTCTTGACGACGATAAGCGACGGCGGCGAGTACGTGTCGATGACAAAGCTCCAGGGCGCCCCGTAATGAGTAGCCGGTTGCAACGCCTGCTGCTGGCGCGCTACCGCATTTCCACGCAGTTGTACGCGGCGATCGGGGGCGCGGTGGCGATGACTATCGCGGCCAGTCTGGTCGGCTGGCTCTCCTTCAGCAGCGTGGGAAACGCGCAGCAGCGCGTGAACACGAGCAGCTTGGAGACGACGGCGGCGTTCGAGGTGGCGGAGCACAGCAGCACGCTGGAGACCGCCGCGCCGCAGTTGACGGCGGCGGCGAATCAGGCCGAGGTGGACGAAGTCGCCGCCGACATCGAGCAGGCGCGGGCCGACCTCGAGGAGCAGTTGGCGCTGCTGGAAGAGACGGCGGACGAGGCGGGAGGCGAGCGGCTTCAGCGCATCCGGGGGCACGCCGAGCGGCTGGTTTCCAACATCGAGGCGATCAACGGAGAGGTGGCCCAAGCCTTCGTGCTGGCGGCGCGGCGCGAGGCGATGGGCGAGGAGTTGGCGGCGTTGCGGGTGCGCCTAGACAACACGCTTGTTCCGGCCATCGACGACCAACTCTTCTACACCATCACCGGGTATCAAATCCTCGGATTCCCTCCCGCTCCGGAGTGGCAGCACTTCTCCGAGACGGAGGTCGCGCGCTTCCGCCATCTGGCCGACATGCAAGCGAACGCGAACATCGCCACGCAGCTCCTGGCGAGCGCCTTCACTCTGTCCGACTCTTCCACCGTCGAGCCGCTGCGGGAGCGGTTCGAGGCCGCTCAAGGGCGCGTGAACCGCAGCATGTCCGCTCTGCCCGACTCCATCACGCGGACTATCTTGGTGGAGATCTTCGCCGAACTCTTCAACCTCGGCCTGGGCGAGGGCACGGGCCTGTACCTGATAACGGAGAGCCTGCAACTAGCGGAGCGGCAGACCGCCCTGCTCGACCTGAACGGCGTCATCGCCGACGAGCTGAGGGCGGAGGCGGGCGGCCTGGTCACCGCGGCGGAGGCACGCACGCAACAGGCGACGGACGCCTCGGCGCAGGCAATCAGCCGGGGCCGGTATCTGCTGTTGGCGATTAGCGCGGCAAGCGTCATCGGCGCCGTGCTCATCGCGTGGCTGTTCGTCGGCCGCTCGCTGCTGCGCCGCTTGGAGATACTCTCCGTCTGGATGCGGCGCATGGCAGGCGGCGAGCTGGAGGTGCAAGCGGAGATCGGAGGCCGCGACGAGGTGGCGGAGATGGGGGCGGCGCTGGAGGTGTTCCGCCGGCGCTCCTTGGAGGCGCAGCGGCTGGACATGGTGGAGCGGCTCGCGGGCGAATTGCAAGGGAAGAACGACGAGTTGGAGAAGGTGCTCGAAGAGCTCCGGCACGCCCAGAACCAGATCGTCATGCGCGAGAAGTTGGCCGAGCTGGGTCAGTTGACCGCCGGGGTCGCCCACGAAATCAAGAACCCCTTGAACTTCGTGATGAACTTCTCCCAAATATCCAAGGAACTCTTGGAGGAGCTGCAAGAGACGATCGCCGAGGGAGAGGAGGGGGAGGCGCTGTCCGCCGATCAGCGCTCGCTCGTGGAGGAGATATCGCAAGACCTGTCCGGGAACCTGGAGCGCATCCGCACGCACGGCAACCGCGCCAACCGCATCGTTCAAGACATGCTGGCGATGGGGGGCGGGGGCAGCGGCCGCCGCCAATCCACCGACATCAACTACCTGCTGGACGAGCACGCGCGGCTCGCCTACCACAGCGCGCGGGCGACGGACAACGAGTTCCAGCTGGACCTGAAGGAGGACTTCGACCAGTCCGTCGGCGAGATCGAGGTCGTGGCGCAGGACATCGGGCGCGTCTTCCTGAACATGGTGACCAACGCCTGCTACGCTACGAATGAGAAGCGCCGCGAGTTGGTCGAGAGCGGCAACGGGGCGTCGTATATGCCCACCGTGTGGCTGACCACGAAGCGCGACGAGGGTCAGCTACAGATACACATCAAGGACAACGGCAAGGGCATCCCCGCGGACATAGTGGACAAGATCTTCAACCCCTTCTTCACCACCAAACCCACCGACCAGGGCACCGGCTTGGGGCTGGCCATCTGCAACGACATCGTGCGTCAGCACGGCGGCGCGATTGCGGTCAACACGGAGCCTGGCGAGTTCACCGAGATGGCCATCACCCTGCCGCTCGAAGTCCCGCCCGACGCCCCGCCGCCGCAGGCCAACGACGACGCGGACAAAGAGATCGCGGGCGCAGCCGCGCAGCCCTCCTCCCCCGACCCTAGCCCCGCCGAGTCCGACTCCGACAACTAGCCCGCGCGCGCCTCTACTCCTTTGTAATGAAACGCCCGATCAGTTCGCCGTGCCTGCCCTCCCGAGGCAACCTGGCCAACGAGAATGCGTCCGGCGCCACGATGCCTCCTGAGAAGACCAGCTTCATCGCCGCGTCCACCGTCATATCGGTCTCCAGCACGTCGTCCTCCACTACCAGTGCCATATTGCCGGAGGTGGGATTGGGAATGGTCGGGATATAGACGAGCACCAACGTGTCTTCCGTGCGCGGGTCGCGCACGCGCGCCGTAACGAACCCCAGCGCCGCCATCCCTGGGCGCGGCCACTCGACGAACACCACCCGGGTGAAGCGGTACTGCGAGGTCATCGACGCCATCGTTTGCTGCGCAACGTTGAAGACGACCCGCACGATAGGGATCGAGCCGAACAATGCCCCCTTCCAACTGGACACCCTCCTTCCCCATCGCGTCGAAACCAGCAGCCCCACCAGGTAGAAGGCGACTACCGCTACAATCAGCCCGATGCCCCAGAAGTCGAACCGCGTGCCCGAGATGAACGGCAGCATCCGGACCAGGCTGTCGGCGTACCCCGCTGCGAACGCGACGACCAACACCGTCGCCAGCAGCGGCAGCAGGTCCATCAGGCCGTCCAGCATCCGACGCTGCACGTGCCGCTCAATCATGGAGAAGATGTTCGGTTTCTTCTCCGCCGTCTTTACTTCGGAGTTCCTCTCGCTGTTCATCGAGAACCTCTTCCCGTCTCCTCCGAGAACCGAAGCTATGGCCTAGCGCCCCCCGCAATCCTAGCCGCCGGGTGCTCTCTCCCGCAAATACTCCATCGGCGGCCGCCGCGCACGGCCAAGCGCCGCGACCTCGCGCCGCCGCCCTACTCCGCGTTCGCCTCAATGCGCACGGTGATGATCTCGGTGTCCTGATACTGCTGGTGCTGCACGGACGAGGCGAAGCTGCGGAGCAGGCGCAGCGAGGTCTCTTGCTCGATGGCGTCTTCCGCCACGTGCTCCTGCATCTGGCGCAGGCGGTCTTCGAGGTTGCCCTGGTTCGCGCCGCCGATGAACTCGAGTTCCGCCGCGTGGCCGTCGGCCAGCGCGAGCACCACCAGGCGGCGCTGGTTCGCAGCGTCTCCGTCGTCGTCCAAAGCGTCGGCAGAGAGGTCCAGGGGCGCTAAGGTGAGCAGCGTCTCCTCCGCGACGGCCTCAAGGCGCGACACCATCTGCGGTCCCCACCCTCGGCGTGCGGCGAACTTGGCGACGAAGGCGTTGAGGTCGGGGAGCGAGTCCACGTGCAGTGGGGCTTGGAAGCGCATGCGGCGCGGACTGGTGAACTCGAGGAAGAGGATCATCACGACGACGGTGATGCCGCCGGTGGTGACGCCGCTCTTGAGCAGCGCGCTCCAGACGGGGCCGAGGTTGGGCAGCGCGAACAGGCCGAACTGGAACGCGGCGGCGATCCAATAGGAGATGCCCGCCACGGTCAGCTTCTGGCGGTCGCGCTCCGTCTGCACCACCGTCCGAGCGCCCTCGACGAACAGCGTGCCCGTAACCATGATGAGGTAGCCCGTCATAACCGGGCCGGGGATGGTGCTGAGGAGGCCGGACGCCTTGGGGACGAGCGCGAGGATGATGAAGACGGCGGCCATGCAGTAGCCCACGCGCCGGGCCGCGACGCCGGTGGATTGGACGAAGGACGAGCCGCCGGAGTTGACGATGATCGGGACGGCGCCCGCCGCGCCCGCCATGAGGTTGGCCGCCGCCGCGCCGGAGAGCGAGCCTTGCACCTCGCGGAAGTCGATTGCGCGCTGCTCGCGCCAAGCGACGCGTTGCAGCGTGATCGACTCGCCGTTCACCTGGATGGAGATGATGATGCCCAGGAAGAGGAATGCGGGCAGGAGCGTCCAGAAGTCGATGCTGAAGTCCAACCCGAATCCCGGCCAGAAGGACGGCAGCCCCACCCACGCCGAGCGGGCGACCAGGCCTGCGTCGTAGATGCCCAGCGCGGCGGCCACTACGCATCCCACGGTGATGCCGATAACGGGCGCCCACAGGCGCAGAACGGGCGACCCGCGCAGCACTAGCCCCGCGACGACCACCAGGGGGGCCAGCGCGGTCAGCGGCGCGGCGGTTGGCTCGGCGATAGAGGCCTCGTTCAGCAGGCCGAACACGACTGACGCCAGGGTTACGGAGAGAATCATCAGCACCGTGCCGCCGACAACGGGGGTTACGATGCGGCGGAGGAGCGAGAGCCACTTGAAGATGGCCACTTGGAATACGCCGGTCACGAGGATGAGTGTGGTGAGCGTAGCCGGGCCGCCGTCGACGAGGGCGCTGATGCAGAAGGGGATGGCAAAGGGCGCGGTGGTCATCGGCAGCACGGCGCCCGCGCCCACGAAGCCGAGCCGCCGGACTTGGATGAACGTCGCCAGCCCCACCACTAACAAGGAGGCGAAGACCATCCACGAGAGGTAGGCTTCGTCCGTTCCGGCCGCCCTGGCGACGATGACGGGGGTGATCAGCAGCGTGGCCGAGGCGATGAGCGCGAACTGGAGGCCAAATCCGACGGAGACGAGCAGCGGCGGGGCTTCGTGCGCCTCGTACCGCGGGTTGCCGGATGCCGCCGCCACTGTTGCCTCGCGCCCCCATCAGCCGGAAGTCCCGGCGTAGCGCCATTATCCCAGCGCAGCGGCGGCGGTCAACCGCAAGGCGGCGCGCTCGCGCCTAGTCCGCCTCGTCCGCGCTCTTCCAGAATCGCCGCCCGACGCCGAGGACGATGATGACGTACAGCATATTCATCATCGGGAAGTGGATAAGGTGGGAAGTAACCGCCCCGCCCGTCTCGCTGTCGGGGTTCAGCGTCCAGAACCAGTTCCAGCAGAAGATGACGGCCAGGACGATGACGCCGTAGAAGGCGAACGCGACGCGCAGGTATTCCACGGCGTTGGTCTCGTTCGGGTCGCGCTCCATCCAGCGCCGGACGTTGGCGGCCACGGCGATGACGACGCCGGCGGCCATGAACCAGTTGAGCATCTGCCACAGCGGATACTCCTCGGAGCCGTCGTGGATCAGCGGCGTAACGGCAAGGAGCAGCGCCACTGCGGCGGCGGTGAGGATGAGGTAGACGGCGACGAGGCGCTTCATGATGCCCATATGCGCACGCTCCCCTGCCCCGCCCGCTTGCGCGGACGCGGCGGCCTGTTGACGCGCAGTATCCTATCCGGCGCGGCGGCGCGGCAATGCGCGCCGCATACGTCAGCGCGCACTATCCTACCCTTACAGACGCCGCACGCCGGGCAGCGAGGCCATAGTGCGGTCGAGGATCAGCGTTTCGAGGCGATCCTGCTCGTAGTCGCCTTCGGTTCCTGCGCGACCAGCCTGACTAGGACGGAAGTGTCAACGCCGTAGCGCCGGGCCATGCCCTTGCTCCCGTTCGTCCCGGAACTTGCGGAGGTCGAAGGGCGGCGTGCCGGGCTTAATCTTGTCGCACAGCGTCCCCGGGAGCGAGTGGTCGATGGGCTTTGGGTTCGGGCGCCTCGTCCGTCTGTTTGGCCCTGAGGAAGATGCCTTCGGACGCTTCGTTGAGCTCCAGTTGGTCGCCCGGCCTCGCCTCCATAGCGTCCAGCACACGCTTGGGGAAGGCGACCTGGCGCTTCGACGCGACTTTGACGAGTATGGCTATTGCGCCTCCTCGCAAGCATAGCAGGCCGCACAGAGCGGATGCTTGTGGCGTCTACTCCGGCGCGGCGGGCGGCAGCGGCGCCTCTATCTCGCCGCTGCGGAACCACACGCCTTCGGGCAGCACGGCCGGGAGGTAGCGCACGGCGGGCGAGATTCGCTGCCCGCCGACGCTCACGAAGGCGAGCTCCACGCGTCCGTCGTCCAGGCGGCGCGTGCGGATCTTGCCGATGGACGCGCCGTCCACCTCGACCGCGCTGCTGACGCGCCACGCGCCTGGGGGCGAATCGGCGGGCAGGTAGCGCCTCGTCGGCAGCGCCACTTCGCCGCCGGGCAACTCCACGCCATGCTCGACGCGCCCGTCCTCGGCGAGCCTGGCGACGATGCGCAGGCGCTGATGCGCCTGCGTGGGCGGCTCTTCCGGCGGCAGCGCCTCGCCCGTCAGGCCCAACGCCTCCGCGCTCTCGCCGATGCCCAGGCGTTGCAAGAAGGCCGCGTTGGCGCCGTCCGCCGCCAGGGCGCCGCAGAGGGCGGCGTCGACGGCGGAGGCGTAGGCGGGCAGCGCCGCGCGCATCTCAACGTCCAGGCGCATCAGCGCCTCGGCGTCCGCCGCGCCCGACGCCGCGAGGGCGGCGCGCAAGGCGCCGGAGGCTCCGGCGCAGGAACCCTGCCCTGCTAGTTCGCCCGTCATCTGCTCAACGGCGGAAGCGTCCCAGCCATCCTCTGCGTCCCGCGCCGCCGCTGCCGCGTCTCCGGCCGCCGCCAACGGCGCGATGATGCGCTCGGCGTAGGCGAGCTGCGCGTGGAGCGTGCGCGCCTCGGCGAAGGAGAGGGCGTCCCCGTCCTCCACGCGGTCTTGTAGGCCGCGCCAGGATGCCGCCAGGGCTGCGTAGCGCGCCTTGGCCGTCTCGTCCATCCTCAGCAGCAGGTCTTCCACTGCGACGGGGTTGACCGCCTCGCCCATGGCCAGCGACGCGGGCAGGCTCGACAGGGCGAGGGTCTCGGCGTACTGACCGCCGAGCAGGCGAAGCATCGCACCGGACGATGGGTCGGGCACGTTGACGGACGCGGGCCGAGCGCCATCGGTCAGCGCAGCAAGCGCAGGGCGTTGGAAGACGCCGTCGAGGAGCTGCGTCAGCGCCCCGGCGGCATAGACCGCCTTGGCGCGCGTCTCGTCGTCCACTTCCGCGTCCGGGTCGGCGGCGGCGGTCACCGCGGTTGTCACCGTGCCCTCTGCGTCGGCCTCCCTTGCGACCAGGTATTCCGCGCCTTCCACCGCTACTGCGGCTGCATCGAACGTTGTGCCGCTCAGCACCATCAGGTTCCGCCAAAGGCCGTGGAATCCGCGCTCTTCGCCGTCCTCGTCGTAGGTGACGACCGCGACGAACACCCACGAGGGGCCGTGGCCGCCGAGGGTTACTTCAAACGGCGCTATTTCGCCTATCGAGACGCTTGCGGCGCTGGCTGTGGAGGCGCCTGTGTGGTAAGAGGCTCCGGCTTGCCACTGCGTCTCCGACGCAGCTATCGGGCCGGAGAACTCGTACACTCTCGGCCCCACCACGTAGGTCTGCGCGTTTCCGCCGGCGTCCGCCAGGCCGCCGCCGCCCAGGTTGCCCACGCGATAGTGAACGGCGAACGGTTGACCCGCGACCACGTGCTCCGGCGTATGAACCTCTTCGATCTTCAGCAGGAAGCTGTCCTGAGCCGCCCTTTCAGCCACGAGGTGAACGACAAGGGTGAAGTCGGCCATCAGCGGCTGATAGTCGCGCTCCAGGTAGGTGGTCGCCTCCAGCAGGTAGACGCCCGGCTCGAGGTAGCGCTCGATGCGGGCGTTGCGCCGCTCGCCGCCGTCGTCGTTCGCGGCGATCAGGCGGGCGGAAGACATGGAGACAAGAGAGAGCACAGGGTCGCCGTTTTCCGACGTCAGGTCTATGCGCACGCGGCCGCCCTGCGGCAGATTGAATAGATAGCCGTGGGCCGGGTGTTCCACAACGAAGCGCGAGCCGCACGTGTCGAGCGTCCAGGATCCGGACACCGTCAAATCGACGCCCGGCTCCAGCGTGCCTAGGGGAACCGGCTCGCAGCCCATAACCCGGCTGATGGAGAGCGAAAAATCGGCCGGGCCGCGGCTGCGCCCGCCGACTGTGGTCGCCTCCACGGCGTAGACGCCGGGGGTCAGGTCGCGCTCGACGCGGGCGTCGAGGCCGGCGCCGCCGTCGTCGTTGTCCGTAAGGCGGCGTCCGTCCTCATTCATGAGGTACAGGAAGGAATCCGCTTCCTTGGAGATCAAGTCGATCCTGATCCGCCCGCCCTGCACCACCTCAAAGCGATAGGTATGGGCGTCGCTGGCGGGCCGGAAGCGCGAATCGCAATCGCTTGTCGTCCAGCGCCCCTCCGCCCGCAGCGTGTCCTGCCCATTCTCCTCCAGCATGCCCAGGTCGATGGGCGCGCACTCGTCCGCTTGCTGCGCCCCGGCAGGCGCCGCGCCCTGGAGCGCCAGCCCCAACGCGGCGAGCAGCACGGCGGCGCCCACCGCCGCCAAGAGGCGTGCGGAGCGTTCGATGCGTGTGATAGAGATCGTCTTGGTCTTCACGGGTTGCCCGGCCGCGCGGCTATGGGCGAAGCGGCGTAAGGCTACCGGGGCCAGGGGCGCGAGGGCAAGGGCTGGCGTTGGCGCCTCTTGACACAGGGGGTTTTGTAACTACAATATTGCAGTTACAGGCAGCGCCTCTCATGCGTTGGGGATGGGATACGGAGAAGAATGAGGCTAACCGGCGGAAGCACAAGGTCGGCGTCGAGGCGGCAGCCCTCGTTTTCGATGATCCGTTGGCGGCAACGATAGAAAACCCGCATCAGTGCGAGACCCGATGGAGAACTATAGGAACGGTGGGGCCGACGGTCTTGTTGGTGATTCATACGTCTCCCGAAGTGGGTCCGGCTAGCGGCGAAGAGGTGGGGCGCATCATCAGCGCCCGCAAGGCCGCTAGAGTTGAAAGGAGGGTATATGAAGAGGGACATCGCTGACCTTCCCTCGAAGCTGCGCACCGAGCTTCAGGCGTTGGCGGACATGCCCGACGACGAAATCGACACCGCCGACGTGCCCGAAGCGTTCGACTGGTCGCAGGCGAGGCGGGGGGTGTTCTACCGTCCCGTGAAGCAGCAGATCACGCTTCGGCTGGACGCGGACGTAGTGCGTTGGTTCAAGGGCCACGCCCAAGGAGGGCGCGGCTATCAGACCGACATCAACCGCGCTCTCTGCGAGCACGTGCAGCGGCAAGAAAGGGGCGCGGGCAACGCGCCGCCACGGAGGGGCGTCTAGAGCGCCTGCACCTATCAACCGCCGAGCCGCTTCTCCATCAAACCCCTGCCGCACCTTGCCTGTGTATCCGCAGCCGTCCAGCCGCCGCCGAGCCTATTGGGGAGTGGTCACCGTCGTTGGCGCAGAAATCTTCCCATCCCTGTGATCGTCCAGGGCTTGCACCCGGTAAGAGCACCTGGCGCGAGCCGTTACGGAAGAGTCGATGTAGGTGGTGGCGGCGCTGCCGGTATCCTGAACTAGCACCTAAGCGCTGGCTCCACTGCCGAGGTTTCGGCGCAGGATTTGATATCCGGTGACCGTCCCTCTGTCGCTGGGAGCATTCCGGCTCGGCGATACGGCGTCATGGGTAGTGGACACTGCCGTCAGCCCTGTCGCCCGGCCCGACGACGAGGTGTCGGCCTCAATGGTTATTGTCACACGCAATGTGACTTCTCCGTAACTTGACGATGCCCGTTGGTCAGCGGTGATTACCACGACGTAAGTTCTCTTGGCGTCGTAGTCCGGCGGCAGCTTGAAGGTAAGCCCGCCGGTATATGTGTTGAAGTTGAAGCTCTTGTTGTGGGTGTCGTTGTTGTGGGAGGGGCGCCAGTAGAAATAGGCCGATTCACTCGCATCAGGGTGCGTCACGGAGAATGTCGCCACCACGTCGGCGCCGCCGGAGGGGAAGCTGACTCCCGAGGGACCGGCAAGCGTGTGCAGCTCGTTCACGTCGAGAACGGTGAGGGTAACGTCCAGCTCCATGAACCCGGCGGCGTTGGCGGCCCTGATGGCTACTTCATAGACACCGTCCCTGTTGGCCTCCTCGGGCCGCTCGTAGTCCAGATTCGTGGAAGAGTCCAGAGACATCTGGATATACCTCTGCTTGCGCTTCGTCCATGAATAATTCATCAAGGACGGTCGGCATATGCTCTCGATAGAGTGAGGTTGATCCGGTCTCTTTCTTGGTCTTCTGTTCTGTCATTGTCGTCTATCCTGAGCGGGCTGAACTGTAACCTGCCAGGACTACTTTCGTCGCATACAGAAGGCTGCATTTTGGTATAGAATAGGAAGGTTTTTTGATATTGGTCACGGTAACGGTTACGCCCAGCATACTGGCAGCGGACCTGTTAGTAATTCTCAAGGTAATTTCATAAATATTGTCTTTGTTTGTATCCGCAGGAGCTTCGTAATTGGGATTGCTCTTGAAGTCCAGGCTTATCGTGATAACGCCGTTGACGTCGGTGGAAGCCTCGCGGAGCGAGAAATCGCCCCGGTCAGCGCCTTGCAGCGACCAGCCGTCGATCCGTTGCTATTGCCGCCGGAATCCGCCATAGTATAATTCTCGGCGGCCAATTCGCCGTTCTCGGCTCTGGTATGAGTTGCCATGTTGGTGATTAGCGGTGAAGAATTGGCGCACAGAGGAAGCGACGGCCAAGGCGGCGAATCGGCGCTTGCCTGAATATTGTTCTTATACCTATGTGCAGAACTGGAAAGAGCATGGAGCTTATCTCAGTGTTAGGGTAAGCGGTTATTATATGATTGCGATAACCATCCAGCCAAGCACTTTCGGAGGCAAGATTTTCGAAGTTGTGGGCAGGGAGGAAATCGAACCTTCATCCAGTCGGTCATAAGCTGACCGCTCAGCCTTTGCGCCATCGGCTCCGGCGCCGCGCAGCGGGCGCGCGGGCAGCACGCAAAGCGGCACCGCGCCAGGTAGCCGAACCGGAGCAGCCACACGTCAACAGGGCCCTGGCCGGAGCGTCCGCAGGCGTTTCGCCGCCGTCTGAAGGTCGTCGAAGGTGCGCGCGCGGCGGTACGACGCACACATGACTTGGAGCGCTTCCGGCCGGTGCTCAAGCGTCGGCGCGACGGGGGGCGCCGCCACTACAGCCCATGCGCCTGGAGCGGCCCTCTCCGTATGGGGCGCTGGCGCACTGTCTCGTAACCTTGGGCGCTTGACTCTTATCGCACTCTCTGCTAAGATGTGACGGTCACAGGCTCTATCGCCAAGCCGACAGGGCATTCAGGCTAATGCAGAGTAGGGAGCCGGCAAGAGGCTACGCGCCCGTCGCAGTGGAGAGAAAGTTGATGGTAGGAGGGTCCAGGAAGCGGGGGGCGATTAAGCACCTGCACCCTTATACACTGCGGGACTAGGTTCGAATGACAAGCTCAGCCACAAGCACACTCAGCCACCATTCGCTCTCTTTGCCTGAAGAATTGGTTCTGATGCTCCTCAACGAGGAGAGCGGCTATTTTCATCAGGTGCCGGGCTGGAGCCTCAATTGCACCGTCATCGGGGCCGTG
>CAZLKC010000010.1:0-74576 GCA_964560025.1 uncultured Dehalococcoidia bacterium
TATCGCCCGCTTGCAGCCCCGCGCTCGCCGCCGCCGAGCCGCGCTCGACGGACGCCGCCGACACGCGGGCGTTGGCGATCTCGACGCCTGCCGCGCCCTCGCCCGGCGGCGGGTCTACGCGCGGGATCAATCGCGCCTCGCGGCGCTCCCCCTCCCGCTCCATAAGCCACGCCGACTCCGCCCCCAAGCGCAGGTGAATCGCCTGTTGGAGCGACACGCTGTGGTCGATGCGCCGTCCGTCCGCCTCACGCACTACGTCGCCGACCTGCACGTCCGCCGACGCGGCGGGGCTGCCGGGGGCGACGCGCGTAACCACTACGTCCGCTGTCGCCACGTCCTGCGGCAGCGCGAGCACCGCCGTGAGCAGGAAGATGGGCAGCACGGCGTTGACCGCCGCGCCCGCCGCTAGGATGGCGAGGCGGCGCGGGGCGCTCGCGTTGGCGAACGCGGCGGGGTCGGACGAATCCTGCGCCTCGTCCTCGCCAAGCATGCGCACGTAGCCGCCCAGCGGCAGCAGGTTCAGGCGGTAGTCCGTCCCGCGCCAACGGAAGCCGAGCAGTTTGGGCGGGAAGCCCACGCCGAACTCGAGCACGCGCACGCCGGCCGCCTTGGCCGCCGTCAGGTGCCCCAACTCGTGGGCGACCACCAGGAAGCCGAGTATCGCCAGAAAGAGCAGCACCGCCATAGCGCCCCTAGTTTCACAGAGCGCGGGCGGTAAAGGAACGGGGGCCGCTCCCCGCCATTGACCGCCCGCCGCCCCCGTCGCTACGATTCCCCCTATGGCGCAACCCAACGCAGGCGTGCTCATCGACGACCAGGTCTCCGGTGCGGTGCTGGACATCATCAGCGGCGCGAAGGAGTACGTCGTCCTGGTGTCGCCGTACATCGACCTCTGGGTTCACCTCAAGACCGCAATCGAGGAGGCGCGGCAGCACGACATCCGCGTTACGCTCATCTGCCGCCCCATCGACAAGGGCACGCTTGACCCGCAGAGGACGCGCAACGACCTGGCCTGGCTGCGCGCGCAAGAGACCACCGTTCACGTAGTCCCCAACCTCCACGCCAAGTTCTACTTGAACGAGTCGGCGGCGCTGCTGACCTCTATGAACCTCAACGGGCGTTCCAGCCTCAACTCGCTGGAGGTGGGCGTGCGCCTGGAGGCCAAGGAGCAGGTGCGCGCTCTGGGGGAGTACGCAAAGCGCCTGACGCGGCGCGGCATCGCGGGGGACGACGCGCCGGCGCAGACTTACGCCAATGGGCGCAGGGAGAAGCGGGAGCAGGTGGTAGCGGAAGAGCGAGCTCCTTACGGCATCGATAGGGATACGCCCAAGCGCGTGCTCGGCAAGGTGTTGGGCAGAATCCAGGGAACCCACTGCATCCGCTGCAACGCCCTCATCCCCCACAATCTCGACAAACCCCTGTGCGACAAGTGCCTCGCCAGGTGGAGCGAGTGGAAGAATCCGGACTATCGCGAGCGCTACTGCCACGCCTGCGGCCGCGAGGCCGCCACCACCTACGCCAAGCCGCGCTGCGACGCCTGCTACGCCATCGCCTAGCACGGGGGAGGGGCGGCGCTGCCCTGCCGTTGAACACGCCCGACCCCCGTGCTACGATTCCCAGCGCCCCGCGCCGAGAGCGGGTGGGGTGTGGGGAGATTTGCGAATGGTCAGTAGCACCCGCATCATCACCGACAGAGAAATCGCTGTAGAGGTGATCAGAATTATCGTCCGTGCCCAAGAGCGCGTTTACCTCGTCTCTCCGTTCATCGGCAGCGAACTCAGGGGCGACCTCCGCCACGCGATTGAGAGCGCGCTTCGAAAGGGAGTGCCCTGCACGCTCATCTGTGGCCTGAAGAAGAATGACAAGGAACGTATGGGGGTGGAGCCACTTAGGGAACAAGGGATGACCATTCACGAGGTTCCAAAACTCCACGCCAAGTTCTACATGAACGAGTCATTGGCAATCCTAACGTCTATGAATCTCTCATGGTGGAACCGTGAAGACCTCTCACAAGAAGTAGGCATCCGTCTGAAGTCCAGGCAGGAAATCAAGGCTTTGCGGCAGTATGCCGAGAAATTGATGAGTCAGAAGGCGGCAGCCGCGAATGCCGACGAGAGCAATGGCCAGGTTAATGATGAGGCAGCGGAGCAGGAAAAATTGGGCTACTGCATCCGCTGTGGCGACGACTCCCACTTCTACAATTCCGACCAGCCGCTGTGCGAGAAGTGCTTCGCCATATGGAGCACGTGGGGGAATCGGAATTACTGCGAACGATACTGCCACGCCTGTGGCCGCGAGGCCGCCACTACCAAAGCCTAGCCCCTCTGCGCCGACTGCCTCGCCGTCGCCTAGCGCAGGGGGAGGGCGACCTGCCGGTCGCCCCTACGGAAGTGTGCCGGAGTGGGGCGGGATGCGGGGCCGCGATTGACCGATAGCCGCGCCGTCCTTACGATGGGCGCGCACGGAGAATCCGCACCGAGGAGGGGCGCTATGCCTACGGCAACCATCAACGGACTTCCGCACTACTACGACGACGTAGGGAGCGGGGAGGCGCTCGTGCTGCTGCACGGGGCGAACGGGAGCGCGCACGCGTTCGAGGAGCATCACGCCGAGCTCTCGCAGCGCTTCCGCGTGGTCGCGCCGGACATGCGAAGCATGGGGCGCAGCGCGCACGTGGAGAGCATGCCGCACGACGCGTGGGTGCAAGACCTGCGCGCGCTGCTGGACTACCTGGGGATCGTGCGGGCGCACGTGTACGGCATCAGCCTCGGGTCGCGGGTGGCGATGCGGTTCGCCATCGAATACCCCGAGCGGGTGCGCTCCATCATCCTCACGGCGCCGCACACCTACCTGATCAAGGAGTTGGACTCCAATATGAACAAGGCGGGGGGCGACGGGGCGAACCTGCCGGAGGCGGAGCAGGAGGAGATGCGCCGCCGCCACGGGGAGGATTGGGTGGCGGCCTACCGCAACTACTACAACATCCGCAACAAGCCCGAACTCCAGACCTACTACAACCTGCGCGTCTCCAACCCGCTGCACGACGTGGTGGGCACGTACTCCGACGACGTAACGCGCGTCGGGTGCCCCATCCTCGTCTTGCAGTCGGACGACATCGTTACGCGGGGGCGGGGCACGTTCGACCACGCAATCGAGTTGAAGAACGAGATGCCGGAGCAGGTGCGCCTCGCCATCGTGCCGAGCATGGCGCCGGGGCAAGGGCGCGCGGCGATTCCGCCCGCGTTGTTCCGCCACCACATCGTCGAGTTCGCCAACTCGCTGGAGGGCATCGCGGCGGGATAGGCGCTCCTCCGCCACAGGGGCGCCGGGGGTGAGCCGTGGCGCAAGCCGAACACAGCGGGGCGGCGGGGCGCGCAGCCCACGAGGACGAGGGCGAACGAGCGCTCGTCGTCATTTGCCCCGCCTGCGGCCAGGCCAACGCGCCGAACGCAACGCGTTGCGCCAACTGCTGGACGGCGCTCGACCGCCACCCGAGCCACTTCGCTCTCAAGCACGCGCGCGGCCTGCGCAACCGCAAGCGCATCCTCGCCGCGCTGGGGGGCGCGGTCGTGCTCGCCGCCCTCGTCGCGTTGGGGCTGTGGCTCCGCCCCGACCCGATCCTCGACCCTCCGGCGACGCGGTGGAGCGCGGAGCAGACCGCGGACGCCTGGCCGATGCTCCACGGCGGGCCGCAGCACCAGGGAGCGGCGCGGAGCGGCGCATCGGTGGGCGACGAGGTCGCGTGGAGGGCGCCGCTGGGCGCGCCCGCATCCAGCTCGCCGGTCGTGGCGAACGGCGCGGTGTACGCTGCCTCGCAGGCGGGCGTGGTGGCGGCGTTCTCGCTGGAGGACGGCGGCCTGCTGTGGCGCTACGAGGCGGACAACCCCATCGAGGCGACGCCTGCGGCGGCGGGAGAGTTTGTCTACGCGGGGACGCGCGGCGGGCGGCTTATCGCGCTCGACGCGGCCAACGGCGCGGAACGGTGGTCGTTCCAGGCGCGCAATCCCATATTCGCCTCCCCGGCGGTCTACGAGGGGACGGTCTACCTGGGCGCAGCCGACGGATTCCTATACGCGCTGGACGCGCAGACGGGCGCGCTGCGCTGGGCCTACGACAGCGAGGGCTGGATTGTCGGCTCGCCCGTCGTGAACGGCGACGTGGTCGCCGCCGCGTCGTCGGGCGGCGCGATGCACCTCATCGACGTGAAGACGGGCAAGAAGCGACTCGTCTTCGAGAGCGCCGGCCCGGTCGCCGATTCCCCCTTGCTGGGCGAAGGGGCGCTGTACGCCGCGTCGGGCGACGGGCGGGTGTGGGCGATCGACTGGCGCGCCTTGGAATACCCGTTGGAAAAGGGCTTCAACTACTGGCGAACGAACCTCTACGCCTGGGGGATGCTCGGCGAACTGCCCGTCGCCAAGGGGATCCTTTGGTCGCATCTCCTATCCGACGAACCGCTCCAAGCCTCGCCTGCTCTGGCGGACGGCATGCTCTACGTTACGGCGCCCGGCGGCGCGCTCCACGCCCTGAACGCGCGCACGGGCGAATCGCTATGGAGCGTAGAGGTGGGCGCGGCGTATCTTTCGGCGCCCACGGTCAGCGGCGCAGTTGTGCTCGTAGGCTCGGAGCGGGGGCTGCACGCGGTCGACGCGCGCGAGCGCACGGCGCGGCTGCTGCGCGCCACCAGCACCCCTGTCGAATCGCCGCCCGCGTTGGCAGAAGGGCGCGTCGTGCTGCTGACGGCGGACGGGACGTTGACGGCGTTGCGATGAGCCGCCGCGTCCGCGCGAAACGGCGGAGTTCGTACTCGGAAGGCGCCATCGTGCGCGCTTCGCGACGCGGAAACACGAGGCAAGCACGCATTCGCGCGATGTGGTATGACTTGGCGGCTATGGACGGGCGCATCCATCAGGCACAGGCGACGCTATGACCACGCTGCTCGACGTTCAAGACCTGCGGACGCAGTTCACGACGGACGAGGCGCTGGTCAAGGCGGTCGACGGCGTCTCCTTCACGCTGGAGGAGGGCAAGACGCTTGCCCTGGTGGGCGAGAGCGGATGCGGCAAGAGCGTGAGCGCCCTCTCGGTTATGCGGCTGATTCCGTGGCCGCCGGGGCGCATCGTCAGCGGGCGCATCGTCTTCGACGGCATCGACCTGCTGTCCCTCCGGGAGCACGAGATGGGCCGCATCCGGGGCAAGGAGATCGGCATGGTGTTCCAGGAGCCGATGACCTCCTTGAATCCCGTGCTGACCATCGGCCGCCAGTTGACCGAGGCGCTGGAGTTGCATCTGGGCCTGAGCCGCTACGACGCCGACCGGCGCGCCGCCGAACTGCTGCGGCAGGTGGGCATACCGGACGCGGAGAGCCGCCTCGCCCAGTATCCGCACCAGTTCAGCGGCGGCATGCGCCAGCGCGTGATGATCGCCATGGCGATCTCCTGCAACCCCAAGCTGGTCATCGCGGACGAACCGACCACCGCGCTCGACGTGACTATCCAGGCGCAGGTGCTGGAGTTGATGAAGGAGTTGACGCAGCGCCTCGGCGTGTCGCTCATCATCATCACGCACAATCTGGGCGTGGTGGCGCGCTACGCGGACGACGTGAACGTGATGTACGCGGGCAAGATCATCGAGCGCGGCTCCGCCGCGCAGGTCTACGCCAACCCGAGCCACCCCTACACGCTGGGCCTGCTCAAGTCGGTGCCGCGCCTCGATCAGCCCAAGACGGAGAGCCTCGACCCTATCCAGGGGCAGCCGCCCGACCTCGGGAACCTCCCGCCCGGCTGCGCCTTCCAGCCTCGCTGCCGCTACGCCGTCGAGCGCTGCACGGCGGACACGCCCATCCTCGAATCGGTCGGCGGCGGTCACCAGGCCGCCTGCTGGCAGATCGCGGAGGTCGCCGCCGCCCGCTAGGGGCAAGGGCGCAATCGTCATGCAGACCAACGGCAACGGCAGCCCCGGCGCGGACGCGGCCTTCTTGCAGGTGCGCAACCTATCGGTGCACTTCCCCGTCACCAAGGGGCTGATACGGCGCCGCGTGGTCGGCACTGTCAAGGCCGTGGACGACGTGAGCCTCGACTTCATCGAGGGGGAGACGCTGGCGGTGGTCGGCGAGTCGGGGTCGGGCAAGACCACCCTGGGCCGCAGCATCCTCCAACTCACGCGCCCCACCTCCGGCCAGGTGCGCTTCCGGGGCCGCGAGTTGACGGAGATGCGCTCCTCCGACGCGCGCGCCGTGCGCCGCGAGATGCAGATCATCTTCCAAGACCCCTACAGCTCGTTGAACCCGCGTATGACCGCCGGGCAGATCATCGGCGAGCCGCTGACCATCCACCGCCTCGCCCAGGGCAGGGCGGCCTACCGCGCGAGGGTAGAGGAGTTGCTCTCCATCGTTGGGTTGAACCCGGAGATGGCCGGCCGCTACCCGCACGAGTTCAGCGGCGGCCAGCGCCAGCGCATCGGCATCGCCCGCGCGCTCGCCGTCAGCCCGGCGTTCATCGTCTGCGACGAGCCGGTGTCCGCGCTGGACGTGTCGATTCAGGCGCAGATCATCACGCTGTTGGAGGAACTGCGCGCCGAGTTCAATCTCACCTACCTCTTCATCGCCCACGACCTCTCCGTCGTGCGCCACATCGCCGACCGCATCGCGGTGATGTACCTGGGCCAGTTGATGGAGTTCGGCGGCGAGTCGGACGTGTTCACCGAGCCTACGCACCCCTACACGCGGGCGCTGCTCGCCGCCGCGCCCGTGCCCGACCCGGCGGCGGAGGCCGCGCGCGAGAAGTTCATCCTCGAGGGCGAGGTGCCGAGCCCGCAGGACCCGCCCCCGGGCTGCGTGTTCCATACGCGCTGTCCGCTGGCGGAGCAGGCGTGCAAGGAGGCGAGGCCGGAGTTGCGGGAGATACGGCCTGGTCAGTGGGCGGCGTGCATCAAGGCATAGTGGGAGCGCTGATGATGGACGAGCGCGGCGCGGCGCGCGGGAAGGAGGCGTAGATGGGGCAGTACGTCTTGCGGCGCGCCGTCCTGGCCGTGCCCACCATCTTCGCCTCGACGCTCGTCGTCTTCCTGGTGCTGCGCGTGCTGCCAGGCGACGTGGCGCTCTTCATCGCGTTGGGCACGGACGCCTCGGGCATCGCCGACGAGGCGGCGATCGAGGCGATACGCGAGGAGTTGGGGCTGAACCGCCCGCTGCCGGTGCAGTACTTCGTGTGGATAGGGAACGCGCTGCGGGGCGAGTTCGGCGATTCCGCCTTCACCCACCGCACTGTGGCTTACGAAATCACCTCGCGCCTGCCGCTCACTGTGCAGTTGGCGCTTATGGGGCAGATTCTCGCCTTCGCCATCGGCATACCCTTGGGCATCATCTCGGCGCTGAAGCGCGACAAGGCACTGGACACCGTGTCGCGCTTCTGGTCGATCCTCTTCCTAGCGATGCCCCAGTTCTGGGTGGCGCTGATGCTGCTGCTGTTCACCTCGCGGGTGTTCAACTGGAGCCCGCCGTTGGGCTACTTCCTGCTGTGGGAGGACCCCGGCAACAACATGCTCCAACTCGGCCCGGCCGCGTTGGTGCTCGGCGTGGGCGGCGCGGCCATCGCCGCCAGAATGACGCGCTCCTCGATGCTCGAGGTGCTGGGCGAGGACTACATCCGCACCGCGCGCGCCAAGGGGCTTATGCCCATCGCGGTGGTGATGCGCCACGCGCTGCGCAACGCGCTCATCCCCGTCATCAGCCTCAGCGCCGTCACCTTCGCCTTCTTGCTAGCGGGCACGGTTATCTTGGAGACGGTCTACTCCATCCCCGGCCTGGGGTCGCTGATGCTGACCAGCATCCGGACGCGGGACTACTCCGTCATCCAAGCGCTAGTGCTCATCTCGGTCGTCGTCGTCATCCTCCTCAACCTCGTGGTCGACATCGTGTATGCGTGGCTCGACCCGCGAATCAGCTACTCGTAGCGCGGTGATGCAGTGAGCACGCAAACGGCAAGCAAGACGACGGCGGAGACGTTGGCGATGGCGAACTTGCTGCGCCGCCGGGGCATCACGGCGTGGCGGTTCACGCGGCGCAAGCCGTTGGGCGCGCTGGGGTTCCTCATCGTGCTCATCACCATCCTGGCGGCCTTCTTGGCGCCGCTCATCACCTTCCACGACCCGCTCATCGCCGACTTCACCGCCATCAAGGTGGGGCAGAGCTTCGACCACTGGCTGGGGACGGACGAGTTCGGACGCGACCTGTACTCCAGGATCGTCTACGGCGCGCGCGTCTCGCTCATCGTCGCCTTCGCGTCGATCGGCATGGGCACGACGATAGGCGCGATTCTGGGCATCTTCAGCGCCTTCATCGGCGGGCGCGTCGACGACTTCCTTTCGCGCGTTACGGACATCATGATCGCCTTCCCCGGCATTCTGCTGGCTATGGCGTTCATCACGGTGTTCGGCATCGGATTGTGGAACGTGGTGTGGGCGATCGGCATCAGCTTCGCGCCGCCGGCGCTCCGCGTCGCGCGCGGGGCGACGCTGTCGGTCAAGAACAACGTGTTCGTGGAGGCGGCCTACGCCGTCGGCGCGTCCAACACGCGCATCATCTTCCGCCACCTGCTCCCGAACGTCCTGGCGCCCATCATCGTCGTCGCGTCCGTCCAGTTGGGCTCCGCCATCCTCATCGAATCGGCGCTCAGTTACCTCGGCCTCGGCGTGCCGCCACCCGCGCCGTCGTGGGGGCGGATGCTCGCCGGGTCGGTGCTGACACACGCGACCACGGCGCCGTGGCTTGTCATATTCCCAGGGGCGGCCATCACCATCCTGGTGCTGGGCTTCAACCTGTTCGGCGACGCGCTGCGCGACGTGTGGGACCCGCGCCTACGCGGACGCTAAGGAGCGCCCGGGCGGTGCAGGATTACGGCTATCGGCGCGCGTCCGGCCTTCCTTTGCGAAGTTCGGCTTGACGCGGCCTTGCGATGGTGATAGACAGGCGCACCTTAGGGGAGGAGAACGAAATGCGCGCACTCATGCTCCGCCTTCTGCCGTTGGCTGCGCTCGCGGCCCTAGTCGCGGTGGGCATCGCCGCCTGCGGGGACGACCCGACGCCGACGCCGCGGCCCGCCGCCACGGCTACGCCCACGTCGGCCGGGCCTGAGCCGACGCCGACGCCGCGGCCCACGCCGACGCCGGGCGAGTTGCAGACCCGCCCCACGCCCACGCCCGTCCCCACCTCGACGCCGACGCCGGCCACCACCATTAAGCGGGGCGGCGTGCTTCAGGGCTACGACTGCTGCGACATCAACCTCGACCCGCACCGCCAGGCGCTGAACTCGTACGTGTCGGAGATCTACAGCCAGTTGCTGCACAACCCGCGCGGGACAGACATCGAGTGCGACCTCTGCACGTCGTGGTCGGTTGAGAACGAGGGGCGCACGCTGCGCTTCAACCTCCGCGACGGCGTCCTGTTCCACGACGGCTCCGTGCTCACCTCCGCCGACGTGAAGTACTCGCTGGCGAAGATACAAGGCCTCGTCGACGGCATCCCGTCGCGCGCCATCGGCTACTTGCGCGACTACGTCGACGACACCAAGGGCGACGCGACCTACAGCCAGGACGGGGAGAGCAAGGACGGCGTGACGACGCCCGACGCCCACACCGTCGAGCTGCACCTCAAGCAGCCGTCGGCGTTCGTGCCGCAACTGCTGGTCTTGGGGGCGGCGGTCATCATCAAGGAGAACACCACGACCGAGGAGGCGTCGACGAACCCGATTGGCTCCGGTCCGTTCCAATTGAAGGAGCTGCAGCCCAGTTCGTTCATCGAGTTGGAGCGCAACCTCAACTACTACGAGATCGGCGACGACGGGCTGCCGCTCCCCTACATGGACGGCCTGAAGACGTTCGTCATCAAGGACGAGAACGTGGCGTTGAGCCAGTTCCTGACCGGACGCGTCGACTTCATGCGCACGCTGAACCCGATCCCGCCTTCGTTCGAGCCGCAGATCGACGAACTGGTGGCGAACGGCGAGGCGAGCCGCCAGCGCTACGCGCCGCCGCAGTCGCCCGTGGGCCTCTTCTTCAACGTCTCCAAGCCGCCGTTCGACGACCTGAGGCTGCGCCAAGCGGTCAACCTGGTCATCGACCGCGAGGCGTACAACCAGGCGTTGTGGAACGGCAACTCCTTCCCCGGCCTGCCGATGGCCTTCACCATCTTCGGACGGCCCGACGACGAGGTCTGGAACGTCCTCCCCGGCTGGGGCACGGGCGAGAAGAAGGCCGAGGAGGTGGAGCAGGCTAAGGCGCTGATGGTGGAGGCGGGCTACGGCGACGGCATCAAAGACGTCAACATGCTCACCGTCAACTTCAGCGGCACCATCAACATGGGCGAGTTCTTCGCGGCCGAGTTGGCCAAACTGGGCATCGAGGCGACGCTGGACATCCAGGACTTCGCCGTTTGGAACCCGCGAACCGAATCGGGCGACTTCCACTTGACGCCGATGTGGTGGACGCTGTTCACCGCCGACCCGGACGAGAGCCTGGCTAACCAGTACATCACGGGCGCGGTGCGGAACACGATGCACTACAGCAGCGCCGAGATCGACCGCCTCTTCCAGGAGCAGAGCGTGGAGCTCGACCCCGAGAAGCGCTTGCAACTGGTGCGTCAGATCGAAGACATCCTGCTGGAAGACCTGCCGGTGGCGGACGCGATGTCGCCGCAGGCCAACTTCATCCAGCACTCCTACGTGAGGGGCTGGGAGTTCGGCATCGCGGCAGGCGCAGGCGCGCGCAACCGCGAGCGCATGTGGCTGGACAGATAGTCCGGCCTCCGATCGGCTAGCGATAGAGGGCGGCCCCGGAACAGGGGCCGCCCTCTCCTATTACAGGCGCGACGGCCGCCGGCGAGGAGGCGCGATGACGACGGAAGAGCAAGTCTCGTACATACGCCGCGAGTTGAACCTGCCCGACGAGGTCGTGGCCGTGAACGCGGGTTCGTGGGGGCCGCTGTGCAACGCCGCGCGGAGCGCCATAGCGGAGGGCTACGCGCAGGAGGCCGACGCGCGCGGCGACGATCCCGAGGGCATGCGTGCGGGGCGGATGGGCCTCCACCGTTACCAAGCGCCCATCGACGACGCCAAGGCGGAGGTTGCGCGGTTCATCAACTGCTCTCCCGACGAGATCGCCCTCACCGACTCGTCCACGACCGCGATGAACGTCTTCCTGTGGGGCTACGACTTCGCGCCGGGCGACGAAATCATCGCGGGGAGCCTCGAGAACCCCGCCGCCGCCGTGCCGCTGATGCTCATCGCGGAGCGCAAGGGGCTGACGCTGCGCTGGGCGGACCTGGGCAACGGCGAGAAGGATTCCGCCGAGGCGGTGGCGGCGCAGATGACGCCGCGCACGCGGATGGCGCTCATCTCCGACACCTGCTTCGCCACCGGGGCGCGCGTCGACCTGGCGGCCATCGCCGCGGTCGTCCACTCCAACGGCGCGCTGCTGCTTGCGGACGGCATCCAGACGGCGGGGGCGTCGCCCATCGACGTGCAGGCGCTCGGCGTGGACGGGTACGCGCTGGCGCGCCACAAGTTCCTGTGCGGGCCGGACGGGGCGGGCGCGCTGTACGTGAACCGCGCCGTCTTCGACCGCATCCTGCCCACCTACGCGGGCGTGTTCAGCGACGCGGAGCACGGGATGAGCGGCGCTCTCGCGCTGATGCCCACCGCGCAGCGTTACGAGGTGAGCACGAGGCCCATCCCGGTGATTATGGGCGGCACGGCAGCGCTGCGCTGGCTGGCGGACGACGTGGGCTGGCCGTTCGTCTTCGAGCGTATGACGGCGCTCTACGACCGCCTTTGGCGCGATATGGACGCGATGCCGGGGGTGCGCGTCCTGTCGCCGCGCGGCGGGAGCGGGCTGCTCACCATCGCGGTCGAGGGGATGGCGCCGGTGGACGTGGTAGCGGGGCTGCGCGAGCGCAACATCTTCACGCGCACCATCGTGGTGACCAAGCCGCACGGCGTGCGCCTGTCCGTCGGCGCGTGGAACCGCGAGTCGGACCTGGACGCAATCGCCGAGGCGGTGGACGACCTCGCGCGGCCGGGGCGCGGCCAAGCGGATGCGGCGAGCGGCTGACGCGGCGGCGGGCTACTCAGCCAGCAGGAAGGGCAGCACGCTCTGGATATAGGCGTCGGGGCGCTCGTAGGGCGCCCAGTGGCCCGTGCGGTTCAGCACCACCAGGTCGGCTTGGGGCATATAGCCCATCAGCATCAGCGCCTGCTCCACCGTGACCATGCGGTCGAACCGCCCGTGGACGATGCGGACGGGGACTTGGATCTGGTGCAGCAGGCCGAGGTTGCTGTGCGAGACGCTGACTGACTTGTTCTGCGCCTCCTGGTGGGCGGGCGCGCCGTTCCACGTGTCGTGCACGTAGTCGACCAGCGCGGGGTCGGTCGCCATATCCTCGTCGTAGAGGTGCGCCTTGAGGTAGCGGACGAACTGCTCGCGCGAGGGGTTGGCGTAGGTCTCGCGGGTGGAGCGGCTGCCCTCGGAGGGGAAGTTGGCGATGATGTAGGGGTCGCGGCCGGTGGAGGCGTGGGAGCCGCCGAGGACGATGCGGCTGACGCGCTCGGGCGCCTCGATGGCTTGAACGAGGCAGGTGGTGCCGCCCATCGAGTTGCCGACGTACATCGCGCGGTCGATGCCGAGGTGGTCCATCAGCGCGCGGGCGGCGCGGGATTGGACGGAGTGGCCGGGCTCGTTGTAGACCTCGGGCCCGCTCTTGCCGTAGTTGACCATGTCCATCAGCACGCAGCGGAAGTGGTGCGAGAACTCGCCGACCACCTTGTGCCACGTCAGCCACGCGGTGCTCCCCGGCCCGTAGGTGTGCAGGAAGATGACCGGCGCCCCCTCGCCCACGTCGTGGTAGTGGATGGTCATCCCCTTGGCGTCTTGGAAGGCGTGGCCCGTGCCCTCCTCGGTCAGTCCGTTGGACGCTACGAACGCCATAGTGCTGCCTCCTTCCGCCCGGCCCGTAGCGGGCGCGGCGGCACCGCCATCCTATCCGACTTTGGGGCGGGCGCGCCGAGGATTTTCGTTTTCTGCGCCAAAGTGGTCCATTTCGGGCCTTTTACGGCGGGACGGGGGGCCAGGCCGGGGGTGGTTTGGCCGGGATTCGGAGGCGTTTTGTCCGCAGATTGACCGCTTTTGTCCATAGGTTGACCGTTTCTGTCCAGGGCCTGGCCTGCTGGGCGGGGAGGTGGGGTCATTGAGGCGGTTATCGTACGGGCGTTCTGTTTTGGCAATGGGGGGATGGCAGGAGGGGGGCGCCCTTCGAGTTCCCTCAGGGCGAGCGGAGAGGGGCGCTTGCTACACGCGGAAGACCTTCAGCGCTTCGTCGCCTAGGTGGTTTATCACCTTGACGGCGATGCGGCCGGACTCCGGCTTGGGGAAGGGGCGCGACGTGTCGCTGTGCAGCGTCGCCCACGCGTCCGCGTCTATCTCCGCCTTCAGCGTCGTCTTCAAGGCGCGGTAAGGGTCGTTAGCGCCGAGGAAGTAGGCGTGGCGGACGAAGAACGCCTCCTGGTTGTAGTCGGTGTCGATGAACCAGCAGGCGATGTTGTCGGGGTCATCGCTGCGCACCTGCCCGGTGTTCGGGTCGAACACGTCCACGCCCTTCACGCGCACGCGCAGCTGGCCGCCGCCCTCGTCCAGGATGTCGATATCCGGCTCGCCGAAGATGACGAACAGGTTGCCCTTGCCGGTGTTGGCGAGGTCGTCCGCCATATGGAGGTCGGCGTTCATGCGCGCCTTCAGCACCGGCACGCGGCCCAGACTCTCGAACTCGGTGGTGTGCGCGTCGTAGTTGAAGGCGCAGGCTATGAGGACGTCGAACCCGCCGTCCGCAGCCTCGCGCGCCGCCTCCACCAGGTCGGCGCGGGACACGGTGCCGAACTCCGGCCCGATGAAGACCGCCGCCCTGCGCTGCGCGCCGTCCTCGCCGCCGCCCTCCGCGTAGCGCCCCTGCGCGCACACCAAGCGTCCTGGGTACGGCGTGAGCGACGTGAACTCGATCCGGTCTTCGCGGTGCGCCTGCTGCACGCCCGCCCGCCGCAGGTTGTTCAGTATCACCTCGGCGAAGTCGTACTCGCTCCCGTAGCTGCCCGGCCCCTCCTCCAGCACGTTGCCGTGCTCGTCAACGCCCAGCACGCGGTGGGGCGACACGCTATCGACGGTGAAGGGCCCGGCCACGCGCACCTTGGCGCGGTCTTCGTAGGGCTTGTCGTAGAGGCGCTCGTAGTCGGCGTTGGCGGCGATGGAGGCGTCGATGGCGCGTTGGCGCGCGACGCGCCGCTCCCACCACGCCGCGTGCGCCTCCCGCGCGTCGTGCGGCCAGCCGGCGCCCGCCTCGCGCGGAATCTCCCACTCCTCCCACGATTCGCCAAGCGCCGCGTTCAGCCGCTCGCGCAGCGGCTCCAACTCCGCCAACGCCGTCTCCCATAGCACGTCGATCTCCGCGTTGTTGGCGATGGCGCGCAGCGTTACGTGCGGCACGCGCTCGTAGACGAACCCCTGCCGCAGGTCGCCGTAGGCCGGGTTGGTCGACGGCGCGGTTCGCGCCAGTTCCGCCTCCTTCTCCTGCCCCTCCTTGCTGTCGGCGAGCAGGTAGTAGGGGTAGCGGGCGCCCATCACGCGGGCGCGGGCTAGCGCCAAGGCGACACGCGAGGTGTCGATGGTTATCCACCGCCGCCCCCACTGCTCCGCTACGTAGGCCGTCGTGCCCGCCCCGCAGGTCGGGTCGAGCACCAGGTCGCCAGGGTCGGTGGTCATAAGAAGGCACCGTTCGACAACTTTGGTGCGTGTTTCTACGACATAGATTTGGTTTCGATTAAAACCAGCTGTGTCGTTCCAGATCTCAGAAAAGACTTTCAATGGGTAATCGGCTATGAAGTATTTCCAGCGAATCTTGTTGCCGGACTTAACTATTCGCCCGGACTTCTTTAGGGCGTTCATACCATCAGGATAGGTTAACTTCCAGTGGCTGTTGCTGTTTGGCCGAAAGATTTCGCCCTCAAATTCGACTGGCGTGTCTTGCCCTGGTGATCCTGCGCTTTCCAAACTCACGAGTCGGAGGACTCGTGAGTTTGGAAAGCGCATTTTCGAGTTTTCCCGCTCTTCAGAAGTAAGACGTTTCAGGGACCCGTCGGGCATTTCTACTAAGTTGTAAAAATCATCGGGTTCCTTCTCTGAGAATAGCTGTCGATATTTGGTGTACTCCCTATTTTTCGCATACCAAAGCAAGTAATCGGAAGTACGCCCAAGCTCATTTGAGACCATACTTCCAGTCTTGGCGAATACAATCTGCCTGACAAAATTCTCCTCCCCGAACACTTCATCTATAATCGCCCTGACTCGGTGAACATTCTCGTCGCCGATCTGGACGAAGACGGAGCCGGATTCGGTGAGCAGGTCGCGGGCGGCGGTGAGGCGGTCGCGGAGGTAGGAGAGGTAGGAGTGGATGCCGTCGCGCCACGTGTCGCGGTAGGCCTTGACCTGTTCGGGCTCGCGGGTGGCGTGGGTAAGGTCGCCGTCGCGCACATCGCGGCTGGTGGTCGACCACTGGAAGTTGGAGTTGAACCTGATGCCGTAGGGCGGGTCGACGTAGACGCACTGCACCTTGCCGCGCAGGCGCTCGCGCTCGGCGAGGGAGGCAATGACCTGGAGGCTGTCGCCGAGGATCATGCGGTTCGACCAGTTGGCGTCGTGCTGGTAGAACTCGGTCTTGGCGGCCTCGGAGGGGAGGCCGTTGAAGTCGGCGAACATGTCGGTCTGATGCTCGTCGGCGGCGCGGTCGTCGCGCGACCGGCGGACGAGGTCGTCGATGAGCGCCTTGGGGTGGATGCGCTCCTGGATGTAGAGGGGCGGGGCGTAGGCCTCGAGGCCGGCGTCGTCCTGCGCGTCCTTGCCGCGCCAGACGAGTTGGGGGTCGAGGTCGCGGTTGCGGCGCGCGTAGGCGACGCGGACGGGGGAGCGCTCGTCGTCGCGCATCAGCGGCTGGTGCTCGGCGGACGGCAGGTTGGCGCGCCGCGCCTCAGCGTGCGTAAGCGCCTCGACGGACTTGGGGGCGGGTTTGGCGCGGCGGGGGGGCATGGGCTAGTCCTCGGTCTCGGCTGTTGGCGAACCATTCTGGGGTTTAGCAAACCCGTTAGTCAACCTATCGACGTGCTCGGACAGGTCGGGGGAGATATTCCGAGAGAGCGGATCTAAGATGAAGGTAACACCTTCGCGGCGAGCGAGTATAGCCGCCTGGACGAAGTCGCTGTCGCCAGCAACCAGAACGATGATGTTGGCTTGCTTTTTCAGCGAGAGCGTCGCGATGTCAAGCCCTATCCGCATATCGACGCCTTTTTGGCGCAGATTCAACGAGAAGTCCGAATCTGTGAGCTGCGAAACCTCCATGTCGCCATTGAGAAGGCGTTTCTGTGGTTCTGGGTTCAGCACCCATGACTTGTCGCCTAGCTTAATAACCTTCCCTAGACGCAAGGCGAAGTTGGGCCTCTTGCGCAAAGCGCCGAATAGTTTTTCTCGGAACACGGCAACATCTGATTTAGCGTAATTTACTGCCTTTTTGCTCATCGGTGTATGTGTTTTATCGGCATACGGCAAGGCATCGTAATAGAAGGAGCGATATAGGATTTGGAAAGGGTTGGAGTAATTGTAAATCTCATTTATCTGTTCCAAATGGTTCTTAACCAATTGCTCGATTGCCTTTACGACCTCTTCGGGATTGGAAACATCGATGTCACGCCTGACACCAGGCAGGCGCTTCAGGAAATACGCACCATCTATGAGGATGGCTGCCTTGGCCATCGCTAGCATCCGCCTGCCCTCCAAAAGAAAAGCCCCAAGGGATCGGCCCTGCTCGCAATCACCGGGAGATGCCCGGGAGCTGGGCTTACTGCCAAGGGGCGAATGTGCAGAGCACTCTACCACCGTGTACTACTCTTGTCAAGCCTTTGGTCAACCCCTACTTATCAGCATCGGCGGGCTCCCACGCCCCTACGCTACCCCGCCGGGCGGAGCGCCTCGGTGCAGGCGCGGGCGATGAGGGCGTCGAAGTCCTCGGCGATGTCGTAGACGCTGCGGAACTCGGCGAACGCCCAGCGGCCGTAGCGGCGCAGGTCGTTCACCGCCGGAATCCAGTAGGTCTCCATCGTGCCCTTCTTCGCGCGGGCGGCCTCGTTGCGGTAGCCCTTGATCTCCACCACCAGGCGGAGCGGGTCGTCGGCGCCGCGCCCGTCGTCCACCTCGACGATGAAGTCGGGGAGGTAGGTGCGGGCGAGGGCGCCGTCGAGGTAGGGAACCTCGAGGCCGAGGCCGTGGTTCTTGGCGTAGGCGCGCACTTTGGGGTGGGCCTCGGCCACGCGGCAGAATTCGGCCTCCCAATCGCTGTCGTACACCACGTAGTTGACGTGGCACTTGCGCGCGTCGGTCCGCCAGAGGTCGGCCTTGGAAGTGTTGAAGTTCACGTGGACAGTGGAGCCGGTGGGGTTGAAGGGGTCGAGCAGCGCCTTGACCGGATGCTGTCCGGCGCTGCTGTTGACGATGGCGGCGGCGATGCGCTCGCACGCCCTGTCCGCCAACTCCTGGTACATCAGTTGGGCGGGATACGCGCCGCCCTTGCAGACCAGGTAGCCGTCCAGCCACTCCAGCACGATCGCCTTCAGCCTCCCGAAGAGGTGGAGTTTGGGGTCGCCGTTGAGGTCGCGCCACTTGGTGGACAGCAGGCGCTGCGTCAGGTGGTAGGCGAGCGCGGAGGTTCTGAGGCTGCCGGTGTGCACGAGGTTCAGGTCGACGCCCTCGCCGATGATGCCTTCGACCCTCGTGTCCGTCGGCCCGACCATATCGGGCGTGAGCAGGAGGCGGGAGTCGTCGGTGAACTCAGCGGCCAGTTCGTCTCTGGGCGGGTCGGCGCGGTAGCCGGCCACCCTGGGGAACCGGATCTCGAGGTGGTCGCGCTCGGGCGACGCCGCCTTGACCTGGACGGTGCGGCGCGGTAGTAGCGGCTTGACCACTACGGGATTCGCGGTGAAGTCGAAAGGCACGCCCAGCACGTCGGCGTACTCCGTCTCGAACAGGCCCTCGTCGTTCAGGTCGTAGGAGTAGCGGCGCAGGGCGCGGCCCACTACTTGCTCGCACAGCAGTTGCGTTCCGAACGCGCGCACGCCCAGCACGTGGGTTACGGTGTTGGCGTCCCAACCCTCGGTGAGCATAGAGACGGAGACGACGCAGCGGATGTCCTGGCCGAGGCGCTCCTCCTTGCCGACGGTGTTCATCACTTCCCTGAGCAGGTCGTGGTCGGTGATCTTGTCGGCGTCGTGAGGACCGCCCCGCTGTGCCCGCTCCCGTCGGAAGCGGTCTATCTGATCGGCGGCGGCTTTGCGGAACTCGGTGTTCAGCGCCTCGCCCGATTCGAGCTGCGTGCTGTCGATGAGCACCGTGCGCGGGATGGGATAGGGGTTGCCCTGCTCGTCGTAGTTGCGGAAGAGCTCGAGGCGGCCGGGGACGAGGGCGTTAGCGCCGTCCTCGTTCGTGCGGTGGAAGCCGGAGACGTAGTCGTAGACCAGTTTGGAGGTGGAGGTGTTGTTGCAGACGATGATGAAGCAGGGCGGAACGGGGATGCCCGCCTCCCGCCAGTTGTCGTAGGTCTTGCGGTAGTGGCCGTAGAGGGCCTCCAGAGCAGTCTGCAGGCGGGTGGGAAGCGCGAGGGGGTCGAGTGATTCGCCTTTGGCCTTGCCGCGCCCGCTCTTGGGCATATCGGCGCGGATCGTCTCCCACAGCACGCGGTACTTGGGCATATCGCCGCCTGGGATGTTGTCGGCGACGGGGACGCGGGGCAGTTTGACGATGCCGCACTCGATGGCGTCCATCAGCGAGAAGTCGCTGACCGTCCACGGGAACAACGACCCTTCGGGGTAGCCGGAGCCGCGCAAGAAGAAGGGCGTGGCCGACAGGTCGACCACCTGACGGACGCCGATGCGCCGCTTGACGGCCTCGAGGCCCGATATCCACACGCGCGCCGCCTCGCTGTTCTTCTCCGCCTCCCGCTTCTCGTCGCCTTGCAGCGCGCCCTCCTCGTCCTCGCCCGGCTTGTGGCGGTAGCAATGGTGCCCCTCGTCGTTCAGCACCCAGACGCCCTTCATGCTCATGAGTTTGCCCATGACACGACTGAGCATCTGCCCTTCGGTCTCCTTGGTGTTCAGTGCCGGGCCTCGGCCTTGCAGAAGCGCCCGCCCGCCGCTGGAGAGGTCAAGCCGGTCGCGCAACATAAAGGCGTGGTAGTTGGTGATGACAATCTCGGCGCGCCCCAGATCCGGCAGCAAGTCGTTGGGAACCAATTCGCGGCTGGCGTAGTAGCTGTCGGGGTCGTTGGGCCGGAGCACGCGCAGCCGGTCTTTGATAGTGATGCCCGGCGCGACGACGAGGAAGCCCTTGGTGAAGTTCCTGCTGTTGGGGCGCCTGACGGCGTTGACGGTCTGCCACGCGATGATCATGGCCATGACGGTGGTCTTGCCCGCGCCAGTGGCCAACTTGAGCGCCCAGCGCAACAGCTCGGGGTTGGCCTCACGGCTGGCGTCTTCGAGCCGTTTGAGGATGCTCGCGGCGGCCGGCCCCGACTTGGGCGCGACCTCGGTCAGCCAGATGACCGTCTCCACCGCCTCGACCTGGCAGAAGAAGGGGCGGAGGTGGCTAAAGTCGTGATGGCGCCAGTGTTGGAGCAGGCGGGCCGTTTCGGGCGTTACGCGCCAGTCGTCGGGATTGGGCTGGCTCCGCCAAGCCTCGACCTGGCGGCGCACTTCGCCCACCAGCCTTTCGATGTCGCTCTGCGGTTGTCGCGCGGACGGGTCTATGTCCAACTGCGCCTGATTGGCGGCGCCCTTCTTGGGCTTCGGGATGGGGATGAAGAACTCGGTGCGGCGCCGCGTCTCGGCGACCTGCCCGGTGGGCTGCCGCCGCTCGTCAAGCTCCCAATGCCTCGTCGGAGGCTCGTAGGGAGAGTTGAGGATGGGTTGTTCGTTGAAGAGGTTGACCATCGGCGCCGCCAACCCTACACCACCCGCAAACCTCCGTGGACGCCGCCCAACCCCCTACGCGGCTCGCTCCGTCGGTCCTGCCCCCCTTCCGCCATCCCCTCCTTCGCGCGGGTAGAATCGGCAGGATGGACGACGCTGGGTTGCAGGCCGGGAAACTGCCGCATCGGTTGCTGGCGGAGTTGCTCGGCGAGTTGGATATCGCGGATCCGCGCGTGGCGCTTGGGCCGAAGGTGGGGGAGGACGCGGCGCTCATCGATATGGGTGACCGCTACCTGGTCGCCAAGAGCGACCCGGTGACGTTCGCGTCGGACGAGTTGGGGACGTACCTCGTGCAGGTCAACGCGAACGACATCGCGGTGATGGGCGCGACGCCGCGCTGGCTGCTGGTTACGCTTCTCCTGCCGGAGGGGGCGCGGGCTGAAATGGCGCGGGTCATCTTCGACCAGTTGCGCGGCGCTTGCGCCGCCCTCGGCGTCTCGCTGGTCGGCGGGCACACGGAGATAACGCACGGCATCGATCGCCCGCTCGCCGTCGGCGCGATGCTCGGCGAGGTCGCCAAAGAGGAGGCGGTGCTCACCTCGGGGGCGCAGCCGGGCGACGCCGTCGTGCTCACCAAGGGGTTCGCCATCGAGGGGACGGCGCTGCTGGCGCGCGAATCGGCGGACGCGCTGCGCGCCGCAGGCATGGACGACGGCGCAATCGAGCGGGCGGCGCGGCTGCTGTTCGAGCCCGGCATCAGCGTGGTGAGGGACGCGGCCATCGCGCGCGGCGCGGCGCACGTCCACTCGATGCACGATCCGACGGAGGGCGGGCTGGCGACCGCCTTGCGCGAGATATGCGAGGCGGCGCAGGCAGGCATAGTCGTTGAGAGCGCCACGCTGCCGTTGCTGGCCGAGTGCGAGGCGGTCTGCGCCGCGCTTGGCCTCGACCCGCTCGGCCTCATCGCGTCCGGCGCGCTGCTGGCGACGGTCGCGTCCGGCGAGGCGCAGCCGCTTGTCGCCGCCCTGGAGCGGGAGGGGATTCCCGCGCGGGTGATCGGGCGCGTAACCGACCGCGCGGAGGGGATGCATTTGCGCACGGCGCACGGCGAGCGCGAACTGCCGACGTTCGAGCGCGACGAACTCGCGCGGTTCCTCTCCGGCTAAACCACGCCCGCCATGTGCGCTACCATAGGCGCCGCAACGCCATCGGAGGCTCCCTATGCGCCAACGCCCGTTCGGCAACCTCGGCTCCGTCAGCGCGCTCACGCTTGGCGGCGGCGGGCTGGGCCAGTTGTGGGGCGCGACCACCCGCGAGGAGTGCGTCGCCGTCGTGCGCGAGGCGGTCGAGGCGGGCGTCGACCTGCTCGACCTTGCGCCCACCTACGGCGACGGGGAGGCGGAGTCGGTGGTCGGCGCGGCGTTCGGCGGGCGCTTGCCCGACGGCGTGCGCGTAACCACCAAGCGCCGCCTAGGGAACGCCCCGCCCGCCAGCGTCTACGACCTGCTCTCCGCCAGCCTCGACGCGAGTCTGGCGCGGATGCGGTTGGAGTACGTGGACGTGATGTTTCTGCACAACGCCGTAACCCTGGACGCCGAGGGCGGCGAGCGGCTCACTCCCGCGTCCGTCGTGGCGGAGGCGGTCGCGCCCGCGTTCGAGCGCCTCATCGCGGAGGGGCGCGTGCGGCACTGGGGGCTGACCGCCATCGGCGAGGCGGACGCGCTCATCGAGTTGCTGTCCGACGGCCCGTTGCCCGGCTACGTCCAGTGCATCACGAACCTGCTCGATTCGCCTGGCGGCCTGGTGCGCGGGGACGGGCCTGCGCGCCCGCGAGACATCATCGACGCGGCGAACGGGGCGGGCGTTCCGGTTATGGGCATCCGCGCCGTGCAGGCGGGCGCGCTCACCGACGGCATCGATCGTCCGCTGCCCGACGGCCATCCGGAGTTGGCGGACTTCGCGCGCGCCGCGCCGTTCCGCGCTATCGCCGCCGAGACGGGGCGCTCGCCCGCATTCCTCGCCCACCAGTACGCGCTGTCGATGGACGGCGTGGCCGCCGTCGTCCTGGGCGTGAAGAACCGGGATGAACTGCGCGAGTGCGTCGAAGCGGAGGCCGCCGGGCCGCCGGACGCGGCGTTGATGGAGCGAATCGACAGCGCCGTAGGGCGTGGAGGCGCGCGTTGAAAATCACCGGGGTCGAAGTCCACGTGATGCACGGGATCCGCCGCAACTGGGTGTTCGCCAAGGTGCAGACGGACGCGGGAATCCACGGGTGGGGCGAAGGCTCGCTGGAGCGGCACGAGCACGCCGTAGCCGCCGCCATCGTCCATCTGGCGGAGCGCATCGAGGGGCACGACCCGACGCGGGTGGAGTTCCTGTGGCAGGTGATGCATCGCCACGGATTCTGGCGCGGGGGCGTGGTCATCGGCTCGGCGCTGAGCGCCCTCGACCAAGCGCTGTGGGACATCACGGGCAAGGCTTACGGCCTGCCGGTCTACAAACTGCTGGGCGGCGCCGTCCGCGAGCGCGTCCGCGCCTACACCCACGCCAACGACGTGGCGACCGCCGCGTCGCTCATCGGCCAGGGGTTCCACGCACTGAAGACGAGCGGCTGGGTCGCCGCCGACTCGGACGCGCGGGAAGAAGACCTGCCGTCGGCCCTGGCGGACAAGTTGGCGGCGTTCCGGCGCGAGTTCGGGCCGGGGCTGCGCATCATGATCGACAACCACGGGCGCGCGCGTCCCGCCGTCGCCATCCGCCAGATACGCGCCGCCACGCCCTACGACGTGGCCTTCTTCGAGGAGCCGGTGCCGCCGGACAATCTCGACGCGCTCGCGGTCGTCCGCAACGCCAACCTGCCGGTGGAGTTGGCGACGGGGGAGCGTATCTTCTTCCGCACGGGCTACCGCGAACTGCTCGCGCGCGGACTGGTGGACGTCATCCAACCGGACGTTTGCCATTCGGGGGGCATCTCGGAGGTGCGGCGCATCGCGGCAATGGCGGAGACGGAGCACGTGCTGGTGGCGCCGCACAACCCCTACGGCCCGGTTGCAACCGCCGCGAACGTCCACCTCTGCGCGGCGATTCCCAACTTCGCCATCCTCGAGACGGCGCGCGACCTGCCCTGGCACGACGACGTGCAGAAGCGGCCTTTGCGCATCGAAGAGGGCTACTTCCAACTTCCGCAGGAGCCCGGACTCGGCGTAGACTTGGACGAGCGGCTCATCGCCGAGAGGCCGTATCAACCCACCGCCGTCATCCCCACGTCGTGGGACCCGGACGACGGCGCGCCGAGGGACGTGTAACGTGACGGAGAACGCGGCGCAGCGTTTGCGCATCGTGATGGAGGCGGCGGGACTCGACTTGCCCGACGCAGAGTTGGAGCGTCTGCTGCCGCTCCACGACATCTGGCGCCGCCGCCTCGACGAGCACTTGTACTCGGTGGACGTGAGCGGCGACGAGCCGACCGCCTCGCCGCCGCCCGCCCTGCGCCCCTGAGGCTGCGCCGCGCTTAGCCGCCGTCCGTGCGGTAGACGTAGCGGTCGTCCCACAGTCCGTAGAGCGTAGGGGTGATGTTCCCGAACACGTTGCGCACCGCGCTCAGGCGCTCCGACAGCGCCGTATAGATGACGGGAACCTGCTCGGCGGCTATCTCTTGCGCACTGTGATAGAAGCGCACGCGCTTATCGCGGTCGAGTTCCTGGCCGGCCGCCGTGTACAGCGCGTCGATCTGCGCCTCCCACTCCGTCGCCGGTTCCGGCTGGTTCGGGTTCCACAGGTGGAGGTCGGCGTCGCTGCGCCAGAGGCCGATGCCGCCGTACGGGTCGGGGCCGCCGGTGAAGCCGATGACGACGGCTTCCCAATCGTAGGAGGAGGTGAGCCGGACGACCAATTCGCCGAAGTCGATAACCTCTACCTCCACGTCGAGGCCGATGCTGCGCAAGTCTTCGCCGATGATGCGCGTGGCGAGTTCACGCACGGTGTTGCCCTCGTTCGTTACGATGGTAAAGGCGATGGGGTTGCCCTCGTCGTCCTCGCGGACGCCGTCGCCGTCCCTGTCCGTCCAGCCGAGGCGGTCCAGCAGGTCTCTCGCCGCGTCGAGGTCGTACTCGTAGCGGCGGACGTTCGGGTTGTGGAAGTCCCCGGCGGATGGGCTGACGGACGACCATTGCGGATAGCCTAGGCCGGCCAGCGCCTCGGCGACGATCGCGTCCTTGTCCACGGCGTGCGCGGCGGCCTGGCGGAACAGGCGCGTGTTGAACCACGCCCGCGCCTCAGGGCGTACGTGGTCCTCTCCGTCCGCATTCGTCCCCGGGTTCACGTTGAAGGTGAGGAAGGTGGTGCCAAAGCCGGGGCCGCGCCGGTAGAGCGTGAAGTTGCCCTGCTCCTGCAACGGTTCCAGCACGGGGTATTCGCTGCCCAGCACGCCGTGCGCGTCCGCCTCGCCCGCTTGGAAGAGCGCCAGTTCCTCGCCCAACTCCTCGACGATGCGGTAGACGATCTTGTCTATGTAGGGAAGGCTGTTCCCTGCGCTGTCCTGCATCCAGTAGTTCGGGTTGCGCCGCAGGGTGAGGTTGTCGCCCGGCGCGTACGACGCGATGGTGAACGGCCCGGTGCCGATGACCTCGGACGGGTCGGCGTCGATGCTCCAGACCTCCTTGAACGTGCCCGCGTCGACGTAGGGTTCGAGGACGTGGCGCGGGTAGATGGCGGTGCCCATCAAGCGGAGGAAGGGGGCATAGGAGACGGGCAGCACGATGCGCACCGTGTGGTCGTCCGGCGCGCTCACCGTCATGCGTCCCTGGGTCCACTCGCCGGTTTTTTCGTCGAAGTAATCGAAGATGAAGGCCTCGTTGGTGGCGATGTCGTCGTTGTAGATGATGCGGTTGAAGGTGAACTCCACGTCCTGCGCGGTGAACGGCTCGCCGTCGTGCCAAGACACGTCTCGGCGCAGGTGGAACGTCCATTCCAGTCCGTCGTCCGAGCGCTCCCACGACTCGGCGAGCGACGGCTCGATCGCGTCGTTGAGCCAGGATGTCTCGGTGAGGCCTTCGAAGACATAGCTGAGGTAGCCGGACGAGCCCGCGTCGTTGGCCAGCACGAGGTTGAAGGTCAGCGGTTCCGAGATGGTGGCGTAGGTGATGGCGCCTCCATGCGTGCCGACGGCGTACTCGAAGGTCTCCGCGTTGCGGCGCAGGCGTGCGACGATCTCCTCCTGCGTCTCGCGGCTAGGCGTTGGAGTGGCCGTCGGCGCGGGCGTGAGGGTGGGAGTCGGCGGGGGTTCGGGCGTTGCGGTCGGCATCGGCAGAGTCGGCGCGGGCGCCGTCGTGGGGGTGGGCGTCGAGTCGGGGCTGCCGCAACCGCTCACGAGCAGCGCCCCGATCAGCGCCGCCAACAGGATGAGCACATTCGTCCTCATGCTCCGCGTCATCTCGCCCTCCACGCGTATATTCGAAGACCCAAAGCCATCAACCGGCAAATAGGGGCATGGACAATGGTAGCACGGGAGTATCGCTAGCCGATGCGCCTGGGCTTGGGCGTTGGTCGTACAACCGCGTAGAGTCGCCGCGCCACGAAGCGTTATGACCGAGCCGCTGCCTACCTCACCATCGCCGAGATCGCCCTCGCCGAGGCGCGTCGTCGAGCGAAGAGGCAGCGAACGACGGGAGGCGAGCGCGGCGCTGGGGTTCGGGTTCATCGCGTACGCCTCCCGGCTATGGGGGCGCCCGGGCATCGAGGGGGCGAAGGCGCTGTACCTGTACTCGCTGGCGTACTTGGCGCTGCTGTTCGCAGCGATGATGGTGGACGCGGCGGTGTCGGGGACGGGCTAGCGCTGCGCTCTCTCGTATGCACCGGACGAGCACGACGGTTGCGCGGCCGTTAGCCTAACAGCGTAGAATCGCCACGCAGGGAAGCGTTATGGCCGAACCGCTGCACTACCTCACCATCGCCGAGGCTGCGCGCCTCATCGCCGCGCGGGAGTTGTCGCCCGTCGAGTTGACGCGCGCGCACCTCGAGCGCATCGACGCGCTCGACGGCGGCCTGAAGGCGTACATAACCGTGACCGCCGACGCCGCCCTGGCCGAGGCGCGCGCCGCTGAGCGCGAGATCGCAGGCGGCGCGCTGCGCGGGCCGCTCCACGGCGTGCCGCTTGCCTACAAGGACCTGTTCGACACGGCGGGCGTGCGCACCACGGCAGGCTCCAAACTGTGGGCCGACCGCGTGCCGGCAACCGACGCAACCGTCGTCGCGCGGCTGCGCGAGGCGGGGGCGGTGATGCTGGGCAAGTTGGCGCTGAGCGAGTTCGCGGCGGGCGCGGTCAAGACCTACGTCGCTCCCGCCTCCGTCAACCCGTGGGCGCCCGACCGATTCACGGGCGCGTCCAGCAGCGGCTCGGGGGTGGCGGTGGCGGCGGGGTTGGCGATGGGCGCGCTCGGCTCCGACACGGGCGGCTCCATCCGAGGCCCCGCCGTCTGCTGCGGCATATTCGGCCTCAAGCCCACCTATGGCCTGTTGAGCCGCTACGGGGCGGCGGCGCTCAGCTGGACGCTCGACCACGCGGGGCCGATGACGCGCACGGCGGAAGACGCGGCGCTGATGCTCGCGGCGATGGCCGGACGCGACCCTGCCGACGCCACGACCGTCGACCCGCCGAACGGCGACTACCCTGCGCTCATCGGCGAGCCTATCGCCGGGCTGCGCGTCGGCCTGCTGCGCGGCCTCTACCGCGAGGCCGCCGACGGCGCCGTGGCCGACGCGGTGGACGGCGCGGCGCAGATGCTGGCGAGCCTCAGGGCGGAGGTCGTCGAGGTGGAGCTGCCCACCTTCCGCCAGTCGTTCCTCGCCAACGCGGCGATCATCATGGCGGAGGCGCTCGCCTACCACCGCGACGCGCTGTGCGAACGCTTCGACGACTACGGCCCGCAACTGCGCGACAATCTGCTGCTGGGCGCAATGACGACAGGGCGTGACTACGTGCAGTCGCTGCGCGTCCGCGCCAAGTTCATGCGCGAGTTCGCCGACCTGACGGAGCGCGTCGATCTGGTGATGAGCCCCGTCTTCAACGAGGCCGCGCCGCTCCTGCCTACCGAGGACGATCCGGTCACGTGGATCGCCAAGATGCTGAACGAACTCGGCCCGACCACCATCGATTGGACGTCGCCTTACAACCTGCTGGGCGCGCCCGCCGCGTCCGTGCCGTGCGGGTTCACGCCCGATGGCGTGCCGCTCGGCTTTCAGTTAGCCGCCCGCCGCCTTGGCGACGCGAGCGTGCTCCGCGCCGCCCACGCCTACCAACAAGCCACGGATTGGCATGCGCGGCGACCGCCGCTCTAGTCGGCGCCGCCCTGATATGACGGACATGAAGAGAATTCCGGCGGCTACGGCGCTGACGATGGTATGCGCCGCCGCCTTGATCCTCGCCGCCGCCGCATGCGGTTCCTCGGAGGATGCCGTAGAGATGGAGGCTGTAGTCCTCGAGGTCACGGTCGGGGCCGAACTGCAGGATTGCGTGGGATTAGGTCCCAGGCAGTGCATGGTCGTTGATGGAGAGCTGTTCTACGAAGGGATAGACGGCTTCGACTATGAGCGGGGGTACGTCTACAGGCTGAAGATGGAGCGCTACGACGCTTGGCCGGGCGAGGAGGAGCCGCCGCAGGACGCCTCGCGGTACGGATATCGGCTCGTAGAGGTAATCGAGAAGGTCAGAGCTCCTTGATAGGTGTCTAAGAAGCAGGGAATTGGGGCGGCGGCAAGCGTCCAGCAGCCGCCACTTGGCATCGGTGTGGTTGCCGAAGCGGGTTTGCCTATCCGTAGGAAGGATGCATCTCGTTCAATTCCACGTATCTAGGCACTGCCTTCCCCCTCTTGACACCTCCTGGGGCAAAGGGGGAGAGAGGGGAGGATGGCGGGCTTGCGCCGTTGACAGGGCGGCGGGGGCGCTGCTAGCGTAGCCGGTGCATATGAACCGCATCTGCTGCTGTCCCCGCCGCGCGTAGAGCGCCGCCCCTCTCGATCACGGAGGAGGCGTTGCGCTCCGACGCGCATAGCGAGGGAGGCGGCATTTTTCATGCCCGCGAACGCGGCGGGCGGAGGAGAGCGCCAAATGGCCGCAAGCGCACAGCCCGGCCTGATCGACAACACCAAGGGAGTCATCCCCTACCTGGCCGTCGAGCCGGACGAGTTCGCGGTCGAGGCGGCCAAGTACCGGGCGGGCGAGTTCGACGACACGGTGTTCACGCCGTGGCGCTTGCGGCGCGGCATCTACGGCCAGCGCCAGCCCGACGCGCAGATGGTGCGGGTGAAGTTGCCCGGCGGTCTGGGCACGGCGGAGCAGTTGGAGGCGCTGGCGCAGGTGGCGGAGGAGTTCGCGCCGCTGAAGAAGGGGCACGTAACCACGCGCGAGAACATCCAGTACCACCACGTCAAGTTGGAGGACGTGCCGCCCCTTATGCGCATCCTCGGCGAATCGGGCCTGAGCACGCGGGAGGCGTGCGGCAACACGGTGCGCAACGTCATCGCCGACCCGATGGTGGGCGTCGACCCGCACCAGGTGTTCGACGTAACCCCGTACCTCGTCGCCTATGTGCGCAAGTTCGTCCGCCACCCGGTTACGCAGACGATGCCGCGCAAGTTCAAGACGGCGTTCTCGTCCGGCGAGCACGACCCCGCCATCGTGGGGATGCACGACCTGGGGTTCGTGGCGCGGGAGCGCGACGGGCGCAAGGGGTTCAAGATCGTGGTCGGCGGCGGCACCTCGATTATGGCCAAGAGCGCCGCGACGCTCTACGAGTTCGTCCCGGTGGAGGACTACCTGCGGGTGACGGAGGCGGTGCTGCGCGTGTTCGACGCCGCCGACGAACTGCGCCGCAACAAGATGATGGCGCGCATCAAGGTGCTTGTCCACCGGCACGGCATCGAGGCGGTGCGCGAGATGGTCGAGGCGGAGTTGGAGAAGGAGTGGGCGGCGGAGGGCGACTTCGACCCCGAGCCGCTCATGGCGACCGCGCAGGAGGAGCCGCCTGCGCCCAAGGCGGACGACGGCGCGGGCGCGTCGGTCAAGGAGTTCGTGCTGTGGAAACAGACGAACGTGTTCGCGCAGGCGCAGCCCGGCTACAACGTCGTCTACGCCAAGACGCCGCGCGGCGACCTCAGCCCGAGCCAGTTCCGCGCCATCGCGCGCATCGCCCGCGACTACGGCTCCGGCACCGCCGCGCTTGGCGCGGAGCAGAACGTCGCCCTGCGCTGGGTGCCCGACGGCTCGCTGTTCGACGTGTGGGAGGCGCTGGACGCGATCGGCCTGGGCGAGGCTGAGGTGCACACGATCACCGATATGACCGCCTGCCCGGGCACCGACTCGTGCAAACTGGGCATCACCTCGTCGATGGGGCTGAACCGCGCCCTCACGGACGGGATGCGCGACTGGGACGACCTGCTGGCCGACCCGCTCATCAAGAAGCTGCACGTCAAGGCGTCGGGCTGCCCGAACGGGTGCGGACGCCACCACCTCGCCAACATCGGCTTCCAGGGCGCGTCCATCAAGGGGCCGGGGGGCAACCAGATCCCCGCGTTCGAGGTCTACCTGGGCGGCGCGTTCGACGGCGGCGACCTGCGCTACGGCGAGCGCGTCAAGGCGAAGGTGCCGTCCAAGCACGTCCCGGCCGCCGTCCGCCGCATCCTCGACTACTACCAAGACCAGCGTCTGGAGGGCGAGGAGTTCAACGACTTCGTCCGGCGCAGCGGGACGGACGCGTTCGAGGCGATCCTCGCCGAATTCCGCGAGGTCGGCCCCCTTGGCAAGGACACGCTCGAGTACTACATGGACTGGGGCAAGACCGTCCTGTACAAGTTGGAGCGCGGCGAGGGAGAGTGCGCCGTCTAGGCGGGCAACCCCCCACATCCGTCGTTCCCGCGGAGGCGGGAACCTCGACATTAGGCGCCCCGCAACCACAATGCCAGCCCCGACGACAGGGCGCGGGGAGAGGGGCGGCTACGTTCGTTAGCGACCACGCCACGTAGGGAGGACAGGAAGACGAATGCGGCTGTCGTCGCTAGACCCGGGTGGGTTCGGGAAGTTGCGCGTCGGGATTCCCGCGTAGGCGGGAATGGCGGTGGGTGGGGCGGGAGTGGCGGTGAGGGGCGGGCGCCCTCCGAGTTCCCTCAGGGCGAGCGGGTGGGGCGGGCGCCCTTCTAGTTCCTTCAGGGCGAACGGCCGGGGCGCGGGCGCGCCCGCTATCTGACGATGGACGGCGCCCGCGCTATGAGATTGAGCACCGGCGGCGTCAGCAGTCCCACGGCGATGGGCGCGGCGGCGCTCACGGCCACCCTCGCCAGCGTGAACTCCCATCCCATAATGGGCACGTCGAACTGGAGCGTGCGAATCACCGGCACCAGCGACCACGCGGTAACGAACGCGGCGATAGGGCCGTAGCCCGCGCCCGCTTGATGCAGCGAGGCGAGCAGTGGGAATTGGATGTAGGGGCCGCCGGGCGATATGGCGCCCGCCGCCGTGCCCACCAGCACGCCGCGCAGCCCCGACTCCGCCCCCATCCACGTGCTGATGATCTCGCGCGGCAGCACGATCTGGATGAATCCCGCAAGGATGAACCCCAGCGCCAACTGCACGCCAATCATTCGGAAGAGGCGCCCCGAGGTGAGGAAGCCGTCGCGCACGCCGGCGCCGCCCTGCAACTTCCACGCGATGATGATGACGATGACGACGAGCACCGCAAGGACGGCGATGGACCCCATGCTCACTCCCGGCCGCCGAGGGCGGCCCTGCGCCGATTGGCTAATCATATGCCCGTGATTCTACTCCGCGCGTTCGCGTCCGGCGGCGTATGCTGTGGGCATGGGCAGCGTGAGCAAGTCAATCGCCGCCGCCGTGATAGCCGCGGTGGGCGCGGCTGCGCTCGCGTGCGGCCCCGGCGCGGCGCCGACGCCCTCGCCCACGCCGACCGCGCCGCCTCCCGAGGCCACGCCCACGCCTACCCTCGCGCCTGCGCCCACGCCGACTCCCGCGTACGAGATTCGCACCGTCTTGGAGAAGGACGCCATCCCCGCCATCCTCGACCCTCGTTTCTTGCAGGGAGAGGCGGCGCACGCGCAGATGCGGGCGAACGAGTTGGTCATCGGCGTCTCCATCGGGGACGACCGGCGCGCCTACTCCACGGCGCAGTTGTCGAGGCACGAGGTGGTGAACGACACGGTCGGCGGGCGCGCCATCGCGGTAACGTGGTGACCGCTCTGCTTTACGGGCATGGTCTTTGCCCGCGAGGTGGACGGCAGGGAACTCACCTTCGGCGTGTCCGGCAAACTCATCAGGAACGCGGTAGTGCTTTACGACCATCAGACGGACACGCTATGGAGCCAGTTCCTGACCGAGGCGGTCGAGGGCGAGTTGGCCGGAACGAGGCTGGAATTGCTCCCCGCGCAGCTCACCGAGTGGGCGGCGTGGGCCGAGCGCTACCCCGACACGCTCGCCCTCGACAAGCGCTTGACGGTGCCCAGGGCGGACCCGACGCAGTTGATCGACCCCTACGAGGGTTACTATCGCAGCGACCGCGCGGGCATCCTCGGCGAGGCGAACGCCGACGACCGCCTGCCGCGCAAGGAGTTGGTCGTCGGCCTCGATTGGGGCGCCGCGCCGCGCGCCTACGGCGTGGAGGCGCTGAGCGGCGCGCGCGTCGTCAACGATTCCTACGGCGGCCAACCTATCGTTGTAACCTACGATGCAGGCTCGGGCGCCCACGGCGTCTTCTCTCGCGAGGTCGAGGGGCGGACGCTGACGATGCGCCCGAGCGGTGCGCTGACGATGCAGGACGAGGAGACCGGCTCGACGTGGGAGGAGACGACCGGCGCGGCCACCGCAGGCCAGCTGGCGGGGGCGCGTCTGCCTCTGCTCCGCTCCTTCATCGCGTTCTGGTTCGCGTGGACGGACTTCCACCCGAACACGGAGCTGTACGCTCCCGGCGCGGGCGGATAGGGGGCAGGGAATGAGGCGTTTCATAGCGATGGGCGGCGCGGCGTTGGCGTTGGCGGCGCTGTTGGCGGCCTGCGCGGGCGGCGGCGAACCTGCCCCGGACGCGGGCGGCGCGCCCAATCTCGCCTTGGCCGACTTCACCATCTCGGCCTACCAGGGCGCGGACGCTATCGGCGGGGAGGAGACGACGTTGGCGGCGGCGCTCGAGCACGCGGACAGGCCCATCGTCCTCAACTTCTGGGCGGGGCTGTGTCCGCCCTGCCGCGCGGAGATGCCCGACTTCCAAGAGGTGTACGACGCGCGCTCGGACGAGGTGCTGCTGCTGGGCATCGACATCGGCCCGTTTCAACTGCTGGGCACGCGGGAGGAGGGCCGCGCTCTCCTGCGCGAACTGGGCATCGACTACCCCGCCGGGACGACCTACCAGGAGACCATCCTGCGCGACTTGGAGATTCTCGGCATGCCGACCACCTTCTTCATCCGGCGCGACGGCTCGCTCCAAGCCAAGTGGTCGGGTCTGCTCACCAAGGACAAGCTGAACGAACTGATCGACGCGACGCTGTAGGCCGGGGCGCTAGAATGGGGCGCGGGGAGCCGCGGCGCGCGGCGGAGGCAGCAGCATGGCGACGGCGATAGCGGAGGCGGCGCCCGGCGTGTTGGCCGTCGACGCGGACGGGCACGTGGGCGAGAACACCGCCGCCATCGTCGAGTACATGGAGCAGCCCTACCGCGAATTTCGCACCGGCTTCACCGGCCCGGGCGGCCTCACCCCCGTCGACGGGCACGACCGCAGCCTGGGCCGGCGCCTCTACCACGGCCCCGCCAGCCGCACGGAGGACTGGCTGCGCGCGCTCGATTGGGGGCCGATGGAATGGACGGTGCTCTATCCGTCCATCGGCCTGTTCTACGGCTTCATCCGCGACCCCGACTACCAAGCGGCCTACTGCCGCGCCTACAACACGTGGCTCGCCAAGGATATGTGCGCGCCGTCGGGGGGGCGCATCCTCGGCATGGCGCTGCTGCCCGTCGAGCACGCGGAGGAGGCGGTGAAGGAGTTGCGGCGCGCCAAGCAGTTGGGGCTGGTCGGCGGCGTCTACACGGCGGACGGCCCCACGCACCTGCTCGGCCACCGCCGCTTCGACGCGGTGTACGAGGCGGCGCGCGAACTGGATATGTGCATCGGCGTGCACGCCTCCGGCTCCAGCCTCGCGCCCGGCGCGGAGCTCTTTCCCAAGTTCATCCAAACACACACCGTGGCGCATCCCTACGGCATCCTGCGCCAGTTCACCAGCATGATGTTCGAGGGCGTGTTCGAACGCTTCCCCGGCGTGCGCTTCGGCTTCCTCGAGGCAGGAGGGACGTGGGCACCCTGGTGGCTCGACCGCATGGACGAGGAATACGAGCACCGCGGCACCGTGGACGCCCCCGGCCTGCCCAAGCGCCCCTCGGAGTACGTCCGACAGGGGTGCAACATCTTCTTCGGGTCGGAGGCCAACGAACGCCTGCTGGAGGCGGCGATGCAGGTCATCGGCGACGACTGCATTATGTACGCCTCCGACTATCCCCACTGGGACGGCGGCTATCCCGGCTCGCTGCGCGAGATGGCGTCGCGCCCGAGCCTCTCTCCCACTCAGAAGTACGGCGTGCTCAGAGGCGCTGCCGAGCGCTTCTACGGCCTCGCCACGTAGCGGAAGCGCGCGGCGGTGGCGGACGGCGTTAAGCAAGCGGTGTTCGACGCGGTGATCGCGCTGGCGGAGGAGTTCGACGACCTGCGCTCGTTCCTGCCCGTCGGCTCGCACGCCGACCGCGCCAAGCCGGAGGAACTGCACAACGACTACGACTTCCTCTACGTGTTCGACGATCTGACGTGGGGGCGCTACCGCCTGCTGCGCTCGCGCCTCGACGCCGTCGCCGCCGACCTTTCCACGCCCGAGCACCTCGTGTACGTGGACGACCGCCTCGGCCCGGTCAAGCCGCAGGGCGCCACGCCCAAGGTGACGATGGTGCAGCCGCTGCTGTTCGACCGCGCGTCGTTCGGCGACTACATTCGCACGGCGCCTTTCTTGACGCTCGATTGGGCGCGCTTCCCCGTGTTGCGGGGTCTGTCGCTGACGGCCTACGGCGCCATCGGCTTTCCGACGGTGGAGCAGTTGCTGGATGCGCGGGCGGGCGTCCGCCATTACCGCGAGATGGCGCGGGAGCAGTCCATCATCGCCCTCGTTCCCGTCGAGCGGGACGGGCGGATGGGGCGGGAGCGGCAGCCGCTGCGCGTAACGCCCGACCTGCTGCTGGAGTTGCACCACGCCGTGGTTACGCGCACGATGACCAACGCGCTGATGGTGTTCGCGCACGACAACTCCGGCGTGAAGGGCGCGCCGCTGGTGGAGCGATTCACCGAGCGCATCCCAAGTCTGGCGCCGCACGCTCCTTTCGCTCTCGACCTGATCGAGTGTCAGGAGCGCCTCCGCGCAGGGGAGCCGGTCGCCTACGACGACGCCGACGGCCAACGCCGCGCCATCGCATTCCTCGACGCGATGGAGGCGTTCTGCCTGGAGCGGTAAGGGGCGGCTTACTCCTCGATCAGCGCCAGCGCGCGCACGCCGGCCTTGTAGTGCTCTTCCGCCGTAACCACTGGGCCCGGGCGGTAGGCGTAGTTCACTCCCGGCTTCAGCATCTCCATATAGAGCACCTCGCTGTGGCCGGGGTAGGCGACCGTAACCGCGTAGTAGTCTTCGGCGGGGACGGGGAAGCGGGCCAACCCCTGCGCGTTCGCGGCCGTCTCGCCGACGCCGACGACGCGCACCCGCGCGCCGCCCACGAGGGCGCCGTCGCGGTCGTAGACGCGCACACCGACGCGTGCGGCTAGCCTGCCGCCGCTCGCCTTCCACAAGAGGCGCGCGCGGCGGGAGATCATCGAACCGTCGGCGACCTGGCGCACTACGTCCGCCTCAAAGCCGGGGCCTTTGGGCGTTCGCCAGTCGGGACCGTACTTGGCCTGGAGATAGTCCTCCGGCGGGTTGGGGATCAGGAACCGCTCGCCGACGAACTCGATCTCGCGCAGGTCATCGAACACGTGCAGGGGAATCTCGATGCCGGGGAATTCGTAGGCGCGCCCGCCGACGAGGCGGTAGCACGTCCAGTCGGTGCGGACGCCGTCCTTGACGAAGGCGGCGGCGACGTAGCGCGGGCCCGATTGCGCCCGCACGGTGAATCCGCGCGCCCTGAAGGCGTCGGCCACGCGGCGGACGGTCTCGTCGCTCACACCGTGCATGCCGAGCACCGACGCGGTGTCCATCTCGTCGTCCCAGTCGATGAAGGCGCCGGCGCGGATGATGCCGAGCAGGGTGCCGGAGCGCAGCCAGAAGGTTACGCCCAACTCGTCGAACACGCCCTTCACCTCGCGGAGGCGCTCCGCCGCCTTCTCCTTGTCCAAGGGCGTCGGAGACAAGAACGTCTCCATGTAGGCAGCGTCGGCGGCGTTGTCCATCTCCCTGTTCCTCCCTCGCCGCCTGCCGCGATTGAACCCCGCCCGCGCCAGGGGAGGTTCAAGCGCCCTCTCTCGCTTGGGGAGGAGGAAGGGAGGGTTGGGGAAGTGGGAGAATGGAGAGAGCGAAGCCGCAGTGCGACGCGCATAGTCGGCGCATACTACTCCGCCCGTCAAGGGACGGCTGCCCGCGATCGCCCCAGCGCCTAGGCGCTAGGCGTGGTGGTGGCCGTGTGCGCCGGGGTTGGCCAGGTGGTGCGCGGGGTCTTGGGCGAATGCGGCGCGGCAGCCGGGCGCGCAGAAGTAGTAGGTCTCGCCCTCGTGAACGAAGGAGCCGCCGGGCGGGTTCGCCTTCTCCACGTCCATGCCGCACATCGGATCGGTGGCCGTCGTCTCAAAGAGGGCGTCGAACTGCGCCATGCCGCTTCTCCTTACGCGCCGATAGCGACGCGCTTGCCGCTGCGCGCCGACTCCACCATCGCCAACGTGACTTCCGCCGCGCGCAGGCCGTCCTCGCCCGTCGCCAGCGGCTCGCCGCCCTCCTCGACGGCGCGGCGGAACGCCTGCACCTGGCCCGCGTACATCGCGATGGGGTCGGGCGGGTCGAACGCCGTGCGTTCTTGCAGCGACTGCGCGTCCACGGTCAATTCGCCCGTGAGCGTCGTATCGACGCCACCCACCAGCGCGCCGCGTCCCTCGCTGCCATAGACGGCGACGTCTTGGCTCGGCCAATCGGGCGTGCGGCGGCTGGTGGTCACCTGGCCGACGGCGCCGCCGTCGAAGCGCAGCAGCATGGCGAGCATATGCTCCAGCGGCGCGCCGGGGGTTGCGTCGTTCATCGCGGCGACTTCGGCCACCTCGCGCCCAAGCACGTAGCGCAGCGCGTCCACGCAGTGCACGCCCGTGGCCATCATCACCCCTGCTCCGGCCATCGCGGGCTCCTCCCACCACTCCTGATCCGGCGGACGCGGCGGCGGCGCGGTCTGACCCCGGACGCCACGCACCCAATTGGCGGAGGCGATGGAGACGTCGCCAAGCGCTCCCTCCACAACCAGCGCGCGCAGGCGTTGGAGTCCCGGGTGAGCGCGCAGATGGAAGCCCACGCCGAGTTTGACCCCGGCATCGCGGCAGGCGTCCACCATGCGGCGGCAGTCGGCCAGCGTGAGCGCCATCGGCTTCTCGCACAGCACGTGCTTGCCCGCTGCGGCGGCTTGCGCCGTCTGCACGGCGTGCAGGTGGTTGGGCGAGGCGAGGTAGACGGCGCCGACGGCGGGGTCGCGGAGCATCGCGCCGTAGTCGTCGTAGGCGGCTGCAGCGGGCGCGCCGTGCTTGTCGGCGAAGGCGCGGGCGCGCTCCGCGTCGCGGCTCACCACCACCGCGATGACCGAGCCTTCATCCGCATTGATGGCAGGCGCCATCTTCTGGTCGGGGTGGCGGCCCGTGCTGACAATCGCCCAGCCCAACGGCATAGTTCGCTCCTTGCCCAGGCCGCGCGGAACGCGACGGGCTACTCCTCGCCCGCCTGCTCTTGGATGTAGCGGTAGGCGGCGAGGGCGGCGGCGATGCCGTCGCCGACGGCGTTGCCCAACTGGCGGTCGGAGAACTGACGGATGTCGCCCGCCGCGTAGACGCCGGGCACGTTCGTCTCCATTTGCAGGTTGGTCTTGACGTGCCCTGCGTTGTCCAGCTCCACCACGCCTTGCAGATAGTCGCTGACCGGGTGGAAGCCGATGTAGATGAAGACGCCCTGGGCGGCCAGTTTCGATGCCTCGCCCGTCTTGACGTTCTTCAGCGTAACTGCGTCCACCTCGCCGTTGCCGCTGATCTCCTCGACCACCGTGTCCCAGATGAAGTCCATCTTCGGGTTGTCGAACCCGCGCTGCTGGAGGATCTTGCTGGCGCGCAGTTGGTCGCGGCGGTGGACGACGGTTACGCGGTTGACCAGGCGCGTGAGGTACAGCCCCTCGTCCATCGCGGCGTCGCCGCCGCCCACGACCACCACGTCCATACCCCGGAAGAAGTTGCCGTCGCACGTGGCGCAGTAGGACACGCCCTTACCCGCGTACTCCTCCTCGCCTGGCACTTCGAGTTTGTTGTGCTCGCCGCCCGTGGCGATGATGACGGTGCGCGCCGTGTACTCGCGCTCGTCGCCGATGACGCGCTTGACCTTGCCGCCCACGTCGAGCCGGACGACGGTGTCGTAGGCGAACTCTGTCCCGAAGCGGCGCGCCTGCCCCTCGTAGAGGGCGGCGAGGTCAGGGCCGTTGATGCCGTCGGGGAAGCCGGGGTAGTTCTCGATGTCGCCCGTCTTCAGGATCTCGCCGCCCAGCGCCATCTTCTCGATGACGAGCGTCTTGAGCATCGCCCGCACCGCGTAGATGGCGGCGGCGAGCCCCGCCGCGCCGCCCCCCACAATGACAACGTCGTATTCCGGCTGCTCCGTCATCCGAACCTCGACCTCCCTGCGGATAGGCCTCTATTATACGCGGCGAAGGCTCGGGCAGGGGCCAAGCGTGGCGCAGGCGGCAGCCGGTAAGGAGTGGACGATATGGAACTTGGCGCGTTTTCGGTGAGTCTGGCCGTGAAGGACATCGCGGCCTCGCGGGCGTTCTACGAGAAGTTCGGGTTCTCGGTCATCGGCGGCGACGCGGCGGAGGGTTGGCTGATCCTCAAGAACGGTGACGCCAACGTCGGCCTCTTCCAGGGAATGTTCGACAGGAACATCCTCACCTTCAACCCCGGTTGGAACGGCGCGGGCCAGCCGTTGGGCGCCGACTTCACCGACGTGCGCGAGATTCAGCGGCGCTTGAAGGCGCAGGGCGTTACGCTGGAAATGGAGGCGGACGAGAGCGGCGAAGGCCCGGCCAGCTTCGTGGCGCTCGACCCGGACGGCAACCCCATCCTCTTCGACCAGCACGTGTAGCGCGGGAGACGGCGCAAGGGCGGACGCGCTCAGAGTACGGCGAGGCCGACCGTGCCGCCCACGATCAATGCCGTCGAGACCGCCTTGAGCAGCAGCGTGCTGCGGTCGAGCGGTTCGTTCAGCAGGTTCCAGTAGCGCGTGCTCAACGCGGTGGAAATGAAGAGCAGGAAGAGGGGGCGCGTCGAGTTCACCGCCGTAACGGGGGCGATAGGCCCTGTGGTGATGGAGCCGATGAGCGCCAGGCTCGCCAGCGGCGCGAGGATGCCCTCCGTGAACACCATCATCCGCATCCCCGCGGCGTTGCGGGCGTAGGCGACGGCCTGACGCACGGACGCCCTGGTGGCGTTGACGAGGATGAGTCCGGCGCCGAACCCCAGCGAGCGCCACCCGTTGTTCACCCAGATGGCGAGGTCGGCGCTGGCCTCCTTGTTGATGACGAAGCCGAGCGCCTGCGTGAACGCCGCCAGCAGCAGCGCGAGCGCGACGATGCCGGTCAGGAAACCGCGCCGCCCGGGCGCGGGGTTGTAGCTCACCATCGCCGCGCCGACGACCACCACCACGATGGCCGCCCACTGCGCCGGCGTAACCTCGTCGCCCAGGAAGCCCATCGCCAGCAGCGCGGCGAAGATGGGCGAGGTGAGCCAGAGCGGCGTGGCGCGCGAAACGTCCACACGGCTCAACGCGAAGAAGAAGAGCGCGAGGCTGCCGCCGAGCACGATGCCGGACGTGAAGGCCAGCCCCGTAGCCTTCGCGCTCTGAATGCCCTCGAACGGCAGGATCGCCGCGAGCACCAGCACCGCCACCGTTATCTGCGTTGCGCCCACCAGCAGGTTGAAGGGGCGCACGCTCGGGAAGTAGCGCAGCAGCATCCGCTTGTCCAGCACGGACACCAGCGAGAAGGCGAAGGCGCTTATCAGTCCGTAGATGAGCCAGTCCATAGCAACACAAAGGCGCGCCCGCCGCGTTGCGGGCGCGCCTGCGATTGATGATAGCCTACGCGCCGACGCAGTCCGACCCGAGAGGCAGCCTATGACCGCCGGATTCCCCGACCTGTCCATACGCCCCGACCGCATCCAAGCCGACCTGTCGGCGCTGGAGCGCTTCACCGACCCCGACCTGCCGTGGACGCGACGCGCCTTCTCGCCGCAGTACGCCGCCGCCCGCACGTGGCTGGCCGACCGGATGCGCGAGGCGGGCCTGGAGGTGCGCGCCGACGCGGGGGCCAACCTCATCGGGCGGCGCGGCGGCCCCGGCGACCGCGTGCTGATGCTTGGCTCCCACACCGACACGGTGGAGGCGGGCGGGCGCTTCGACGGCATCGTCGGCGTCGTCGGCGCCCTAGAGGTCGCGCGCTGCCTCGCCGAGGCGGGGGCGGAGCTCTCCCTGCCGCTGGAGATCGTCGACTTCCTCTGCGAGGAGCCGACCATCGTGAACCTCAGCCCGTTGGGCAGCCGCATTATGGCGGGCAACGTGATCAGCGAGCACTTGACCGGCGCGGTTACGCCGTTCGGCGACCTGCTGACGGACGCCATCGACGCGCTCGGCGGCGTCGGCGCCAACGTGGAGGCCGCCCTGCGCCCCCTGGGCGAAATCGCCGGCTACCTCGAACTGCACATCGAGCAGGGCGCGGTGCTGGAGCGCGAATCGCTCGCCATCGGCGTCGTAACCTCCATCGCCGCGCCTTGCCGCGCCCGCGTCTCCCTGACGGGCGTGGCCGACCACGCGGGCGCGACGCCGATGAACGAGCGGCGCGACGCGCTCGCGGGCGCCGCCGAGTTGGTGCTCGCCGTCGAGCGCATCGCGCGCGCGCCGGACATGATCGAGGAGGGCGTCGGCACCGTCGGCTGGCTCTCCGTCAGCCCCAATATGGTCAACGTCATCCCCGGGCGCGTCGACCTCACCGTCGAGGTGCGCTCGACCGACGCGGAGGCGCTCGCCATCGCGCGGCGCTCGGTGGACGAGGAGATCCGCGCCATCGCCGACAGGCGCGGCCTCGAGCAGGACGTGGAGTGGCAGCACGTGGAGCGGCCCGTGCCGCTGCCGGAGCATATGCAGAACGCGGTCGCCCAGGCGTGCGAAGACCTGGGCTTCCCGGTGCGCCGCCTGCCCAGCCGCGCCTCTCACGACGCCGCCCGCCTCGCGCCGGTCGCCCCGGCGGGGATGGTCTTCATCCGCTGCAAGGAGGGCCGGAGCCACTGCCCGGAGGAGTGGGCAGACCTCGACGACATCGTTCAGGGGACGCGGGTGCTCGGCCAGGCGCTCTTCCGCCTCGACGCGATGGTGCGAAGCGCATGAGCACGGACTTTCCCGCCGACCGGTTCTTCCACAGCCGCGGCGCGCGCCTCCACTACGTGGACTGGGGCGGAGAGGGGCGCCCCGTCGTCCTGCTCCACGGCCTCCAAGACACCGCCCGCAACTGGGACCACGTCGCTGCCGCGCTGCGCTCCCGCCACCGCGTCTACGCGCTCGACGCGCGCGGCCACGGCGACAGCGAGTGGGTCTCCGGTCGCTACCAGTTCGAGAACTACGTTGGCGAGGTGGGCGACTTCCTCGCCGAGGTCGACGCGCGCGACGCGGTGCTCGTCGGCCACTCCGCCGGAGGCAAGTACGCCTTCTCTCACGCCGCCGCCGACCCCTCGCGCGTGGCGGGCCTCGTCATCGTCGATATGGACCCCGACGCGGTGAACCCCGGCTCCGGCGATATGTTCGTCCGCTACCGCGCCGAAAGCGACGAGTGGGACGACCTCGACGCGGTCGTGGAGCGCCTGCGCTCCCGCGAGCCGAACACGGGCGAGGAACTCCTGCGCCACGTCGCCCGCGTGATGACCAAGCCGCTGCCCGACGGACGCCTGCTGTGGAAGCGCGACCGCCAGGTCATCTTCGAGTACGAGCGCCCCGACGCGTGGGCGACGCTGCCCAAGGTGGGCGTGCACACGCTCATCATCCGGGGCGCCGATTCGCCTTTGCTGCGCCGCGACGTCGCCGAGCGCATGGCGGCGACCATCCCCTACTGCGCCCTGGTCGAAATCCCCAACGGCGGCCACTGGTGCCTCGATGAAAACCCGTCGGCGTTCCTCGCGGCGCTCGGCGCGTTTCTGGATGGGCTGGGGTAGAGGCTTATGACGGATGAACCAAACAACACGAGGGCGGCGTTCGGAGCGTCGGTTCGGTGCTTCGTCGAGATGCTGGAGCGCGTGCCTGCCGACGCTTGGGACAAGCCAGGCCTCGGCGAGTGGAGCGTCCGCGAGGTGGCGGCGCACGTCGTAAGGATGCTCGACCGCGCCGTCGAATACTCCGCGCAGCCTGCGCCCGTGGACACGGAGAGCGCCGCCGCCTACTACCTGCGCGCTATGTCCACGCCGGGCGTGAACGAACTGATCGCGGAGCGGGCGCGCGAGAGCGTCGGCCTGCTCGGCGCAGACCCCGCCGCCTCCGCGCGCTCCATCGGCGAGCGGACGCTGGCCGCAATGGAGGCGCTCGACGCCGTGGCGACCGCCACGACTCCGTTCGGGACGGTGGGCATCACCAACTACCTGGCGACGCGCGTCCTGGAGGCCACGCTGCACACGCTGGACATCGCCCGCGCCGCCGGAATCGCGGTCACGCCCCCGCCGGACGCGCTCGGCCTGACGCTGCGCCTGCTGGCCGACATAGCCGCCGCGCGCGGCGACGGCGACGCCCTCGCGCTCGCCTTGAGCGGACGCGCGCCGCTGCCCGGCGGCTACAACGTCTTGGGGTAGGGGCGGGCGCGGAAGCAGTCGGTTGTGTGGTCGTCGACCATGCCTACGGCTTGCATGAAGGCGTAGCAGATGGTCGCGCCTACGAATCGGAAGCCGTCGCGTTTCAGCGCCTTGGCCATCGCCTCGGCCTCGGGCGAGGTGGCGAGGAAGACGCCGGGCGGCCGGCGCCCCGTTCGCAATGGGGCGCTGCCGACGAATCCCCACAGGTAGGCGGCGAGGGAGCCGTGCGTCTCCTGAACGACCAGCACGCGCGCGGCATTGGAGACGGCGGACTCCACTTTGGCGCGGTTGCGCACGATGGCGGGGTCGCGCAGCAGGCGCTCCACGTCGGCGGGCGTGAACGCGGCGACGCGCGCGGGGTCGAATGCGGCGAACAGGCGGCGGTAGCCCTCACGCTTGTGGAGGATGGTGCGCCACGCGAGGCCCGCCTGCGCCCCTTCCAGCGTCAGCATCTCGAACAGGCGCGCGTCGTCATGCTCGGGCGTGCCCCACTCCTCGTCGTGGTAGCGCTTCATCAGCGCGTCGTCGCCTTGGGCCCACGCGCACCGCTGCGGCTCCATGTCCGTCATCGCCGCCTCCTGACGAAAGGGAGCGCGATTGTAGACTAGCCGCCGAGGGGAGACGCGCGATGCCAAGCAGGCCGGGGCCGAGCGCACGCCCGAAGTCGTACAACACGGACGCGATCGTGCTGCGCTCGGTGGACGAGGGCGAGGCCGACCGTCGCGTTACTCTGCTGACGCCCGGCTGGGGCAAGGCGCAGGCGTACGTTCGCGGCGCGCGTCGCATCACCAGCCGCCTCGGGGGGCACCTCGACGTGCTCAACCACAGCCGCGTCAGCCTCGCGGTCGGGGCGCGTTGGAACGTGGTTACCGGCGCCGAGTCGATGGCCTCGTTCGGGCGCCTCAAGCAGGACCTCGACCGCATCGCCGCCGCCCTCTACCTCGCCGAGCTGACGGGCGCGATGCTGCCGGAGGAGGCGCCGCATCCCGCCGCCTACCACCTGCTGCTCGACGCGCTGCGCGCCATCGACGGCGGCGCAGCGGACGACCGCCTCACCGCGCGCTACCTCGAACTCCGCCTGCTAGAGGACACGGGCTATATGCCGGAGCTCCGCGTCTGCGTCGTGTGCGGGCGCGACATAGAGCCCGACCGCCACCGCTTCGCGCCCGATATGGGCGGCGTAGCGTGCGACGAGTGCGCCGTGCCGCAGGGGCGCGCGCTGCCGCTGTCGCTCGCGGCGCTCAAGGTGCTGCGCCACTTCGCCCGCAGCGGTATGGCGGAGGGAACGGCGATCAGCGCGCCGCCCGCGCTGCTGGCCGAGTTGGAGATGCTGCTGCTCGCCTGCATCCACGCCGTGCTCGACCGCGACACCGCCTCCGGCGTGTTCATCGGCCACCTGCGCGACATGCGCCGCCGCCCGCAGCGGTACTAGGGGGCGCAGCTCAGCCCACGGAGCGGAAGTGCGCCATCAGCCCACCCAGCACGCCGACGACGATAATCATCTGCGGTTCATGCCCGTCAGCAAGCGGCTGATTTCCGCGTGCATCTCGGCGCGCAGTGCGTTCAGCACCGTCGTGTGCTAGGGAGGCGCTGGTCGACCTGCTCCAGGATGCCCTCAATTCTGCTGACGCGCTCGGTCAACGGGGACGGGGCTGCCTCGGGTTGCGTGGGTTGCGTTGTCATAGCGGCGCGCTCTCTCGTCGAAGGTGTAGCACGCCCCTACCCCCCCCCCCCCCGGCGCCCACGCCCGAAAGGGACGGATGTCACATCCCCATCTTCCCCGGAGGCAACGACGAATGGGCAAACTGCGCGTACACTCGCGGCGATGCGTCAGACAGCGATGCTCATCGCGCTCTTCGGGGCGGCGCTCGGCCTGGCCGGGGCTCTCACGGCGATGTTCGTCGGGAGCGTCGGGCTGGTGACGGGCGGCGGGGAAGAGGCGGCGAACCAGACGTTGCGCGGAGCGGGCGGCCTCGCGGCGGGCGTCGCTGCGGCGGGCGGCGGGATCGGCGCGCTCGCCAGGCCGCGCCTGGCGGCGGTGGTGCTTGCGGCGGCGGCGCTGGGCGGCCTCGCCGCCACGCTCTACTTCCTACCCGGCGCCGTGATGTTGCTGGCCGCCGCCTACGCCGCCGTGCGCGCCGATGATGCGACAAAGGCGCCTTGACGCGCACGCCTGTTCTATGAGAACGTGAGCGAACAAACGTTCATAGGAGCGCCTATGTCCCCTTCGACGCGTCAGAACCAGATACTCGCCTTCATCCGCAAGTACCACGCCGAGCACCGCTTCATGCCGTCGGTGCGCGACATCCAGGCCGCCTGCGACATCAGCTCCACCTCGGTCGTCGACTACAACCTGCGCATCCTCCAGCGCGACGGCTACGTGCGCCGCGCCGACGGCATCTCGCGCGGGCTCGAGCTGACGCACGACACCGACGCTCCCGCCGCGCGGGCGCCCGAGGTGTTCAGCGTGCCGTTGCTCGGCAACATCGCCGCAGGCGCGCCGCTGCCCGTCGCCACGCCCGACGGCTGGCAGTCGGAAGACGCCGAGCGCGTCTCGCTGCCGCTGGAGATGACGCCGCGCGGGAGCGGCGAACTGTTCGCACTGCGCGTGAAGGGGCAGTCGATGATCGACGCGCTGATCGACGACGGCGACGTGGTGGTGCTGCGCGCCGCGCGCACCGCGAACAACGGCGAGATGGTCGCCGCGTGGCTGGTGGCGGAGGAGGAGACAACGCTCAAGCGCATCTACTTCGAGGGCGAGCGCGTGCGCCTCGAGCCCGCCAACACGCAGATGCGCCCCATCGTCGTCCCGGCTAACAACGTGCAGGTGCACGGCAAGCTGGTAGCGGTGATGCGCCGCCTCGACTGACCGCGCGCTAGAACGCTCCGCGCGTGCGCCGCAGCACGCCGAACCCCAGCGCCACGAACGCCAGCATCGCCGCGCCCGTGATCCACATCGCGTCCGCAACGCCTGCCCGCGCCACGACGAACCCCAGCGCCAAGGTGCCTGTGCCGATGGACGCGTTGCCCAGGTTCCATATCGCCATTCCTCTGCCTTGCAAGCGCTCCGGCAGCCGCGCCTGCGCCGCCGAGACCAGTAGGGAGAAGGAGACCATATTCATCGCGCCGATGAAGGCGAGCACGCCGAGCGTCGCCGGGTAGCCCTCCGCCTGCGACAGCGCCGTCAGCCCGAGCGCTTGCAGGCTCAGCGCGCCCCATATCCACCGGCCCCTGCGCCGAACGTCGCCTCTATGGGCGATGAACAGCGTGCCCGTCACCGCGCCCGCGCCGCCTGCCGCGTACAGCATCCCTAGCGCGTCCGCCTCCCGCCCCAGCACGTCCTCTACCCACACGGGCATAAAGGCGAGGTAGGGGACGGTGAAGAGCAGCGCCGCGTACTCGATGGCGAATATCTGGCGCAGCAAGCGGTCGTTCCATATGTAGGCTGCCGCCTCGCGCAGGTCGGCGGCAAGGCCGCGCAATCCCGACGCGGCGCGCTCCACCTGGTCGGCGGCGAAGCCGACGCGCATCGGCAGCGACGCGAACGCCACGCCCATCAGCAGCGCTGCCTGCACGCCGAAGTTGCCGTCCACGCCGACGGCGGCAATCAGGAATCCGCCGACGGCGGGCGCCGCGATGCGCGACACGTCGAACCCTGCCGAGTTGAGCGCGACGGCGTTCAGCAGCCCCTCTTTGGGCACGACCGACGGCACGAGGCTCTGGCGGATGATGTGGATTAGCGCGTTCTCCACGCCGCTCGCGAACGCGAACGCCATCAGGTGCCAGGGCTGCACCCAGCCCAATGCGATGTCCACCGCCAACGCCGCCGCCAGCGCAGCCATAATGAACTGGCTTGAGGCGAGCAGCACCTTGCGGTGAACCCTGTCCACCAGCGCGCCCAGCGGCAGCGCAAAGACGAGAAACGGGACTTGGTAGATGAACAGCACGGTGCCCAGCAGCACGCTGCTGCCGGTCAGGTCGAAGGCGATCCAACCGAGCGAGACCTGCTGCAGGTTGCGCGCCGACGCGGAGAGGAAGCTGGTCGTCCACAGGAAGCGGTAGTCGCGGTAGCGCAGCGACGCGAACATGCGCGGCAGGGCGATTCCCGCCACGCGCGCCCGCTGCTCGGTCTCCTCCGCGCCCTTGACCATCGGCGGCGTAGTCTAACGCGGCGCGCTACTCCGCCTCGTCGTCCCCCTCTTCCAACGGGCGCGGACGGTAGTAGACGCCCCACTTCCGCATTGCCTGCTCCACCTGCGGGATCTCCATCTCGGCCAGTTCTTTCAGAAATCCGGCGATGCCGTGCACGTGCAGCAGCTCATCCGAGCATACCCACGACGCCTCGCCGCGCGTTACGTACACCAGCGCGTTCTGGTGCTGGCACTGGAAGGCGACGCGGCTGCCGCCCGTCCCCTGCGTAACCGTGATTCCGTAGCCCATAAGCGCCGCCTCCCGCCATGCCGGTGACCTGCACGCCCGATTATACCCGCACGGGGCGTATACTCCCCTTATGCAATCGCAAGAGGACGTGCGCCTGACCAGTCTCGCCGCCTGCGCGGGCTGAGCGGGCAAGTTCAACGCTGAGGACCTCGGCGAGGTCCTGCGACACCTGCCGCACGCGCAGCATCCCGACCTGCTCGTCGGCATTGACACGGGCGACGACGCCGCCGTCTACCGCCTGACGGACGACCTCGCCGTCGTCCAGACCATCGACTTCTTCCCGCCCATCGTGGACGACCCTTACCAGTTCGGCGCCATCGCCGCCGCGAACGCCCTGAGCGACGTCTACGCGATGGGCGGACGCCCCATCCTCGCGCTGAACGTCGTCTGCTTCCCCGACAATCTGCCCAAGCGCACCCTGGGCGAGGTGCTGCGCGGCGGCGCCGACGTCGCCGCCGAGGCGGACGTGCTCATCGCGGGCGGCCACACTCTCAAGGACGCGGAGCCGAAGTACGGCATGTCGGTAACCGGCACGCTCCGCCCCGACGCGCTCGTAACCAACGCGGGCGCGCGCTCCGGCGACGCGCTCGTGCTCACGAAGCCGCTCGGCACGGGCATAGTAACCACCGCCGCCAAGGCGGGCAGCGTCGAGGCGGACGTGCTCGCCGCCGCCGTCGATACGATGCGGCGGCTGAACCGCGACGCCTCGCTGGCGATGCAGACGGTGGGCGTGCACGCGGCCACCGACGTAACCGGCTTCGGCCTCATCGGCCACCTTACGGGGATGATGCGGGGCAGCGGCGTGTCGGCGCGCATCGACGCAGGCGCGATTCCCGTCCTGCCCGGCGTGCGTGAGTTGCTGGCGCAGGGCGTAGCGCCGGGCGGCACGCGCAACAACCTCGCCGCTGCGGAGGCGCACGTGGCCTGGAGCCCGCGCCTCACCGAGAACGACCGTCTGTTGCTGTGCGACGCGCAGACCTCCGGCGGCCTGCTCATCGCCGTGGCGCAGGAGCGCCTCCCGCGCCTGTTGGAAGAACTGGGCGCGCGCAACGTCTCCCACGCGGTCGTCGGCGCAGTGGAAGAACGCGCCGGCGCGCTCATCAGCGTCGACGGCTGAGGCGCCCGCCACACGCCCTGCCCTGCTATCCTGTGAGCGACGGAGGCGGCGCAGCCTGGCCCGCCCAACGATGAGGGCGGGCCTTTTCGCGGCGCGCGCACAGGCAAAACGGGAGACGGAGCGGCAAGTTGAACGCGGCGGAACGCTTCAAACCGGCGCCGGGACGGGTGAACTTCCCCGCCCTCGAAGAGGCGGTGCTCGAGCGCTGGCGCGAGCAGGGAACCTTTCGCGCCGTCGAGCGCGTGCGCAAGGACGCGCCGTTGTTCGTCTTCTACGAGGGGCCGCCGACGGCGAACGGGACGCCGGGACTGCACCACGTGCTGGCGCGCTCCTTCAAGGACGCGATCATCCGCTACCGCACGATGCGCGGCTTCCTGCCCCTGCGGCGCGGCGGCTGGGACACCCACGGCCTGCCCGTGGAGTTGGAGGTCGAGAAGGAGCTCGGCCTCTCCTCCAAGCACGCCATCGAGGCGTTCGGCATCGAGGAGTTCAACCGCCGCTGCCGCGAGAGCGTCTTCCGCTACGTGAAGGAGTGGGAGTCGATGACCGAGCGCTCGGGCGTGTGGCTCGACGTCAACGACGCCTACGTAACCTACGACAACGGCTACATCGAAACCTGCTGGTGGATATTCCGCAACTTGTGGGACAAGGGCCTGATGTACGAGGGCTTCCGCGTAACCCCTCACTGCCCTCGCTGCGTAACCAGCCTCTCCTCCCATGAGGTCGCCCAGGGCTACCAGGACGACGTGCCCGACCCCTCCGTCTACGTCCGCCTGCCCCTGCGGCGGGAGCAGGAGCGCGCGGACGCGGGTGCGCTCGCCCGCCTCGGCCTCGACGCCGCGCCCGTGTCCCTGCTCGTATGGACGACCACGCCGTGGACGCTCACCGCCAACGCCGCCGTGGCCGCCGCCCCCGGCGAGACGTACGCGCTCGCCGAGCGCGAGGAGGGCGGCGAGCGCCTAATCATCGCCGAGGCGCGCCTGAGCGACGTGCTCGCCGAGGGTTGGCGCGTCGCGTCGCGCTTCAGCGGCGCGGAACTGGCCGGCCTCGCCTACGACGCGCCCTACGCCGGCCAACCGGCGAGCGCGAACCTGCACCGCGTGCTGCTTGCCGACTACGTTACAGCGGACGACGGCACGGGCCTCGTCCACACTGCGCCCGCCTATGGCGCGGAGGACGCGGAGTTGGGGCGCACGCACGGCCTGGCGACCCACCACAGCGTCGACCCGCGCGGCGCGTTGGCCGACGGCTACCCGGGCGCTGGCAAGTTCGTGAAGGATGCGGACGGCGACATCATCCGCGACCTCGATTCGCGCGGACTGCTGTTCAGCAAGGGCGTCTACCGCCACACCTACCCCTTCTGCTGGCGCTGCCGCACGCCGTTGCTCTACTACGCGAAGGCGTCGTGGTATATCCGCACCACCGCGCGGCGCGACGAGATGGTGGCCGGCAACCAGGGCATCAACTGGCGTCCTGCCCACGTGAAGGAGGGCCGGTTCGGCGAGTGGTTGAAGAACAACGTCGATTGGGCGGTCTCGCGCGAGCGCTACTGGGGGACGCCTATCCCCGTTTGGCGCTGCCCCGGCGCGGCGTGCGCACACGAGCACTGCGTCGGCTCAGTCGCCGAACTTGCGCAACTGGCCACGCCCGAGACGCGAGCGCTGGTGGACGGCCTCGACCTCCACCGCCCATTCGTCGACCGGGTGGAGTTAACGTGCACGCGCTGCGGGGGCGCGATGCGCCGCGTGCCGGAGGTGGCGGACGCGTGGTTCGACTCGGGCGCGATGCCGTTCGCGCAGTGGAACTACCCGGTTACGCTCGCGGCGCCCGGGCCGGGCGAGGTTACGCTGGAGGGCCCTGACGCAGTGCGCGCAAGCCCCTACTACCCGGCGGACTACATCGTCGAGGCGGTGGACCAGACGCGCGGGTGGTTCTACAGCTTGCTGGCGCTCTCGACGCTCATCGACGGCCGCCCCTCCTACAAGAACGTCATCTGCCTCGGCCTCATTCTCGACGAGAAGGGCGAGAAGATGGCCAAGTCGCGCGGGAACGTCGTCGATCCGTGGGACGTGATGCGCCAGCACGGCGCGGACGCGCTGCGCTGGTACCTCTTCACGGCGGCGCCTGCGGGCGCGGAGCGGCGCTTCTCGTCGGCGTTGGTGCAGGAAGCGCTGCGGCGCTTCATGCTCACGCTGTGGAACGTCTACTCCTTCTTTGTTACCTACGCGCGAATCGACGGCTTCCGCCCGGAGGAGCACGCCGCCCACTGGAAGGACGCAATCGGCGGTCCCGCCCTCAGCGAGCCGCCGCCCAACGAACTCGACCGCTGGATCGTCTCCGAACTCAACGCGCTCGTCGCCGACGTAACGGCGCTGATGGACGCCTACGACCCCACCGCCGCCGGACGGCGCATCGAGGAGTTCGTAGAGGTACTGTCCAACTGGTACGTCCGCCGCTCGCGCCGCCGCTTCTGGAAGAGCGAGAACGACGACGACAAGGCGTGGGCCTACACCTCCCTCTACTCCGCGCTCCTCACCATCGCCAAGCTTGCCGCGCCGCTCACCCCCTTCGCCGCCGACGAGATGTACGCCAACCTTGCTCCCGAGGGCGCCGAGCCCAGCGTCCATCTCTCCGACTGGCCCGAGGCGGACGCGGGGCTGGTGGACGAGCGCTTGACGCGCGCAGTCAGGCTCGCCATGCGCGTCGCCAGCCTGGGCAGATTCGCCCGCTCCAAGGCGAACCTCCGCGTCCGTCAACCCCTCGCCCGCGCGGTGGTGCAGGCGCGCCCCGCCGACGCCGAACTCCTGCCTCTGATTGAGCAGCAGGTGCTCGAGGAGCTCAACGTCAAGGCGGTGGAGTCTGCCGAGGGCGTCGGGCGCGCCGTCGTCCGCCCCAACCTCCCCCTCCTCGGCCCGCGCCTGGGCAAAGGCCTGGCCGCCCTCCGCGCCGCCCTCGCCGACGCCGACCCGCAGGCGCTCACCGCCCAGCTGCGCGAGACGGGCAGCGCGAGCGTCGGCGACTTCAACCTGAGCGCAGAAGAGCTGCTGGTGAGCGTCGAAGACCCGCCCGGCATGGCCGTCGCATCGGAGGAGGGGGGCGGCCTGGCGGTGGCGGTGGACACGGCGCTCACCGACGCGCTGCGGGCGGAGGGCTTCGCCCGCGAGCTTGTCCACCGCGTCCAGAATATGCGCCGCGACGCGGGGTTCGACATCGCCGACCGCATCGTCACCTACGTGGACGGCGCGGACGCGGAGACGCTGGCCGTCTTGGAGGCGCACGGCGCCTACCTCCGGCAGGAGACGCTAAGCGTGCACGTCGCCGCCGAGCCGCCCCCCGGCGGCGTCCACACGGAGCGCCACCCCATCGAGGAGGCTGAGCTCACCATCGGCGTAGCCCGCGCGGCGGACGCAGAGCCATAACCGAGCGTTAACGCTCCCGAAACCCGCCCCGCGCCGGGCGTGCTATACTGGGGATGAATCGGAAGCGCAGCACAGGGCAGGCCCCGCCCATCGATACGCCGAACGGGGCTACGGACGAAAACAGCGCCCGGTTCACCTATGCGCAAGGCGGCCAGGCAGGCCGCCTCGTTGCTTTAAACCCGCTCCCGCTATACTCCGCACATCCTCGACTCCCCGCTCGTGGAGGACTATGCCCCGCGCCGATGGCCGCGCCCCAAACCAGCTCCGCCCCGTCAGCATCCAGCCCGGCTACCTTGAGTTCGCCGAAGGCAGCGCGCTGATCGAGGCGGGCAAGACGCGCCTCGTCTGCTCCGCCAGCATCGACGAGAGCGTCCCGCGTTTCCTGCGCGGCGAAGGCAAGGGGTGGGTGACGGCGGAGTACGCCATGCTCCCCCGCTCCACGCACTCTCGCACCGCGCGCGACCGGGGCAGCGGCGGCGGGCGCACCATCGAGATACAGCGCCTCATCGGCCGCTCGATGCGCTCCGTCGCCGAGCTGGACAAACTCGGCGTGCGCACCGTAACCCTCGACTGCGACGTGCTCCAGGCCGACGGGGGCACCCGCACCTTGGCCGTAACCGGCGCGTACGTCGCCCTCTACCAGGCGCTCCTCGGCCTCGTGCGCCGCAAGGCGCTGCACCGCGTGCCTCTCCGCGCGCCCGTGGCCGCCACCAGCGTCGGCCTCGTCGGCGGCGAGGCGCTGCTCGACCTGTGCTACGAGGAGGACTTCCGCGCCGAGGTGGACTTCAACGTAGTGATGGCCGGGGGCGGCGAGCTGGTGGAGGTGCAAGGGACGGGCGAGCAGCGCCCCTTCAGCCGCGACGAGATGGGGCGGATGCTCGACCTAGCCGAGGCGGGGATAAACGCCCTCTTCGAGCATCAACGCCAAGTCGTTGAGCGGCTCCTCGCAGAGTAGCCCGTCCCCTACGCCAGGAAGAACGACCGCGCCGCGCCCAGCACCAAGCGCGGGATGAACCCCAGCAGGCGCACCAGCGCCCAGCCCAACAGCGACGCGGCGACGCCCATCGCCGCGCCCGCCAGCACGTCCGTCGGGTAGTGCACCGCCGCGTACACCCGCCCGAACGACCAGAGGAAGGCGAGCGCGTAGAGCGCCGCGCCAAGCCTGCGATGGCGGAAGATGACCGCCGTGGCTATCGCGAACCCCACTCCGGCCGTGTTGGCCGGGAAGGATGAGTCGGTGGGCATGTAGAAGAGCGGCTGCACGTCCAGGGCTACGAAAGGACGCGGGCGGAAGTAGTGGTTGTTCACCAACATGACGCCCAGGTTGGCGAACCCGACGCCTATCGCGCCCGTCACCGTCGCCAGCTGGTTGCGGTAGCGCTCCTGGTCTCCGTTGCCATAGAACCACAGCGCGAGCAGCACGAGCGAACCGGTAACCGGCGCCAGGTAGTCGCTCATCACCGCCTCCATAAGGGCGTCCCACGGCGCGAACTTCCCGACCCCCGCGTTCAGCCACTCAACGATGCGGGCGTCCATCACCTCTCCTCCCGCACCAGGCCGCGCACCCTCGCCGCGAAGGCGCGCGCGAAAGTCGTCCGGCTCAGCCTCCCCAGCCCTGCGGGCGGAGGTGCTTGCTCCGGCTCAGCCGCCTGCGCCGCCGCGCCCCACGCGTGATTCACGACGGACGCGACGGCGAAGGTGACAGCGACCGCCGCCGCCGCGCCGATGGCGAACAGCGCGGCTTGAGTGTTGCCCTCCAGCCCGTCGCCCGTGTCCGGCACGTTGCGCGGCCCGCTCAAAAAGAAGAACCACGCGTAGGCGCAGGCTGCCAGCGCCGCCGAAAGCCAAAGCGTCGCCCGCGGCCAGCGGCGCAGCAGCAGCAGGCCGTGCAGCCCGGCGAGCGCCGCCGTGAACTGCACCACGCCTAGCGTGGACAGGAAGACGAACAGCAGATACTCGAAGGCGAACCCGCTGGGCATGCGTTCAACCAGCCGCCTTGCGTCTCTAGCCGGCGGTCACCCGGGGCGCGACGGTCGTGCACATATGCGCGTACTTGGGGTTGTTGCCGCGGACGATTCCGAAGTAGAGGTCTTGCAGCCGCTTGGTGAGCGGCCCCGTCCCCCCTGCCCCTACGGGGCGGTGGTCGACCGTGCCGACCCCCTGCACGTGCGCGGCGGTGCCCGTCAGGAACACCTCGTCCGCCACGTACAGCTCGCTACGGTCGATGAGCCTCTCCTCAACTTCCGTCCCCAACTCTTCCCGCGCCAACTCCATGACCACGTCGCGCGTGATGCCCGGCAGCACGTTGCTCTCGAGCGTCGGCGTAACGATCCGGTCGCCGTAGACGAGGAAGATGTTCTCCCCCGTCCCCTCGCACACGTGCCCGTCCTGACTGAGCATGATGGCCTCGTCGAAGCCAGAGGCCATCGCGTCAGTCTTGGCGAGGATGGAGTTCAGGTAGAGGCCGTTGAGCTTGAACCGCGCGGGAATCATCGTGTCGTCGATGCGCCTGTAAGAGGCCACGCAGCAGTTGAGCGCGCCGTCCGACTCGATGTAGTCGCCGAACGGCACGGCGAGGCAGAAGAAGCCGTCGCCCAGGGAGCGCAGGTTCAGGTTCGCCACCCTCTCCTCTCGCTTGAACGCCATCGGCCTGATGTAGACGTCCGACCGGAAGCCGCTGCGCTCCACCACCTGCGTCGTGATCTCGCATAGTTCGTCCGCCGAGTAGGGCACGTCGATCCAGAGCAACTTGGCGCCCGTGAGCATCCGCTCGTAGTGCTCGCGCAGCTTGAAGATGTACATCTTCTCGTCGCGCTCGTTCCAGTTGCCGCGGATGCCCTCGAACGCGCCCGTACCGTAGTGCAAGGCGTGCGTCATGATGCCGACCTTGGCCTCTTCCAAAGGCATGTACTCGCCGTCGTGGAACGCGATGTTGGGCATGCGCTGCATCCTCAGGGCGCCCCTCAAGGGGCGGCGCCGGGCGGCGATTATCCGCCTTGCCCCGCTGCACGGTCAAGCGGCCTCGCGCCGACGCGGCGCGGCCTGCCCGTGCGGTATAATCGAACCGGCGCAGGCGGCCTCATCGCCGCCCGCGCAATGGCGTGCGCCCCCATGAACTCAGCCCAGCAGAACGGCTCGTTGAACTTTCGCCGCATCGTCGTGAAAGCGGGGACGAACGTGCTGACCGGCCGCACGGAGCGCCTCGACCGCGCCGTGCTCGCCTCCCTCGCGGCGCAGACCTCCCAAGCGCGCGCAGCGGGCGCGCAGGCCGTGCTCGTAACCTCCGGCGCCATCGCCGCGGGGCGCGAGGCGCTGGCCGCCCGCTCACCGGAGCGCGGCGTGCTGGAGCGCCAGGTGTTCGCCGCTGTCGGCCAGGGCCTGCTGATGCACGCCTACCAAGAGGCGTTCGCCGCGCACGGCGTCGCCGTCGGCCAGGCGCTCCTCACCCACCACGACGTGGAAGACCGCCAGGGCTACCTCAACGTCCGCAACACCTTGGAGGGACTGCTCGGCGCCGGCGCCGTCCCCATCGTGAACGAGAACGACGTAGTGGACACGGCGGAGATCGGGCAAGAGCGCTTCGGCGACAACGACACCCTCTCCTCCCTCGTCGCCAACCTCATCGACGCCGACCTGCTGCTGATGCTCACCGACAGCGGCGGCCTCTTCACCGCCGACCCTCACCGCGACCCTGACGCGCGCCTCGTGGAGCGCGTGGACGCCGTGGACGACGCGGTGCTCGCCCTGGCGCAGCCGCCGACGCCCAACGGCTTGGGACGCGGCGGAATGCTGTCCAAACTGTTGGCGGCGCGGCGCGCTACGGCGGCGGGCGTAACCGTGGTTATGGCGGGAGGCCGCGTCCCGGACGTAGTGATGCGCGCGGCGCGCGGCGAGCCCGTAGGCACGCTCTTCCCCGCGCGCGTGTCGCCGATGGAGAGCCGCAAGCGCTGGCTATTGAGCGGCCTGGCCGAATCGGGCGGCGAGTTGGTGGTGGACGACGGCGCGGTGGCGGCGCTGCGCAAGCGCCACGGCAGCCTGCTCCCGGCCGGCCTCCGCAAGGTCAAGGGCGCGTTCCAGCGCGGCGACGTGGTGGCCGTAGTGTCCGAGTCGGGCGAGCGCGTAGCCTGCGGCATCGTCTCTTACGGCAATGAAGATTTGGCCGCAATCAGCGGCGCGCGGTCGAGCGAGATCCCTGTGCGGCTGGGCCACCACTACGGCGACGAGGCCGTTCACCGCAACAATATGGTGGTGCTGTAGGCATGCGCGCCGTCAGAAGCGAGGCGCGGGAGAAGGCCAAGGCCGCCAAAGCCGCCTCGCGCGAACTGCGCAAGGCGTCTACCCAGGCCAAGGACGACGCGCTTCTGGCCATCGCCGACGCCATCGAACGCAGCGCGCCTGCGCTGATGGAGGCCAACGCGCGCGATATGGAGGCCGGGCGCGCGGCGGGCCTGGAGCATGCCCTGCTGGCGCGCTTGGATCTCACCCCCGAGACGCTGGCGGCTATGGCCAAGGGCGTGCGCGGCGTTGCGGCGCTGCCCGACCCGGTGGGCGAATCGTTCGACGCGCGCACGCTGCCCAACGGCCTGCGCGTCGAGCGCCGCCGCGCTCCCCTCGGCGTCATCGGCGCCATCTTCGAGGCGCGCCCCGAGGTTCCGACCGACATCGCGTCGCTCTGCATCAAGTCGGGCAACGCGGTCGTCATGCGCGGCGGCAAGGAGGCTGTCAACACCAACCGCGCCCTGGGCCGCCTCATGCAAGAGACGCTCGCCTCCACTTCGCTCCCGCCCGGCGCCGTGCAGATGATCGAGACCACCGACCGCTCGGCGGTGAATGAGTTGGTCAAGCTGGACGAGTACATCGACCTGCTCATCCCGCGCGGCGGCGCTGGGCTGGTGCGCTTCGTCGCGGCGGAGGCCTCTATGCCCGCCATCACCGGAGGCGTCGGCGTCTGCCACGCCTACGCGGACGCCTCCGCGCTTCCCCATATGACGAGCGAGGTGGTGTTCAACGCCAAGACGCAAGCGCCCGCCAAGTGCAACGCCCTCGACACCCTCCTCGTCCACGCCGCCGCCGCGCCCGCCGTGCTCGACGCCGTCGCCGAGCGCCTCCTGCCTGCGGGCGTCGAGTTGCGCTGCGACCAGCGCGCCCTGTCGCTGCTGGGCCCGTCCGGCGGCGCGCAGGTCAAGGCCGCCTCCGAGGACGACTTCGGGACGGAGTTCCTCGACCTCGTGCTGTCGGTGCGCGTCGTGGACTCGCTGGACGAGGCATTGGAGCACGTCGCGCGCTACGGCAGCGGCCACTCCGAGGCGATTCTGACGGAGGACTACGGCGCGGCGATGCGCTTCGTCGACGAAGTGGACGCGGCGGTGGTGCTGGTCAACGCCAGCACGCGCTTCAACGACGGCGGCCAGTTAGGCCTCGGCGCGGAGGCGGCCATCAGCACGAACAAACTGCACGCCCGAGGGCCTATGGGCTTGCGCGAACTCACCTCGTACAAGTGGGTGGCGCTAGGCTCCGGCCAGGTGCGCGCCTAGGCGCGGAGGAGCAGGCGGATGGACCTACGATTCGAGCGCGAGTGCCGCACTCCCAACTCCGAGGTGTACACCATCTTCGAAGAGGACCAGCCCCAAGGCCGCTTCGACGTCCACTTCGCGGGCAACCTCATCCACTGCACGCTGACCGTGTCGGAGCGCTTCACCCAAGACGAGATCCAAGACCTCATCGACGACCTCGACTCGGAACTGCTCGACGCCGTCGGCCTCACCCGCGACGACCTCATCATCCACGTCCACCAGGGGCGCGAGATTGGCGTCTTCTCCAGCCGCGAGTACAGCGAGGGCGAAGAGACCGCGCCCCCCGGCGAGAACTAGCGCCCCATCCGTTAGCCCTGGGGGAACGCGACGGGCGCCACGCACTTGCCGCTGCTCTGACATTCTCTCGTTGCCAAAAAGAACGTTTGCGCTATGATGCCTTCTATGGACACTCGCTCGAACGCCCGCGCCTCCCGGCCAGGCCGCCTCGCCCTCAACCCCAGGCCCTTACCCAGGAATGTCCGATTTCCAGCACGAACTACCGAAATTCACCCGACTTGACCAATTTCCCCCCGAATCCCCTTCCCATTCTCCCGACCCTCTCACGCCTAAATCGGACGAAATGGGACGCTTTGGGAAGGCAAACGCTGGCGCCCTCATCCCTACCTTCCCCTCCGAACGCCCCACCTCGTAGAAGGGCGCTAGACTAGCGGGCAACGGCAAGCGCCTATGGTCATCGACACCCTCACCCACATCCTCCCCCCCTCCTTTCCTGAACGCATCGCCGAGTTGCGCCGCCGCGACCGCACGATGGCGGCGCTGTTCGCTCGCGACGGCGCGAAGATGGCCACCGCCGACGACCTGATTGCGGCGATGGACACCTCAGGCGTGGACGCGGCAGTCGCGGCGGGCTTCGGCTGGACGGACGCAGACGTCGCGCGCGAGGCCAACGACTACATCCTCGAATCCGCCGCCCGCTTCCCCGGACGCATCCTCCCCTTCTGCAGCGTCAACCCCGCGTGGGGCGCCGGCGCGGTCGCCGAGATGGAGCGCTGCGCGGCGGCGGGCGCCGTCGGCCTCGGCGAACTGCACTTCACCACCCAGGGCGTGCGCATCCCCGACGGAGAGGGGCTGGCGGAGGCGATGGGCGCGGCTCGGCGCCTCAATCTCCCCGTGCTGCTCCACGGCTCGGAACCCGTCGGCCACCTCTACGACGGCAAGGGCGACACCGGCCCCGCGCGCCTATTGGCGATGGCGGAGACCTACCCCGCCAACGTGTTCATCTTCGCCCACTGGGGCGGCGGCCTTCCCTTCTACGCGCTGATGCCCGAGGTGCGCGCGGCGCTGCGCAACGTCTACTTCGACTCCGCCGCCACGCCCCTGCTCTACGCCGGGAGCGTCTTCTCCGTCGCCGCGCAGGCGGCGGGCATCGACCGTATCCTGTTCGCCTCCGACTATCCCCTGCTCAACCAGGCCAAAGTGATCGCGCAGGCGCGGGAGGCGCTAGGCGGCCAGGCGCATCAGGCGCTGCACGCCAACGCCGCGCGGTTGTTCGGGATCGAGGGCTGATGGCCGCGCCGAACGGCGACCCCAATACGCTCCCCGACTACCTGCGCCCGAGTCTGGACATCGTGTTCGTCGGCATCAACCCGGGCGCGTCGTCCGTCGTAGCGGGCCACTACTTCGCGGGGCGCTACAACCGCTTCTGGCCCGCGCTCAACCTCTCCGGCATCGCGGGAGCGCAGCCGCTCGGCCCGCAAGACGACGTTCGGATGAACGCCCTCGGCTTCGGCCTGACGGACGTGGTGAAGCGCCCCAGCCGCGTCGCGTCGGAGCTGCGCGCGGCGGACTACCGCCGCTGGGCGCCCCTGGCGCGAGAGCGGTTGCTGGCGGCGCGCCCCCTGGTGGTCTGCTTCAACGGAATCACGGGCTACAAGCACTTCCTGCGCTACACCGAGGGAGAAGACGCGTCACCCGAGCTCGGAGAGCAGGAGCGCCGCCTGGGAGACAGCGTAGTGTTCGTCGCGCCCAGCCCAAGCCCGGCCAACGCTTCTTACTCGCTCGAGGCGATCGCCGAGTGGTATCGCCGCTTGGGCGCCCTCCGCGACCGCCTCAAGCGCGCGGCAAACGGGAGCGCTCCGTGAGCGATCGGCTGCGCCTCTTCGTCGCTCTGGAGCCGCCCGCGCCCGTCCGCGACGCACTCACGGCGGCGCAGGCCTCGATGCAACGCCGAACGCGCAGCCGCCTGCGCTGGACGAAACCCGACGCGCTCCACCTGACACTCCGCTTCCTGGGCGAGGTGGACGCCGCGTCCGTTGACGCAGTGTCAGCGGCAGTGGAGCGCGCCGCCCGCGGACACAAGCCGTTCACGCTGCGCCTTGCGCGCGTCGAGGCCTTCCCGAACGGGCCGTCGCCCCGCGTCGTGTGGGCGAGCGTCGAGGGCAGCCTGGACGCGCTGGAGGCGCTGCGGCAGGCGGTGGAGACGGAGTTGGAAGCGGCGGGGTTCGCGCGGGAGCGCCGCAGGTTCGTGCCGCACGTAACGCTCGCCCGCGTTTCCGGCGGCGTCCGCCCCGACGAGGCGGCGGGGTTGCGGTCGGCGCTGCCCGGCGCGCCTCTGGCCGCACTCGATTTCGCCGTCGAGCGCGCCGCGCTCATCCACAGCACGCTCACGCCGCAAGGCTCAGTGTACCGGACGTTGGCGCGCGCCCCGCTCGCAGGCTAGCGGGGCGGGCAAGCCGGGGGCGTTAGGAGCGGGCGCCGCCGTATTCTTCGTAGACGCGGGAGGCGGTGGGGAGGCTCTGGCCCTGGTACTTGGAGCCGAGCTCCTTGGCGCCGTAGGTGTTGTCGGCGGGCGTAGTGAGTTGGAGGAAGGATATCTGCCCGATCTTCATCCGGTGGTAGAGGGTGATGGGCAGGTTGGAGACGTTGGAGAGTTCGAGGGTGAGGTTGCCGCGCCAGCCGGGGTCTACGTAACCGGCGGTCGAGTGGATGAGCAACCCCACCCTGCCCAGAGACGACTTGCCCTCGATGCGCGCCACCAGGTCGTCGGGCACTTCGACGTGCTCCAGCGTGGAGCCGAGGACGAACTCGCCAGGATGGAGGATGAAGGGCACGTCGTCGGCCATAGGCACTAGCTCGGTGAGGCGCTCGGGGTTGGCGCGGATGTCCACGTAGGGCACTTGGTTGTTGCGGAAGACCAGGATATGGCGGTCGAGGTGCAGGTCGACGCTGGCCGGCTGGATGCAGTCCTCGCCCAGGGGATTGATGACGATGCGCCCTTTGTCGAGCTGCTCGCGGATGGTGTGGTCGCTCAAAACCATGGCGTAAGGATAGCCGAAGAGGGGGCGCTTGCGGGCAGCGCAGGGAACTTCGACAGCACCCGGCGCGTCTAACACACGGGAAGCGCAGAAAAGAGACAGCATTCCTAGCGCCAAGGGGGAGCGGCATGCGGTTCATCATCGGAGGGAACGGGCGAATCTCGCAGTTGGGGTTGTCGGTATGCGCCGCGCTGCTGCTGGCGGCGCTGGCGTTGGCAGGGTGCGCGGCGTCCGGCGAGGAGCGGCTTCCGCAAACCGGCGAGGACGCGACGGCGCGGCTGGTGGTGGACTCCTCCGCTCCGGCGGGCGCAGCAGATGAGGCTGCGTTCGCCCCGCCTACGGAGTTTCCAGGGGAGGTCAGCCGCGTCATCCTCCGTGAGGGGTGGATGGACGCGGAGGTGGCGGACGTGCTGACGGCGATGGCGGAGGCGCGGGCGATTGCGGAGCGGATGGGCGGGCGTGTGGACGGGTCGTCGGTTTCAGGCGGCGGCGAGTACGAGGATTCGTACACCTACGCGACGCTGCGGCTGCGCGTGCCGAGCGCGGCGTTCGACCGTACGATCGAGGAGCTGCGTGGGCTGGGCGAGGTGCTGTCGGAGCAGTCGCAGAGCACGGACGTTACGGAGGAGTACGTCGATCTGGAGGCGCGGCTGCGCAACCTGCGGGCTGTGGAGGAGCGGTTGCTGAGCTTTTTAGACCGCGCGGAGGACGTGGAGGACCTGCTGAGCGTGCAGCGCGAATTGGCCTCGACGCAGGGCGAGATCGAGCGCGTTACGGGGCGGATGAACTACCTGTCGGCGCTGGCAGATGAATCGTTGCTCACGCTGAACCTGACGCAGACGCTGGAAGAGCCGCCGGTCACGGGCGAGGGGTGGGCGCCCGGCGAGACGGCACAGGACGCGCTGCGCGCACTGGTGAGCGTGGCGCGGTTCGCGGGGGACGCTGCGATCGTGGCGGCAGTCTTCTCGCCGCTCATCCTACTGACCGGGGCGGCGGTTTGGGGTATGAGACGCGTTATCCGCCGGAGGCGGCAACGGATGGACGGGCAGGGCGGCGACGCGGCGTGAGGAGGCGCGGCTAGTAGGAGACGGCGGCGCTCGCCCCGCCCGTGGCGGCGAGCGATTCGCCGGTTACGGTGAGCGCGAGGGGCGAGCAGAGGAAGGCGACGACGCCCGCGACCTCCTCGGCGCTCACGGCGCGGCCTAGGGCGTTGGCGCGGGAGTCGGCGTCCGCGGCGAAGACGGCGTTCACGGTTACGTCGGCGCCGATGGCGGCGCGGGCGGCGGCGCGAACGGCGCCGCTGAGCGCGCCCGCGTGCGCCTCGGCCTCGGCGGGGTCGGCGCACGGGAGCGCGACGCTGACGATGCGGCCCCATCCGCGCGCGGTCATAGCGTCCGCCGCTTGGCGCAGGAAGGTCAACCAGCCGCCGGGCGGCTCGTCCCCACAAGCAGCGACGCGGACGAGGATATCGGGCGGGTGGGCGTCGGCGTCGTCGAGCACTGCGGCGCCCTCGGCGGCGAGTTCGCGCCGCACGGCGTCGGCGACGGGATGCGGCGCGCCGAGCACGAGGGCGCGCTTACCGCTGAGCAGGAGGTCCACGCGGCTATGCGACGAAGATGCTGCCGAAGACTACGGCGACGATGGACATCAGCTTGATGAGGATGTTGAGGGAGGGGCCTGAGGTGTCTTTGAAGGGGTCGCCTACGGTGTCGCCTACGACGGCGGCCTTGTGCTCCTCGGAGCCTTTGCCGCCGTGGGCGCCCGCCTCGATGTACTTCTTGGCGTTGTCCCACGCGCCGCCGGAGTTGGCCATCGTGATGGCGAGCAGGGCGCCCGCGCCGATGGCGCCGATGAGCAGGCCGCCGACGGCCTCCGCGCCCAGGAAGGGAATGAGGCCGACGACGATGGGGATGGCGACGGCGAGCAGGCCGGGCAGGATCATCTCGCGGAGGGCGCCGCGCGTGCTGATGTCAACGCACTTGGCGTACTCGGCGCGCACGCCCTCCTTGCCCTCGCGCAGTCCGGGGATGTCGCGGAACTGACGGCGCACCTCCTCGACCATATCCTGCGCGGCGCGTCCCACCGCCTCCATCGTGAGCGCGCTGAAGACGAAGGGCATCAGCGCGCCGATGAGCATGCCCACGAGCGTCGAGGGCTCCAGCAGGTCGATGACCTTGAGGTCGACGACTTGGGCGTAGGCGGCCATCAGGGCGAGGGCGGTGAGGACGGCGGAGCCGATGGCGAACCCCTTGCCCGTCGCGGCGGTGGTGTTGCCGAGGGAGTCGAGGGCGTCGGTGCGCTCGCGCACTTCGGGGGGAAGGTGCGCCTGCTCGGCGATGCCGCCCGCGTTGTCGGCGACGGGGCCGTAGGCGTCGGTGGCGAGGGTGATGCCGAGCGTGGAGAGCATGCCGACGGCGGCGATAGCGATGCCGTAGAGGCCGGCGAGTTGGTGCGCGCCCAGAACGGCGGCGACGATGATGAGCAGCGGTATGGCGGTGCTGCGCATCCCGGTGGCGAACCCGCTGATGATGATGGTGGCGGGGCCGGTTACGGCGGTCCGGGCGATGTGGCGCGTGGGGGCGTATTCGTAGGAGGTGTAGTACTCGGTGCTGAGGCCGATGATGACGCCCGCGCCGAGGCCGACGGCCACCGCGCCGAACACGTTCCACACGTGCGTCATCGAGATGACGGGGTCGGCGACGACGCGGAAGAGCCACCAGGTGAGCAGGAAGGTGAGGCCGAGGCCGATCACGCCGGCGGCGAAGGTGCCGCGCCGCAGCGCCCATAGGAGGCTGCCGATCTCCGCCTTCTCGCCGGTGCGGACGAGGAAGGTGCCGATGATGGAGGCAGCGATGCCTCCGCCCGCGATGAGGAAGGGGAGGACGAAGGCGGGGCCTTCGGCGTTGGTCGTACCCGCGTAGAAGGCGGCGGTGGAGGCGAGCGCGAGCGCCGCGATGATGGAGCCAACGTAGGATTCGAACAGGTCGGCGCCCATGCCCGCGACATCGCCCACGTTGTCGCCCACGTTGTCGGCGATGACGGCGGGGTTGCGCGGGTCGTCCTCGGGGATGCCCGCCTCGACCTTGCCCGCGAGGTCGGCGCCGACGTCGGCGGCCTTGGTGTAGATGCCGCCGCCGACGCGCGCGAACAGCGCGATGGAGGAGGCGCCGAAGGAGAACCCGGCGACAATCTCGGGGTCGGCGAAGATGAGCCACAGGATGGCGGCGCCGAGGATGCCGACGCCGACGACGCTGATGCCCATCACGCCGCCGCTGGAGAAGGCGACGCGCAGGGCGGGGTTCAGGCCGCGTTGGGCCGCCGCCGCCGTCCGCATATTCGCCCGCACGGCGATCCACATGCCGATGAGGCCGGTGAGGCCGGACGCCGCCGCGCCCACGAGGTAGGCGATGGCGGTCTCGGGCTGCTGCTCGTCGCGCGTGAGGCCGAGCGCCAGCAGGACGATGAAGACCAGCACGACGAAGACGGCGAGCACGGTGTACTCGCGCCGCAGGAAGGCGCTCGCGCCCTCCTGGACGGCGCGGCCTATCTCGCGCATGCGCTCGGTGCCCTCGTCGGCGGCAAGGACGCGGGTGGTCAGGTAGACGGCGAAGAGTACGGCAACCGCGCCCGCGGCGACGGCGAAGATCAAGCCCTCCATCAGCTCCTCCAAGGCGACGGCCCCCTAATCGGCAAGGGCCAGCCGGCAAGGGAGAGGATACGGGGGAAGGGGCGGAATTCGCAACCGAGTCAGGCTGCGGCTCCCTCATGTGTATGCGCTAGGTGTTCAAGAACTGGTTAGCCTCACTGAATTCGGCAGGTTCAGTGAAAGCTGAGAAGAAGAGCGGTCTGCCGCTGAAGGCCAAAGGCGATATTGGCCCTACAGCCATGAACGGAAATTCCTGAAGGTCTCGTCGCGGAAAGCTCTGAGGGTCGCGGAACGACTGGTAAAGCTCCAGCGCCCGCCTGTCACCTCCGGCGAAATCACGGAGGCGGTCGAGCTCGCTGCCCATAGACAAACCAAACCCAAATGTAAGTATGCGGAGTTGCTGGAGGATATCCGTGTCAAATCCTCCCAACGTTTGGCTTATGAAGAACCAGCCGATGCCGTATTTTCGCGTCTCGCGGACTGCACGGCGCAGCAACAACCGCAAGCGCTCTGCCTCGGAGTCGGCCTCCAGACGGCCGCTAGGAGCGTGACGATGGGCTTCGTCAAGCAATACAAGCACGTTGGCACTCTCGCGAGTGCTCAAACTGGCAGTAGCCTGCGATATGAGAATATCCAGTAATTTACTCAAGATGCGACGCTGTAAGTCTTCTGACCAGAAGCGCGTATTGCCTTGACGGGAAATGTCAATCACGACTACCGGCCGAGCTTCACCATCTGTGCCAGAGCCCAAGAGCATGTTAACTATCCCTTCACCGGAATCTCCGTATGCAAAGAGACGTTGTCTGCCTTCTCCTCGGCTAAAGAGTTGACAGATAGGAAGCCATGATTGTTCTAGTGCTCTGTTAAAGCGGACTTGATCATTTCGCAATCTTTGGACGTGGACTCGCAAATCATTTGCCCTGCCAGTTGAATAGATGTATGCTGCATCATCCTCTATGGCGTCGAGTGCCGCTGCAAGTACTTGATCGTTAGCGAGGCTATCCAGTCTATAGGTGCCATCCAATGCATTTCGGATGACTTGTGCCGCCTTTCTGACGTTATCGTTCGACCGACTAGGGATGCCAACTTGCTCTAAGAAGCGAAGGGATTGCAGCATTTCTTCAAATGTATTCCAGTCATCTAACTGAAGGTCATTAATGCTGTAGACATGAACATCTCTACCCGTGCTTCGTATCATAGCATCTAGGGGTAGGTCTTGCTGGCCTACCCGAGTGCCGGAGAGTTCCAAGGAAAACTCTCCTTGGGGGTCAATTACCAGGATTCCCATTTGGGAATGGGCTGAATATGCGCAAAGCATCATCTTGGCAAGTCCGGACTTGCCTGATCCCGTCTTACCGAATACGCCTAAGTGATATGCTTCCCCTGCCCCACCCATTCCGCTTCCGAAGTGTTTTAGCCACATCGGGTAGAAAACATCATTCGCATATGCTCTGCCTAGGTAGACTATCTCTTCTCTGTACATCTCCAATAAGGAGTTGAGCAAAGCTTGGTCAACCCGTGATACTGGCGTACCGGTCGGAGGAACCATTCCCAGGACAGATGGTTCGAACCCGCTTGCGGCCTTTTTAAAGGTGGCCCCGACAACCAAGTCGGCGGTACGTGTGTCTTGTCGGTTGGTTATGGGGGGAATCTCACCGGTTCGCTTGATAAGGTTACGGAATACGGAGTCTTCGTGCCATCTGTTCTTCAGTTCTACCCCCACAATCTGGCCCACGGACGTAATCGACGCACCGTCTTGCACTGCATTGAACGCAGTGAGTGCTCCCACTAGCCGTTCTTCGGTGGCCTCCAAAAGCAAGTCTAGGGTCAGCTCGGTGTTAGTTGACGGGCTGCCCACGACAGCTACGTCGCGGTTTTGGTCGTTGACCATCTACGCTCCTCCTCGCCCGCCTTCCGTCCGGTAGTTCTGCAAGCATAGCATAGTCGCCTCCACATTGGAAGCCCCGCCTACAGCCTGTTGAGCTACGGCTTGTTCGATGACGGCGACGCCTGCCCCCAGGCTCTTCACCATACGGTCAGCCAGGAACAGCGGATAGGGCTCCGCCACAGCCGGGCTGAAGAACTGGCGCTTGATGCCTTCAAGGACCATCGACAACCGCGATGGGCTTGCAGCAATGGGAGAAGTCACCTCTAGCCGAACCGCTGGTGCCCAGCCATATGGGCGATAGAACACTACGCGCAAATCCTCAATTGCTTTGTTGAGATGTGTTTGGGATTCCGGAGGACAGAAGCGCGCGGGAAGGTGGTATTCCTCGTCTTCATCTCCAAACCGAAAGATAGGAAGAGGGTCGGTGTACTCATCGGGATCTAGGATAAGCGTCGCTATCGTCTTACCATCAGTCATTGGCAAGTCAACGCTTTGAAGGAATCGACGAAATTCATTGCGGCTGCTATATTTCGGCACAGCAACAGTCCGGTTGCTGTGCAGGAGGTTGAGAAACTGCTCTAGCACAGGTTGTTCATTCCATCTCGTCTCAAACTCGGTACTAAGTTGAACCGGCGCCTCGCCGAAACTGTTCAGTCCTTGGTTCAAGTAAATCAGCAATACTATAAACGAACCGTCGAGGAGCACCAGGTCGTGAGGCGCCTCGTGAGCCAGTTCCAACTCCATCGTTATCATAAGGCCCCGCAGGGTATTGGTTGCGTTCTTGCTGTGCTCGAAGCTATTCACCCAGATGCGATGGTATGGTTCCTGCCAATGGCGCTGAGCCTCTTTCGAAGTTCCTTCCACGGCAACGGCTGCGGCTGCACAGAGATCTAGCGAAGTCAGGCGGTGAACTTGATACGACCCGTCGATGCCGACAACAGAGGGCTCACGGGGGACATCCATGTCTGCCTTTCGCTTTATCAGATTTACGGATTGGATGGCTTGGCGTGTCTCTTCCTTGTGCTGCAGTAGCGAGCTCAAGTGGTTCGCTACCTGCTCGGCCAAAGGGGATGCTTCCGCCAATAAGTCCCGAACGAGGGCGTCGGGCAAGTCAGAGAATGAGTTAATCATCGATCAACTCCTTCTGTGGCCAGAGCCGCCAAGTATCAGGAGTCCATTCTCTAAACCTGGTGTCCCAAGCGGCTCTCGGCAACAACCATCGCTCTCTGAAATAGCGAGCAATGACATCTTCTGAATTTGAATAATAGTCCAAATGTGATGCCTCGCTTTTCAAAAATTCTCGCGTGTTTTGCGCTAGTGCTACAGCAAAAATCTCCCGTTGTATTCCATGGTATAGCCATTTACTTGACAAGCCTAGTGAGGAGAGAGTCTTCTTCACTACTTCCCTTCTATTGCGAAAGCCTTTGCCCCATGCCGATTGTTTCTCAGTTGGAGTAGCGTGTTCTTGCACATACTTGCTGATTGACCCATAGAGCCCGTTTGTGAAGTGGAATTCACCAGAACCTTTCGTGTAGCCAACACTTTGAACGGGGGCGCCGGAAGGCAGGCGAAGCCGGTTATAGACTGAAGATCTGCCCAGTGCAGAGGTTGTAGTGATTAGAGCAAGGCTCCCATCGTGAACGTTCTGTTGAATCCGCGAAACGGTTCCGCCGTATTTGCGTTTGAAAGCGTTGCGGACGGTATCACTGGCGGCTAGCATTGCCACTAGCTTCCCCCCAAGCAGAAATGAATACGGAGGAACTGCACCTAGCACGAACGCATCCATGACATTCCGTAGTCGAGTTTGCCGACAAGCGGGTGTCCATCCTATCCATTGATCGCGGGCGCTAAGGCTGTATACTGGGTCTCCAAGCCCAATTATTCCAATCATCTTGTTGTTATGCTTATCGACGACTATGAACCGAAGCCGCCTTCCGTAGCCTGACGAAATGGGTATGCTCCAGTGCAGGGCCGCATAGCGAAACAGGAGTTCATCGACCGAACCCGCCTCTACCTCGACCAGCTGAGGCAAGATTTTGGTTGGCTCAACTTCGGCCCCGGAAGCGAAATGGTCTAGCAGCCAGTTCTCTTTCCGGAACAACCCACCTCTTGCGTATTGCCTCTTGTGTTCTACGGCCGTTGCGTGCAAGTTTCGCAAGCCGTCCTTCGAGAGGTCTGCGGGAAGCGTGACAACGCCACGGTCTAGCTGAAAGCCCTGGGCCATCAGCGATACCTCAATTCTCTCCCTCAGCTCGCTGGCTTCAGCTCCCATCGCTTCGGGTGATGGCACTTCCATACCCCCTATAGGCTTCAAGGGAATCCTAGCCGCCCCAGGGTGGCTGGGCAAGTATTTCAACCTCCCTGGCCACCTTCGCGGAGGAGCGCCTCTAGGCGGCGTTGGCGCATGGTCATCGTTAGGTCGCCTCGGGTGCGTTCTAGGACGGCTCGGAGTTGGTCGGTGGTGCGGCGTAGGCCGCCGGTTACGGCGTCGGGGAAGTCGACGCCCACCATCAGGGTGTAGACATCGTCCATCTACTCCATCAGCTCCTCGCAGCGGGCGTCGTCGCCGCGCCGCAGGGAGTCGAGGATGTAGCGGCGGAGCTCGCTGGCGGCCTCGGCGAGGCCGTTGAGGTAGGGGGCGTCCTCGACGCCGACGTCGCCGGGGGCGGGCAAGGGGGTCTGGGCGATGAAAGCGTAGACGGCGCACGCCTCGGCGTGCTCCTTCTGTGCGTCCTGCGCGTAGCCGGTGAAGTAGAGGTCGGGGTGGTCGGCGAGGCTCGCGCGCATCTCGGCGACCTGGGCGGCGGCGTGGGCGATGAGGCGTTGGGCGTCGTCCATCTCGTGGCGGTGGACGGCGCGGATGGCGTTGGCGGAGAGGCGGATGACCTCGCGGGACGACTTGAGAGCGGCCTCGCGCGCTTGGTGTTTGCGGGCGAGGCGCTCGACGGCCTCGGCGGCGATCTCGCCCATCCGGTCGGCGCGGTCTGACATAGGGGGAGGGTAGCACAGGGGCGCGCCCTCCGAGTTCCCTCAGGGCGAACGGATGGGAGTGGGGCGAACGAGGGAGCGGGCGCACGGGAGGGGATTGTGCGACTTTTCACGGACGGGGGGCTGTGCTATGCTCGCGGCGCGTTGGGGCGGCCAGTCCACCGCCTGCCGGAGGGCTGCGCGCAGGAGGACGGTCGAGCATGGAGATTCCCGCGAGCGGCGTCGAGACGCGGTCGGCCTATGGGCAGGGCGCGCCCGCCGAGACGGGCCTGGGCGCGGACTTGGACGCGGTGGAAGGGGCAACCATCGAGGCGCTGAAGTGGTCGGCGCAGGAGGCGTTCCCCGAGCCGCTGATCCAGGTGCCGGAGGAGTACCGCGGCAACGTGGCGGTTACCTCGATCGACGCGCTGCTGAACTGGGGGCGGCGGTCGGCGGTGTGGCCGGTGGCGTTCGGTCTGGCGTGCTGCGTGTTCGAGATGCTGGCGTCGGCGATGGGGCGCTATGACCTGGCGCGGTTCGGCATGGAGGCGATGCGCGCGTCGCCGCGGCAGGCCGACCTGCTGATCGTGTCGGGGACGCTGACGTGGAAGATGGCGCCGGCGGTGCGGCGCATCTACGACCAGATGGCGGAGCCGAAGTGGGTTATCGCTATGGGCGTGTGCGCGACCTCGGGCGGGCCGTACTACCAGGGCTACAGCGTGGTGCCGGGCGTGAACCACATCGTGCCGGTGGACGTGTACGTGCCAGGGTGTCCGCCGCGCCCCGACGCGCTGCTGTACGGCATCATGCAGCTGCACGACAAGATCAAGAAGTACCGCTTGGGCGCGCAGCCGGCGGGGGCATAGGCGTGTCCGTCGCGGCAACGGGTCAGGAACTGGCCGAGCGGCTGCGTGGAGCATTGGGCGATGCCGTGCTGTCGGCGGACGGCGGCGCGGTCTACGCAGCGCCCGAATCGATCGCGGAGGTCTGCGCTTACCTGCGGGACGACCCGGAGTTGGACTTCGCGATGCTGAACTCGCTGACGGCGGTGGACTACGTGGAGTGCTTCGAGGTGGTCTACCGCTTGACGTCGCTGCGGCGCAACGCGACGTGCGTGGTGAAGACGCGCGTGTACGGGCGCGACGAACCCACCGTGCCCACCGTTACGGGGGTGTGGCGCGGCGCCGTGCTCCAGGAGCGGGAGGTCTACGACCTGATGGGCGTGCGGTTCGAGGGGCACCCCGACCTGCGGCGCATCCTGACGTGGGAGGGGTTCGAAGGCCACCCGCTGCGCCGCGACTACCTGGAGCCGCCGCTCCCCTACACGTGGCCTCACGGCGGATAGGCGTATGGCGCTGCGCACCGAGCCGGTAACCGTCAACATCGGGCCGCACCACCCGAGCACCCACGGCGTGTTCCGCATGCGGGTTACGTTCGACGGGGAGAACGTGCAGGACGTGGAGCCGGTCATCGGCTACCTGCACCGAGGGACGGAGAAGCTGGCGGAGGAGCGTCAGTACACACAGGTCATCACGCTGACAGACCGCCTCGACTACGTGGCGTCGATGACGAACAACCAGGCGTTCGTGCTGTCGGCGGAGCAGTTGGTGGACATCGACGTTCCGCTGCGGGGGAAGTATCTGCGCACCATCGCGGCGGAGTTGCAGCGCATCGCCAGCCATCTCATCGGCGTGGGCTTCTTTCTTGCCGAACTGGGCGGGTTCGGCGGGACGGCGCTGATGTACTGCTTCCGTGAGCGCGAGCGCATTCTCGATATGTTCGAGATGCTGTGCGGGGCGCGCATCACCGTGTCTTACATGCGCATCGGAGGCGTGTACCAGGATGCGCCCGCGGAGTTCTGGCCTGCGCTGCGGCGCTTCCTAGACGAGATGCCAGGCTACGCGGACGAAGTGCAAGACCTGGTGTTCGGCAACGAGATCGTCCAGGCGCGCACGAAGAACGTCAGCGTGCTCACTGCCGAGCAGGCGATCAACGCATCCATAACCGGGCCGGTGCTGCGCGCGTGCGGGGTGGACTGGGATCTGCGCAAGCAGGCGCCCTACGACGCTTACGGCCTCGTGGACTTCGACGTAATCACGGCGACGGGGGCGGACAACTTCGACCGCTTCTGGGTGCGGATGCAGGAGGTGCGGCAGTCGCTGCGCATCATCGAGCAGTGCTGCGCGCAGATAGAGCCAGGGCCGGTGCGGGCGACGATGGCGATGCTCTTCCGTCCGCCGCCGGGCGAGTCCTACGTGCCGATAGAGGCGCCGAAGGGCGAACTGGGCTTCTACCTGGTGAGCGACGGCACCATCGCGCCCTACCGCTGCCACATCCGCTCGCCCTCCTTCATCAACCTGAGCCTGTTCAAGGAGTTGCTGGTGGGCTGGAAGCTGGCGGACGCGGTGGTGAGCCTGGGCAGCCTCGACTTCAATATGGGCGAGGTTGACCGCTAATGAGCAGCCTGCTGGCGGACAACGTCATCTTCCGCAATGTGTACGCCTTCGTCGTGGACGGGCTGGGCGCGGAGTGGGCGTGGCTGGCGTGGCTGACGGCGGGATTCGTGATGGTGATGCTGGTGGTGAACGCGGTGATGGCGCTGGCGACGGGGTACACGTGGGCGGAGCGGCGCTTGCTGGGCAGGCTGACGAACCGGCTCGGCCCCAACCGCGCGGGGCCGTCCGGCACGCTCCAGCCGCTGGCCGACGCCATCAAACTGCTGACGAAGGAGGACATCGTGCCAGCGGCGGGCGACCGCCTCATCTTCAACATCGCGCCGGTGCTGATGCTGGCGTCGGTGCTGCTGGCGGCGGCGGTCATCCCGTTCGGCGCGGGCGCGTTCGTCACCGACCTAAACGTGGGGATTCTGTACTTGGCGGCGGTCTCGAGCCTCGCGTCCATCGCGGTGCTGATAGCAGGCTACGCCTCGGCGAACAAGTTCTCGACCTTCGGGAGCATGCGCGCCGTGGCGGTGCTAGTGTCCTACGAGATACCGTTGGTCATGGCTCTGCTGGGGATAACGGTGCTAGCGGGCACGATGTCGCTGGTGGGCGTGGTGGAGGGGCAGCACGCGCCCTACCTCTTGGTGGCGCCGCTGGGGGCGTTCGTGTTCGTTACGGCGATATCGGCGGAGTTGAACCGGACGCCCTTTGATGTAACGGAGGGGGAGTCGGAGATTGTGGCGGGCTACCTGACGGAGTACAGCGGGATGAAGTTCGGCGTGTTCTACCTGGCCGAGTTCGCGGCGCTGGTGGTGGCGGGGGGCGTGTTCGCGGCGCTCTTCCTGCAAGGGTGGCGCTGGGACGTGCTGCCCTCCTACCTATGGTTCCTGCTCAAGGTGGGCGGCTTCGCCATCGCCGCCACTTGGATTCGGGCGACGCTGCCGCGCCTGCGCCCCGACCAGATACTGGCGTTCGCGTGGAAGTTCCTCTTCCCGGTGAGCATGGTCAACGTGGCGGCGTTGAGCGTGGAGCGCCTGTGGCTCGGCGGCGCGGACGGGACGCTGACCTCGTCCGACCTGTGGCTGATGGCGGCCATCAACTGGCCGCTGGCGATAGTCACCGTCGCGGTGATGGGGCGGGTGGCGCGCATCCGAGAGCAGGCGCCGCGCGTGGCGGCAGTGGAGGCTCGGTAATGCTGGGACTCGGCATGGCGAAGGGGTTCCGGGTTACGCTGCGCAACTTCCTGCGCAAGCCGTTCACGGTGCAGTACCCGGAGGAGCGGGCACCGCAGCATCCGCGCTTCCGGGGTCAGGAGTTCACGTGGTACGAGGAGCGGTGCACGGGTTGCGCGTCGTGCGCCAAGTACTGCCCGCTGGGAATTATCCGCATCGTTACGGGTCCGGATGGGGGGAACGAACAGGAGGGCGGGAGCTACGCGATCGACGTGTTCGACATCGACCAGGCGCGGTGCATGTACTGCGGGCTGTGCGTGGAGGCGTGCCCCTACGACGCGCTGCACATGGGGACGAGCTTCGAGGCGGCGCAGGAGCGTCGCGAGGACCTGGTGATAACGGTGGACGACTTGAAGACGCGGGAGAAGCGCCCCAGCGCTTGGTTCCGCCCGCAGCTGGCCAAGGAGCAGTTCGACCCCTACGCAGAGGCCAATGCGGATTGGAAGCGCGTTGGCCGCGAACCGTACTTCTGGCACCCGAACCGCCCCGAGTGGATGCCGGAGGAGCAGGCGCAGCAAGCCTCGGCGGACGGCGGCTACGAGGGGTAGCGAAGTGGGGAACGCCTTTCAGGAGGCCGTGTTCTGGGCGTTGGCCGTCGTTACGGTGGGGGGCGCGGTTCTGGTGGTTACGCAGCGGGACATGCTGCGCGCGGCGCTTGCGCTCATCGTCTCCTTTCTGGGCGCGGCGGGGCTGTACGCGCAGATGAACGCGGCGTTCGTAGCGGCGGCGCAGGTGCTCATCTACGGAGGCGCGGTGTCGGTGCTGGTGATATTCGCGGTGATGATGACGCGCGACGTCCCGGCGGCGAACCGGGGCTCGTCCGTGCAACCGGCGGCGCTGGCAGTCGTGGCGCTCCTCTTCACGGGGCTGGCGTGGGCGATCGCACAGGCGGAATGGACTCTGCTGCCGGAGACGCTGCCGGGGCCGCTGGAGGCGGTGTTCGTCGATTCGGCCTCGACGCTGGGGACGCTGCTGCTGACGGACTATGTGCTGGCGTTCGAGGCGGTGGGCGTGCTGCTGCTGGCGGCGGTGATCGGCGCGCTGGCGCTGGTGCGGGAGCGGTAGGCGCCGTGCTGGAGCGCTACCTCATCATCTCGGCGTTGCTGTTCGCCATCGGGTTGTACGGGACGCTGTCGCGGCGGCATGTCGTCGCGGTGCTCATCTCCATCGAGTTGATGCTGAACGGGGTGAACGTGGCGCTCATCGCGTTCTCGCGCTACACCGTTCCGGCGGCGATGCGGCTCGGCGGCGTTGGAGAAGCGGCCGCGGCTGGAGCGCTGACGGGGCAGGCGTTTGCGCTGTTCGTCATCGTCGTGGCGGCGGCGGAGGCGGCGTTGGGACTAGCGCTGGTGATTGCGCTCTTCCGCAGCCGGGGCACGGCGGACATCACGGAGGTCAGCCTGATGCGGCGCTAGCCGCGCAGGGCGCTATGTGGGTCGAATACAAGCGGGCGCGGACGCTGATGGCCGCCGAGACGTGGCAGGAGATTCTCGAGGGCGAGGGGCTGCCGGTGCGGCTGCTGCCGGTGGATGGCCTGGAAGCCTACGGGGAGTCGGCAGCGTTCCGGGTGATGGTTCCGCGCGGGCGCGAGCATGTGGCCGACGAAATCCTGAGGAAGTTGTAGATGATCGGCGAGGCGGCGGCCTGGCTCATCGTCTTCCTGCCCATCGCGGCGTTTGCGCTCATCGCCTTGGCGCGCCCGTTCGCCGGCGGGGGGGCGCGCGCGAGCGGATACCTCGCTATCGCCGCCATCGGGGCGGCGTTCGCGCTGAGCATCTGGGCGCTGCGCTCCACGCTGGGGCACGAAGAGGCGGTGGGCTTCGCCTCGCACTCGTGGTTCGTGGTGGGCGACCCTATGGCGGGGCGCGGGTTCGAGATGACGGTCGGCTTCCTGCTCGACCCGCTGACGGGAATCATGTTGGTGGTGGTTACGGGGGTGAGCCTGTTAGTGCAGGTCTACTCGCAGGCGTACCTGAAGGGCGACGCCTCCTACTCCCGCTACTTCGCGTATATGGCGCTTTTCACCGGGGCGATGCTGGGGCTGGTTACGGCGCGGAACTTGATACAGCTGTTCGTGTTCTGGGAGTTGGTGGGGCTGTCGTCCTACCTGCTCATCGGGTTCTGGCACGAGCGGCCGGCGGCAGCGGACGCGGCGAAGAAGGCGTTCATCGTTACGCGCGTAGGAGACTTCGGGTTCCTGCTGGCGCTGCTCTACCTGTTCGCGCAGGGGCCGGCGTTCGCCGCGCAAGGGCTGAATCCGTTCGAGATACCCGACTTGATGACCTTTGCTCCGTCGCTGGCCGGGGGCGTGGCGGCGTGGCTGGCGCTGGGTCTGTTCGCGGGCGCGGTCGGCAAGTCGGCGCAGTTCCCGCTGCACACGTGGCTGCCGGACGCGATGGAGGGGCCGACGCC
>CAZLKC010000011.1:0-56229 GCA_964560025.1 uncultured Dehalococcoidia bacterium
GGAGGAGAGAGGAGCGCCGTCTGTCGTCGGGGCGGGTTTTGGGGATGCGGGGCGCCTCGCGTCGAGGTTCCTGCCTCCGCAGGAACGACGGATAAGAGGGGCGGGAGCGGTTCGCCCTTCGAGTTCCCTCAGGGCGAGCGGGGAGGGGACAGGGCGAGCCGTGTGGGGGGCTAGCCTCGGGGGTAGTCATGCTCCTGGGAGGTAATGAACTCTAGGAGGACGGGGCGGCCTTCGTCTTGGGTGATGCGCTGGGCGCGGGCGATGGCGGGGGCTACCTGGGCAGGGTCTTCGACGCGCTCGCCGTGTCCGCCGAGGGCGCGGGCGAGGTCGGCGTAGTCGCCGCCTACGTCGCGGGTGTTGTAGCGGTCGTGGGAGACGACGAGGCGGTCGGTCTCGATGGCCATCGAGGAGTTCTTGGAGACGATGGTGATGATGGGGATGCGCTCGCGGACGGCGGTCTCGAAGTCCATGCCGACCATGCCGATGGCGGCGTCGCCCATAAAGTTGACGCAGGTCTTGTCGGGGGCGGCGAGTTTGGCGCCCATAGCGAAGCCTAGGCCGCTGCCGAGGGCGTGGGAGGAGCCCCAGCCGAGGTAGGAACGGGGGCCGGCGGAGCGGTAGAAGGGGATGGTCTGGTCGCGGGGGCTGCCGGCGTCGTGGGTCATAACAGTCTGGGCGGGGTCGAGCGTGCGGTTGATTTCGTGGACGATGCGGTAGGGGTTGATGGGCGTCTCGTCCGACTCGAGTTTGGGCATCCACTCGCGCAGCCACTCGGCGCGCACCTGCTTGATCTCCTCGGCGAGGTGGCCGCCGCTGCGCGCCTTGCCGCCGAGGGCGTCGCGCACGGCGTCGATGAGCTGGCGGAGGACGAGTTTGGCGTCGCCGACGGCGGGATAGTCGACGCGGTAGTGCTTGTTGAGGTCCTGCTCGTCGTTGGTGAGTTGGACGATGGTCTTGCCCTCGGGGAGCGGGAACTTCATCGCGTGGCGGGAGAAGGAGGTTCCCGCGCCCAGGAGCACGTCGGCCTTGGCGACGAAGTGGGGGATGGTTCGGGGGAAGGCGTAAGCGTTGGCGGAGCCGAGGGAGAGGGGGTGGTTCTCGGGGAAGGCGCTCTTGCCGAGCAGGGTGGTGTAGACGGGGGCTTGGAGGAGTTCGGCGAGTTCGACGAGTTCGTCGGTGGCCTCGGCGTAGAGGACGCCCTGTCCGGCCTGGATGACGGGAGCGGCGGCGCCGGTCAGAGCGCGGGCGGCGCGCTCGACGTCGCGCGGGTCGGCTTGGCTGCGGGCGGCGGGGAGGGGTTGCGCGTCGAGCAGGGCGTCGTCGATGTCCTCGGCGGCGGCGTCGCCTGCGACTTCGAAGACGACGGGGCCGGGCTTGCCGGACTTGACGCGGGAGATGGCGCGGCGTAGGGCGGCGGGGACTTCGGCGGCGACGCTGACGCGCTCCGTCCACTTGGCGACGCCGTCGAGGGCGTGGGCGGCGTTGAAGACCTTCGGCCAGCCGTCGTAGCCGCGCGGGTAGCCGCCGGGCATGAGCAGCAGGGGCGTGCCGTCGGAGAAGGCGGTTGAGACGCCGGGGAAGGCGTTCTCGGCGCCGGGCCCGGCCTGCATGGCGAAGACGCCCATGCGGCGTCCGTTCGTTATGCGGGCGTAGGCGTCGGCCATGCCCACGCCGACGCGCTCTTGGCGGCAGACGATGGGGCGGATGCCTCGGGCGGCGGCGGTCTCGATGAGTTGGTTGACGGGGTAGCAGAAGAGGAACTCGACGCCCTCGCGCTTGAGAACCTCGGCCATTGCGTCGTTGACGTTCATAGTGCGCCTCCGTCGGGAACTGGACGGCATTGTATGCGGGGCGGGGCGGGGAGGGCAGGGGGGGCGGCCGGTCGGGCGTGGTATGTCGTCGGGGCGGGTCTTGGGGATACGGGGCTCCTCGTGTCGAGGTTCCTGCCTCCGCAGGAACGACGGAAAGAGCGCAGGAACGACGGATAGGGAATGGCGCGGGGGGTGGTAGAATCGGGGTGCTATGCGGTTCAGCAAGATGCATGGGGCGGGGAACGACTACGTGTTCATCGACGGGCGCGGGGTCGAGGAGCGGGACTGGGCGTCATTGGCGGCCAGGGTGTCCGACCGCCATTTCGGGGTGGGGAGCGACGGGCTTATCGTGGCGGTTGCGTCGGACGTGGCGGACGTGCGGATGCGGATGTGGAACGCGGACGGCTCCGAGTCGGAGATGTGCGGGAACGGGATCCGCTGCTTCGCCAAGTTCGTGCTCGAGCGGGACGCGGCGCCTGCGGCGTCGGGCGCGCTGCGCGTGGAGACGGGCGCGGGGGTGCTGACGGTCGAGCCTGGATGGGACGACGCAGGGCGCGTGGCCTACGCCAAGGTGGACATGGGAGAGCCGACGCTGCGCGCCTCCGACGTGCCGGTGAACGCGGCGCAGTTGGGCGCGAGCGACTACGCGCGGCTTGACCGCGCTCTGTTGGACGCTCTGGGGCTGCGGGCGGAGGAGACGGTGTTCGACGCAGCGGTTACGGGCGCGGGCGAGCAGTTCGAGGTCACTGCCGTGGCGACGGGGAATCCGCACGCGGTGGCGTTCATCGAGGCGCCGGTGGCGGAGGTGGCGCTCGACCGCATCGGCCCGGCGATCGAGCATCACCCGGCGTTTCCGAACCGCGTCAACTTCCACGTCGCCAATCTGAAGGGGCGGGGACGCATCGCTATGCGCCCGTGGGAGCGTGGAGCGGGGCTGACGTTGGCGTGCGCGACGGGCGCGGCGGCGACGGTGGTTGCGGCGCGGCTGCACGGGTTCGTGGACGACCTGGTGGCGGTGGAGCTGCCGGGCGGGGAGGTTAGGGTTACGTGGGAGGGGAGGGGGTCTATGCTGATGGAGGGCGCCGTTCAAGAGGTCTTCACGGGCGAGTTGGCCGAGTAGCGGGCGGGACCGCCGCTCGCTCCGGCGCCTCGCCGCCAAACCGAACGCCGAAGGGAGACGCATGCAACTCGCCGACCGCCTTGACCGCCTGCCGCCGTACCTGTTCCTGGAGATCAGCCGCAAGATACAAGCGAAGCGCGCCGAGGGGTTCGACGTGGTGTCGTTCGGCATCGGCGATCCGGACATTCCGACGCCGCAGCGCATCGTGGACGAACTGAAGCGCACGGCGGACGACCCGCCGAACCACCGCTATCCGGAGAGCGACGGGCTGCCGGAGTTGCGGGAGGCGCTGGCGCGGTGGCACGAGCGCCGTTTTGGGTTGAGGTTCGATCCGGCGAAAGAGGTGTTGCCGTTGATCGGGGCGAAGGAAGGGATCGGCCACATGGCGCTGTGCCTGATCGACCCGGGCGGGGTGGCGCTCGTTCCCGATCCGGGCTATCCGGTCTACTCGGTCGGCACGATGTTCGCGGGGGGCACGTCGCACTTCATGCCGCTGACGGAGGAGCGCGGGTGGCTGCCCGACTTGGGCGCAATTCCTGCGGAGGTGGCGAAGCGGGCGTCGGTGCTGTGGCTGAACTACCCGAACAATCCGACGGGCGGGCTGGCGACGGAGGCGTTCTTCCGCGAGGCGGTGGAGTTCGCCAAGCAGTACGACGTGGCGGTCTGCCACGACGCGGCGTACTCGGAGGTTACGTTCGACGGGTACGTGGCGCCGTCGTTCATGCAGACGCCGGGGGCAATGGAGGTGGGCATCGAGTTCCACTCGCTGTCCAAGACGTACAACATGACGGGTTGGCGGCTCGGTTCCGCCGTGGGCAATCCGACGCTCATCGACGCGCTGCTGCGCGTGAAGTCCAACCTCGACTCGGGCATCCCGCAGGCGATCCAGTACATGGGGATCGAGGCGCTGGACAATACGCCGGAGGAGTGGGTGGCGGCGAACAACGAGGTCTACCGCCGCCGCCGCGACCGGATGGTGGAGGCGCTGACGGCGATGGGGCTGGACGTGCCGTCGCCCAGGGCGGGGCTTTACGTGTGGGCGCGCTGCCCGGAGGGGTGGACGTCGGCGGCGCTGGCGACGGAGTTGCTGGAGAAGCACGCAGTGGTGGTTACGCCGGGGCGCGGCTACGGCGAGCACGGGGAGGGGTACGTGCGGTTGTCGCTCACGACGCCGGACGACCGCGTGGAGGAGGGGCTGAGCCGACTGGCGGGTTCGACCATCGCGGCGCGGTAGGGACGGGCGAGGCGCCCTTCGAGTTCCCTCATGGCGAACGAGGATAAGGGCGGAGTTGGGGGCGTGCGCCGATGACGGGGCGGGGCGGGGAGTGGCACAATAGCGGGGCAGGAGCGTCCGCCATCGCCAAGCGCCAGCAGCAACCCATCGAGACGCGCGCCCGCCCGGAGCGCGCCCTGCTGATCGGCGTGCACGTCAAGGGCGAGCGGCGGTTGTGGGAGGCGGAGGATTCGCTGCGGGAGTTGGCGCAACTCGCGCGTGCGGCGGATGCGGAGGTGGTGGGCGTCGTAACGCAGCAGACGGCGCGGCGGCTGCCCGCTTACGTGGGGAAAGGGAAGTTGGAGGAGATCAAGGCACTGCGGCGCGCGGCTCCGTTTGACACGGTCATCTGCGACGACGAGTTAACGCCGACGCAGCAGCGCAGTCTGGAGCGGGAGTTCGAGGCGAAGCGCCTGGGGGCGGGAGGCGAGACCAACGACGTGAAGGTGATCGACCGCACGGCGCTCATCCTGAGCGTCTTCGCGCAGCACGCAAGGAGCCGAGAGGGGCGCTTGCAGGTGGAGTTGGCGCAGTCGGAGTATCTGCTGCCGCGCCTGGCGGGCCAGTGGAGCCACTTGGAGCGGCTGGGGGGCGGCATCGGGACGCGCGGGCCGGGCGAATCGCAGATCGAGACGGACCGGCGCATCATCGGTCGGCGCATCCAGCGGATGAAGGCGGAGTTGGAGCGCGTGCGGTCGCAGCGCGCACGTCAACGGCGGCAGCGGCGCCGCGGGGGCGTGCCGGTGGTCGCTTTGGTCGGCTACACGAACGCGGGGAAGAGCAGTCTGCTCAATGCGCTGACGAACGCCGAGGTGACCGCGCGCGACCAGTTGTTCTCGACGCTGGACCCGGTTACGCGGCGGGTGCGGTTGCCGGAGGGCGCGGCGGCGCTGCTGACGGACACGGTGGGGTTCATCGAGAAGCTGCCTGCGGGCCTCGTGGCGGCGTTCAGGGCGACGTTGGAGGAGTTGGAGGAGGCGTCGGTGTTGCTGCACGTGGTGGACATCTCGCACCCGAACGCGCCGCAGCAGGTGGAGGTGGTGGAAGAGGTGCTGACCAGCCTTGACCTGGAGCATAAGCCGCGCGTGCTGGCGCTGAACAAGGCCGACCTGCTTGACCCGCATCTGGGCGAGAACGGGGCGGCGCCGCTGATAGGCGCGCGGGGGTGCGTAACCTCCGCGACGAGCGGTCTGGGGCTTCGCGGCCTGCTGGAGTCGCTCGAGGCCGCAATCGCCGAAACGCAGGGAGCGGCGCCGTCGGCGCTCGTTCCCGCTCGATAAGGAGAGCCGATGATGATGGACGATGCCTTCGAGTTGCCCGCCGAGCCCTTCTTCTCCTGCGGCGAGCGGGAGTTCGCCATGGTGGACGGGGCAGCGATGCGGACGGCCCTGAGCGCCGCCAAGCCGGTGCTGACGCTGCGGGTGGGAGCGGGCAACGTGTTCGAGAAGCGCCCGCGCCGCGTGGTGAGCAACGAGGACGGGGTGGTGACCGTGGAGTGCGACGGCAGGGAGACGGTGATGTTGGACTTCAACGAGATCGCCGCGCGCAAGAGCGTTCGGGGGGGCGAGTTCGTCTATCGCGCGGGGCTAGACGAAGGCAACGACGGCGCGGGGTGGATGAAGGCGCGATAGCGGGGGGCATGCTCGCCCAGCGGCGCTGATTAACGCTCCCTGAACCGAATCCACACTCTGCTCGGCGTTACAACGACGAGAGCGCCTTCTGTCAGAGCCTCAGGATGAGTTCTCGACCAAGGCGCGTATCGCGGCTGCCTTCTCGTCGCCCCGTAGATACACCAAGCGAATGATGCGGGGATGCGTCAGTCTATGCCGAAAAACCAGTTCGCCGAGACCTTTGTCCTCGGTAATGAGCGCTCGGCCGTCTTCAAGGGCCGAGGCTAGCAGCGCTTCGTCGGAGGCTCTGGGGTCTCGCTCCAACGCCGAAAGCACATCGTGCCCCCATTCCGTTAAGGCGGCGCGCATGCTGCGGGACGCCGCGCATACGTGGAGCAGGAACCTCACGCCAGCTACCGGACGTTTATGCGCTCGTAGACTTGCTCTCCGGCCATGGAGCGATGAGCGAAGAGGAGGCGGCTCGGATGTCCTCCGGTTCGAGGAACGGGTGCTCTTCGAGCATTGTCTCCGCAGTGTCGCCGGCGGCGAGCATTGCGAGTACGTGCTCTACGGCGATGCGCAGGTCACGGATAATCGGCTTTCCGCCGAAGACATCCGCCCGCACGGTGATGCGCGTCAGAAGTTCGGGATTGGCAGTCGTGCGTCCCTCCGTTGCCCTTCGCACCCGCTAGGTTGTCTCAGGCCGTCTAGAAGGGTAGGCCGGTTGCGGCTCTCGTTACTCTCGCTCTTGATCGGCGCGGGGCTGGGCTGCGAGGTGTGGGCGGCAGCGGTGTCGATGTAGTTCGCACTATTATTGTTATGTAAAGTTTATGCGGTGCGGACGCTGGAGCCGGGCGGGCGTTCTGTCCCCTGCTGCGTTGGGCGCGGGCGGTGCGGTCGAGCGTTTGCGCGGGCGCGCGGCGCGGCTGGCTGCTCGGCCTACGGCGGGCGCGCGGTGGTAGAATCGCGTAGAGGCGCTTCGGGGCGGTTGGCTTGACCCCCCGAGCACGTCCTTGTGAGTCTGAACGCCCTCGTTGAGCGCGGACGCGCGCCGCATCTCCCCTATGAACATCCGGCGGGCACTTGCCATCATCGCGCTGCTCGCCGTCGTTGCGGGGGCGTCGTCCGCGGCGACGTTCTTCGTCGCCGGGCGCGGGGGTGGCGAGCAGCGTGAGTTCGCGACGCTGGCCGAGGTGGTCGAACTGATCGAGGCGGGGTACGTGAACAAGGCGGAACTGGAGCCGGGCGACTTGGAGACGGCGGCCATCCGGGGGATCATCGAGGCGCTGGACGACCCGTACACCTCCTACGCCTCTCCGGCGCAGGCGGATGTGGCGTTCGACTACACGGGGGCGTTCGACGGCATCGGGGCGGAGATAAACCTGACGGACGGTCAACTGCTCATCCACGCGCCCCTGCCCGATTCGCCCGCCGAGCGCGCGGGGCTGCTGCCGGGCGACGTGGTGCTGGAGGTGGACGGCCTGAGCCTCTTTCACAAGACGCTGTTGGACGCGGTGTCGCTCATCCGCGGCCCGAAGGGGACGACGGTTACGCTGCGCATCCTGCGCCCGGGCAGTCCCAATCCGTTCGAGGTGCAGGTCGAGCGCGAGACCATCACCATCGTGAGCGTCGAGTCGCGGTTGCTCGCCGAAGACGCGCGCATCGGCTACGTGCAGCTCACCACCTTTCAGGGGGCGACGCCGGGTCAGTTCCGCACGGCGATGCACGACCTGCGCAGCGCGGGCGCGCAGGCGTACGTGCTCGACCTGCGGAACAACGCGGGCGGCCTGGTGAACGCCGCCGTGGAGGTGGCGGGCGAGTTCATCGACGGGGGCGTTGTCGTGGCGCTGGTGGACAGCGACGGGGTAGCGTTCGAGTACACGGCGTCGGAGGGCGGCGAGGCGCTCACGGAGCCACTGGTGGTGCTGGTGAACGGCTTCACGGCGTCCGCCGGGGAGATACTGGCGGGAGCGCTCCAAGAGGGGGGGCGGGCGCGCGTCGTCGGCTCCAAGACGTTCGGCAAGGGCAGTTTCAACACGGTCTACGACCTGGGCAACGACGGCGGCCTGTTCCTGACGACCGGGCGTTGGCGCACGCCGTCGGGCCGTATGCTGGAGGGCGCGGGCCTTCAACCGGACATCCCCGTCGGGCCGCAGTCCGACCCGCAGACGCTGGCGAACGTCGGGGCGCTGTTGCAGTCGCTGTGCGCCGAGTCGGAGGCCGTGCGCGACCTTGCGACGAACCCCGGCTTCGTCGAGGCGCTGGAGGTGCTGTGCGCGCAGACGGCGACGGGCGATCAGCCCGTTCCGTCCGTCGAGGACGATCCGGTGCAGGACGCGGCGGTGCGCGTCCTGCAAGAGGAGTTGGACGGCTAACACCCTATGGCCAAGAAGCGACGCCCGCAGCCCACGACGCAGCGCCCTAACCCCAAGGCGCAAGCGCAGCCGCAGCCCTACTTCAAGACGCTCGCGGACAACCGCCGCGCGCGCTTCGATTACGAGGTGCTGGAGAGCGTGGAGGCGGGGCTGGTGCTGACGGGGACGGAGATCAAGTCGATGCGCCAGGGGCGCGCCAACCTGCGTGAGGCGTACGCCATGCCGCAGGGGCGCGAGTTGTGGCTGCACGGGATGCACGTGGCGCCGTGGCCGGCGGCGGGGCCGTGGAACCACGAGCCCGCCCGCCCGCGCAAGCTGCTGGTGCGGCGCGACGAGGCGGCGCGCCTGTCCGCCGCCGTAGCGGCCAAGGGCTTCACGCTGGTGCCGCTGCGCCTCTACGTGAAGGGGCACTACGCGAAGGTGCAGTTGGCGGTGGCGAGGGGGCGGCGCCAGTACGACAAGCGCAAGCGCATCATCGAGCGGGAGACGGAGCGGGAGGTGGCCCGCGCCATCCGTCAGGGGCGCTGAGGGCGCCCTACCCCGCCCGCGCCGCTCCGCGCGGCGGCGGCCTGTCTATGGCGTAAAAGAGGCGTTGGGCGGCAGCGTCGAGCGCGGGTGGACGGGTGAGGCAGGGGTGGTGTAGGATGAAGGGGTTCGACGCCCTGTGGGGATGCGTGGTTTCGACAGGGGACGGTTGGACAGGATTGCAGGCCGAGGTCGCCGCACACCTCGTTAAATAGGCGGCGCCAAGTGACTGGCAACAAGCAAGTCGCACTGGCCGCGTAGAACACGTAGCCGCGCCCCTGTCGCCCACCCTGGCGGCGGCGGGAGGCGCCTATCAGCCGGGGCGCTGCGGGCCGGACGCCGCTAGGGTCCGCCTAAGACCAGCGGTAGGCGCGCGGGAAGTCCGCCGGCGGACGCCCCGATGCGTGTCGATAAATCGCCGGATAAGCCTGTAGGACATCCTGTGCCCGCCTCTTCTGGACGGGGAGTTCGACTCTCCCCCATCTCCACCAAGCGCCGTTATCACGGCGAGGTGAGCGAGAATGGCGCACTGGTCGCACAGCTTCGAATCGGAAAACTACGAACGCACACTCCGGCGTTGGTTGGAAGCAAGTGAGCACGCCTGGTTCGTCTCGCCTTTCGTCACCAGGCCTGCTCTAACAATCTTGTCGGAGGCGGCAGCAGCCAACACGGACATCCGCCTGATTACCCGGTTCCACGAAGAGGACGTGCTCAGCGGCCTCAGCGACCTCTCCGCCTTGGCCGACTACATCGAGGCCGGCGGCAAGGTCAGATTCGACGACCATTCCCTACACGCCAAGCTCTGGGTTTTCGACAAGGCCGCATTTGTGGGGTCTGTCAATCTGACGGGCGCAGCCCTCTCCGGCAATCGCGAGGCCATGGCTCAACTCGACCCGGCCACTTCGCAGCCTGGGGTTACGGCATTCTTCCGCGACTTGTGGGAGCGTCTCGAACCAACCTCACGGAGTCCCGCTGAACTTCGAAGCGAGGCCGACCGCCTGAGGGTTCACCCTCTCGCACATCGTTTCAACATCGTGCCGGGGTTGCGAGACTTAGGCGGGACAGGCGTTACAGAGACTGCCCGCAGTAGTCAGCCTCGCAGGACTAGCCCTGGCGCGGACACCACAACCTGGTTCAAAATCAACGGACGGAGTGATGATCGAATCAACGATGACTTCGACCTCCGTTCTCTCGCTGTCGAACTAGGCGGGGAGACCGTGAGCAGTGGCAGAGGTCGACCGAGGCTTAAGCCCGGAGACCCCGTTATCCTCAGTCGGCTCGGTTTTCATAATAACGCCAACGACTACTGCATCTATGGGCGAGGAGTGGTCGACATTGAGCACCGCGAGGGAATAGACGAGCTACAGGATTGGATTGAACCGCTGCTGCTTGACCCGGCGAAACGGGAAGACCTGCGCCGTTGGCCCTATATCTTTTGGCTGCGCGACGTTCAGATTGCCGATGTGCTGGCGCGCGACTCAGTATGGTTGAGTGATATCAACCGCAACGGGCAAGTCCTAAGGCCTATCTCTTTAGCGCGGCAAAGCTACATAAGTTTGGATGACTTGCAGCTAACAGCGTTCAACGCTGCGCTTGACTGCCTGTTCCTCAGGGTTCCGCCGATTGTCCGGGAAAGGCCTGAATACATCTGGTGGAACCAATTCCTGCCGCCAGAACATCACCTCAACCGAACGCGCCTTGAAAATGAGGCGCGTTCCAGAGGCAGACAGGTCGACTGACAGAGGAGAGGATGTCCTACTCTCTCTGCCCCACACACCCCTACCCTGCCTTGCTCCCGCATCCTCTCTGGTAGGGACAAGGTTTGTCCCTACGGGGCTACGCGCAGGACGAGGGCGAATCGAGTGGCGGCGGGGCGCTGGGGCGACCAGCCGGTCGCCCCTACAAGAGGGAGCGTGCAGCGGGGCGGGTTTGGGGAGCGCTGCGCGTCGAGGTTCTCGCCTCCGCGAGAACGACGGAGGGAGAGAAGGGGCGACGGAAAGGGAGGCGAGGGCGGCGGAGGAGAGGTTGGGCGGCGGAGGGAGGGGGGTGGGGGTAGCGTGGATGCATGCGGGGATTAGACCCCCTACCCCGCCGTGCTCCGGCGGGGCGGCGGTTGTAGCCGCGTGTTGCGGGGGTGCGGTAGAATGCGCGCTACACCGCACGCTTGGCTCGAGGTGGAGGCTATGGCTACGAACGGACGCAACGGCAAGAACGGGCGCGGCAACGGACACGGGCAGCACGGCCCCGAACTGGTCATCGACGATCAGGAGCGCGGGCTGTTCCGGGTTCACCGGTCGGCGTTCACCGACCCGGACATCCTGGCGATGGAGCGGGAGCGCATCTTCGACCGGTGCTGGATCTACGCGGGGCACGCGTCGGAGGTTCGCAAGCCGGGCGACTTCGTAACGCGGCGGGTGGCCGGGCGTCCGGTCATCATCACGCGGGGGCGGGACGACAAGATCCGCGTGTTGCTGAACACGTGCACGCACCGGGGGGCGGTGGTGTGCCGCGAGCTGAGCGGCAACGCGAAGGTGCACCAGTGCTTCTACCACGGCTGGAGCTTCACGCCGGAGGGCGAGATCAACGGGATCCCGGGCGAGGACGGGTACAGCGACGCGTTCGACCGCGAGGAGCGGCGCTTGGCGGAGCCGCCGGGGGGCACGTCGATCTACCGCGACTTCATCTTCGTGAACTTCAACCGGGCGAACGACGTCACGCTGGACGACTACCTGTGGGACGCGAAGGACTACCTCGACCTGGTGGCCGACCAGTCGGCGGGTCAGATGGAGATCGTGAGCGGCACGCAGGCGTACAGCATGAAGGGGAACTACAAGCTGCTGGTGGAGAACAGCATCGACGGCTACCACGCGATGACGACGCACAAGCGCTACTTCGACTGGCTTGTGGGCGCGAACGCGATGGACAAGGACGTGATGCAGCAGTTGCTGGGGGCGGACGAGAACGAGGAGGCGCCCCGCCTGTCGCCGAAGGTGCTGGGGAACGGGCACTCGATCATCGGGCGCTCGGTGCAACCGTGGGGGCGGCCTATGGCGCAGTGGATCCCCTACTTCGGGGAGGAGCGCAAGCCGCACTTCGAGGAGATGTACCGCAAGGCGGTGGAGCGGTTGGGGGAGGAGCGCGCGTTCGAGGTGTGCATGTGCGGGGGGAACCTGCACATCTTCCCGAACCTGATCATCAACGACATCATGTCCACCACCGTGCGCACCTTCTACCCGATCGAGCCGGGGTACATGGAGATCACGGCGTGGTGCCTGGGGCCGGAGGAGGAGCAGCCGGAGGAGCGAGCGCTGCGCCTCGACAACTTCCTGACCTTCCTGGGGCCGGGCGGCTTCGCGACGCCGGACGACGTGGAGGCGCTGGAGGCGTGTCAGCGGGGGTTCGAGACGGTGAAGGAGGTGGAGTACTCGGACGTGTCGCGGGGGATGAAGCGGTTCCCGCACGGGGACGACGAGTTGCAGATGCGCGCGTTCTGGCGGCAGTGGGCGCGGTTGATGAACGCGCCGGAGCCGGCGTCGATCCACGGCACGCCCGCCCGCGTGGGGGCGTAGGGGTGTGGGGGAGGCGCAGGTGCGATGCGATCAGGGCACGCCCGCCCGCGTGGGGGCGTAGGAGAGCGCTATGACGACCGCAGCCGAGCAGATCACGCGCCAGGAGGTCGAGGACTTCCTGTTCGAGGAGGCGGCGCTCCTGGACGAGTGGCGGCTCTACGAGTGGCTGGACCTGTTCACGCAAGAGTGCGGCTACTATGTGCCGCCGACGGACGTTCCCGACGGCCACCACCACACGAGCCTGTTCCTCATCGCGGACGACCGCGACCGCCTCGAGTCGCGTGTCTCGCAGTTGAAGGGGCGGTTCGTGCACTCGGAGTATCCGAACTCGCGGACGCGGCGGCTCATCTCCAACGTGCGCATCCGCGAGGCGTCGGGGGACACGCTGCGCGTCACGTCGAACTTCATCGTGTACCGGATGCGGCTGGAGGTTACGGACGCGTACGTGGGGCGCTACGAGCACACGCTAGTGCACGAGGACGGCGGGCTGAAGATCAAGGAGCGGCGGGCGATTCTGGACATGGACGCGCTGCGCCCGCACGGCAAGGTGAGCTTCCTGCTGTGAGGCGCGCCGTCCGTCGGCGCCGCCGAGCATAGAGCAGGCTATGGCGACGAACGGACACAACGGGCGCCCTACCCGCCCCGAGCTCGTCATCGACGACCAGGAGCGGGGCCTCTTCCGCATCCATCGCTCCGCGTTCACCGACCCGGACATCCTGGCGTTGGAGCGGGAACGCATCTTCGACCGGTGCTGGCTGTACGCCGCGCACGAGTCGGAGATTCCCAACCCCGGCGACTTCGTAACCCGGCGCGTGGGCGGGCGTCCGGTCATCGTAACGCGTGGGCAGGACGGGAAGGCGCGCGTGCTGTTGAATTCCTGCACGCACCGGGGGGCGGTGGTCTGCCGCGAGCCGCGCGGCAACGCGAAGGTGCACCAGTGCTTCTACCACGGGTGGAGTTTCACGCCCGAGGGCGAGATCAACGGGATCCCGGGCGAGGACGCGTACAGCGAGGCGTTCGACCGGAACGAGCGGCGCCTCGCGCAGCCGCCGGGGGGCACGTCGGTCTACCGCGACTTCATCTTCGTGAACTTCAATCGGGCGAACGACGTATCGCTGGACGACTACCTGGCGGACGCGAAGGACTACATCGACCTGGTGGCCGACCAATCGGCGACGAGGATGGAGATCGTGAGCGGGACGCACGCGTTCAGCATGAAGGCTAACTACAAGCTCTCAGTCGAGAACAGCACGGATGGGTACCACGCGCCGACGACGCACAAGCGCTACTTCGATTACCTAGTGAAGTCCAACGCGATGGACAAGGGCGTGATGTTCGCCATGATGACCTCCAAGGACAACTACCTGCGCTTCGCCTGCAAGGCGCTGGGCAACGGGCACTCCATCCTGGGCCGGTCGGTCGCCCCGTGGGGGCGGCCTATGGCGCACTGGATCCCGTACTTCGGGGAGGAGCGCAAGGCGCACTTCGAGGAGATGTGGCGCAAGGCGGTGGAGCGGCTGGGAGAAGAGCGCGCGCACCAGGTGTGCATGTGCAGCGGCAACCTGCTCATCTTTCCCAACCTGGTCATCAGCGACATCATGTCCACCAACGTCCGCACCTTCCAGCCCGTCGAGCCTGGGTACGTGGAGATTACGGCGTGGTGCCTCGGCCCCGAGGAGGAGGAGCCGCCGGAGCGCGCCATCCGCTTGGACAGCTTCGTCTCCTTCCTCGGCCCAGGGGGCTTCGCCACGCCGGACGACGTGGAGGCGGTGGAGGGTTGCCAGCAGGGCTACGCGGCATTGAAGGAGGTTGAGTACTCCGACGCCTCCCGCCGTATGGCGAGCGTCAAGGGCGGTGGCGACGACGAACTCCAGATGCGCGCCTACTGGCGGCAGTGGGCGCGGTTGATGACCGCGCCTGAGCCGGTGTCGGTGCACGGCACGGCCTCCGCCTAATCACGGCGGAGGCGACGGAGGAGGCTCCCTTCGAGTTCCCTCAGGGGGAACGGACAGCAGAAGAGGCGAGCGGCGGCGGAAGGGACGCTACGGCGACGGCGCCCTACCCTATTCATAGCGGCAAAGCGAGAGGCGCGCGGCAGCCTTCCGCCCTACGGAGCGGCGGCCCCGGGGGGTAAGTTGACATCCGAGGCAGGCGCTCCTATGGTGCGCGTCCCGCACCCCTTCTCGTTTGGCGCCTGGGGTGTTCGGGGCGCCCTCAAGCCTGCGGGCGAGGGGGCACGCGCGGTCTTCACAGACGGTGCACATCAAACTTGCGCGAGAGCAGCGAGGTGGTTCGGCGTGGCTGCGAGAACGGCGCTACATCTGCTATCGGACGGGGTGATCAAGGTCGACGGGGGCGTGGTGTTCGGCCAGACGCCCAAGAGCCACTGGCAGGACTGGACGCCGCCCGACCGTCGCAATCGGGTGCGCATCGGCCTTAACTGTCTGCTGGTGCAGGCGGGGGGCAAGAACTATCTCGTGGACACCGGGGTTGGGCAGAAGCTCTCCGCCGAGATGCGGCAGGCCTTCGGCGTCGGGGCGAGCCAGTTGCTGCCGGCGCTGCACAAGCTGGGCTGCCCGCCGCAGGAGATTCACGGCGTTATCCTGACCAGCCTGCACTTCAAGCACACCGGGAACTGCACGAAGATGGAGCGCCGGTTCGGCATCGTGCCGACCTTCCCGCGCGCCCGCTACTACGTGCAGCGCGCGGCGTTCGAGGAGGCGATGAGCCCGAACGAGCGCGACCCCGACGGCTTCATCAAGGACGACTACATGCCCCTCTACGAAAAGGGGCTGTTGGAGTTGGTGGAGGACGAGGCGATGCTCGCGCCGGGCATCCAGGTGCGGCGTACGGGCGGCCCTTCGAAGGGACACCAGGTGGTGATGATCAACCACGGCGGGGAGCGCGTGGCCGTGCTGGGCGACCTCGTTCCCACGAAGCATCACTTACGGTTCGCGTGCATCGCCTCCAGCGACCGCCAGCCGGAGGAGACGCTCGAGGCAAAGAAGCAGATGTTGAGCGAGGCTGTCGACGAGGGGTGGCTGCTCGTCTTCAGCCACGACGCGGAAGAGCGCGCGGGGTATCTCGAGCGGCGCAACGGCCGGCACTACCTGCGGTCGGTCGAGTTCAGCTAGCGCGGCCCTACCCTATTCGCCCTTCGAGTTCCCTCAGGGCGAACGGAGGGGCGCCCTGCCCCGTCCCCCATGTCGGCGGGGCGGGTTTTGCGAATCGAGGCGCGCGGCGCCTCGATTCCTGCCTTCGCAGGAACGACAGATCAGGGAGAGCGGCGGCGGTGAGGCGAAGGTTGGGGAAGAGGACAGGTTTGAAACCTGTCTCTACGGCGACAGCGCAATCGCAATGTGGCAGCGGAGTGGGTGGGCGACCGGCTGGCCGCCCCTACAAAGAGCCGCCAGCGCCCGCTATGCTCTGTGTATGGCGCACGGCTCTATCCACGACTACGGGCTGATTGGGGACATGAACTCGTGCGCGCTGGTGGGCGTGGACGGTTCGGTCGATTGGGCGTGCTTCCCGCGATTCGACTCGCCTAGCGTGTTCGCGGCGATTCTCGACCCGGATGGGGGGAGGTTCGTCATCGAACCGCGGGAGGAGTACGCGTCGTCCCACCGGTACGTGGAGGGGACGAACGTGCTCGAGACGACGTTCACCACCGCGTCGGGGTCGTTCGCGGTCGTCGACTTCATGCCGTTGGCGCGGCCATCGCAGGCGACGGCACCGCACGAGATACACCGCATCGTGCGGGGCATCAGCGGGCGAGTGAGCGTGCACGCGGTGTTCGAGCCGCGCCTGGGCTACGGGGAGGGCGCTACGGCGCTGCGGCCGGGCCGACACGGGGCGGTGGCGCACCGCGAGGGCGAGTCGCTGGCGCTGATCACCGACGTCCCGCTGCGCGTTGCGGACGGCAAGGCGGAGGCGTCGTTCAGCGTGGCGCCGGACGAGCGCGCGGCGTTCGTCGCGGCGTGGGACTACAAGCGCACGCCTTCGCCGCGGGCGATGGACTCGGAGGCGAAGTTGGCGCGGACGCTGCGGTATTGGGAGGCGGCGTCGGCCAAATTGCAGTACACAGGGGAGTGGCGGGATTGGATATTGCGCTCGTTCCTGGCGCTCCACCTGCTCATCTACCAGCCGAGCGGCGCCATCGTGGCCGCGCCCACCACGTCGCTGCCCGAGTGGATCGGCGGGGGGCGCAACTGGGACTACCGCTTCTGCTGGCTGCGCGACGCGGCTTGGTCGGTGGGCGTGCTGTTCCGGCTCGGCGACCCGCACGAGGGGGAGGCGTTCGTGCGGTGGGTGGTCGGCCAGTGCCAGTTGGGGCTGGAGCATATGCAGATCCTGTACGGCATCGCGCCGGAGAGCGTCCTGGAGGAGCGGGAGTTGCCGCACCTGGCGGGGTATCGCGCGTCGCCGCCCGTCCGCGTCGGCAACGACGCCGCGTTCCACCGCCAGTTGGACGTGTTCGGGGAGGTGGCGCTGAGCCTGTCCACCTACCACAAGTACCACGGCGACCTGACGGAGGAGATGTGGGAGTTGGTGCGGCGGATGGCCGACCTGGCGGCGCGGGCGTGGCATACGGAGGACCGCAGCATCTGGGAGGTGCGCGGCCCGGAGCGGCACTTCGTCTACTCGAAGGTGATGTGCTGGGTGGCGCTCGACCGCGCCTCCGCCCTGGTCGAGGCGCACGGGTACGAGGGGCCAGTGGAGTTCTGGCGCGCGGAGGCGGAGAAGATCAAGGCGGATGTGCTGGCCAACGGCTGGTCGGACGTCAAGCAGTCGTTCGTCCAGCACTACGGCGGCGAGAGTTTGGACGCGAGCGCGCTGCTCATCCCGTTCGTCGGCTTCCTGGAGGCGGGCGACCCGCGGATCGCGTCCACCGTGCGCGCGGTGCAGCGCGAGTTGGCGGACGGGCCGTTCGTGCGGCGCTACATCCCCGCCGAGACGGACGACGGCCTCGACTGCGAGGAGGGCGCGTTCTACATGCTTTCGTTCTGGCTCATCGGGGCGCTGCTGTCCATCGGGGAGGCGGAGGAAGCGGCGCAACTGTTCGACGCGGTGCGAGAGACGGCGGGGCCGCTGGGGTTGTTCGCGGAGATGATCGATCCGCAGGCGCGCTTGCCGCTGGGCAATTACCCGCAGGCGTTCAGCCACATCGGCCTGATTCACACGGCGCGCAACCTGTCGTTCGCGCTGCACAGCGAGCAGGCGGATCCGCTGCTTGCCTAGCCGCTGCCCTACTACCCCGTGTGTGTCGGGGCGCGTCTTGCGGATGCGGGAAGTTGCACGTCGAGATTCCCGCCTTCGCGGGAATGACGGGAAATAAAGGGCGGGCGTTGAAGCGGCGCCGCTTGGCCGCCTATGATGCGCGGCGCGCCCTACCCTTTCCGCAGGAGCCTCGCCTTGCCCGAAAAGGTCTACGTCACCGGCGTCGGCATGATTACCCCGGTGGGTCTCGACGCGCGCTCGTCGTGGGACGCGCTGCTGCGCGGCGCGTCGGGCATCGACACGATCCGCGCCTTCGACCCGGAGGGGTTCGCCACCACCATCGCGGGGGAGGCGGACGGCTTCGACCCGCAGGCCTACGTCGACCGCAAGCAGGCGCTCCGACTCGACCGCTTCGCGCAGTTGGCGGTGGGCGCGACGGCGCAGGCGCTGGAGCAGGCGAAACTCGACCTGCGCGACGGCTCGGTTGACCCAACGCGTGCGGCGGCGGTCATCGGCTCGGGCATCGGAGGCATCATCACGCTGTCCAACCAGTGGGGCGTGCTGGCGGAGCGGGGGCCGAGCCGTGTCAACCCGTTCCTGGTGCCGATGATGCTGGCGGACATGGGGCCTGGGCAGGTGAGCATCATCTTCGGGGCGCAGGGGCCGAATCTGTGCACGGTGACGGCCTGCTCGTCGGGCGCGGACGCGATCGGGATAGCGTTCGAGATGCTGCGGCGGGGCGAGGTTGACATCGCTATCGCGGGCGGCGCGGAGGCGCCCATCTGCCCCATCGCGGTCGCCGGGTTCAACGCTTGCCTGGCGCTATCGAGGCGCAACGACGATCCGCAAGGCGCAAGCCGCCCGTTCGACGCGGGGCGGGACGGGTTCGTGATGGGCGAGGGGGCGGGCGTGATGGTGCTCGAAACCGCGTCGAGCGCCGAGCGGCGGGGCGCGGCGCCGCTCGCCGAGCTGGGGGGGTACGGCGCGACATCGGACGCGCACCACGTTACGCAGCCGGACCCGGAGGGCGCGGGCGCGGCGCGGGCGATGCAGAAGGCGCTGGACAGCGCGGGGATGACGCCGGAGGACGTTAGCTACGTGAACGCGCACGGCACGTCGACGCCGATGAACGACAAGTTCGAGACGCTGGCGATGAAGCGGGTGTTCGGCGCGGAGGCGTACAAGGTGAAGGTCTCCTCCACGAAGTCGATGACGGGGCACCTGCTGGGAGCGGCGGGCGGCGTGGAGGCGGTCATCAGCGCTATGGCCGTGTCCGAGGGCGCCGTGCCGCCGACCATCAACCTGGAGGAGCCGGATCCGGACTGCGACCTGGACTACACGCCGAACCTCGCCCACCGGGGGACGGTCAAGGCGGCGATGAGCAACAACCTTGGGTTTGGCGGCCACAACGCGTCGCTCATCTTCCGCGCGGTCTGACGCTGCCCTACTCCGTGACCACCCCCTCCGACGCTATCCAGGGCCGCCAACGGCGTTGGCGCGTGCTGCCCGCCCTGCCTGGGCCGGAGTTGGGCGCGCCGCCGCTGACGGCGCGGCTGCTGCGCGCGCGGGGCGTGGCGACGCGGAGCGAGGCGGAGGACTTCCTCGACTGCGCCGAATCGCTGTACCTGCCGCCCTCCGTGCTGAGCGGCGTGGAGGAGGCGGTGGAGCGTCTGCGCTTGGCGCGGGAGCGCGGAGAGACGGCGGCGGTCTACGGCGACTTCGACGCGGACGGGGTTACGGGCGCGGCGCTGATGACGCGCGCGCTGGGGCGCTTCGGCCTGCGCGCCTTCGCCTATATCCCGCACCGCGTCGCGGAGGGGCACGGGCTGAACATCGGCGCGGTGGAGGCGCTTGCGGCGCGGGGCGCGCGCGTCATCGTAACCGTCGATTGCGGCGTTACGGACGTGGAGGCGGTCGCGCGCGCCAAGGCGCTGGGCATCGACGTCGTCATCACGGACCATCATCTGCCGGGCGATACGGCGCCGGACGCGGCGGCCATCGTGAACCCCAAATTGGACGGGAGCGGCGGCGCGTCCGAGCAGTTGACGGGCGTGGGCATGGCGCTGAAGGTGGCGCAGGCGCTGTTGGAGCCGGAGGCGCGCGGGGATTGGTCGGAGGGGCTGTTCGAGTTGGCGGCCATCGGCGCGATCACCGACCTTGCGCCGCTGCAAGGGGAGAACCGCTACATCGTCGCTCGCGGCCTGCACCAGCTGCGCGAGACGCGCAACCAGGGCCTGGTGGCGCTGATGCGCTCGGCGGGCGTGGAGCAAGCATTCGCGGACGCGCAGGACATCGGCTTCCGCATCGGCCCGCGTCTCAACGCGGCGGGGCGGCTGGGCCACGCCGACTCGGCCTACGAACTGCTGATGACGGACGACGCGGGGCGGGCGGCTGCGCTGGCGGCGGAGATGGAGGCGCAGAACCGCCGCCGTCAGCAACTGACGGAGGAGACGCTGCAAGCGGCGTTGGGGCAGATCGAGAACGCGGGTGGGCCAGGCGCGCTGGCAATTGCCGGCGGCGGCGACTTCAACCCGGGCGTGGTCGGGCTGGTGGCGGGCAAGCTGGCGGAGCGCTACGGCGTTCCGGCGCTGGTCTACGCACGGGACGGCGGGGTGGCGCGCGTCTCTTGCCGCGCGGCGGGCGGCTTCCACTGGCGGGACGCGCTGGATTCGGTCGCGGGGCTGTTGCACCGGTTCGGCGGGCACGAGCAGGCGGCAGGGTTCACCTGCTCGGCGGAACGGCTGCCGGAGGCGTTGGGGCGGCTGCGCGCGGTCGCTGAGGAGCGGCTGGACGGACATCGCGGCCCGGCCGACGGCGTTATCGATGCGGAGGCGGGGCCCGCCGACCTGATGCGCGGCAAGGAGTTCGAGGCGATGCAGCGGATGGCGCCGTTCGGGGTCGGCAATCCGGCGCCGCTGTTCTTGGCGCGGGGCGCGGAGGCGGTGCGCGTTAGCACTATGGGCGCGGACGGGCAGCACCTGCGCCTCTCGGTGAGGCACGGCGGGGCGACGTGGGACGCGGTGGCGTTCCGCCAGTCGTGGGCGGCGGGCGTGAGGCGCGCGCACCTGGTGTACCGCCTGGAGGTTGACCGCTTCCGGGGGAATGAGCGCCTGCGCCTCGCCGTCGAGGATTACGCTCCAGTGGAGTGAGGGGGCGCGCCCTTCGAGTTCCCTCAGGGCGAACGGAGGGGGCGACCAGCAGGTCGCCCCTACAAGGATGGTGTAGAGGGACGGGCTGCCAGCGCGCGCGTGCGAATCAGCCACCATGCGCCTGCGACGCCGACGGCGAGGGCTATCCACTGCGCTTGTTGGAGGCCGCCCCAGGAGGGGTCTACGCGGGCGAAGGTGAGCAGGAATCGGCCGGCGGCGTAGCCGGTCATCGCCAGGGTGAAGCGTGCGCCGTCGCGGAGGCGGACGTTCAGCCGCCACATGACGGCGGCGAGGGTGAGGGCGAGCAGCAGTTCGTACGCGGCGACGGGGTGGACGGCGGCGCCGCCTGCGTAGGCCTCGGCGTCCTCGTGGGCGTAGTTCACGCCCCAGGGCAGGGAGGTGAGGCGCCCTGCCCTCTCGCCGCCGATGAGGTCGCCTACGCGTCCGACGGCCATGCCGATGAGCACGGGCAGCGCCGCCGTGTCCGCTACGCGCGCGAGGAGCGTGCGGTCGCGCCGCAAGCGCCATGCGGCGTAGGCGGCGCCGCCGATGAGACCGCCCCAGAGCGCCATGCCGCCGCTCCAGAGGTAGAGGACGCGGAAGGGGGCGTCGGCGTAGAACCCGGCGTAGTCGACGACGTGGAGGACGCGGGCTCCTACGACGCCCCAGAAGAGGGCGCCGAAGGCGAGGCCGTAGGCGGCCTGCCGCTCCATCGGCGCGTTGCGGAGGAAGAGCCATACGCCCGCGCCGACGCCAAGCAGCGCGGTCAGCGTCGCCCACGGGAGGAGCGGGGAGCCGAAGAGGTGAGGGTCGAGGGAGATGGTCATGGGGGGAGAGGGTAGCGGATGGAGGGCGCGCGTAGAATGGGGGGAGCGCCGTTGGTTGGGCGGCGCGTGCAAGAGGGAGGCTTTTGACGCAGTGAGCGTCCGCGCCCGCAACCGCGTTGAGGACGGCTTCGCCGAGAGGGTGAAGGCGTTGCCGACCGCGCCCGGGGTGTATCTGATGAAGGACGAGGGGGGGCGGGTGATCTACGTGGGGAAGGCGGCGAGCCTGCGCAACCGGGTGCGGTCGTACTTCCAGACGCCGTACGGCAAGGAGCCGAAGATCAAGGTGATGGTGTCGCACATCGCCGACTTCGAGTACATCGTGGCGGAGACGGAGTCGGAGGCGCTGCTGCTGGAGAATCTGCTGATCAAGCAGCACAAGCCGGCGTACAACTCGCGGCTGAAGGACGACAAGACGTATCCGTACATCAAGATCGATCCACGCGAGGATTTTCCCCAGTTGTACTTCACGAGGCGGGTGCAGGCGGACGGGGCGCGGTACTTCGGGCCGTTCGCGAGCGCGTCGTCGGTGCGGCGGACGATGGACCTGCTGAAGAAGCTGTTCCCTTACCGCTCGTGCACGAAGGTCATCACGGGGGAGGACGAGCGGCCGTGCCTCGAGTACCACATCCACCGGTGCGTGGGGCCGTGCATCGGCGCGGTCGACCGCGAAGAGTACGGCGAGGTTATCCACCAGGTGATTCAGTTCCTGGAGGGGGAGTCGGACGAGGTGCTGGCGGCGCTGCAGATGCGGATGGAGAGCGCGGCAGGGGAGTTGCGGTTCGAGGAGGCGGCGATGCTGCGCGACCAGGTGCGCGCAATCGAGTCGGTGTCGGAGAACCAGAAGGTGGTGTCGGCGCGGGTGGACGACGAGGACGTGATCGCACTGGCCATCGATCAGGGGGAGGTGTGGGCGGAGCTGTTCCAGGTGCGTCGGGGGCGCGTGGTGGGGCGCGACCACTTCCTGATGGAGGGGGCGGAGGCGGAGGAGCCCGCGCAGGTGCTGGAGCGGTTCGTGCAGCAGTACTACGATGCGTCGTCCGCCATTCCGCCCGCGCTGCTGGTGGAGCACGAGATGGAGTACGCGGAGTTGTTGGAGGATTGGCTGACGGAGAAGCGCGCGGCGGCGCAGGCGGGGGAGAACGGGGGGCAGTCGAGGCGCGCGGCGAGGCGGGTGCGGATCGCGGCGCCGCAGCGGGGGGCGAAGCGGAAGTTGGTGGCGATGGTGGCGGCGAACGCGAAGGAGGGGTTGGCGCAGCGGCGCATCAAGTGGCTGAGCCAGTCGGACAAGGTGCTCCAGGCGCTGGCGGAACTTCAGGAGGCGTTGAGCCTCCCTGCCCTGCCGACGCGCATCGAGTGCTACGACATCTCGAACATTCAGGGGTCGAACGCGGTCGGCTCGATGGTGGTGTTCGAGGACGGGAAGCCGCAGACGGGGCAATACCGGCGCTTTCGGATAAAGGGCGTGGAGGGGCCAGACGACTACGCGTCGATGCAGGAGATGCTGCGGCGGCGGTTCAAGCGGCTGGGCGAGTTGCGGGCGGCGGGCGCCGCGACGGGCGGGGCGGACGCTGCCGGGGACGCGCGCGCAGCGGAGGCGCCGCCATCGGACGCGGACGCGCTGGGGACGGCGCGGGTGAAGCGCCGCCGCCGCCGGCCCAAGACGGGCGTGATGGCCGCGGCGGCCTACGCGAATGGGCGTGAGGGCGCAGCGTCGGAGCGGCGCGGGGCGGACGGCGGGGGCGCTTGGGGCATCGTGCCGACGCTGGTGCTGATCGACGGGGGCAAGGGGCATTTGAACGCGGTGCAGCAGGTGTTCCTGGAGTTGGGGGTTACGGACGTTCCGTTGGCGAGTTTGGCGAAGCAGCGGGAGGAGATCTTCCTGCCGCACATGGCGGAGCCGGTGCTGCTGCCGCGTTCGTCGCAAGGGTTGTATCTGGTGCAGCGGGTGCGGGACGAGGCGCACCGGTTCGCCATCACGTATCACCGGCAGCGGCGGTCGAAGTCGGCGACGCGGTCGGCGCTGGACGAGGCGCCGGGGATTGGGCCGAAGCGCAAGCGCGCGCTGCTGCGGCGCTTCGGGAGCGTGGCGGGATTGCGGGCGGCGACGTTGGAGGAGATAGCGTCGGTGGAGGGGATGTCGCGGGCGTCGGCGGAGCGGCTGATGGAGAAGTTGGGGGGTGGGTAGGCGCTCGCCGTGGCTCGTTCGCCCTTCGAGTTCCCTCAGGGCGAGCGAGAGAGGGTGCGGATGATGGGAAAAGGGGCGGAGATGATGGAAGCGGGGGCGGAGCGGCTGTGATTGCGTCCCTAGCTCGGCGGCTGCCCTTTTACTACGGGTGGACGGTGGTCGGCGCCGGGTTCATGACGATGTTCGTCAGCAACGGCACGGCGTTCTGGGCGTTGCAGGTGTTCGTTGGACCAATGCAGGAGGATACGGGCTGGGGGCGGGCGAGCATCATGGGCGCGCTCACGGTGCGGTGGATCGTCGGCGGCGTGGGCGGGCTGCTGTTGGGGTTCGTGCTGGACAAGCGGCACGGGCCGGTGCTCTTGCTGGTCGCGGGCACGCTGCTGGACGGCGGCTCTATGGCGGCGCTGTACTGGGTGGACAGCCAGTTCGAGTTCCTGCTGCTGTTCGGCCTTGCCGGGGGAGTCGGCAGCATCGGGACGGGGCGGTTGATCGTCGGAGCGCTCATCCCCAAGTGGTTCGTTATGCGGCGGGGCGTGGCAATGGGCGTGGCGGCCACTGGCAGCGGGGTTTCGGCGCTGATGGTCAGCCCATTGGCCCAGGTCATCGTAGAGTCGGCGGGTTGGCGCGCAGGTTGGGTATGGCTCGGCGCGCTGACGCTAGCGCTGCTGCTGCCGCTCGCCTTGCTGGTGCGGCGCTCGCCGGAGGATATCGGTCTGCTGCCGGACGGGGCGCAGTCGCCCGCCTACAACGTCCGGTCGGGCGCGAGGGGCACCGAGCAGGAGCGCAGCGCGACGGTGGGCGAGGCGCTGCGGTCGCCGGCGCTCTGGCTGCTGACGTTGGCGACCAGCGTGGGTCTGTTCTCGATGTCTACAAACGCGTCGAGCATGGTTCCCTACTTCGAGAGCATCGGCTTCACTCCCGCGGTGGCTGCGGCGGGACTGGCGGTCTACGGGGCGTTCTCGACAGCGTCGCGGTTCATCTGGGGCTACGTGGCCGATCGCATCACGGTCAGGCGGGCGATTGTGCTGCAATCGGTGCTGACGGCGGGAGGCGTGGCGCTGCAGCTGGTGGCGGGGAGCCAGATGGCGCTGTTCCTGATCGTGGCGTACCACGGGCTGATGCTGGGCGGTTTTGTGGTGCTGCAGCCGTTGGTGTGGCCGGAGTACTTCGGGCGGCGCTCGTTGGGCGCGATCACGGGCATCACGCAGTTCTTCACGACGTTCGTGCTTGCGGCGGGGCCGGTGTTCGCCGGGGCGGTCTTCGACGCGACGGACGCCTATCTGTGGGCGTACCGCACGCTCGTCGGCACGTGGCTGTTGACGGCGGTGCTGATGATGGTCGTGAGGCCAAGCCAAGCGCGTGCGCCGCGCCAACCGGCTTCCCGCGTCCGCTAGCGGTTCGCGCAGGGGGCGCGTTACTTGGGCGGGAGCGCCAACGCCGTCGTTGCGCCGTAGCGCACCCAGTCCGCCAGCGACGCCTCGCCGTCCGTCGCGCCGGGGCCGACGACGACCCAGCCGCGCATCGGGCGGCCCGAGTAGTCCATCTCGCGAACGTTGGGGCGGCCAAGGGCGGCGGCGTATTCGTCCTTGGGGACGCGGACGATGAGGTCGGCATTGACGACGCAGCAGGCCAAGTTGCCCTGGAGCAGGTAGGCCATGCCGCCGAACATCGGCCTGTGCGTGAGGGAGGGTTGGCCGCCGATAATGGCTAGGACGCGGTCGGCCAGGCGTTGGTCGTAGGGCATTAGGGGCGCTCTTGGGGGTTGGGTCGGCGGAGAGGATAGCAGCGAGGAGTGAAATGGCGGAGCGCCCTGCCCTGCCCCGTGTGCGTCGGGGCGGGTCTTGGGGATGTGGGGCGCCTAGCGTCGAGGCCCCCGCCTTCGCGGGGGCGACGGGAAAAAGAGCGGGCGACGGGATGGGAGAGCGGAAATGGCGTCCCACTTTCCCCGTTCGCCCTTCGAGTTCCCTCAGGGCGAACGGAAGGGGACGGGCACTGGCGAACGGGCGCGGCGGCGCGCGCGGACAGGTTTGAAACCTGTCCCTACGGAGCACCGCAATGCGGTTGGTCGGCGGCGGGAGGGCTAGCGGAGGGTGTAGTGCTTGAAGTCGCCGGGGCCGAGGTCGGGCTGGTAGTCGTCGTGGTTGGGGGACCAGCCGTTGGTGTTGGCCCAGTCGCCGCGCTTCTGGATTCCGCGCGCCCACTTGTCCACGAGCATGCGCCAGCGGACGATGATGTAGTCGGGCTTGAAGAGGCGCTCGCGCCGCCACCAGTTCTCGTACTGGTAGGAGTGGTGGATCTGCTCGCGCCCAAAGGCGTCGAAGTTGTTGAAGCCCCAGGTGGGGCCGTCGCCCATCGGGTCGGTCTGGTTGCGGATCTTCTGCCAGACGAGAGGGCCGAAGAGGCCGTCGCACTCGTGAGGGAAGGCGGCGGCCTCTTCCTCGGTCTCGACGTACTTGGATTGGGTGATCATATACATATGGTGGTCTTCGTCGACGGGGACGTACCACTCGAAGTGGATCATGCCGGGGGCGGGGAACCAGTCGACCTCGAGGCCGCAGGGCATATAGAGGCCGACGACGATGTCGATGTTGTCGGGGAGGTTGTCGAGGTCGACGTTGGCGGCCTTGACGGTGACGTCCTCGACCTGGGCCGACCAGACGTTCACGTCGTCGAGTTTGATGACGCCCTTGGGGCCGTCCTCTTCTTCGACGACGTTTACGACCTTCTTGGAGGATGGGTAGGTGCCGAGGGGTATGGCGACGTTGAAGCGCTTGAATATCTCGGCGCCGCGGTGGCCGTAGATGTGTGCGGCGTCGTAGCCGTTCTCGGCGGCGACACGCCAGTTGCAGCGGATCTTGTTGCGCATCAGGGGATGGAAGACGAGGCCTTTGTTGAAGAACTTGGGGGCGACGTCGCGCTCGATGGGGGGCGGCTCTTCGCCTGGGGCGAGGTCGCCGATGAAGATGAAGACGACGCCGTTGATCTCGCGGACGGGGTAGGTCTTGATGGCGAGTTTGCCGATGATGGCGCTGTTCTGCTCGGTGATGACCTGGACGACCTTGCCGTCGCGCACGTCGTAGGTGAAGCCGTGGAGCCAGCAGGTTACGGTGTTCTGGGTGTAGCACTCGGGGCGGCTGGAGAAGGGGGCGGCGCGGTGGGCGCAGCGGTCTTCGAAGGCGTAGACGACGCCTCCGGCGCGCTTGAAGGCGATGCGCTCGCCTAGGAGCATCTCGCCTTGGAGCTGGCCCTCTTCGAGTTCCTGGCTGAAGAGGGCGGGGTACCAGTGGTTGCGGAGGCCCAGTTCGGCGTCGAGGTAGCGCTTGTAGGGCTTCTCGTGCTCGATGACGTCGACGGCCTCGCCGGTCTCTTCGATGGCGAGCAGCTGCTCTTCGCGTTCGCGTTCCTTGACCATGTCGGCCTCCCTGTGCGTCGCGATTGGCCGCGCGGCTCGGCGGGCGGCGCGCGGTTGGGCTCAACCTAGCCCGCGATTGGGGGAGCGTCAAGGGGGGCGGGCGGTTGCCGATGGGGGCGGCGGGGGCTACCCTCTCGCCAGCGCGCGCCGCCGTTAGAGCGGCGGCGGCTTCGTTGAGCGAAAGGAGTGAGGCTTATGACCGCCGGCCCCGACCTCGTTGCGCTTTGGGAGGAGCACCTGCTGCACGAGTTCGACACCAAGGACACGGGCGCGACGCTGGAGACGATGGTTCCGCACGCTTACGTGAACCACATTCCGGTGATGACCGGGGGCGTGGGGCAGGAGGCGCTGGGGCGGTTCTACGCGAACCGATTCATCCCCAAGATGCCGTCGGACGCGAGCCTGACGCCCATCTCGCGGACGGTGGGGGAGAGCAGGCTGATCGACGAGTTCGTGTTCAAGTTCACGCACACGGTGCGGATGGACTGGATGCTGCCGGGGGTTGAGCCGACGGGGAGGCAGGTGCGGGTGCCGTTCATCGTGGTGGTGCAGTTCGAGGGGGACAAGCTGGCGCACGAGCACATCTATTGGGATCAGGCGACGGTGCTGGTGCAGATCGGGTTGTTGGACCCGGCGGGGCTGCCGGTTACGGGCGCGGCGCAGGCGGATAAGGCGTTGGATGCTTCGCTGCCGTCCAACGAGTTGATCAACGGGTAACGCGGGAAGACAGGACAGGTTTGAAATCTGTCCCTACGGAGTTGAGGGGGGTGCGGGGATGGGAGCGACCGGCCGGTCGCCCCTACGAGAGGGGAGGCGTTCGTGTGCGTCGGGGCGGGCCTGGTGGGCGCGGGGCGCCTAGCGTCAAGGTTCCTGCCCCGCAGGAACGATGGATGGGGAGGAAAGCGGGAGCAAGAAAAGGGGCGTCCTCGTTGGCGAGGACGCCCCTTTTCCGCGTCACCGGATGTCTCTCGTTATCGGATAGAACGCCCGGAGGGGGCTACTCGGCCTTCTTTGCGAGCGACTCGACGGCGGGCGCGGGCTCGGCCTCGTCGGACGGGGCTAGCACGCCGCTCTCCATCTCGGCCTTGAGCGCGGCGAGGAGGCTGATGGCGACGTCGATGTAGGCGGGGGTGAGGGGGACGTCGAGGCGGCGTCCAGCGGCGGAGACGGCGAGTTCGGTCGATCCGGGCGCTGGCGGGGCTGCGGAAACGCTCTGGATTGGCTCAGAATATTCTGAGCGATTTGCTGGTTTGACTTCGCGCCCCATCACGCGGACGGCGTCGGTGAGGTGCTTCTGGATGAGGGGGGAGCGGCGGACGATCTCGTCTCTGGGCGAGCGGGTGATCTCCTCAAGGCCGACCAGCAGGCCCATGTCGTCGGGAATGTCGCCTTCGAAGCGCTCGTAGAGCTGGCGGAGCAGCTCGACGCGCTGGAACGCCTCGGCGCGGGCCTCGCGCCCTTCGTCGCCGGTGGAGGGGTGGAGGACGCGCTGGGCGAGGGCAGAGAGGCGGAGTTCGCCGCGCCCTTCGACGAGGCCGAAGTCGCGCAATGCGGCGACCTTGGCGAACAGCGTGCCGCTGCCCTCGGCCATGCCGAGTTCCCAGGCGAGGCCCTTGACGCTGACGGTGCCGCGGAACTTGGCCGCGATGCGTCCGGCGATCTCGACCGCGTCGCCGAAGCGGATGTCGGGGTAGGAGTAGGCCCCCAGTTTCGCCATTGTGTCCCTCCTTCGCGGCTGGCGTTCGGGGGAAGCGGCCTCGCGCGCCTCGTCCGGCCGCTCCCCTGATGCGCCCAGCCTTGCCCTAGTGCGGGCTGGAATGGGGCAAGCATACGCCATTTCCTCCGGGGCTGTCAAGAGTTTCATTTGGGATTTGCTGAGATTATCCAGCAATTTCACAGAGAGTTTGCAGTCAAACTCCTAATATTTGCTGGAAAAGTCTCTGAGGCGCTTAGATAAAGGTGAGTTTAGGCGTAACGGGCGGGTTTCGAGCGGGCTGCGGCTCGGGTTGGGGGTGACGAGGCGGCGAAAAGAGGGGCGTCCGGGCAGCTCAGGGGTGTCGAGGGGTATGCAAGGGCGGGAGAGGCGGTTCTTTGGCGATTTGCGAGGATCGTTGAGGAGATGGGGCGGAGCAGCGGTGAAGAGGGCGCGGTGGAGGAAGAGGACAGGTTTGAAACCTGTCCCTGCCCTATGAGGGGGGGAGGGATTGCAGACGCGGTGCGGGGCGCGGGGGCGACCAGCAGGTCGCGCTACAAAGGGAGGCGCGGGGCGGGGACAAGCGCCGCCCCCCTGCCCCACGTGTCTTCGGAGGTGGTCTTGGGGATGCGGGGCGTGGCGCGTCGAGGTTCCTGCCACCGCAGGAACGATAGGAAGGGACGGGAACGGCGAATGGGGGCGAGGCGGAGGAGCAGGGGCGGGTTAGTTGCGTGGCGTACAATCCGGGGGCTTTTATGAGTGTGCGCCTCCCTACCCTGCCTTTGCGGCGGCCGCGCGTCTTCTACGGCTGGTACGTCGTGGGGGCGTTGTTCGCGACGAACTTCGCGGTGCACGCGACGGGGATGTTTTCGTTCGGGGTGTTCCTGAAGCCGATCAGCGACGACTTGGAGGTGTCGCGGGGGGCGATCAGCTGGGCGCTGACGGTGCGGCTGCTGGCGAGCGGGGTTACGTCGCTGCTGATCGGGCGGCTGCTCGACCGGCACGGGGCGCGGCTGCTGATACCGGCGGCGGCGGCGCTCGCGGGCGTGGCGCTGCTGACGCTTGGGCTGGTGGAGCACTTCTGGCAGTTCTTCTTGCTGTTCACGGTGGTGGGACTGAGCGGGGTAACGGCGCCGGGGAATCTGTTGACAACGGTGCCGGTGGCGAAGTGGTTCGTGCAGAAGCGCGGTCGGGCGACGTCGTTCGCCAGCGCGGGGCTGGGGATAGGGGGGACGGTGTTCGCGCCGGTGCATACGCTGCTGATCGATTCGTTCGGGTGGCGGACGGCGTGGGTGGCATCGGGAATCATGCTGATGGTGATCGTGATTCCCATCACGCTGACGTTCGTGCGGCGGACGCCGGAGGACATGGGGCTGCGTCCGGACGGAGCAGCGCCCTTCGATTTCCCTCAGAGCGAGCGGGGGGTGGGTCGGAGTGGGCGAGAGGGAGCGGACGCGGAGAGGCGAGCGGCGCCCTCCCCTGCCCCGGCGTATGCGCAAGACGAAGCGGCGTGGGCGGTGAAGGACGCGCTGCGAACGAGAACGCTGTGGAAGATGCTGTTCGTCTATATGTTCCTGGCATTTGCGATGGGCGGATTCATGGTGCACCGCATCCCATTCTGGGAAGACCGGGGGTTCGACCGGACGCTGATAGCGACGACGTTCGCGCTGGACGCGGCGGTGTTCTTCGTGGCGATCTTGACAGCGGGCTTCGTGATGGAGCGGTTCAGCCCGCGCTACGTGGGCGCGCTGGCTATGACGGGCCAGTTGACGGGAATCGTGGTGTCCATCCTGTTCGATACGACGTGGGCGCTGTGGCTGGCGGCGTTCGCGGTAGGAGCGGGCGCAGGGACGAACGCGGTGGTGCAGGTGCACATCTGGCCGACGTACTACGGGCGGGCGTTCATCGGGTCGATACGGGGCATCGTGCTGCCGACGACGTTGGCGGGACAGGCGCTGGGGGCGCCGTTCGCAGGGTACGTGTTCGACGCGTTCGGGGCGTATATGGCGGCGTTCTGGACGAGCGCGGCGCTGATCGTTACGGCAGCGTTGCTGCTGGCGTCGTCCGCGCCGCCGCGGCGGCAGAGCGCCGGGCAGGCAGCGGCGCGGGCGGGGGGATGAGCGGGGGCGCCCCGCCCTTGCCCCCCGTGCGTCGGGGCTGGTCTTGCGAATCGGGGCGCCGCGCGCCGAGGTTCCTGCCTTCGCAGGAACGACGGATAAGGAGCGCGGGCGGAAGGGATGACGAGGGGCGCCCTACCCTGCTGCTACGGGTTCCTCTACTTGCCACCAGGCCCAGCCTAGGCCGGTTACGGACTTGTGGGCCGGGAGGTAGTCGACGACGTGGCCTCGGCGCTGGCCCATCTCCTCCATCGCGCCGGCGACGGTGATCCAGGAGCGGAGTTCGCCGGTGCCGGCGGTCATCGTCATCGAGTCGAACTTGTAGAGGGCAGTGAGTTTCTCGGGCTCGCCCTGCTCGATGCGTTGGAGGAACCAGCGGTCGAGGGGTTCGTCGATCCAGCCGGAGCGGGGGCCTCGGGGGTCGTGGGACATGCCGCCGGAGCCGTAGATGGCGATGCGGCGTGGGTCGTTCTTGAAGGCGCGGGCGATGGCCTTGCCGAGGTCGTAGCAGCGTTGGGCGGTGGGCGACGGCGGGTCGTAGGTGTTCTCGTAGACGAGGATGGTGGGGATGTTCAGTTCGGGCATCAGGAAGGGAGCGGGGACGATGAAGGCGTGGGGCGTGCCGCGCTCGGGGCGGCGGCCAAAGGCGACCTGCTCGGTGGAGACGTTGACGTCGAAGCCTTGGGCGACGAGGGATTCGAGGAGGAACTGGGACGCCTGACGGTCCACCTTGAGGCGCACGAGCGTCTCTTCGGACGGCTCCTCGCCCGCGAGTTGATTGTTGTTCTGTCCCCAGGCAGAGTCGCCGACGAAGATCATGAAGTTGGGGACGAGGCTGCGGTCGAACATCTCGGTCTGGTCGCCGCCGATGATGATGAGCAGATCCGTGCCGTAGTCGGCGACCTTGTCGCCGAGGGTCTTCCAGTCGGCCTTGATGCGGGGGATCCACTCGTTGACGACCTCCTCCGTCTCCGTCGCCGTCTCGGGGGGCTGGGGGGTGTTGGAGTTGAGGAAGACGTGGATGTTCTCCCACGCTTGGAAGTCGACGGCGTGGGTAGAGGGGGCGTGGGAAGAGGCGAGACCTAGTCCGATGGGCATACAAGCCTCCTTAAGCGGTTACGCGCGTGCGGGCGCGCGCGTCAGCGGTTAGCGGGTAGTGTACACCGGGTGGGAGCGCCCTACCCTACCGCCCTTCGAGTTCCCTCAGGGCGAACGGAGGAGGGTCAGAGCGAAGGGATTTAAGGGGCGGGTTTGTGGGCGGAGACGGCGGCGGAGAACCAGAATTCGCCGTCGCGGGGCGGGGCTTCGACGGCGTAGGCGGCGTCGGCGAAGCCTGCGGCGGCCACCTTGGCTACGTAGTCGCCAGCGGGGAGGGAGCCGGAGATGCATCCGGCGAGGAGGGCGAGGTCGCGCTGCTCGGCGGCGGAGGCGGGGCGGGTGAGGAGGATGTCGGAGACCATAAGGCGTCCGCCCGGGGCGAGGACGCGGAAGGCCTCGCGGAAGACGGCGTCCTTGTCGGGGGCGAGGTTGACGACGCAGTTGGAGATGACGACGTCGACGGACGCGTCGTCGAGGGGCAGCGCCTCGATGTCGCCCTCACGGAACTCGACGTTGGGGAGACCGAGTTGGGCGGCGTTGGCGCGTGCGCGCTCAAGCATCTCGGGCGTGAAGTCGACGCCGATGACGCGGCCCTCGCCCCCCACTTGCCGGGCGGCGAGGAAGCAGTCGAGTCCTGCGCCGCTGCCGAGGTCGAGCACGCGGTCGCCGGGGCGGAGGGCGGCGAGGGCGAGGGGATTGCCGCAGCCGTAGGAGATGACGCCCTGGGGGAGGCCGTCAAGGGCGTCGGGGGCGTAGGCGGCGGCGCCCCATTGGTTGGCGCCGTCGGCGTCGAGGGAGACCTCGCACGGCTCGTCGTTGACGATGCGGGCGGCGTAGACCTCGGACACGGTTTGTTTGAGGGCTTGGGGTTCGGTGGTCATGGGGTGCGGCTCCTAGGGTTGGGGTGATTATAGGCGTAGAGGGGTGGGAGCGGCGTTCCGCCTGTTCGCACTTCGAGTTCCCTCAGGGCGAACGGGAGAGGAGAGTGGGAGCGAACGGTGCAACGGGGTTAGGGCCAGATGCGCACCTTGCCGTATTCGCCGTCGTAGCCGGGGGTGATGGTCAGGTCGCCGCGGCGGACGCGGGCTATGGCTTCGGCGGCGCGGTCGCCTAGGACGTCGGCGACGGCGGCTAGAGGGGCGTCTAGGAGGAGGGGGAGCTCGGGGCCGAGTTGGGCGATGGCGGCGGTGTGGGCTTGGGCGACGGCCTTGGAGGCGGCGCCTTTGCCGATGGCCTCGGCGAGCACTTGGCGGAGGGAGACGAGGCGCTTGAAGGGCGGGCGCTTGCCGTGCGGGTCGCGGAACCAGCCGTCGGCGTCTTGCTCGACGGCGTGGGGACGGCGGGCGAGGCGCTCGACGCGGTGGGCGACGCCGACGGTGAGGGGGCGTCCGCAGGCGGGGCAGCGTCCGCCGTCGCGCAGGGTGGCGTCGGGCTGCTGGCGGACGACGCACTTGCGGTGGCCGTCGAGGTGGTACTTGCCCTCCTCGGGGAAGAACTCGACGGTGTAGGCGATGCGCTGATGAAGCAGCGCGCGGCGGAGGCCGTCGTAGGAGAGTTCCTCGTCGAAGACGGTGGCCTCGCGGCCTATGCGCGGGGCGGAGTGGGCATCGGAGAAGGAGACGATGGCCTTGTCATCGAGCTCGGGGACGCGCCAGTTCATCGCGGGGTCGCTGGAGAGGCCAGTCTCGACGGCGGGGACGTGGGGGAGCACGTCGCCGAAGCATTCTCGGAGGGAGTCGAAGCCTCCCTTGGCGCCGTAGACGGAGAACCATGGCGTCCAGGCGTGGGCGGGGACGGCGATGCAGCGGGGGTCGGCGGCGAGGGCGGCCTCGACGGCGTCGCGGGCGGTGAGGCAGAGGGTGGGGCGACCGTCGGAGGCGAGAGCGCCGTAGGGGGCGAATGCGGCGCAGATGCGTCGGACGGCGTCGAAGCCGGGGGCGAACAGCAGCAGGTGCACGCGGCGCCCCCTACCCGCCTGGCGGTAGACGCAGGAGACCTCGGTTCCGAGGATAAATCGGGCGTTCGGGGGCGGGGTTGCGCCGTTGCTGCGGAGGGAGAAGAGGCCGCTGTCGCCGTCGGGCGCGAGGCTGCGTTCGAGTTCGGCAAGCCATGCGGGGTGGGTGAAGTCGCCGGTGGCGAGGAGGTCGATGCCCTTGTCGGCGGCGTCGCGCGCGAGGGCGGGCAGGTCGAGGGCGGGGCTGACGCCGCGCGCGTAGCGGGAGTGGAGGTGGAGGTCGGCGGCGAAGGTCACGGGGGCATTAGACGCTGGGGGGCGGGGGTAAGTCTAGGGGGGGATGGCGGTGGGGCTGGTTTTGAGGCTGCGGGGAGCTCGCGTCGAGGCCTCCGCCTACGCGGGGGCGACGGAGAGGCGCCCTTCGAGTTCCTTCAGGGCGAACGCGGTACGGGGAAGGGCGAACGGGCGGGGGCGGCACAGGGAAGCGGGGGAGGCGGGTTATGCCGTGCGCTCGCGGTATCGCCTCTTTCTGCTGGCGGCTGTTAGAATGCGCGGGCGAGGAACATGGCGAGTAAGGAGAGCGTGGGGCATGGGCGCGACGCACGTGAGCGTGACCATCCGCAATCCGATGGAGCGGGAGCGGTCGTGGGAGGGTTCGTTCCTGGTGGATACGGGGGCGACGGATTCGCTCGTGCCGAGGCCGCATCTGGAGGCGATCGGCATCGAGCCTGAGGGTAAGAGGACGTATGAGCTGGCCGACGGGAGCGAGATATCGGTGGACATCGCCATCGCCAGGATCGAGTTCATGGGCGATTTCGTCGGAGGGACAATCATCTTCGGGGAGGAGGGCGCGGAGCCGCTGTTGGGCGTCACCGCGCTGGAGTCGGCGGGGATCGAGGTTGACCCGGTGAATCAGCGGCTGAAGCGGCTGCCCGCGGTGCGGTTGAAGGGGATGCGGGGATAGCGATGCGGACGTCGGGGGCGCGGGCGGCGTGCGAGACGCTGTTGCGGGAGGGTGTGGACACGGTGTTCGGCCTTCCCGGGGGCGCAATCCTGCCGTTCTACGACGCGCTTTGGCACTATCCGCAGTTGCGGCACGTGTTGGTGCGCCACGAGCAGGCGGCGGCGCATGCGGCAGAGGCGTACGCGCGAGTTACGGGGCGCGTGGGGGTGTGCATCGCCACGTCCGGCCCGGGCGCAACGAACCTCATCACGGGGTTGGCGGCGGCGAAGATGGATTCGACTCCGCTAGTGGCGATCACGGGGCAGGTGGCGCGGAATTTCATGGGGACGGAGGCGTTCCAGGAGTGCGCGACGACGGCTATGGCGGCGCCGGTCATCAAGAAGGCGATCTTGGTGATGGAGCCCGCCGACGTGGCGCCCGCCATCCACGAGGCGTTTCGTATCGCGCGCGAGGGGCGGCCGGGCCCGGTGCTGGTGGATCTGCCGAAGGACGTGCAGGCGGAGGAGTTCGAGTTCGCGGAGGGGAACGGCGCCCTGCCCGCCCCGGTTTTCGGCGCGGCGGACGCGGCGGACGTGGCGGAGGCGGCGCGGCTGCTGAACGAGGCGCAGCGCCCGGTGATCATCGCGGGGCACGGCGTGCACATCGCGGGGGCGGCGGCGGAGTTGCGGGAGTTGGCGGAGCGGGCGAACGCGCCGGTGCTCAACACGCTGCACGGCACGGGGGCGTTCCCGCGCAGCCACCGGTTGGCGCAGGGGATGCTGGGGATGCACGGGATGTATTGGAGCAACATCGCCACGCACGAGGCCGACCTGGTGCTGGGGGTGGGGGTGCGGTTCGACGATAGAGTGGTCGGGCGGCCGGGGTCGTTCGCGCCGGACGCGAAGATCGTGAAGATCGACGTGGAGCCGCAGCACATCCAGAAGAACGTTCCGGCGGCGTTGGGGCTGGTGGGCGACGCGAAGATAATCCTGCATGCGCTGCTGCCGTTGGCGCGGCGCGCCCCACGCGAGGCGTGGTTCGAGCGGCTGGCGGAGCTGCGGCGCGAGCATCCGAGCGTGGACGTGCCGGACAGCGGGGTGGTTACGCCGCAGCAGGTGCTGAGCGAGTTGGACGCGATCTTGCGGCGCGAGAGCGACCCCGTCGTGGTTACGGGGGTGGGGCAGCATCAGATGTGGGCGGCGCAGTTCCTGACGCTCGACCAGCCGCGCTCGTTCGTAACGTCGGGCGGGCTTGGGGTGATGGGGTTCGAAGTACCGGCGGCGATCGGAGCGCAGGTGGGGCGGCCGGGGGCGTCGGTGTGGAGCGTGGCGGGCGACGGCGGGTTCCAGATGACGCTTCAGGAGTTGGCGACTATCGCGCAGGAGCATCTGCCCGTGCGGTTCGTCATCATCAACAACGAATACCTGGGGATGGTGCGGCAGTGGCAGGAGGCGTTCTACGAGCACCACTACAAGGCGGTGAGCATGGCCAGCCTCGACTACGTGAAGCTGTGCGAGGCGTTCGGCATCGCCGCGCGGTGCGTTACGGAGAAGGGGGAGGTGGCGGAGGCGCTGGCGGAGGCGGCGGCGCATCGAGGGCCGTACCTCATCGACTTCCGGGTCGCGCCGGAGGAGAACGTGTATCCGATGGTGCCGCCGGGCGCGTCGTTGGGGGAGACGGTGGAGGATCCGCGCGTGCTGCATCACCGGCAGGAGTTGAGCGCAGCGCCGGAGGGTGCGGTCAGCTACCCGTAGACGTCGTCGGGGCTGGTTTTGCGAACCGGGGCGCCGTGCGTCGAAATTCCCGCCTCCGCGGGAATGACGGAGGGAATCGGGGAGGCGGTCAGCTACCCGTAGACGCGGAGTTCGGTCTTTACGCCCTCGGGGCCTATCACGTAGACGGAGTCGGCGGCGCCTTGGGCGCCGAATCGTTGGCCGCGCTCGACGACGGGGACGCCCGCAGCGGCCAGCACGCGCTCCACCTCGGCGATGTCCGCTCCGGCGACGGTGAGGCAGAAGTGGTCGAGTTGCTGACGGGGCGGCTCGGCCGCGGTCTGTTGCAAGGGGACGAGGTCGATGATGGAGGCGGCGGAGGCGCGGACGGAGGGGAACGGGACTTCGCCCGCGCGCCATTCCGCTACGCGCACGCCCTGCATGCCGAGCAGGCCGCAGTAGAAGTCGAGCGCTCGCTCGACGTTGGGCGAGCGCAGCACGACGTGGTCGATGGCGACGATGCGCATAAGCGGCTCCTTGCTCCGCCAATTGTACAGGGTGCGGAGGCGGAAGAGGGCGACCGGCGGGTCGCCCCTACAAAGGAGGCCGCCCTACCCTGCCCCCGTGTCGTCGGGGCGGGTCTTGTGAATGCGAGGTGCCGCGCGTCGAGGCTCCCGCCTTCGCGGGAGCGACGGATAAAGAGGAGCGGGAACGACGGAGGGGGCAGGAACGGCGGATAGGGAGGGGCGAGGGCGGCGGATAGAGAGGCGCTCTACGCGGACGCTTCGGCGAGGGCGGCGGAGAGGGAGGCGCTCTACGCGGACGCTTCGGCGAGGGCGGCGTCGAGGTAGGCTAGCGTGCGGGTGGTGAATTCGACCATATTGGCGGCGCGGTCGGAGAGGCCGGTTTGGATGGCCTCGGCGCAGCTGACGGGGCCGGCGACGGCGAGGTTGGTGCTGCCGACGGCGCCGCCGAAGCGCCCGCCCGTGGGCCCGGCGAGGCCGGATTCGGCGATGCACCAGGTTGCGCCGAGGCGCTGGCGCAGGGCGTCGGCGAGCGCGGCGAGCATATCGGGGGTGGTTCCCCGGTAGTTGGCGTAGACCTCGGCGGGGACGCCTGCGAGGGCGACGCGGGAGCCGATGGTGTAGAGGACGGCGCCTCCGGCGTAGTAGCGCGACGCGCCGGGGAGCGAGAGCAGGGCGGCGGAGACGAGGCCGCCGGTGGTGGCCTCGCCGACGGCGACGGTTTCGCCGCGCTCGACGAGGCGGGCGGCGACGCGCTCGGCGAGTTGGCGTTGTTCGTGGGTGAGGAAAGCGGTGGTCATAGCGTCCTCGCTGGGGTGATGAGGCATAGCATCGGCGCGCGGCGGGCGGAGCGCAAGGCGAGGGGTGTTCGCTTTCGAGTTCCCTCGGGGCGAACGATGGAAGGAAGGAGGAGGGCGAACGGGGGGAGGCCTCTGCCCTGCCCCGGTTGTCGTCGGAGGCGGGCTCGCACATCGGGGCGTCTAGCGTCGAGGTTCCCGCCTACGCGGGAGCGACGAATAAGGGGGAGAGGGCGGACAGGATCGGGCGGCGGTCGCGGTTGACGGGGGGCGAGACGGCGGGATACATTGGCTTGGAGCGCAGCGGGTTCAAGCGGCGCGGGGCCGCAGCGGCGCGGCGCAGGGAGGCATTAGCGATGAGTTCCCTTACGGAGGGAGCGACGGCCCAAGGGCTCAGCCTGCCGGAAGAGTTGGTGCTGATGCTGCTCAGCGAGGAGAGCGGCTACTTCCACCAGGTGCCGGGCTGGAACCTGAACTGCGCGATCGTGGGCGCCGCGCTTGCGGAGCTCTCGCTCCTGTCGCGAATCGACACGGACGTGCAATCGCTGTTCCTGGTGGATCGGACGGAGACGGGCAATCCTGTGTTGGATTCCATCCTGGCGGAGATCGCCGACGAGCCGCAACGGAACGCCCAATATTGGATCGAACGGCTCGCGGGCCGCGCCGACACGATCATCGATTCGACGCTTGACGGTCTGGTGGAGAAGAAGATTCTGGAGCACCACTCGGGGGAGTTCTGGACGCTGGCGCGCTCGGCGTGGCGGACGGAGATGTACGGCGGCTCCTCGGAAGGCTCCGCGATTCAGTTCGTGAAGGCTCGCATCAGCAAGGCGATCTTCGAGAACGAGATACCTTCGCCGAGAGACGTCATCATCATCTGCTTGATCGACACTTGCGACGTATTCCGCTTCATCTTCTCGCTTGACGAGGAGGCGGAGGAGCGCATCCAGGCCATCTGCAAGATGGACCTGATCGGCCGTTCGATCGCCAGCGCGGTGACCAACACGCTTGCGGTTTCGCTGGCGCGTCCGTCGGCTCTGTCCAAGAAGATACCGACGGTGTCGTTGCGGAAGATGCTGTTCAATCCGCACCTTCGGAGGGGGCGCATCCCGGCGCTTCTGGCGGATCTAGCGAAGGAGTACGGGCCGGTGTTCCAGATTCGCCCGCCCTTCTCGAAGCCGATGATCTTCTTGGCGGGGCCGGAGGCGAACCACTGGGTGCACCGGCGCGGGCGGATGTATCTGCGGGCGCGGGACTACTTGGCGGGGTTCGAGAAGGTCTACGGGGCCGCCGGCATCCTGCCGTCGTTGGACGGAGCGGATCACTTCCGGTACCGCAAGTCGATGGCGTCGGCCTTCTCGCGCTCGAGGCTGGAGGGCAAGTTGGAGGAGTTGTTCCGACTTGCGCGGGAGCATATGGCGACGTGGGAGGTCGGGAGTTCGCTCCCGGCCGTGCGTATGTGCCGGACGATGATTAACGCGCAGAATTCGCCGTTGAGCATCAGCGTCGAGTCGCAAGACCTCATAGACGACCTGATGAAGTTCAAGGAACGGGCGCTCACCGTCCACGTTATCGGGGTTATGCCTAAGTTCATGCTGAAGACGCCTGGGATGAGGCGGAAGGCCAAGGCCATTGAGATGCTGCTGGAACGCGTGCAGAGCGTCCACACGCCCGCTCAGCGGGCCGGGCAGCCGCGAGACCTTGCGGACGACCTGCTGAGCCTGCACGCGAGCGACCCCCAGTTCATGCCGGAGTCGAACCTGCGCTTCGCGCTGTCGGCGCCGTTGATCGCCAGCGTCTACCTGGGCGACGCGCTGACCTTCGCGGTCTACGCCATGACGTCGCAGCCGGAGATGTACGCGAGGATCCAACAGGAGGCGGACGCGCTGTTCGACAATGGCGACCCCGGCGTCGAGGACTTGACTCCCGCGTCGATCGACGTAACGCACCGTTTCCTGATGGAGTGCCTGCGCGTGTACCCCATCGTGCCGGTTTCGATGCGCAACGTGATGAACACCTGCATCGTGGAGGACTATCAGTTGCCCATCGGCGCGCGCGTCCTTGTCGCGCAGACGGCGGCGCACTATATGCCGGACGTCTTCCCCGATCCCTTCAAGTTCGACATCGACCGGTACTTGCCGGGCCGGAGCGAGCACCACAGCCCCGGCTACGCGCCCTACGGGCTGGGCACGCACACGTGCCTCGGCTCGCGGCAGATGGAACTGCACTTGGCGGTGAACGTGCTGATGATCGCGCACCATTTCAACCTCGAGATATCCCCGGCGAACTACAAACTCGGCATCGACCCGCTTCCCTCGCTGAAGCCGAACAGGAAGCTACGGTTCCGCATCACCGAGCGCAGGCGGGAGTTGCGCGTTACGCAGTCGATTCCGCCCGCCACTGCCGCTGTGGCGCCGTCGTAGAGGGGGAGGGCGGGTTCGCCCTTCGAGTTCCCTCAGAGCGAACGGATGGGGGCGCCCATCCCTACCCTGCCCCGCGTGTCGTCGAGGGTGGTTTGGGGAATCGGGGCGCCTAGCGTCGAGGCTCCTGCCTTCGCAGGAACGACAGATGGGGAAGGCGGGAGCGGCGGAGGGTTAGAGGGGTTTGCGGGCTAGGAAGCAGTAGAGGGGGGTGAAGAGGCCTGTTTTGCCGCCTGCTACGTAGGCGTTGGCGGTGCGGTCTAGGAGGCCGACTACGTCGGTGGCTCCTTTGGGGAATATCCTCAGCGCCTCGGCCAGTTTAGACATGCCGATGAACGCCTTGCGGCCCAGGGGGATGGTGACCATGGAGTTGCGGAGCGAGTTGCGGCGGCTTTCCATGGGTTGATACCAGGGCGTAACGGGGAGGGAGGGCTCGTCGACGGCACGGTCGCTCGCCTCGATGACCTCGAAGTTCGCCGATTCGAGGGCGCGGTTGACCTCGTCCATCGTGGCGACGTCGTTGAGGGCGATGCCTTGCATGAGGTCTTTCTTGATGGCCTGATGGCGGGCGTCGGCGGGGTCGAACTTGGCGGTCATGCACATCTCCTGACCCCAGAAGAGGGCGCCGGGTTTCAGGACGCGGTGTATCTCGGCGAAGGCGGCCGCCTTATCGGGGGCGTGGCAGGTCGACTCGATGGCGTAGGCGCGGTCGAACGTGTCGTCGGCGACGGCGCTCATATCCATAAAGCTGCACGCGAGGTAGTCGACCATATGCTCGATGCCCGCCTCGGCGTTCAACTGCTTGGCCTTCTCCAACTGCACCTCGCTGGTGTTGACGCCGACGACCATGACTTCGGCCTCGCGGACGACGCGGCGCATAGGGCCGCCGACGCCGCAGCCCACGTCGATAACGTTCATACCTTTGGCCAACTCCAACTTGTCGATCATCAGGCGCTGGTGGCGGGTCTTGGAGTCTTCGAGGCTCTCGTGGGGGGAGAGCGGGGCGAAGTGGAGGGAGTCGCCCCATCCGAACATCATGAAGTCGCTGCAGAGGTCGTAGTACTCCTTGGCGGTTTGGGCGTGGTCGTAGGCGGCGGCGCCGTCGCCCTCGGCGCGGGCCCTGTCCATCCATGCGTCGAAGTGCTTGACGCGGCGGTTGACGTCGGAGCCGCGGTAGGCGGTCTTCAGTCCCTTGGAGAGGTTGCGGATGCGCATAGGCCCCCTACCCTACGGCGTGTCGGGCTGTTCGCGCTCGCGGCGTTGGTGGATGTCGTCGATGGCGACGTCGAGGTCGTCCCAGACGCGCTGGACCATAGAGCGGAGGCGCATATTCTGGTAGGCGCCCCAGACGGTCATAGCGGGGGGGACAACGAGGATGGCGGCCAGGAGCGAGTAGCCGATGGTGATGGCGGCGGTGAAGCCGAATTGCTGAGAGGCGGCGATGGGGGAGGCGGCGAGCACGCCGATGCCGATGGCGGTGGTGAGAGCGGAGCCTAGGAGGGCGGAGCCGGTAGTGGCGAGGGTGCGCACAGCGGCGCGTTCGGGGTCGCGGGAGCGGGTGAACTCTTCGCGGTAGCGGTGGATGACGTGGATGGTGTAGTCGACGCCGATGCCGATGGAGAGGGCGGTGATCATGGAGGTGATGATGGTGTAGGGAATGCCGAGGAGCGCCATCGTGCCGAGCACGGAGATGAGGACGAGGACGATGGGGCCGACGGCGATGACGGCGAGCGCCGGTTGGCGCGCGGAGAACCAGAAGAAGATGGCGAGGACGATGATGGCGGCGGCGATGGTTACGCTGATGGCCTCGGACTGATGCTCGGTGATGGCGTCGGTAACGGTTACGGAGATGATGCTGGCGGAGGTGGCGGTGACCGCGTCGTCCTCGCCGAACCAGCGGTCTTCGATGTCGGGCTGGAGCGACTTGGTTTGGGCAGGATTGGCGTAGCTGGGGAACTGGAGCAGCATCAGGTCGACGCCGTTGGGATCGTCGATCATCAGGTGGGCGACGTAGGGGTCTTTCGCCTTGAGCCTGTCGAGCACCTCTTGCATGAGGACGGGGTCGAGTTGCAGTCCGGCGGATGCTCGGCGGAAGAGGTCGGCGATTTCGGGGTCGTACCTGTCGCCGGGCTCGCCGCTGTCGGTGGTCCAGTCGCGCAGGGACATCTCGTAGGAGGCGATGATGGGGCCTGCGGCGGCATTGGGGCGGCGCGCGGGGTCGGCGAAGGCGTCGGTGAGGTCGCGGACGTTGAGCAGGGTGCGCGCCTCGGTGGCCTCGGCCTTGACGAGCGCGGTGGTCAGCTCGGTCGAACCTCCGACGGCGGCGTCGAGGGTGTTCATATCGGCGAGGACGCTCCCGCCCCTGGGCAGGATGTCGTGAATCTTGAACTCGGACTTGAGGCCCGTGGCGGCGAAGCCGAGCGCGGCGGTTACGGCGAGGACGGCGATGATGTAGGGCGCAGGCGCGCGGGTGATTCGGCGTCCGAGGAGTTCGGCGGCGCGCTCGACGCCGGGGAGGGCGTTGGCGATGGGGCGCGGTGGGCGCAGCGTGCCGTGCGCCTCGCGTCGGCGGTCGATGATTGTGCGTCCCGCCGGAATGAGAGTGAGCATAACGATGAAGCTCAAGCCGACGCCCATAGCGGCGACGATGCCGAAGTCGCCGACGATGCCGATGGGGGAGTAGAGATTGGACAAGAGGCTGACCATGGTGGTTACGGCGGCGAGGATGAGGGGCACGGTTACGTTGCACATGCCGGTGCGGACGGCGGTGAGCACCGAGTCGCCTGCGGCGCGGCGCTCGCGGTAGTGGGAGATGGTTTGGATGGCGTAGTCGACCGTGAGGCTGATGACGATGATGGGCACCATCGTGGTGAGCGAGTTCGGGGGGCCGACGAGGCCGAGCGCGTTGGGGCCGAGCCAGCCCTCGGCGCCGACGATCCAGATGATGGAGATGAGCAGCCCGGCGAGGGTGAGGAGCAGGTCGGAAAGGGTGCGCAGGAAGAGCAGGAGCAGTCCGGCGATGAGGACGAGGGAGAGGAGGACGAAGGGGGCGAGGCCCTCTTCGGTCGCCTTCTTGTATTCGTCCTCGACGATGATGAAGGAGATGGTGCTGGCGCGCAGGGGGCCTTGGTCTTCGACGGCGAGACGGTGGATGGTGCGTTCGGCGTCGGCGATGCGGTCGTCGCCGGTGTCGCGGAGGCGGAGGGTGGCGACGGTTATCTGCGTGTCGGCGGCGTCGGTTCCGGTGAGCGCGTCGAGGGCGGCCTTGAGATGCGGAGGTCCTTGGGCGGATTCGATCATCGCGGGGGTCACCGAGTCGAACGAATCCACTTGAAGCAGCGCTTTGACCAGGGCAGCGGGAGAGACGACGGGGTCGTCGTCGGTCAACAAGGGGGCGATGGCCGGGTCGGCGGCGACGGAGCCGACGAGGGCTTCCGTCTGGGAAAGGCCGTTGGGCGTGAAGGCGTCGCCGCGGAAGAGGATGGTCGTTACCCTGGCGGCGCCGGAGTCGGCGAAGTACTCGTCGATCTCGTCAAGGGCTTGGACGACGACGCTGTTTTCGGGAAGCTGCGCCCTGGTGTCGGGCGGGGTCGCGCGGTACTGCGCCCCCATAGCCAAGGCAACGGTTACGACGAGAAGCAGGAGGATGGTTAGGTATGGGCGTGCGGTAACCAGGCGGCTGAAGGTGGTGAGCATGGAGATCATAGAAGCGCTCCTCGGAGGTTCACCGCACCGCCACGTCGGGTGCGCCGGATACGGGCCGCTCCTCCACGCCGGAGACGGGAGCAGGGTAGAACTGGGCGCAGTAGGCGCGGAAGGGCATAATCTCGCCGTCGGAGCGGGCGAGGCGCGGGCGCGAGCGGTAGCGCTTGCGGCTCCAGATGGTTACGTCTTGGAGAACGTCGCTCTCCTGCATAGCGATGATGAACTTGTTCATCAGGGGAGCGCGGAGGCGGGGCGGGAGGAAGCCGAGGCCGGCGAGGCGGCGCTTGGGGTTGCGAATCTCGCGCACTTGGGAGACGAGCGTCATATCGATGAGTTCGCCGTCGACGGGCGTCGCCAGCACCCAGAAGCGCGTGTCCATGCCGATGGAGTGCTCGCGTATCTCGACTAAGGAGTAGCCGAGGCCGTAGATGCGGGTGAGGACGGAGACGGAGAAGGTGAGGCGGGCAAACTTGGCAATCCTCCGGGTGCGCCTGAAGTCGAAGCGGCTTTCGAGGTAGTGGCCGTCGATGAGCAGTTTGTCGGCGCGGCTTACGCTGGCGTAGCCGTGGACGTAGCGGAGGTGGGCGAGGTCAACGGAGTTCTCGGTGGTGTCCTGGGGATGGCCGGGGAAGCGGAGCGTCCTGACCGCCAGGGCGCTCCAGCCGGCCTGGTCGAGCGTATCGCCGGGCAGGCTCCACTGAGGCTCGCGTCCGTCGATGCCCCGCCAGGCGAAGATAAGCCCGGCGATTTGGTGGGTCTCGAAGACGCGCAGGCGGGCGGTCTTGGGCGGGTCGGCGAAGGGAGTGGCGACGCATTGGCCGGAGGCGTCGTACTCGAAGCCGTGGAAGGGGCAGACGAGGCGCCCGGCGCGGACGCGGCCACCGGCGGGGGGGCCGAGGTCGGCGCCGAGGTGGGGGCAGACGGATTCGGCGACGCAGACGCGCCCGTCGTCGTCGCACCAGGCGACGATGGCCTCGCCCATCCACGTCAGCCGAAGGAGGCGTGCTTTGCGGAGCGCCTCGTAGGTTGCGACGAAATACCACCCCTCCGGGAAGGGGGAGGGCAAGGGGTTGTTCGCGGGTTCGCTGCGTTGGGTCAAGGTCAAGCGAAGCTCCTCCACCCCGTGTTGTTGGGTTGGCGGCCTCATGGGCGAGCGCGCTCACTTTACCACGCCCCGGTTCGCGGGCGAAGGACGTAAGAGAGGAGCGACGGGTTGACTTGGGGGGCGGGGCAGCGCAGCATTGGCGGGGAGATTGGCCGTTAAGGGGGTCGCGATGGTCAAGGAGCTGTCCCGCGAGACGGAGGAGGCGCAGCTGAGGGAGAGCGTGGAGGCGTACGAGCGGCAGAAGCCGTGGGAGCGCTACATCGAGGCGGAGATGGGGCTGCGCAACTACTGGTATCCCGCCCTGTTCAGCCACGAGTTGAGGGAGGGAGAGATACAGACGGCGACCATCTGCGGCGAGCGGCTGCTGTTCAAGCGGATCGACGGCGTCGTCTACTGCGTGGAGGACAGGTGCGTGCACCGGGGGGTGGCGTTCTCGGCGCAGCCAGAGTGCTACACGAAGAACACCATCACGTGCTGGCTGCACGGGTTCACCTACGACTGGCGGGACGGCAACCTGGTGCAGGTCATCAGCGAGCCGGGCGGGGCGATCATCGGGAAGGCGTCGATCAAGTCGTACCACGTGCGGGAGATGAACCGCACGATCTTCGTGTACATCGGCGACGGGGAGCCGGTGTCGTTGGACGAGGACTTGCCGCCGGAGTTCATGAAGGCGGCGCGGGGCGAGCGGCGCATCGCATTCCATCCGCTGGTGCGCGTGCTGATTCCGTGCAACTGGCGTCCGGCGGTGGAGAACGGGTTCGACCCGGGGCACGTGTACGGGCACCGGGGGTCGGACATCGTGCAGCGGGGGTACTTCCCGGTGCCGCTGGGGTTCTATGCGGCGACGAAGGACCAGATCAAGTTGGAGGAGCGCGAGGGGCGGACGAAGGGCATCATCCTGCAGCACACGCAGTTCACGCTGGTGTGGGAGGCGGAGATCGAGGGGGAGCGGCTGCAAGCGAAGGCCGCGACGGAGGCGGCGCCCCCGCCGCAGAACTACTCGGCGGACATCGTGGGCGGGGAGTACGGCGGCGGCGCGTGGTATATGCCGTGCACGATGGAGGGAATCGGGTTCCCGCAGCCGAGCATGATTCACTACGAGTGGTACGTGCCGGTGGACGCCGACCACCATATGTACACGATCCTGCAAGCGGCCTACGTGGACACGGACGCGGACGAGGAGCGGTTCCACGTGGAGTGCGAGGAGAAGTGGGGGCCGCTGGTGTGGTCGACGCCGGGTTCGGGCGTTGAGGGGTTCAACAACTTCGATGCGTTCGGGCGGGCAGAGATACATCACGCGTACCGCAGAGAGGGCTGGTGGCGGCGGGAGCGGATGTACAAGCCGGACTACGCGCTGACGCAGTGGCGGATGCTGGTGTCGAAGCACGCGCGCGCCATCCAGCCGCGCGAGGGGGACTGGACGCCGCGCCCGAAGGCGGAGGACTACGAGGTGAAGTTCGTCGACACGCCGGGGCAGGTGCGGTAATGGGAACCTTCACCACTGAGATAGCGATAGGCGGGCTAGACCGCGTGCGCTGGGCGACGGTGGAGGCGCTCGTGGACACGGGCGCGTCCATCGTCTCTGCGCCTGCGTCGCTGCTGCGCGAGTTGGGCTTAGAGCCGTCGGAGAAGCAGGAGTTCGAGTTCGCTGACGGCGCGACGCGGGAGATGGACATCGGCCAGGCGTGGGTGCGCACGGGCGACCGCGAGACCATCACGTGGGTGCTGTTCAACGAGGAAGGGTCGGCAGCGCTGCTGGGCGCGCATGCGCTGGAAGGCATGTTCCTTGGCGTCGATCCGGTTGGGCAGAGGCTCGTGCCCGTGCGGGGGTGGTTGGCGCGGGTTTAGGGCGCCCTGCCCTGCTATGAGCGCCTATGTGGGCGTGGGTTGCTCGGCCCACGGGTCGTAGGAGCCGAAGTTCCATAGGTGGCCCTCGGGGTCGCGGGCGGAGTAGAGCTTGCCGCCGTAGTGCTGCTCCTCCAGCGCCATCACGATTTCGGCGCCTGCGTTGCGGGCGCGCTCGTAGTGGGCGTCGACGTCGGCGATGACGACGTAGGGGCTTTGGGTTACGGCGCCCGCCTCGCGCGGCTGCTTGAGCAGGCTGTCGTAGTCGCTCTCGTGCGTCGAGCCGAGCATAATCATCGCGTCGCCGAGGGTGAGTTGGGCGTGGGCGACGCCGCCCGCGTCGTCCGGCACGACGAGGTGGCGCTCGAACCCGAACGCGGCGCAGAGCCAGTCGATGGCGGCGAAGGCGTCGTCGTAGCGCAGGCCGGGGATGATGCTGACGCGGGGCATAGCGCCCCCTACCCTAGCACAGGAGGCGGGGCCAGGCGGCTTGGATGTCGAATTAGCCCCGAGGCCAAATCTCGAGCACCTGGGAGTATATCCATTCGCCTCGACGCTCTATGCCAGCCTCTGTCCATTCATCACCTGCTTCCTCTAGCAGGCGACGATTCAGGAATAAATTGTCATGGCGCTGAATCGCGAAGCGCTTTACGGCCCATTCAGCGTCTCTGATGGATGCATTCAAAGGCCCATTAAGCAAGGTGAGATTGCCTAGTGTGTATACAAGGTTCTCGCGGATACTTTTGGCTGAATCCTGATCAATGGAATCAGGTAATGGCCAGTTAGTAGGCCAATTTCGAGGCATAACATGGTCGATTTGAATGGTCGAAGCCAGGTCGTGACTACCAGCCAGATTGGTAGCCAAGCGTTGCTCTATGGCAGTGAGAATCAGTCGTTGGAGGTAGAGCGGCAAATGGCGATTTAGTATAGCCGATTTCAATTCACCATCAGATGGCCATCGTGATGCATTTTCATCGTATTTCAAGAGTTGCGCTCGCAAGATGTCTTTTATGGTGGTGGTATTGGTATTCGTAGTAGAGAGCAGTTTTAACAGGTCTAGAGCTAGAGAATCATAGCTACGAGCTTGGTAGCCAACGATTATTCTGTGCATAAAGTAGCTTTCCAGAAGAGCAAGCCAATGGTGGCGTTCAGACTCCTCAGAGTTTATCCGCTGCAATTGCAACAGAAGAGGCCAAATCGCACCTAGATTTATCATTTCACGCCGGTAATGGAACAGTGCTTCCCGGTTTTTCTTACTTGCGTCAAAGTAAACACTTGTGAATGATTCAAAATATTGCGAATCTCGAATCAAGCCTTGGATCAATGATTCTAGTGGCTGGTTTTCGTTATCTACGTACTTCTCAAAGTCTCTATAGACACGTCTCACGGCAACAGGTTCATTCTTCTTAGATTCCAACCAATAGTCTACAAAGACATCCATCTGTTGCCTTTGCTCGCCACGGCCGACCTGTCGACGCCACCAAGGCTCATCGAAGCGGTCCAAGTATTCTTCAAAAAACGAATCTTGATCTAATCCCGGCTCTTCATCTGATTTGTATAGAAGGTAGTTTTTGATTTTATCCCATTCAGTCAAAGGCTCACCGCGAGCATTTAATGTCTCAAATATGATATGTTCTTTCTCATGAATGTCCAAGTAAATGCCCACCAAATTAAGTTTTGCTATTAACGTCGTTGCAAGTGCGGAAATAGCAAGTCCAATGTTTGTGCCTTGCAGATGAAGCCATTCCCGTGTAGCGCCTCTGAAGAAGTCATAGCATTCAACCATTTGCCCAGTAATATCTTTCGTTGTAGCGCCAGTAAGAGAAGCCGTCATCACATCACCGAATCGTTCATAGTTGTGCCCTCGCTTGTGTCTATGATAGGTAATCTTGTATCTATCGCCGCTAGAGGAATGGGGTCTGGAGGAATTTAGTGTAAGTTCTCGTAGCCGTACTGCCGAATCAGAAAATCCGGCAGATTCTATTTCCGCAGCGGCTGCGGCTATTAATAGTTGGAGTGTCGTCAGGCGTTGCTGACCATCTATGACTCTGAACTGCCTCGCGCTTTCGGGCGTGTATCCGCCAATCTTCAATACCACTGCTCCCAGGAAATGGGGTTCGCCCACGGACACACATACGCTGTCGGCATCTCTTCTCACGGCATCGATAAGCAGAGCGTTGGCTTTGCCCTCTATGTCTGACCAGAGAGGCTCCCATTGGACATCCTGCCGCCAAACGTAGAGCCGTTGGTAGCTCGGAACCACGAAGACCTTCTGGCCCTCGAAGAGGTCGGCTAGGGTATGCTGCCTTGGCTCCAAGAGATGCTGCTCCTCTAATACCACCTCGGCTTTCACGCAGGCGGTGCATGCGATGTGGTCCTATGTTGCCTGCCCTCCCGCAGGGTGTCAACTCTCGCAGCTTATAGGGAGGCAGCGTCAAGGGGCGGGCGGGGGAGAGGGCGACCAGCAGGTCGCCCCTACGAGGCGCGTTGCCTGTCTATGCGGATGCGGCGGGGACGGGCGCCCTGCCCTGCCGGGCGGGGGCGTTGGGGTTGCGGGCGGGGGCGGATGGGGTATGGTGGGGGCATGAGTACGTTAGAGGGGCCTCGGCGGGGGACGGCTTCGGGCAAGGCGGCGGACAGCTTTGTGGTGCTGCTGCATGGGCTGAGTTCGAACGGGGCGGCGATGATGGGGCTAGCGGACGACCTGGCGGAGGCGCTGCCGGACACGGCGTTCTATGCGCCGAACGCGCCGTTCCAGTACGACGCGGCGAACGACCCGAAGTCGAACCGGCCGCCGGACTTCGACGCGACGGGCTGCTATATGTGGTACAACCGCTACTCGGAGCGGACGCGCATCGAGGGGCTGTACGCGATCGCGGAGCCTATCAACGCGTTCATCGCGGAGTGCGCGCGGGAGTTGGGGGTGGAGGAGTCGCGCGGGGCGGTGATCGGCCATTCGCAAGGGTGCATCGTGGGGTTGAACATCGTGCCTCGGCGGGCGGCGCCGTTGGCGGCGCTGGTGGCGCACAGCGGGTATCTGTTCTCGCCCGATTCGTTGGCGCAGCGGAAGTGGCAGCGTCAGCGGTTCTTCGCGGAGGTTGCGAGCAAGACGCCGACGTGCGGCATCAGCGGGATCGAGGATCCGGCGCAGGCGTGGGAGAGCATGGTGGAGTCGATGACGGCGTACGACGAGGCGGGCATCCATACGGAGTTGCACGTGATCGGGGGGATGGGGCACAACGTTACGCCGCGCTCGACGGAGATTATGCAGGGGTTCCTGCGGGAGCAGTTGGGGGCGGCGTAGAGCGCCCTTCGAGTTCCCTCAGGGCGAGCGGGGTGGGAGGTCAGGGCGAACGAGATGGGGGTGATGGCGGACGGGCGCGGCGCAGTTCGTGCAGCGGCATCTCGGCGAGCAGGTCGCGCTTCATAGCGTCGATGCGCTCGCGGCGCTCCGGCGTGAAATCCTTGGTCAGTTCGCTGAAGGGGTGGCGTCCGCTCATTCGATCAGTCCTTCCTTTGGCGCCTCTCCGCCTAACTCGCCCGCTAGGGAACCGCCAGCGCCTCTTCCTGCTGCTTGCGCGCTATGGTCAAGCGGTAGTTCGCCTCGAGGTTGACCCAGAAGCGCGCGTCGATTCCCAGCACCCTCTCCAAGCCTAGCGCAGTTTCCGGCGTGATGGCCTTCTTCGCCTTGACGATCTCGTTGACGACCTGCGCAGGTCTGCCGAGCCTCGCCGCGAGTTCCCGTTGGGTCATCCCGCGCGCCGCCAACTCCTCCTCCAGTATCTCGCCAGGGGGAATGGGCAAGTCCGAGTAGGCGCCCTGACTGCTAGTCGTCATAGTGGTTGCTCGCCTCGCATGCTACCAGCCCACGCTACAATTGGGCGACCGGCAGGTCGCCCCTACGAGGGGGTTGGCGGAAAGGGCGTGAGAGCGGCGGGATGGGCGTGCCCTTCGAGTTCCCTCAGGGCGAACGGATGGGGCGGGCTTGCGCGGTGGGGTTAGAAGGCGAGGATGACTTCTACTTCTATGTCTAGGCCGGGGTGGGCTAGTTCGGCGGCGCCTACTAGGGTGTTGGCGGGGTAGTCGCCTTCGAAGAACTCGGCCCAGACGGCGTTGATGGCGTCCTCGGTGTCGCGGTACTCCTGCATGCGGGTTACGTAGGTGGTGAGTTTGACGACGTCGGCCATCGTGCGGCCTTCGCGCTCGACGATGCGCTTGATCTTGTCGAGGGTGGCGCGCGACTGCTCGACGAGGGTGCCGCCCTGCGCGGGAGTGTTGAGGGCGGTGCAGCCGGAGGTGAAGAGGAAGTCGCCGCAGCGGACGGCGCGGACGTGCGTGGGGCCGGTGGGGGCGATGTCGGGGTAGTGTCTGCGTTGCTTGTCCATATGCTTCTCCTTGGGGCGGCGCGCGCCGCTTGCTACTCGATGCCGGCGGCCTCGACCATCCGCAGGAAGGTCGGGAGGCTGCATTCGTTGAGGTACTTGACCGCCGCTTGTCCGCCGGGGCGCTCGGGGGCGACGGCGGCGAAGGTGGAGCCGACGCTGACGAAGCGGTCGACCATCGCCAGTTGGTAGTCGCGCGCGCACTGGTCGAGCGCGTAGCCGGTTACGCCTGCGTCGGTGAGCGCGGCGTGGTAGTCGGCGAGGAGCGCGGCCTCCTGCGCCTCGGTCAGTTCGGCGCCCATGCCGAAGAGGTAGGAGGCGGCGTCGACGGCGGCGCGGCCCCGGCGGCAGTGCTGCCAGTCGAGCACGGCGGCGGCGCCCGCGTCGTCGAAGAAGAGGTTCTCGACGCGCAGGTCGGCGTGGAGGAAGGTTGCGGGCGGCTCGGCGATGGCGGCCTTGACGGCGGGCAGGCGCTCGGCGACCTTGGCGCCGAGGCCGCCGAGGCGTCCGGCGGGGTCTGCGCCGAGCACGCGCAGGATGGTGGGCCACGCGATGGGGAAGTCGCGGGCGAAGCGCTCGGCGCCCGCGTTGGCGGAGGGGAGCCAGGGGAGGTCGCCGAGGGCGGGGTCGTCCCAGCGGCGGGCGTGGAAGGCGGCGAGTTGGGTCAGCAGCGCGGCGGCGTCTTGGGGCAGGCGGCGTTGGGCGCCGGGGCGCATGGCGGAGAGGTCTTCGAGCAGCAGGAGGGCGCCGCCGGTGGCGTCGTCGACGGCGCTGCCGTAGCAGGCGGGGACGCGCAGGCCGCAGCCGGGGGCGTAGTCGCGGTAGAAGATGACCTCGCGGTCGTAGTAGCCGCGGTCGAGGCCGATCCGGAAGGCGCCGGGGTCGGGGCTCGGGAACTTGGCGACGATGCGCTCGGGCAGGCCGTCGCGCGCGCCGCCGGCGTAGGCGACGCGCAGGCGCGCTACGTCGCCGAAGAAGCCCGCCGTGATGCCGCCCCGGTCGAATTCGAACGCCTCGACGGGCGCGCCCAGCAGCGCAGAGAGGGCGTCGGCGGTCAGCAGTTCAGGCGCGGCAGGGAAGGGGTCGAGGGTCATGGCGGGGCGTATCTTACGGGAAGCGCCCGCTACCAGTTGAAGTGCAGCTCGATGGCAGGACTGTCGTCGTCACCTTCGTCATCCTCATCGTCGTCCCAGGAAATACCGAAGTTCCCTATCCACGGCAGCGTGGCAAGCCACTCCCGAATCTCCCCGCGTTGCGCGGTGGAGAGGCCGTGCTCGCGGGAGAAGTCGGCCAGCAGGCGGAGCGTCTGGCGCAGCGTGAAGGGAATCCAGCTGTTCCCCTCGCCGAACATGTAGGCATTGATTGCGCCCTCTGCGGCCATGTGCTCGGCGAACCGATACACCACGCCCCTGGGGCGCTGTAGGTAGCTGATGGAGATGATGCCGATGTCCAGGCCCATAACGGCCTCCTACGGTGGGATGGCGGGTCTATATCGGGCCGGGGCGACAAGCCGCAAGGGGTGAATGACACGGGCCGCTTGACCACCGGGGAGGCGTGGCTATACTTGCGCCCGTAGTCTTGAGGCTCGGCCACCGCATGCCGCGCCGTGCGACATCAGCCCATCGACAGGAGGGGGCAGCGCCGGGATACTGGGCACTACCGATATGGCAACCTCATCCCTGACAGTGGAAGATGTCCAGGCGGGCATGCTGCTGACTGCCGCCCAAGCCAGCGCGTGGGCATCCGACAAGATGGGCTACACCGTAACCCCGTCCAACATCACCTACCTGGTCAACTACGGGCTCATCCCGAACAGGCTCTCACCTGAGTACGGCCTGCGGGTGGCCATCGCCGACCTGGAGGAATACTACGCCGCGCGCGCCGGATACCGCGAGAACGCGTTCAAGCAGGCGCTTGGACAAGACTTGAATTGGCGACTGTCGTTCGAAGAGTACAAAGAGTCGGAAACGACAAAGCACGTTCACCGGCTGCACCCGTACAAGGGAAAGTTCATCCCTCAATTGGTCGAGTATTTCATCGACACCCACATCGACGAATTCAAGACCGAGGCATGCTTCCAGCCGGGCGACATCATTCTCGACCCGTTCTGCGGCAGCGGGACAACGTTGGTTCAGGCGAACGAATCTGGGATAAACGCAATCGGCGTGGATGTCTCGCTATTCAATACGATGATTAGCAATCTGAAGCTGGCCGAAGTGGATCTTACCAGATTGGCGGATGCGGCGCGAGCAATTGAAAAGTGCATAGAAGCAGACCAGGTAGGTAGCAGGGCGCGCAATTTTGAAGCAGACCTATTGAATAAACTTGGCAGATTCAATGCGACATATTTCCCGCGTAAGGATTTTAGGCGGATGGTGCGCCTCGGGCATATCGACGAGGATTCCTACGGCCAGGAAAAAGCTGATGCTTTTTTGACCACGTATGCTGCACTGGTAAAGGAGCATAACGTCTGCCACGAGATTCACTCTAACGGCAATGGCTTTGTCGGCAATTGGTATCACGAATCGGTTCGCAGCGAGATTGAAGCGGCCAGGCGCTACATTGAGCGATACCCTAATCCGTTGATACGCGACTTGCTCCTGATGATTCTCAGTCGGACAGCGCGCTCGTCGCGCGCGACCACGCATGCAGACTTGGCTACGCTAATTCGCCCGGTAACGACAACGTACTACTGCGGCAAGCACAGCCAGGTATGCAAACCGTTGTTCTCGATGCTGTCCTGGTGGAAGCGATACTCCCAGGACACTATCAAGCGAATCGCCAAATTCAATGGCTTGCGCACGGACACGCGCCAAATCTGCCTGGTGGGCGATTCGCGCACGATAGACCTCTTCGCTGGCGTGGCGGAGCGGGACGCGCGATTCGGCAGTCAGGTGCGACGGGAGAAAATTCGCGGGATTTTCTCTAGCCCGCCATACGTAGGGATGATTGACTACCACGAGCAGCATGCTTATGCGTATGAGCTGTTTGATCTGCCACGCAACGATGCTGGCGAGATAGGCCCTATGAGTTCCGGCAAGGGGAGAAAGGCGCGCGAAGCGTACATAGAGGGAATCGCGGCTGTGCTTTCGAATTGCCAGAGATACATGGTGGACGACTACGATGTCTTCATAGTCGCCAACGACAAATTCGGGTTGTATCCGCAGATTGCGTTCATGGCAGATATGGAGATTGTAAAAGAGTACAAGCGGCCAGTTTTGAACCGAGCGGAGGGCGACAAAGGCGCTTACTCGGAGTCGATTTTCCATATGAAGCGAAGGAGGTTAGTCTAATGTTCGACAGCGAGCAGATAGAAGTGATTATCGAGGGTGCGCTCCGCGCCAAGCTGGGGAAGTACGTCCCTGAGTCGTCGAATATGCCTTTCTACACGCGTCTGCTCGGAAAGGATCGCATGGCACTCTTTTCGTTCATTCAGTCTATGAACACCAGCTTCGGAACGGCAATTTTCGAGAAAGTGGCCATTACACTTGCGGCTGACCGATTCGACGAGGTCGCAACACAAAAGGTTATCGGAAACACGATGACAACAGATGCGGAGCGGGTGATTCAGTCTATACTGAATAAGTTGACTACAGGTGAAATTAGCCCTAGCCACGCAGAGGAAATTGCGCAAATTCGGCCTTACGCTACAACAGGAGATCTAGTGACTAAACGGCTAAGCAAAGCAGACGTGTATCTTGCTAATGAAAATCAGCAGATAATGATTGAATTGAAGACAGCAAAGCCTAATATAAATGAATTCGAATCCTTTAAGCGCCAACTATTGGACTGGGCTGCTGCTGCTCTATATCAGAGACCGGACGTGGGCATACGCACGATAATTGCTGCCCCTTACAACCCATATCACCCTAAGCCTTACAAACGCTGGACTATGAGAGGCATACTGGAGATTGAGAACCAGAGCCAGTTTATGGTGGGTGAGGAGTTTTGGAATTTCCTCGCAGGTGAAGATATTTACGAGGAATTACTGAACTGTTTTGAGCGAGTTGGGCTAAGAATGAAAGACGAAATCGACGCAAGATTCAGTCAGTTCGCGCAAGGCACTTGAGGCGGGCTCCCCCTCCCCTACCCGTTCATCGCGGCTTCGCCTTCGAAGGGGGCGGTGATGGGGTCTAGGGGGATGTCGGCCCACGAGTCGGCGTTCATAAACTCCTCCCAGCGCTGGTAGAAGCCGCGCTGGTTGCTCTCGGAGATGTAGCGCTCGGAGACGAGGCCTGGGTAGTCGGGGTGGTTGTCGATGGCGTGGCCGACGCCCATAGAGAGGTCTTGGGCGTAGCGGCGGGCGAGGGGGCTGAGGGCGGACATGCTGACCTGGCGCCAGTTGTCGATGTCGTCCTGCTCGAACAGGCCCGCCGCCCCGTTGTTCTGTCCGCTGCCCTTGCGCGTGCCGTCGGTGACGACTTGGGGCGCGTCCTTTTCGTAGACGGCGAAGTGCCAGAACTCGGTCATCAGGGGGCCGCGCGGGAGGGCGAGGCGGAAGCCGAGGACGCCGTTGGGGAAGAGGCTGTGGTTGGTGAGTTGGACTTCGTGGGCGCGGCGCCAGCCGAGGCGGCGCTCGACCTCGGGCATGGTGGCGCGGTGGTGCTCGAAGAAGATGTGGCGGTTCTCGTTGGTCATACCGGCGCGGTCGCGGGGGGTGTCGTCGTCCACCTCGCGGACGGTGAGGCCGTGGCCGTTGACGAACATATGCTTATGGGGGCGGGTGAAGAGTTGGGCGTGGGTGGTGCGGGGGCGCCCGTTGTACTTCTCGTAGGCCATGGCGCTGGAGAGGTGGGTTACGACGGTGTGGTAGTTGTCGGAGCAGTTGTCGACGGGCGTCTTCCAGTTGCACGGCTCCAGC